>NZ_JAQYXC010000303.1:0-639621 GCF_036322365.1 Streptomyces sp. SP18CS02
GGCCGTTCTCCGCTTTCGCGTTTCCCTTTCCGGCGGTTCCAACCTTACCAGATTCTTTTTCCGTTCCGTTTCCGGTCTGGATTCTGTTTCCGGTGGCCGTTGGGGGCCTTTTGCCTTTCGGCTGATCCGACTTTATCAGAAGTTTCTGAGCCGGATTTCCGCTCCTCTTCCGGGCACCGTGTCCGGCACGTAGCTGTACCGGGTGTCCGTTCAGGCGGAGCCGTAAACGTACTGGAGCGGAGCGCCCCGATGCAAATCGGGGGGCTCCGCTCCGGGAACGAGCTGGTGGGGCGTCAGACCTCGACGACGACCGGCAGGATCATCGGGCGCCGGCGGTAGGAGTCGGACACCCACTTGCCGACCGTGCGGCGGATCAGCTGCTGGAGCTGATGCGGCTCGACGACGCCGTCCTGGGCGGACTTGTTGAGCGCCTCGCCGATCTTCGGGATGACCGCGTCGAACGCCTTGTCCTCGATGCCCGAGCCGCGCGCCTGGATGTGCGGACCCCCGACGATCTTGCCGCTCGTCGAGTCGACCACCAGGAACACCGAGATGATGCCCTCGTCGCCGAGAATGCGGCGGTCCTTCAGGTGCGCCTCGGTGACATCGCCGACCGAGAGACCGTCGACGTACACATAGCCCGCCTGGACCTTGCCGACGATCCTCGCCTTTCCGTCGACCAGGTCGACGACGACACCGTCCTCGGCGATGACGATGCGGTCCTTCGGGACACCCGTCAGAGCACCGAGCTCCGCGTTGGCCCGCAGGTGGCGCCATTCGCCGTGGACCGGCATCAGGTTCTTCGGCTTGCAGATGTTGTAGAAGTACAGCAGCTCGCCGGCCGAGGCGTGACCCGAGACATGGACCTTGGCATTGCCCTTGTGGACGACGTTGGCGCCCCAGCGGCTCAGGCCGTTGATCACGCGGTAGACCGCGTTCTCGTTGCCCGGGATCAGGGAGGACGCCAGGATCACGGTGTCGCCCTGGACGATCCGGATCTGGTGGTCGCGGTTGGCCATGCGGGACAGGGCCGCCATCGGCTCGCCCTGGGAACCCGTGCAGACGAGCACGACCTCGTGGTCCGGCAGGTCGTCGAGCGTCTTGACGTCCACGACGAGCCCGGCGGGCACCCGCAGGTACCCCAGGTCGCGGGCGATGCCCATGTTCCGGACCATCGAGCGGCCGACGAAGGCGACCCGGCGGCCGTACTCGTGGGCCGCGTCGAGGATCTGCTGGATGCGGTGGACGTGGCTGGCGAAGCTCGCCACGATGATCCGCTTCTGGGCGTTCGCGAAGACCGTACGCAGGACGTTGGAGATGTCCTTCTCCGGCGGGACGAAGCCCGGGACCTCGGCGTTCGTCGAGTCGGAGAGAAGAAGGTCGATGCCTTCCTCGCCGAGTCTGGCGAAGGTGGGGAGGTCCGTGAGGCGGCGGTCCAGCGGCAGCTGGTCCATCTTGAAGTCGCCCGTGTGGACCACCATGCCCGCGGGAGTGCGGATGGCGACGGCCAGGGCGTCGGGGATGGAGTGGTTGACCGCGACGAATTCGCAGTCGAAGGGACCGAGCTGCTCCCGCTGTCCCTCGACGACCTCAAGGGTGTACGGGCGGATGCGGTGCTCCTGGAGCTTCGCCTCGATCAGCGCGAGGGTCAGCTTGGAGCCGATCAGCGGGATGTCCGGCTTCAGCCGGAGGAGGAACGGGACACCGCCGATGTGGTCCTCGTGACCGTGCGTGAGCACGATGCCCTCGACGTCGTCGAGGCGGTCCCTGATGGTGGTGAAGTCCGGGAGGATCAGGTCGATACCGGGCTGCTCCTCCTCGGGGAAGAGCACGCCGCAGTCGACGATCAGCAGACGGCCGTCGTACTCGAAGACGGTCATGTTGCGGCCGATCTCACCGAGACCGCCGAGCGGGGTGACGCGCAGGCCGCCCTTGGGCAGCTTCGGGGGCGCGCCGAGTTCAGGATGCGGATGACTCAAAAGACTCTCCTCACCACACGCGCCACGTGCCTCAGGGGCACGCGGCGCGTATGACATTCGTGCACTTGCTGTTGGCTGTTGTTGATCTCGTATTCAGTTATGAAGTCTGTGACTACAGCTGTACCCCGCCGGCGGCGAGGTCGATCTTGAGCTGAGCGGTTTCCTCGAGGGAGAGTTCCACGAGCGGCAGGCGCAGTGGACCGGCCGGGTGGCCCTGCAGCGCGAGAGCCGCCTTGGTGGTGATCACACCCTGGGTGCGGAACATGCCGGTGAAGACCGGGAGCAGCTGCTGGTGGATCTCGGTCGCCTTCTGCACGTCGCCCGTGAGGTGGGCGTCGAGCAGGGCGCGCAGCTCCGGGGTGACGACGTGGCCCACGACGGAGACGAACCCGCAGGCGCCCACGGAGAGCAGCGGCAGGTTGAGCATGTCGTCACCGGAGTACCAGGCGAGGCCGGAGCGGGCGATGGCCCAGCTGGCGCGGCCGAGGTCGCCCTTGGCGTCCTTGTTGGCGACGATGCGCGGGTGGTCGGCGAGGCGGACGATCGTCTCGGTGTCGATGGGGACGCCGCTGCGGCCGGGGATGTCGTAGAGCATCACCGGGAGCCCGGTGGAGTCCGCGATCGCCGTGAAGTGCCGGTACAGGCCCTCCTGAGGCGGCTTGTTGTAGTACGGCGTCACCGCGAGCAGGCCGTGCGCGCCGGCGCGCTCGGCTGTGCGGGCCAGTTCCACCGAGTGGTGGGTGTCATTGGTGCCGATGCCCGCGACGACATGGGCGCGGTCGCCCACCGCCTCGAGGACGGCTCGTACGAGCTGGTCTTTCTCCGCGTCGCTGGTGGTCGGGGACTCGCCGGTGGTGCCGTTGACGATCAGGCCGTCGTTGCCTGCGTCCACCAGATGGGCGGCGAGCCGCTGCGCGCCGTCGAGGTCGAGTGCGCCGTCCGCCGTGAAGGGCGTGACCATAGCGGTGAGAACCCGCCCGAAGGGGGTCTGCGGAGTGGAGATCGGAGCCATGGGTAACACGCTACTCGCTGCTCAGCGCGTCGGGTCCCCTCGGGGGACTGGAAGGAAGGGGAGCCCGGCACTGCCTGCTCGGGGGTTCAAGCAGTGCCGGGTCCGTTTGATCAGCCTAGATGAACTTCTCGGAACGCCGCAATACGGACACTTCGGGCGGCTGATGCGTACATCTGTACCGGCGGGGGCCGCCGGGTCCGCCCGCTAGGGAGCGACGCGGCCGTTGGCGTTGTACGCGGCATGGGTGAGGGGCATGAGCTTGGCCCACTGCTCCTCCATCTTCTCGCCGACCATCTCGATCTCCCGCTGCGGGAAGGAAGGGACCTTGGCCAGCTCGTGCTGCGTCCGCAGTCCGAGGAAGTGCATCAGCGAGCGGGCGTTGCACGTGGCGTACATGGACGAGAAGAGCCCCACGGGCAGGACGGCGCGGGCGACCTCACGGGCGACCCCCGCCGCGAGCATCTCCTGGTACGCCTCGTACGCCTGGAGGTAGGACGCCTCCATCGTGCGGCTGACGAGCTCCTGCTGGGCCTCGGTGCCCTCGACGAAGACGTACTTGCCCGGACGGCCCTCCTGGACCAGCTTGCGGGAGGTGTCCGGCACGTAGAAGACCGGCTCGAGCTCCCTGTAGCGGCCCGACTCCTCGTTGTACGACCATCCGACCCGGTGCCGCATGAACTCGCGGAAGACGAAGATGGGGGCGCTGATGAAGAACGTCATCGAGTTGTGCTCGAACGGGCTTCCGTGACGGTCCCGCATCAGATAGTTGATCAGCCCCTTGGACCGCTCGGGGTCCTTCTGCAGCTCTTCGAGCGACTGCTCACCCGCGGTGGAGACACGGGCGGCCCACAGGACGTCGGAGTCGGCCGCACTGTGCTTGACCAGTTCGACGGTCACATCGCTGCGAAAGCTGGGCCTGGGATCTTCTGCGGGGGTGGCGGTCACCGGCGGGTCCTTCCAATTGCGTCACTCGGGGCGGCGCCCACTCTACGGCCCGGCACCGACAGCGAAGGACCGTCGAGGGCCGGTCGCGGGGCCGTACGAGGGGTCGGACGGGGGCAGAGGACATTCTTTGATCCCCGCCGGGAATTCGGGCACCAAACCGCTGTTTCCGACGTCTACCCAGTAGCAGCGTCCATCACGAGATCACAAGGAGAGTCCCCACATGTTCCGCCGGCGTGAGGCAGTCCCGTTCGCGTTCGTCGCCGAGGCCGACCGCTTCCGCAGTAACGTCACCCCTCCGGCTCGGCAGCGTCCGAGCCTTTCGCAGGTCGCGAACCGTAGCCTGGTCGGGCTGACCGTCGTGGCCGGCCTGGTCGGATCGCTGCTCTTCGGCCTTCCGGCGATGGACCCCGGCAGTTCGGCCGGTCACTCGCAGAAGTCCGAGGCGTCCCACCGGCGCTGACGCGCACGGCCACCCCCTGGGGTGGCCGGTCGTGGAGGTGCTGGGTAGCCTCACCGGGCACAGCCCAATCGAGCGTGCGTATGAGTGAGGATCAGCCGTGCCCCTGCCCTTCCTGACGGCCGACCGGGTTTTCGACCAGACCGCCGACGACGTCGCGCTTCCGTTCGACGATCACGACCAGTGGCGGCGTCCGTACCGCCCTGGTCCGTGGCGTGTCGCGGCGGCGGCGCTCACGCTGTTGCTGGCGTCGTTCGTCCTGCTGGCGGCGATGATCATCGCCTTCGCCGGGGCGTTGTCGGGCGCGGCCGTCTGCTCGGGGCTGGCGGTCCTGGTGATCGCCGCCGCTCTGCGGATGCTGCGGGTCGGCGCATGGGTCAGCCGGCACGGGGTGCGGCGCGTGGCCTTCTTCCGGACGACGACCCTGCCGTGGGCGCAGGCCTCGGCGGTACGGACGGTGCAGCAGCCCGTGCGCCTGCTCGGGCTGCCGCGCACCGTGCAGGGCCAGGCTCTCGTCCTCGTACGACAGGACGGGGAGCGGCTCGCGCTGTTCACCGACCACAACGCGGACTTCCTGTCGCGGGTCGAGGCGTTCGACCGCGCGGCCGACACGGTCGAGGCCTGGAGCGCGGAGTACGCCCTCTGAGGCGTGTCCGTGCGGCGGGGCCCCCGTCCGGCCGGGCGGAGCTCAAGCGCTCCTGACGCTCTGACACCCCCGGCGGACACCCCGGCACTCGGACCGCTCAGGTCCCGTCCCGGGATCCGCGGATCCGGTCAGTACGTGACCGGCTTGTTGTCGTGGAGGGCGATCGCGCGCTGCATCGCCTTGCGGGCGCGGGGCGTGTCGCGGGCGTCGTGATAGGCGACCGCGAGACGGAACCAGCAGCGCCAGTCGCCGGGCGAGTCCTCCGTCTCCTCGCGCCGCCTGGCGAAGACGGCGTCGGCCGACTCGCGGTCGATGCGACCGCCCGCCGTACGCTTCAACTCGTCCACGGGCAGGCCGCCTTCGGCCTCCAGCTCGACGGCCAGCCGGTTGGCCCTGGTGACGAACTGGGTGTTCTTCCAGAGGAACCAGACACCGATGACCGGCAGGATCAGCACCGCCGCGCCGAAGGTGACGGTGAGCAGCGTGCCCTGCTGGATCAGCATCACACCACGGCTGCCGACCAGGACGAAGTAGACGACCAGGACGGCTGCCGTGATGAAGTACGTGAGCTTCGCGCGCATCAGCCGAGGTCCAGGAAGTGTTCCAGGCCGAAGGTGAGGCCGGGCGTGGACACCACGCGGCGTACGCCGAGCAGGATGCCGGGCATGAAGCTGCGGTGGTGCAGGGAGTCGTGGCGGATGGTGAGGGTCTCCCCCTCACCGCCGAGCAGCACTTCCTGGTGGGCCAGCAGGCCGGACAGCCGGATCGCGTGGACCCGGACCCCGTCGACGTCCGCGCCGCGGGCGCCTTCGACGGCCGTCGTCGTGGCGTCGGGCTGGGGTGCGGAGCCGGCCTCCGCGCGGGCGGCGGCGATCAGCTGCGCGGTGCGGGTGGCCGTGCCCGAGGGGGCGTCGGCCTTGTGGGGGTGGTGCAGCTCGACGACCTCGACCGACTCGAAGTAGGGGGCCGCCTGGGCGGCGAACTTCATGGTGAGGACGGCGCCGATGGAGAAGTTCGGGGCGATGAGGACGCCGGTGCCGGGCGAGCCGTCCAGCACGGCGGTCAGCTGTGCCAGCCGGTCGTCGGTCCAGCCTGTGGTGCCGACGACTGCGTGGATGTTGTGCCGTACGCAGAAGTCGAGGTTGCCCATGACGGACCCGGGTGTGGTCAGTTCCACCACGACCTGGGCGTCGGCCTCGACGAGGCTTTCCAGCTTGTCGCCCCTGCCGAGGGCGGCGACCAGTTCCATGTCGTCGGCCGCCTCGACGGCGCGTACGGCTTCGGAGCCGATGCGTCCCTTGGCACCGAGGACCGCGACCCGCAGCTTGCTGCTCATGCTCGTACTTCCTTCGTTCCGCTCGTGCCCGGGGGCTAGGGTCTCCTGCCCCCGCGGCCTGGCCCGGCCGCGGGGGCAGGCCGTCAGGCCACCGCCTGGTCCAGGCGGTCCGCCTGCTTGTCCTTCAGGGGGCCGATCACCGACAGCGACGGGCGCTGCCCGAGGAGCTCGCCGGCCACCTCCCGCACCTCGTCGGGGGTGACGGCCGCGATCCGGGCGAGCATGTCGTCGACCGACATCTGGTCGCCCCAGCACAGCTCGCTCTTGCCGATGCGGTTCATCAGGGCGCCGGTGTCCTCCAGGCCCAGGACGGTCGAGCCGGAGAGCTGGCCGATGGCACGGCCGATCTCGTCGTCGGACAGTCCGTCGGCGGCGACCCGGTCGAGCTCGTCCCGGCAGATCTTCAGGACGTCGTGGACCTGGCTGGGGCGGCAGCCGGCATAGACGCCGAACAGGCCGCAGTCGGCGAAGCCCGACGTGTAGGAGTACACGCTGTAGGCCAGGCCGCGCTTCTCCCGGACCTCCTGGAAGAGGCGGGAGGACATGCCTCCGCCCAGAGCCGTGTTCAGGACGCCGAGCGCCCAGCGGCGGTCGTCGGTGCGGGCCAGGCCCGGCATTCCGAGGACGACGTGGGCCTGCTCGGTCTTGCGGTTCAGCAGCTCGACGCGGCCGGCCGTACGGATGGTGCGCCGGCCGTCACGGGGGGCGACGGGAAGCGCGTCGGTACGGGTCAGGGCGCCGGCCTTCTCGAAGGCCCTGCGGACCTGGCGTACGACCGTGGCGTGGTCGACGTTGCCCGCGGCGGCGACGACCAGGCGGGTCGGGTCGTAGTGCTTCTTGTAGAAGCGGGCGATCCGGGCGCGGTCGAGCGCGTTGATCGTGTCGACGGTGCCGAGGACCGGGCGGCCGAGGGGGGTGTCGCCGAGCATGGTGTGCGCGAACAGGTCGTGCACGCAGTCGCCCGGGTCGTCCTCGGTCATCGCGATCTCCTCGAGGATGACACCGCGCTCGGCGTCGACGTCCTCCTCCAGGATCAGCGAACCGGTGAGCATGTCGCACACCACGTCGATGGCGAGCGGCAGGTCGGTGTCGAGCACCCGCGCGTAGTAGCAGGTGTACTCCTTCGCCGTGAAGGCGTTCATCTCGCCGCCGACCGCGTCGAGCGCGGCGGAGATGTCGAGGGCGGACCGCTTCTTGGTGCCCTTGAAGAGGAGGTGCTCCAGATAGTGCGTGGCGCCGTTGAGCGTGGGCGTCTCGTCACGGGAGCCGACGTTGGCCCAGATGCCGAAGGTCGCGGAGCGTACGGACGGGAGGGTCTCGGTGACGACACGCAGGCCGCCGGGCAGGGTCGTGCGGCGGACCGTGCCGATGCCGTCCCTGCCCTTGAGAAGCGTTTGGGTACGGGCGACGGCCCGCGCCTCCGAAGAGGTGCGGGCCGTCGTCACGGAACTACGGGACGTCACTTGTCGGTGTCGTCCTTCTCGGCGGCGTCCGCGGAGTCGTTCTCCTCGTCCGCCATCACGGGGACCAGGGAGAGCTTGCCGCGCTGGTCGATCTCGGCGATCTCGACCTGCACCTTGGAGCCGACCGCGAGCACGTCCTCGACGTTCTCCACGCGCTTGCCACCGGCGAGCTTGCGGATCTGCGAGATGTGCAGCAGGCCGTCCTTGCCGGGCATCAGGGACACGAACGCACCGAAGGTGGTGGTCTTGACGACCGTTCCCAGGTAGCGCTCGCCGACCTCCGGCATGGTCGGGTTGGCGATGCCGTTGATCGTGGCGCGGGCGGCCTCGGCCTGCGAGCCGACCTGGGCACCGATGTAGATGGTGCCGTCGTCCTCGATCGTGATCTCGGCGCCGGTGTCCTCCTGGATCTGGTTGATCATCTTGCCCTTGGGGCCGATGACCTCACCGATCTTGTCCACGGGGATCTTGACGGTGATGATCCGCGGGGCGTTGGGGGACATCTCGTCCGGCGTGTCGATCGCTTCCATCATCACGTCGAGGATGTGGAGGCGGGCGTCGCGGGCCTGCTTGAGGGCCGCGGCCAGGACGGAGGCCGGGATGCCGTCCAGCTTGGTGTCGAGCTGGAGGGCGGTGACGAAGTCCTTCGTACCGGCGACCTTGAAGTCCATGTCGCCGAAGGCGTCCTCCGCACCGAGGATGTCGGTGAGGGCGACGTAGTGCGTCTTGCCGTCGATCTCGTCGGAGATCAGGCCCATGGCGATACCGGCGACGGGAGCCTTCAGCGGCACACCGGCGTTCAGCAGCGACATGGTGGAGGCGCAGACCGAGCCCATGGACGTCGAACCGTTGGAGCCGAGGGCCTCGGACACCTGGCGGATCGCGTAGGGGAACTCCTCGCGCGTCGGCAGCACCGGCACGATCGCGCGCTCGGCGAGCGCGCCGTGGCCGATCTCGCGGCGCTTCGGCGAACCGACACGGCCGGTCTCACCGACGGAGTACGGCGGGAAGTTGTAGTTGTGCATGTAGCGCTTGCGGGTCACCGGGGAGAGGGTGTCCAGCTGCTGCTCCATCCGGAGCATGTTCAGGGTGGTGACGCCCAGGATCTGGGTCTCGCCACGCTCGAACAGCGCCGAGCCGTGCACGCGCGGGATGGCCTCGACCTCGGCGGCGAGCGTACGGATGTCCGTGACGCCACGGCCGTCGATGCGGACCTTGTCCTTGATGACGCGCTCGCGGACCAGCTTCTTGGTCAGCGCGCGGTAGGCACCGGAGATCTCCTTCTCGCGGCCCTCGAACTGCGGGAGCAGCTTCTCGGCGGCGATCTCCTTGATGCGGTCCAGCTCGGCCTCGCGCTCCTGCTTGCCGGCGATGGTGAGCGCCTGCGAGAGCTCGGAGCGGACCGCGGCGGTCAGCGCCTCCAGGACGTCGTCCTGGTAGTCGAGGAAGACCGGGAACTCGCCGGTGGGCTTGGCGGCCTTGGCGGCGAGGTCGGCCTGGGCCTTGCAGAGCACCTTGATGAAGGGCTTCGCGGCCTCGAGACCGGCGGCGACGATCTCCTCGGTGGGAGCCTCGGCGCCGTCCTTGACGAGCTGGATGGTCTTCGAGGTCGCCTCGGCCTCGACCATCATGATCGCGACGTCGCCGTCCTCCAGGACACGACCCGCGACCACCATGTCGAAGACGGCGTCCTCGAGCTCGGTGTGCGTCGGGAACGCGACCCACTGGCCCTTGATCAGGGCGACACGGGTGCCGCCGATCGGGCCGGAGAAGGGCAGGCCGGCCAGCTGCGTGGAGCAGGAGGCGGCGTTGATCGCGACCACGTCGTACAGGTGGTCGGGGTTGAGCGCCATGATCGTCTCGACGATCTGGATCTCGTTGCGCAGGCCCTTCTTGAAGGAGGGGCGCAGCGGGCGGTCGATCAGGCGGCAGGTGAGGACCGCGTCCTCGGAGGGCCGGCCCTCGCGGCGGAAGAAGGAGCCGGGGATCTTGCCGGCCGCGTACTGCCGCTCCTCGACGTCCACCGTGAGGGGGAAGAAGTCGAGCTGGTCCTTGGGCTTCTTGGAAGCGGTGGTGGCCGACAGCACCATGGTGTCGTCGTCCAGGTACGCCACGGCGGAGCCGGCGGCCTGCTTGGCCAGGCGGCCCGTCTCGAAGCGAATGGTGCGGGTGCCGAAGGAGCCGTTGTCGATGACGGCCTCGGCGTAGTGGGTCTCGTTCTCCACTAGCGATATCTCCGTTACTTGTCGTCTTTTCGCCCTCCCGCCCGTGTGGCGGGGGACGGGGCGGAGATGCGCGCCGTGTATGCGGGCCGGTCTTCGATCGAAGCACCCGGGCGATGTCCCGGGGGCCACTACCGAGGACCGGCGGCGGCGGTGGGCGCGCCTCTCCTCTGTACGTTATGCCGTTTTCGCTATTGCGTTGTGCGACCAGATTACTGAGCTTGTGCCCAGGTTGGCATTCCGGACTCCGCGCGTATACGGCGAAGGGAGCGGCCCCCTCAGCTGGGAACCGCTCCCTTCACGGCGTCTTACTTGGCGCCGCCGGCCGCACCACGGCGGATGCCGAGGCGGTCGACCAGCGCGCGGAAGCGCTGGATGTCCTTCTTGGCCAGGTACTGCAGGAGGCGGCGACGCTGGCCGACCAGGATCAGCAGACCACGACGGGAGTGGTGGTCGTGCTTGTGGGTCTTGAGGTGCTCGGTCAGGTCCGAGATCCGGCGGGAGAGCATCGCGACCTGGACCTCGGGGGAGCCGGTGTCGCCCTCCTTGGTGCCGAACTCGGCCATGATCTGCTTCTTCGTAGCGGCGTCGAGAGACACTCGGTACTCCTCTTGGTGTTCGATGCGCCCACGAGTGCCCCTGGTCTTGGTCTCAGGGGAGCTTCCGTGACTCGGAGGCGAAGGTCCGATGAGCGCTGCACTCCAGAGTCTTCGAGGCTCCGGGGATCGCGTACACAAACGGCCGTCACACAGCGTACCAGCCCGGCGGAGTTCTGTTTACTTGCTTGTCAGCGAGCGGGCGGCGATGAAGACGTCCAGCACGGCGAGGCAGAGGGGGACCAGGGAGAGCAGGACCGCGCCCTCGGCCAGGTCGAGCAGCCGGCCCCAGAAGGGCGAGAGGCCCTTCTTCGGGATGATCAGGCCGATCGCGGTGATCAGGGCCGCCCCGGCGGCGACCGCCGCGGTGAGCCAGATCGTACGGATGTCCAGGCCGCCCCGGTCCCCGTACATGATCAGTTCCTTGACGAGGTCGGCCGGGGGGTTCAGGGAGAGGCCCAGGACCAGCAGGGCGATGGCGGCGATGCCGGCCACCAGGACGCAGGCGACCTGCGAGGTGTAGCGGAAGAGGCGCGCGCGCAGCAGCATCGCGAGGCCGGAGGCGAGCGCGAGGAGCTGGCCCCAGACGTTGCCCGCGAAGCCGAGCACGGCGGCGGAGCCGACCACGACGGCGGCGCAGCCGCCCACCAGGCCGAGCAGCATCTCGTGGCCGCGGCGGGCCTGCAGGGCGATGCGCTCGGCGTCGACGGGCTGGGCCTCGGGGGCGCCGTGCGGGTCGTGGTCGAACTCGTCGGCGGCGCTGCGCGGGGAGGCGTAGCCGATGGGCAGGCGCGCGAAGCGGGCCGAGAGGCCCGGCAGGAAGGCGACCAGCCCGATGGCGACCGGGGCGCAGACGGCGGCGGTCCCGGTGGCGGACGCGCCGGTGAGGATCATCGCGAACGTGGCGAGGGTGCCGACCACCGCGAGGAAGGTGGCGGCCACGAACGGGGCGTCGCCGCTCGGGGTGAGCGCGACCAGGGCGACGGAGGCGACCAGGACGCTGACGCAGCCGAGCAGGAACTGCAGCCGCCCCGGTCCGTGGCCGGCGTCCGCGCCGATGATGCCGGAGCCCGCGATGAGCAGCAGCGGGAGGGCGCCGAGGCCGAGCGCGACGGCGGTGGTGCGGTCCCCGTAGACCCGGGCGCGCACTCCGGCGAAGGCGGTGAGCAGCAGGCCGGCGGCGCCCGCGATGACGCCCGGGAGGCTGTGCATGTCGTGGCGCAGGGGGTCGGCGAACCAGAGCACGAACCCCATGAGGACGAGCAGCAGGACGCCGCCGACCAGGCCCGCGCCGCGCAGCAGTTCGTCGCCCCACAGGTGGCGGTCGCGGGTGACGGCGGAGGCGACGGCGTCGGAGACGTCGTCGAAGACCGCGGGCGGCAGCGATTCGGCGAACGGGCGCAGGGAGAGCACTTCGCCGTCGAGGACCTGCTGCGCGGCGAGCGTGCGGGCGCTGTCGAGGACGGTGCCGTCGCGGCGTACGAGGTGGTAGCCGGTGGGAGTGCCGGCCGCCTGTGTCTGGCCGGTGAGCCGCAGGATCTCCGGGTAGACGTCGGCGACGGCGATGTCCTCCGGGAGGGCGACATCGATACGGCTGTCCGGCGCCACAACGGTGACGCGGCAGAAGCCGGTCGCTGCGGTCGTACTCACGTGTCTGGACCCCCTGATTCGCGGTTGCGCACGGTGCGCGCGCCACCCTACCGGGGAGTGGTCACACAGGCTGCAAGTAGGATCACCGTCGCGCGGAGGGAAGTCCGCAAGCAGAACCCGTCGCGGGGGCGCCGGTGCGGAACCTGCCCGTCCGTCTTCCGTCCGTATCGAGGGATTGATGCTCCGGTGAGCCAGATCGTCGTCAAACGCCCGCCGAGGTCCCTTCCGCCGGAGGTGCCGACGGAAGAACTGACCCTGGAGGCACCGCCGGAGCTGCCTCGCGGGCAGCAGGAGGGCATGCTGATGCAGCTCCTGCCGCTGCTCGGCATGGGCTCGTCCGTCGTCTTCTTCTTCATGCCGAACGCCGCTCCGTTCATGCGCATCATGGGTGTCCTGATGCTGGTGTCGACGGTCGCGATGGTCGTCGCCCAACTGGTCAGGTTCCGGCGGGGTACGCAGGGGCAAATTGCCGATGTCCGCCGCGACTACCTCAAATACCTCGCGCAGACGCGGCGCACGATCCGCCGGACGGCCCGTTCGCAGCGGGACGCGCAGCTGTATCTGCACCCCTCCCCCGAGCAGCTCTGGTCGGTGGTGGCCGAGGGTTCGCGCGTATGGGAACGCCGGGTCGGCGACAAGGACTTCGGGCAGGTGCGGGTCGGTCTCGGCTCGCAGCAGCTGTCCACCCCGCTGGTGGCGCCGGAGACCGCCCCGATCGACGAGCTGGAGCCGCTGTGCGCGGGCGCGATGCAGCAGTTCCTCGCCGTGCACGGTTCGTTGGACGGGCTGCCGATGGCGGTCTCGATGCGCGCCTTCTACCACGTGACGGTCTCCGGTGAGCCCGAGTCGGTGCACGGTGCCGCGCGGGCGCTGGTCTCGCAGTTGGTGACACTGCACTCCCCCGAGGACCTGATGGTCGCGGTGGTCGCGGCGCCCGGTGCGGTGCCGCGCTGGGACTGGACGAAGTGGCTGCCGCACACCCAGGTGCCGGGACAGGTCGACGGGGCCGGTACGAAGCGGCTGTTCGGCGACGACCTGGGCGAGCTGGAGCAGTTGCTGCACAGCCGGCTGGACGGGCGCCCGCGGTTCGGCCGGGACAGCCAGCCGGTGCTGGACCAGCCGCACGTCGTGGTGGTCCTGGACGGCGGGATGGTGCCGCCGGACTCGCTGCTCGCGGCGGCCGAGGGGCTCCAGGGCGTGACGATCATCGAGGTGATCCCGGGGAACCTGGACGAGCCGCGGGGCGGGCTGTCGATCGTCGTGCGTCCGGGCCGGCTGCGGCTGGAGTCGGGGTCGGGCTTCGCGTACGAGGGTCTGCCGGACGTCATCTCGCTGCCCGCCGCCGAGGCGCTGGCCCGGCAGCTGGCGCCGTTGCGGATGGGCGGGGGCGACGACGACGAACCGCTCCTGGCCAACCTGGACTTCACGGATCTGCTGAACCTGGGCGACGCGGCCGCGGTGGACGTGGCGCGGACCTGGCGGCCCCGGTCGACGGCGGAGCGCCTGCGGGTGCCGATCGGTGTGGGCGAGGACGGCCAGCCGGTGATGCTGGACCTCAAGGAGGCCGCCCAGGAGGGCATGGGCCCGCACGGTCTGTGCGTGGGCGCGACGGGTTCCGGGAAGTCGGAGCTGCTGCGCACGCTCGTGCTGGGCCTCGCGGTCACGCACTCGTCGGAGACGCTGAACTTCGTCCTCGCGGACTTCAAGGGCGGTGCGACCTTCGCCGGCATGTCGCAGATGCCGCACGTCGCCGCGGTGATCACGAACCTCTCGGACGACCTGACGCTGGTGGACCGGATGGGTGACGCCATCCGCGGCGAGCTGCAGCGCCGCCAGGAGCTGCTGCGCTCGGCGGGCAACTACGCCAACATCCACGACTACGAGAAGGCCCGGGCGGCCGGTGCTCCGCTGGAGCCGCTGGCCTCGCTGGTGCTGGTCATCGACGAGTTCTCCGAACTGCTCACCGCGAAGCCCGACTTCATCGACATGTTCATCCAGATCGGCCGTATCGGCCGGTCACTGGGCGTCCACCTGCTGCTGGCCTCGCAGCGCCTGGAGGAGGGCAAGCTGCGCGGCCTGGACACGTACCTCTCGTACCGCATCGGCCTGCGGACCTTCTCGGCCGCCGAGTCGCGCACCGCGATCGGTGTGCCCGACGCGTACCACCTGCCGCCGGTGCCGGGTTCGGGCTATCTGAAGTTCGGCACGGACGAGATGACCCGCTTCAAGGCGGCGTACGTCTCCGGCACGTACCGCACCGGAGGTCCCGACCTCCCCGCCGGGCAGCTGCCGATCGAGCGGCGGCCGTCCCTCTTCACGGCGAACCCGGTGCCGGTGGTGTACGCGGCTCCCGACCCGGCCTACCTGTCCTCCGCGCGGGAGCAGGAGGACGAGGCGCTCGCGGACACCGTCCTCGATGTGATCGTGCGCCGTCTGGAGGGGCAGGGTGTGCCCGCCCACCAGGTGTGGCTGCCGCCGCTGGACCAGGCACCCTCGCTCGACCAGCTGCTGCCGGGTCTCGCGCCGACCGCGGAGCGCGGTCTCACGGCGACCGACTACACGCGCCCGGGCGGCCTGACCGTACCCCTGGGTCTCATCGACAAGCCGTTCGAGCAGCGCCGTGAGGTGCTGTACCGGGACTTCTCGGGCGCGGCGGGCCACATGATGGTCATCGGCGGTCCGCAGTCCGGCAAGTCGACCCTGATGCGGACGCTGATCTCGTCGTTCGCGCTCACCCACACCCCGCACGAAGTGCAGTTCTACGCACTGGACTTCGGTGGTGGCGGCATGTCGTCGCTGGCCGACCTGCCGCACGTCGGCGGGGTCGCGTCCCGGCTGGACCCCGAGCGGGTCCGGCGTACGGTCGCGGAGGTGCTGGGCGTACTGAACCGGCGTGAGGAGTTCTTCCGCTCCCACAACATCGACTCCATCGCCACCTACCGGCGCAAGCGCGCGGCGGGCGAGCTGCCGGGCGAGGCGTGGGGCGACGTGTTCCTGGTCATCGACGGCTGGGGCGGCTTCAAGAACGACTACGACATGCTGGAGCCGGTCGTCTCGGACATCGCCGCGCGCGGTCTGGGCTACGGCATCCACGTCGTCATCACCGCGGCCCGGTACATGGAGGTGCGGGCGGCCCTGAAGGACCAGATGCTCGGGCGTCTGGAGCTGCGGCTCGGTGACGTCATGGACTCGGAGTTCGACCGCAAGGTCGCCGCGAACGTGCCTCCGGGCGTGCCCGGCCGCGGCCAGGTGCCCGAGCGGCTGCACTTCATGGGCGCGCTGCCGAGGATCGACGGATCGAGCAGCTCGGCCGATCTGTTCGAGGGAACGGCCGCGTTCGTCGAGGCCGTCAAGAGCAGCTGGGCGGGCCCCGGCGCGCCCGGTGTGCGGCTGCTGCCGCGCAAGCTGCCGGCCGAGCAGCTGCCGAAGGGGTTCGAGTACCCGCAGCACGGGATCGCGATCGGTATCGACGAGACCAACCTGGAACCGGTCTTCATCGACTTCGAGACCGACCCGTTCTTCCTGGTCTTCGGTGAGAGCGAGTCGGGCAAGACGGGTCTGCTGAGGCTGATCGCCAAGCAGCTGGCGGAGCGCTACACGCCGGACCAGGCGCGGATCGTGGTGGGCGACTACCGGCGCTCGCTGCTGGAGGTCGTGCCGCCGTCGCACCTGCTGGAGTACGCGCCGATGGCCTCGGCCATGCAGATGCACATGGACGCCATCAACACGGTGATGCAGAAGCGGGCGCCGAAGCCGGACATCACCCCGCAGCAGCTGCGCGACCGCAGCTGGTGGAACGGCCCGCAGCTGTTCGTGATCGTCGACGACTACGAGCTGGTGGCGACGAACGCGGGCAACCCCCTCCAGGTGCTCGTGGAGAACCTGCCGTTCGCCCGGGACGTGGGCATCCGCTTCATCGTGGCGCGCAACGCCGCCGGTGCCTCGCGTGCCATGTACGAGCCGTTCATGCAGCGCGTCAAGGAGCTGGGCGCGCAGGGCATCGTCCTCTCCGGTGACCCGAGCGAGGGTGACATCCTCGGCAACGTGCGGGCGCGGCCGATGCCTCCGGGGCGTGGCACGTTCGTGTCCCGGAAGCGGGGCATGCCGCTGGTGCAGCTGGGATGGCTGCCGGAGCAGCGGTAGGGGTCCTGTCGGGCGGCACACGAGGCCGTACGGCCCGGGCGGATGGTTCGGCTCCATGTGGGCCGTACGCCCGGGCCGTTGCCGTTAGTGTGGGCGGAAAGCTCGTTTGCACTACCCGCAACAATCGTGGGAGGGACCGCGCCGATGGCTGAGGCAATCGACAAGGAACGCCAGAAGGAAGAGCTCTACGCGCTGGACATCTCCGGGGTGGAGTGGCTGGGCGCTCCCGGTACGAGCCCCGACGAGGAGCGCGTGGAGATCGCCCATCTGCCGGGCGGGGCCGTCGCCATGCGGTCGTCGCTGGAGCCCGGGACGGTCCTGCGGTACACGGAGGCCGAGTGGCGTGCGTTCGTGCTCGGGGCGCGGGACGGCGAGTTCGACCTGACCTGAGCCGGCGGTGCCCGCGCCGGTCCGGGCGGATGCGCGAAAGGCCCGGGCGGTGTCCTCCGGCGGGCCGCCGCGCGCACACGCGTGAGGGGGTTGTCCGCCGAAGCGGGCAACCCCCTCACGTGTGGTGTCGCGGTACTACATCATCATCCGGAACCGGGCCGCGTTGCCCTTGTCGGTGTCCTGGTAGCCGGTGACCGACTCGTCCAGCAGCTGGGCGATGCGGTTCAGGTCCTGGTTCATGCCGTCCATGTCGCGGGACAGGCGGTCCTGGATCTCGCGGTAGGCGGTCTTCGCCTCACCTTCCCACTCATTGGCGACGCGGTTGACGTCCCTCATGAGGTCGCCGAGCTTCTGGCTCAGCTGCGAGCTGGTGAGACGGACGTCGCCGGCCGCCTGCGTCACGGTGTCGTAATTGACGGCAGTGGTCATGTGTGCTTGCTCCTAGTGACGGATTTCAGCGGAAGGGAAAGGCCCTCAGGCCATACCGAGGATCTTGCTCTGGCCGGCCGGAGTGTCATCCATCTTCCGGAAGGCCGAGATGCGGTCCTCTTCCTCCTGGGTGAAGCCGTCGGCGCTCATCCGCATGATCTCCTCAAGCTGGACGAGGTCGGCGCGCATGCTCTTGAGACGCAGGTTCATGTTGTGCTGAACCTTGTCGTACTCCTGGCTCGCCGCACCCTGCCAGCCCGCCTGGATGCGGTCGACCACGCCGTTCAGGGACGTGATGCGGGACTGCAGCTCGTCGTGGAAGTCCTGGATCCGGCCGGCGAGCTTGACATGCTCGTCACTGGTTACCTTCAGATCTTTCGACATCGTGCCCCTTCTTCCTTCGATGACGACGGCGGTAGTGCCGTCGAGACCGTTTGTGATGCGGACGGGTTCCTTTGGATGCCGCCCCCGTGCTGGGCCACTCGCGTGAACCCGACCGTCACTCTAGTCACTTGATACGACAGTTCCAACTGCAAAGGTTTGTAGGCGGACTTGGCCGGGCTGCCTACTCATCGCACTTTTCCGCGCCGGGTGTCCCGGATCACCGTGGCGCCGCCCGCCACGACCGCGACCAGCACACCGCCGATGCCCAGGGCGTACGTCGCATAGCGCTCGTCGCGCTCCTGCGGCGTCTCCGTCATGGCCAGGTGGGCCGGTTCGGGCGCCGGCGGCCTGGGCGGGCCGGGGTCCGGGGTGGGGGCCTCCAGCGGCTTACCGTCCCCGTTGAGGGCGCGCACCGGGTCGACGACCCCCCAGCCGACGTAGTTGTCGCGGCCGTTGATGGAGCGCTCGGCGGTCTGCTCGATCTGCGCGACCACCTGGTGCTGCTTCCAGCCGGGGTACTTCGCGCGCAGCAGGGCCGCGACCCCGGCGACGTACGGGGCGGAGAAGCTGGTGCCGTTGTCGACGCACTGACCGCCGCCCGGGACGGTGGAGACGACGTCCACGCCGGGCGCCGCGACGCCGACGAACGTGCCGGCCTGGGAGAACGCGGCGCGTTCGTTGTTCCGGTCGGAGGAGGCGACGGCGAGGACTCCCGGGAAGGCCGCCGGGAAGGTGTTCTTGAGCTTGCCGTCCATGCCGTCGTTGCCGGCCGAGGCGACCACGACGATGTCCGCGGCGAGGGCCCGGGCGACGGCCCGGCCGAGGTCCGACTCCGCCTTCAGCGACTGCGTCGTGTCCTGCGAGATGTTGATGACGTCGGCGCCCTTGGCGATCGCGTGGTCGATCGCGGTCGCCATGGTGTTGGACTTGCCGCTGTTCTTCTCGTCGTTCTGCCGGATCGGGATGATCGTCGCCTCGGGGGCGAGGCCCACGAAGCCCGTCCCCTTGCGCGGGCGCGCGGCGATGATGCCGGCGACCTTCGTACCGTGCCCGACCTCGTCGACCGTGCCGTCGGTCTTGCCGCGCTTGCTGTCCGTCGGGTCGTCCTTGCCGGGCTTGAGGAGGTCGGCGCCCGCCGAGGCGTCGACCGCGGACTTCAGCTGCGGGTTGACGTCGTCGACGCCGGTGTCGATGACCGCGACCCGTACGCCCTTGCCCTTGGTGTCCTGCCACAGCTCGTCGAGGAGCACCCGCTGGAGCGGCCAGGGCGTGCCCGCGATCTGCTCCTTCATGGGGAAGGTGCACTCGCCGCTGCCGTCGATGCCGAGCGGCCGCGGGGACGCGGGAGCCTGGCCGGCGTGCGCGGCCCCGGGCAGCGCCACGAGGCCGGTGAGGGCCGCGGCGGCCGTCAGCAGAGCGCCCCTGCGGTACGGCACCGCCGTCCGCGCCGGCGCCCCGGCCCTCCGTGCGTGGGTCGTCCTCCGCGTACGCGCTTGCGCTGTTTCCGGTGCTTCCGGTGCTTCCGGTGCCTTCGTCATCGCTGTCGTCCCCCTGTCCTGTGCTAGGAACCCTGCGGCTGGCGCGCGCTGTTGGTGTCGAGACGCGGGCCCTTGGACAGGAACTCCGACCAGGTGATGGGGACGAGGGAGGGAGTGACCTTCTCGTAGCCGAGGCGGATCTGCGCCTGGCTGGGCTCGGGGCGGCCGTCCTGCTGCTTCTCCTGGTCACCGGTGCCGATGTCGGAACGCTCGGCGTCGCTGTCGCCGTTCGCCTGGACCGCGTACCGCAGCCCGGTGTCCGTCACCAGGAAGAGCGAGCCGTCGGGCCGGCTCTGGTTGCCCTGGACCTGGGTGTACAGCAGGCCGCTGCCGGGGGTGACGTAGGTGCTGGAACCGCCGGCGGTGATGTCCGCGGGGTAACCGGCGCCCGCCCAGGTGGACAGCGTGGTGCGGCCCTTGTCGTCGACGCCGCGCAGCACACTGCACACGGTGTCGCGCGCGCCGTCGCCGCCGACGGTGTTGACCTGCTCGGCCTTCCGGGCGGGCCAGCGGTAATGGGCGCCGAACGTCGCCGGATCGGGCGCGAACGACGAGGCGTCGACCGACGCCGGCTTGCCGTTCATGTCGAGCTGGTTGGTCTGCGGGGAGTTGATGAGCAGCCAGGCGGTGAAGTCGGACACCTGCTGCACCTTGCCGGGCAGGACGACGAAGTGCTGCGGTCCGGAGCCGGTCTGGGTCTGCAGGACCATGCCCACCCGGTCCTCGGTCTCGCTGAGCCCGCCGCCGATACCGGCCTTGGCGCCGACCGTGCCGTCGATCTCCGGGAAGTCGATGGGGCTGCCGTCGTGCAGGGTGGCCAGCCAGTCGTCGGTGACGGCCTGCGGCTGCTTGTTCAGGCCGACGAGCGTGGTGGTGAGCAGGGACGCGTCGGTCGGTGTGCCGCGCACCAGGTACTTGGTGCCCGTCGCGTCGACCAGGTAGCGGGCACCCTTCTGCCCCTTGACATAGAGGGCCTGTCCGTCCTTCAGGCGCTCCTTGCCCTCGGTACGGGAGAAGTCGCGGTCGGCCAGGACGAAGGTGGCCTTCTGCACACTGGCGCCCTTCCCTCCGCCGGGCTGTTCGCACACGGCCCAGCGCTTGGCCTTGGCCGCCTCGGTGTCACTGGGCAGGCGGTCGGGGGCGTACGGGATGCCGAGGACCGGGCCGCGCGGCGGCTTGCCCGCGTCGAGGATGTCGTCGCTCACCTGGATCACCGCGAACTCCTGGGGGTTCAGGAGCAGTCGCGCGGAGGCCAGGTTCAGCACGGGGTGCAGCAGGTTCCGCTTGTCCTTGCCCTTGCCGGTGGAGAGGACCACGTAACGGGTCGTGGACTGCTTGCCGACGATCACCTTGGCGCCGGGGGCGTCCCACCCCTTGGGGGCCTTGGGGCTGAACATGCCCCAGGCGCCGAACCCGGCGAGCACCAGGGCCCCCACGATCAGACCGGGGAGAACGGCACGCAGCGGACGCGGCGCCCCTTCCTCGGTGCCCGTGGGCGAAGGTTGGAGGAATGCGGCCACCGTGCGCTTCTTCGCAAAGGTGTACGCGTTGAGCTCATCCCGCCGTGATGCCATGAGTCCCCATCTTCGAAAGGCACAGTCACCCGCGAGAGCCCTGGGGAGCATGGCACCCGGGGCCTCGTTGTCGGACCGGCCCCCTACTATGCCTGTTGTCCGAGGGTGCTTGTGGGGCGGGTAGGGTGATCCAGCCGCCAAAGCCCTGGCAGGCCAGGGTGATCGGGATGAATTGGGGGAATCTCCATCATGGCTTCCGCGACGCAGACGCGGCCCGCCGCGGCAGCGCCGACCAGGGCGCCGGACCGGTCTGCCGCCGCCCCCCGCCTCAAAGGCCGTCCCGGGCATTTCGGATCGTTCCGATTGCAACAGCTCGTACTGATCGAGGTGGCCGCCGCGCTGCTGCTGGTGGCCTGGGTGATCGAGCCGCTGCTGCTCGTACCCGCCGGTGTGGTGGCCGCGCTGCTGGTCCTGCTCGCCGTCGTGCGCCGGCACAAACGCTCGCTGCCGGAGTGGATCGCCACGGTGCTCGCGCTGCGCGCGCGGAGCCGCCGGGCGGCCTCCCTGACACTGCCGCCGGGTACGGAGCCGGGGCTCGCGCCGGTCGTCGAGTGCGAACCGGCCCTGCGGACGTACACCTACAGCGACCGTGACCGGCGGCCCGTGGGGATGATCGGCGACGGGACGTTCCTGACGGCCGTCCTGCAGATCGAGTCCGACGCCACCGCGCTGCGCCCCGACCGGTCCGCCCGGCCCCTGCCGCTCGGTCTCGTGCGGGAGGTGCTGGAAGTCGACGGCATCCGCCTGGAGTCGGCGCAGATCGTGCAGCACACCCAGCCCGCGCCCGCTCCGCACCTTCCCCAGCAGTCGGTCGCGGCGCGGAACTACGCACCGCTGCAGGCGCAGACCGGTTCGCCCGCGGTGCGGATCACCTGGATCGCGCTGAAGCTCGACCCGGAGCTGTGCCCCGAGGCGGTGGCCGCGCGCGGTGGCGGCCTGGAGGGCGCCCAGAAGTGCGTCGTTCGGGCCGCCGATCAGCTGGCGAGCCGGCTGACGGGCGCCGGGTTCCGGGCGACCGTTCTCACCGAGCAGGAGCTGACCTCGGCGTTCGCCACCTCGACCTGCGCCAACCCGCTTGCCATCGCGCAGGCGGGCCGGGCCGCGGCGCCGACGCGGCGGACCAAGGAGACCTCACGCACCTGGCGCTGTGACGACCGGCGCCACACCACGTACTGGGTGGGCCGCTGGCCCCAGTTCGGCCCGGGTGGCGCGTCGCTGCCGCAGCTGGTGGCCCTGCTCACCTCCATCCCCGCACTGGCGACCACCTTCAGCCTGACGGTGAGCGGCGGGGACCGGCAGGAGGCCACGGTGACCGGCCATGTGCGGATCACCGGGCGCAGCGACGAGGAGCTCGTGACGGCGCGCCACGAACTGGAGCGGGCCGCCCGCGGGGTGAAGACCGGACTCGTCCGGCTCGACCGCGAACAGGTGCCCGCGATGCTCGCCACTCTTCCGCTCGGGGGTGCCCGCTGATGACCGTGCCCGTTACCGGTTCGCCCACCGGCTCCGCGCCCTCCCCGGCGCCCCCTTCCGGGACGAGGAGCTCGTCCGTGGTGGCGTCGGGGCGCTCGGGCCGGCCCCGGATCGGCTTCGGGCTGATCGGCCCGCGCCGCGACCGGCACACCGTTCCGCTGGACCAACTGGAGACGCTGGGCCTGCCGGTCGGCGACGACGGCATGGTGATCGGCGTCGACGCGGAGGGGCGGCCCTCGGTCCTGGGCATCAACCGGCCCACTCCGTACGAGGTGACACTGATCGGCGGCCTGTGGACGGCGCAGGTGATGGCGCTGCGGGCGGCCGCGACGGGTGCCCGGGTCGCCGTGGAGACCGGCAGGGCGCCCGCCTGGACCGCGCTGGCACAGGCGGCCGGCGGCGGTCAGCCGTGCATCACACTGCACGACGTGGGCCGGGTCCCGCCGCAGGGCGCCTCCGCGGGCAGCCCGGTGGTCGTGATCCGGGACTGCGGCATGCGGCCCCCGCGCGGGCGCGTGGTGTCGGGTCCGTGGCAGTCGGTGGTGACCCTGCTGCCCTACCTCAGCCCCGTCGCCCCCCGGCTGATGGAGAAGTCCGGACTCGTCGGTGTGCAGCGCGTATCGCCCGACGAGGCCGCGCAGATCGGGCGGATCATGAACCTTCCGCGCGGTGAGGCGGAGGCCCTGTCGACGCTCGCCGACGGTGTCACCCTGTGGTGTACGGGCGGGGATCGGCAGTTCGTCATGACCCAGGCCACGGATGCCGAGACCGGATTGTTGGGCAGCGCGCGCCGGATGGACTGAGGGACCGGGAACACCCCTGAATCCGTACCCCTATGTACCGTTTTGACAGTTCCCTGCTTCACGCTGCGGCGCAGTCGCGTCACTTGGGGGCGGTGCGTGGGGTACAGGACAGTCGATGTCGGGCCGACGAGCCTGACGTATGGACACTGTTGGCGATTAGGGTGGGAAGGGCGCGGCCAGAACTCGCGCGCAGGTGCGCGGCGTCCCAAGGGGAGAGCCGGGCGGACGGACGACGGAACGGTCGCCCCCACCCACGACGGCACAAGGGTGCTCGACCACACCAGGAGGCAAAGTGAACGGCGATCGGGACGAGATCCACGGGGGCTGGAACGTGCCTCCCGTAGACGATCAGTCCGACGCGGATGCCGCCGAGATGACGGGTGAGTTCACCATCGACTACACCCCGCCTGCCTGGTACACGCAGAACGCGGGAGACACGTCGGGTGGGGCGACGGCCTCCGGAGCGGCTTCCGGCATGACGCCTCCGCCCCCGCACGGGGCTCCGGTGGCGGTGCCCGGTCTGCCGCCGGGCAGCGGGTTCGAGCCGACCTGGGCGCCCACCCCTCCGCCCGCCGCGGCGCAGCCGCCCATGGCCGCTCCGGCCGTGCCCGCGCCCACGCCCGTCGTTCCGGCCGTACCCGCCGCGCCCGCCGCACCGGCGCAGGAGGCGGCTCCGGTCGCCTCGGGCCCGGAAGCGGCCGCGCAGCCGTCGGCCGAGCAGCCGTCGGCGGCGCAGACGTCGCCGGCCGGCGCGCCGGAGGCGTTCGGCGGCGGTGACGTCGAGAGCGGAGCGACCATGCGCTTCTCCCCCGCCGCGCTGAAGCGCGAGATGGCGGAGATCGCGGAGCGGGACACGGCCGCCGTGTCCGCCGGTGACCCGACGCCCGCGGTGGCCGACGAGGGCCCCGGCGCCCCGGAGACAGCCTCCGTCGCCACCGGCGAGGAGGCCCGGGCCGCGGGCGGGCCGGACCCGGCCGAGGGCGCCGGGCAGGCCGAGGCCGGTACGGGGATCACGGGGTCCGAGGACGGTACGGAGTCCGCCCCCGCCGCCACCGTCGCCCCCGTCGGCGAGGCTTCCGCGGAGGCCGGGGACACCGCTGACGCCGCGGTCCCCGCGGACACCGGTGACTTCGTGGTGGCGGGACCCGGTTCCTCGGAGGCGGCCGCCGGGGCCGCGACGGCGACCGGTGCCGAGGGCGAAACCGACGCGGGCGACGGCCCCCGCGACGAGGCCCCGGCGACCGCGGACCAGCCCGTGGCCGCCGCGCCGGACACGGCGCCGCAGGAGGCCGCGCCCCAGGGCGCCCCGCCCGCCGACACCCCGGCGCAGCAGTGGGCTCCGGCTCCCGGCCCGCAGGGGGCGGGGCTTCCGCCGCTGCCGCCGGCCTTCCAGCCCGCCGCCCCGACAGGTGCGCCGCAGTGGCCGGTCCCGGCTCAGCACGCCGACCCGTCCGCCCTCCCCGCGACCACCCAGCCGCAGGCGCCGTCCCAGCCGCAGCCGCAGCCGGTCGCCCCGGCCGCCGCGCCCGCGTGGCCCACGCCCGCCGCACCACTGCCGCCGCAGGCACACCAGACACCGCAGGGCGGGTACGGCTTCCCGCAGCCCGGCCAGCCGCAGCCGCAGCAGCCGATGCCGGAGCTCCCCGCCCAGCAGGGCGGGTACGGCTTCCCCCAGCCCGGCCAGCCGCAGCCGCAGCCGCAGCAGCCGATGCCGGCGCAGCCCCAGCAGCCGACACCCCACCTGCCTGCCCAGCAGGGCGGGTACGGCTTCCCCCAGCCCGGACAGCCGCGGCAGCCCGGCCACCCCGGCCAGCCGGCACCGGAGCTCCCCGCCCAGCAGGGCGGGTACGGCTTCCCCCAGCCCGGCCAGCCTCAGCAGCCCGCGCCGGCACACCCCGGACAGCCCCACCAGCAGGTGCCCAACGCGCCCGCGCAGCAGGGCGGTTACGGTTTCCCCCACCCCGGCCAGCCCGGCCAGCCCGGGTACCCCGGACCGCAGGACGAAGCCCGGCCGCAGCCGTACGCGCAGCCGCCGGCCGGCGCCATCGACCCGCGCACCGGGGCCGCGTGGCCCTCGGCGGTCACCCACGACCAGCGCGAGCGGTCCGTGCCGGGCGCGCCGCTCGGCTACACGGCGGCCGTCGAGCTGTCGTCCGACCGCCTCCTGCGCAACAACAAGCAGAAGGCCAAGAGCAGCCGCAACCCCTCGGGCGCCAACCGTTTCAAGCTCGGCGGCAAGAAGGAGGAGGCCGAGCGGCAGCGCAAGCTCGACCTGATCCGTACGCCGGTCCTGTCCTGCTACCGGATCGCGGTCATCTCCCTGAAGGGCGGCGTGGGCAAGACCACGACGACCACCGCGCTGGGCGCGACGCTGGCCACCGAGCGGCAGGACAAGATCCTCGCGATCGACGCCAACCCGGACGCCGGTACGCTCGGCCGACGGGTGCGCCGTGAGACCGGGGCGACCATCCGCGACCTCGTCCAGGCGATCCCGTACCTCAACTCGTACATGGACATCCGCCGCTTCACGTCCCAGGCGCCCTCCGGTCTGGAGATCATCGCCAATGACGTGGACCCGGCCGTGTCGACGACCTTCAACGACGAGGACTACCGCCGGGCGATCGAGGTCCTGGGCAAGCAGTACCCGGTCATCCTCACCGACTCGGGTACGGGTCTGCTGTACAGCGCCATGCGCGGGGTGCTCGACCTCGCCGACCAGCTGATCATCATCTCCACCCCGTCCGTGGACGGCGCCTCCAGCGCCTCCACCACGCTGGACTGGCTCTCGGCGCACGGCTACGCGAACCTGGTGCAGCGCTCGATCACGGTGATCTCGGGTGTCCGGGAGACCGGCAAGATGATCAAGGTCGATGACATCGTGCAGCACTTCGAGACCCGCTGCCGCGGGGTCGTCGTGGTGCCGTTCGACGAGCACCTGTCGGCGGGCGCCGAGGTGGACCTCGACATGATGCGCCCGAAGACCCGGGAGGCGTACTTCAACCTCTCCGCGATGGTCGCCGAGGACTTCGCACGGGCCCAGCAGGCACAGGGGCTCTGGACCGGGGACGGCCAGGGCGGCCTGCCGCCGCACCTGGCGCCGCCGATGCCGGGCGGGCAGGCCCAGGGCCAGCCCGGTCAGCCCGCACCAGGCCAGCCGTACGCACCCCAGCCATACGCACCCCAGCAGCCCGCACCCGGCCAGCCGTTCCCGTCGCAGCAGGGCGCTCAGCCCGGCGTCCCGCCGCAGGGGTGGCAGCAGCAGCCGGCGCCCGTACCCGGCCGGCCCGTGCCGGGCCAGTACGGACAGCCGGGCCAGCCCGCACCGGGTCAGTACGGACAGCCGGGTCAGTACGGACAGTCGGCACCCGTACCCGGCCAGCCCATGCCGGGCCAGTACGGACAGCCGGGCCAGCCCGCACCGGGTCAGTTCGGCCAGCAGGCGCCCGGCCAGCCCCTGCCCGACCAGCAGGATCCGCAGGCTCCCGTACCGCCGGCCGGCTGGCCCCCGCAGGGGCCCGCGCAGGCTCCGCCAGCGCCTCAGCAGTAGGGCGTCAAGGGACTGGACCAATGAGGGCCCGCACCGGTGTCACGGTGCGGGCCCTTGGCGTATCGGCGCAGCACACACGGCGTTTGACGCATCGTTGACGCAGATCGGCCACCGCTGGTAGACCTTCGCTTCACCAGCTGGCGCCCCAGGATCCACGTGCCTTCTCCGAGCGAGTCACGACGCGAGGTCTCCGTCCATGGTCACAACGGCACCACACCTCAAGGCCCGCCCCCTCCGCCCCCTACGGCTCCTGCTCGCCTCGTCCGTCGCCTCGGCCGCCCTCGTGGGGGGCGTACCCCAGCAGGCGCGCGCCGCCGACGACGGGAAGAACGTCCTCACCGTCGCGGTCTCGCAGAGTGTGGACTCGCTGAGCCCCTTCCTGGCACAGCGACTGGTCTCGACCAGCATCCACCGGCTCACCTACGAGTACCTGACGAACTACGACGTCAAGGACGCCCGGACCGTCCCCGGACTGGCCACCGGGTGGAAGTCGTCCCCGGACAAGCTGACGTGGACGTACACCATCCGCGGGGACTCCCTGTGGTCGGACGGCGAGCGGGCCACCGCCGAGGACGCGGCCTGGACCTTCAACACGATGATGGCCGACGAGAACGCCGCCACCGCCAACGGCAGCTTCACCGCCAACTTCAGGAAGGTCACCGCTCCCGACCCCGCCACACTGGTCATCGAGCTGAAGAAGCCGCAGGCCACCATGACGGCCCTGGACGTGCCGATCGTGCCCAAGCACGTCTGGGAGAAGGTGGACGACTTCTCGAAGTTCAACAACGACAAGCAGTTCCCGGTCGTCGGCAACGGACCCTTCATCCTGACCGACTACAAGGTCGACCAGTACGTCAGGCTGAAGCCGAACAAGAAGTTCTGGCGGGGCGCGCCGAAGTTCGACGAGCTGGTACTGAAGTACTACAAGGACGGGGACGCGGCGGTCGCGGCGCTGCGCAAGGGCGAGGTCTCGTTCGTGTCCAACCTGACGCCCGCTCAGGCGACGTCGCTCGGGTCGGCCGAGAACATCAAGGTGAACGACGCGCCGGGACGGCGGTTCTTCGCCCTCGCCACCAACCCGGGGGCCAGGTCGAAGGACGGCAGGAAGTTCGGGAGCGGGCATCCGGCGCTGCTCGACCCGGCGGTCCGCCAGGCGTTGTTCCTCGCCGTCGACCGCAAGGCGATCGTCGACAAGGTCTTCCAGGGGCACGCCGTGGAGGGTGAGGGCTACATACCGCCGCGCTTCGGGTCGTACTTCTGGAAGCCGCAGAGCGGGCAGAGGCTGGCACACGACCCCGCCAGGGCCGCGCGGGTCCTCGACGGGGCGGGGTACCGGAAGAACAGCGCCGGCAAGCGCGTCGGCAGGGACGGCAGGCCGCTCGACTTCCGGATCCTGTGCCACGCCACCGACCCCAACGACAGGGCGGTCGGCAAGTACCTCCAGGAGTGGTGGGGCGAGCTCGGCATCGGGCTGAAGGTCGACTGCCTCGACAACGTCTCCGACCCGTGGCTCAAGGGCGACTACGACCTGGCCTTCGACGGCTACTCGGTCAACCCCGACCCGGACTACGTCCTGTCCATCCACACCTGCGCCGCGCTCCCGGCCACGCCCAAGGACTCGGGCGCCACGGACAACTTCATCTGCGACCGTCGGTACGACGACCTCTACGCCCAGCAGGCCGTGGAGTACGACGCGACCAGGCGGGCCGAACTGGTCAAGCGGATGCAGTCGCGGCTGTACGACACCGGGTACATGAACGTCATGGCCTACCCCAACGCGGTCGAGGCGTACCGCACCGACCAGATCAAGTCGATCAGGACGATGCCCGAGGCGGGGGGCAACATCTGGGGTCAGGACGGCTACTGGAGCTGGTGGTCCGCCGAGCCCGTGGCCGCCGGCGATGAGTCCGGCGGCGGATCGTCCACCGGTGTGATCATCGGCGTGGGAGCCGCCGTGGCGCTCGCCGTGGTCCTCGGAGTGGTCCTCGGACTGCGCCGCCGCTCCACCGCCGACGACCGAGAGTAGTCCGTGACCACGGCAGGCTCGGCCGCCGACGCGGCGCGGACCCCCGAGGTCCGCGCCGACCGGGACAGGGCCGCGTATCCGCGCTATCTGGCGGGCAGGCTGGGCGGCGCGGCCGTCTCGCTGTTCGCCGTCCTCGTCACCAGCTTCTTCCTCTTCCGGATCATCCCCGGCGACCCGGTCAAGGCCATGACGCACGGCATGCCGACGTCCGCCGAGCAGATGGCCACCCTGCGCCGGCAGTTCGGGCTGGACCTGCCGCTGTGGCAGCAGTTCACCGACTACTGCGCCAAGGCGCTGACCGGTGATCTCGGGATGTCGTACCAGTTCCGCGCGCCGGTCGGTGACCTGATCGCGCAGAAGCTGCCGGCGACGCTGCTGCTGACCGGTGTCGCCGTGGTGCTCTACTCGGCCGTCGGGCTGTGGCTCGGCACCCGGTCGGCGTGGCGCCACGGCGGCCTCGGCGACCGGATCAACACGGGGGTGGCGCTGACGCTGTGGTCCGTGCCGTCGTTCTGGCTCGGGCTGCTGCTCATCATCGTCTTCTCGGTCGGTATCGGCCCGGTCCCCGGGCTCTTCCCGACCGGCGGCATGGAGTCGGGCGACGAGACCGGCTTCGCGTACGTCCTCGATGTCGCCCACCACATGGTGCTGCCCGTGCTCACTCTGGTGGCCGTCGGGTACGCGCAGACGCTGCTGGTCATGCGGGCGTCCCTGCTCGACGAGATGGGCAGCGACTATCTGACGACGGCCCGGGCCAAGGGGCTGCGGGACGACGCCGTACGCCGCAGGCACGCCATGCCCAACGCCCTGCTGCCCACCGTCACCATGGTCTTCATCAACCTGGGCCATGTGGCGGCCGGCTCCATCCTGGTCGAGACGGTGTTCTCGTGGCCGGGCCTGGGCGGCCTGTTCTACCAGGCGCTCAGCGTGCCCGACCTGCCGCTCGTACAGGGGCTGTTCGTGGTCTTCGCCGGGGCGATGATCCTGATGAACCTGATCGCCGACCTGCTGTACCCGCTGCTCGATCCCCGGGTGGGCCGATGACGACCTCCTCCATGGCCTGGGCGCGCCGCCGCGATTCGGTGACGCGCTTCTGGCGCCAGTACCGCACACGCCGGGCAGGGCTGTACGGGCTCGGTGCCCTCGCGCTGATCGCGCTGGTCGCCCTGGCCGCGCCGCTGCTCGTCGGCGAGGACGTGCGGAGCGTGACGGACGCCCCGGGAGCGGCGCTGGAGCCACCGAGCGCCCGCTTCCCGCTGGGCACGGACCAGTTCGGGCGCTCCCTGCTCGGGCTGCTGCTGTGGGGTGCCCGGGTGTCGCTCGTCGTGGGGCTGCTCGCCGCTGCGCTCTCGGTCGCGATCGGCACCCTGGTGGGCATCGTGGCGGGGCATTACGGCGGCTGGTCCGCGATCGTGCTGATGCGGGTCACGGACTGGTTCCTGGTGATGCCCTCGCTGGTGCTGGCGATCGTCCTGGCCACCGTGATGTCACGGAGCATGTGGACGGTGATCGTGGCGATCGGTGTGGCCAGCTGGCCCACCACGGCCCGGCTGGTGCGGGCCCAGACGATCGCGGTCGAGTCGCGCCCCTACATCGAGCGCGCGAAGGCGCTCGGCGGCGGGCACGGCCACATCATGAGCCGTCATGTCCTGCCCAACGTCATGCCGTTGGTGCTGTCGCAGACCACGCTGTGCATCTCCACCGCGATCCTGACCGAGGCGACGCTGGCCTTCCTGGGGCTGGGCGACCCGACGGTCGTCTCCTGGGGCGGGATGCTGCAGGACGCGCGCGAGGCGGGTGCGGTCTCCTCCGGACACTGGTGGTACCTGGCGCCGCCCGGCATCGCGATCGCCGTCGTGGCGCTGTCGTTCACACTCTGCGGCCGGGCGATCGAGTCCGTGCTCAACCCGAAGCTGGGGGCGGGCCGATGAAGGCGCACGACGCACAGGGCCCGCAGGGCCCACCGCCGGAACGGAACACGCGGCGGGCACAGCCGCCGCCGAGGGCACCGGGCGGGCGGCATCTGCTGGAGGTCAGGGGCCTGCGGGTCACATACGGCACGGGCCCGTCGGCCGTGCCGGCCGTGCGCGGTGTCGACCTGACCGTGGCGGCGGGGCAGAAGCTCGGCATCGCGGGCGAATCGGGGTGCGGGAAGTCCACCCTGGCACTGGCGCTGCTGCGGCTGCTGCCCGCCTCGGCACACGTCGGGGGCGAGATCCTGCTGGACGGCGAGGACGTCCTTGCCATGAAGTGGGGCCGGCTGCGGGCCGTCCGGTGGGCGGGCGCGTCGATCGTCTTCCAGGGGGCCATGCACTCGCTCAACGCCGTGCACCGGATCGGCGACCAGATCGCCGAGCCCCTGTTCGTGCACCGGCGGTCGACGCCGGGCGAGGCGCGGGAGCGGGTGGGCGGGCTGCTGGAGCAGGTCGGGCTGCCGCCCGGGCGGGCGCGGGCGTACCCGCACGAGCTCTCCGGCGGCCAGCGCCAGCGCGTGATGATCGCGATGGCGCTCGCCTGCGACCCTCGGCTGATCGTCGCCGACGAGCCGACGACCGCCCTCGACGTGATGATCCAGGCCCAGATCCTGCGGCTGATCGACCGGCTGGTCGCCGAGCAGGGGATCAGCCTGGTGATGATCAGTCACGATCTGGCCGTACTTGCCGACACCTGTGACCGGCTCGCGGTGATGTACGCGGGCCGGGTCGTCGAGGAGGGCCCGGCCCGGTCGGTGTACGACGCGGCCGCGCACCCCTACGGCCGGGCCCTTTCGGCGGCCTTCCCGCGCATCGGCGACCTCGCCTCCCGGCGGGCCCCGCGCGGTCTGCCCGGCGACCCGCCGGACCCGGCGGCTCTGCCCTCGGGCTGCACCTTCCACCCGCGCTGCCCGGTGTCGCTGGCCACCTGCGCCGACGAGGACCAGGAACTGCGGGAGGCGGCCGCCGGCCACCGGGCGGCCTGTGTGCACATCGCCTCCACCGGGAGCACGTACGGGAGCACCTCATGACCGCCCCTCCCCTGCTGTCGGCCGCCGGGCTCCACGTCGCCTTCCCCGGGCGGCGCGGCGCACCCGCGGCACGGGCCGTGGACGGGGTCGACCTGGACATCGGCGCCGGCGAGATCGTCGCCCTGGTCGGCGAGTCGGGCTGCGGCAAGTCCACACTGGCGCGCTCGCTGCTCGGGCTGGTGGCGCCGACCTCGGGCCGGGTCACCTTCGGGGGCGCTCCGCTGGACTACCGGGCGGCCGCGCTCAAGGCGTACCGCAAGCGGGTCCAGCTGGTGCTCCAGGACCCGAGCGGTTCGCTCAACCCCCGGCACACGGTGTACGACGCCGTCGCCGAGGGGCTGCGCATCCACGGGTACGCCGGTGACGAGCGTGCCGCCGTGGCCGGGGCGCTGGCGCGGGCCGGGCTCCGCCCTCCGGAGCGGTTCTTCCTGCGCTACCCGCACGAGTTGTCGGGCGGCCAGCGCCAGCGCGTGGTCATCGCGGGCGCGCTGGTCCTGGAACCGGAGCTGATCGTGGCGGACGAGCCGGTGGCCTCGCTGGACGCCTCCGTCCGGGGCGAGATCCTGGCGCTGCTGCTGCGGCTGCGCGACGAGCTGGGCCTGTCGGCGCTGGTGGTGACGCACGACCTGGGCCTCGCGTGGAACATCGCGGACCGGGTGGCGGTGATGTACCTGGGCCGGATCGTGGAGACGGGCACGGTGGAGGAGGTGCTGTCGGCTCCCCGGCATCCCTACACGCGGGCGTTGCTGTCCGTGCTGCCCGAGTCGGAGGGAGAACCGGTCGTCCTGACGGGCGAGCCCCCGGACCCCTCACGCGTCCCGGGCGGGTGCCGCTTCCACGCCCGCTGCCAGGTGCTGGCCTCGGGCGAGGCCGAACGGGCGGGGGTGGCCGGACGGTGCCGAGGGGAGGACCCGCCGGTGCTGGACGGACGACGCCATGAGGCCGCGTGCCACTGGGCGCGGGCCGTGCGTGAGCGCGAGTGAGCCGGCGGGAAGGCCCGGTTCCCGGGTCGCGGGAGCCCGCGTGACGCCGGCCGGAAGGGGCCGAGGAGGAGCGGCGGGCGCGCGATGCCGCCGGCCGCCCGATGCCGGCACGATCGGCGGGACATGACCGAGGGAGTGTCCTCACCATGGCGTCGTCTGCCCGAAGGGCGGGCCTGGCGGAGTCTGGTGCGCGCGATCGCAAGGCGGAGGAACGAACCACTGCGGAGCATTGGCGACCGACGACAACGCAGTGAGCGTGCGTGCCAGGGGCCGCCGGCCGGACGGGATGGTGAAGACGCGACCTAGGACGCCGCGGAGTCGTACGCCTCGGTGAGTTCGCGGCAGCGCTTCACGTCCCCGGCCATCGCCTCCAGCAGCGACTCGATGGAGTCGAACTTCTCCTGGCCCCGGACGTACGCGAGGAAGTCCACGGTGACGTGCAGACCGTAGAGGTCGAGCCCGACGCGGTCGATGGCGTATGCCTCGACGGTCCGCTCGGTGCCGTCGAACTGCGGGTTCGTGCCGACCGAGATCGCGGCGGGCATCCGCTCGCCGTCGGCGGTCAGCCAGCCCGCGTAGACGCCGTCCGCCGGGATCGCGGTGTGCGGGAGCGTCTCGACGTTCGCCGTGGGGAACCCGAGCTCGCGCCCCCGCTGGGCACCGCGCACCACGACGCCCTCGACGCGGTGGGGGCGGCCCAGGATCTCGGCGGCGCCCCGGACATCGCCCTCGGCGACGAGACGGCGGGTGAGCGTGGACGAGAACGGCTCGCCGCCGCCCGCGTCCCCCGTGACGTACAGGTCGACGACCTCGACCTCGTAGTCGTACGACGCGCCCAGTTCCGAGAGGAAGGCGACGTTGCCGGCCGCGCGGTGGCCGAAGCGGAAGTTCGGGCCCTCGATGACCGCACGCGCGTGCAGCTTGTCGACGAGGACCTTCACGATGAAGTCGGCCGGCGACAGCTGGGAGAACTCGGCGGTGAACGGGAGGATCAGCACCGCGTCGACCCCCAGACCGGCCATCAGCTCGGCGCGCCGGTGGTGCGGGGCGAGCAGCGGCGGGTGGCTGCCGGGACGGACGACCTCGGAGGGGTGCGGGTCGAAGGTGACGACGACCGAGGGGACGCCGAGCTCCCGTGCCCGGTCCACGGCGCGGCCGATGATCAGCTGGTGTCCGCGGTGGACTCCGTCGTACGAGCCGATGGTGACGACGCTGCGCCCCCAGTCCTGGGGGATGTCCTCCAAGCCACGCCAGCGCTGCACTGTGACCGCTCCTCGCCCGAACCCGTGTACTCATGACCGTTACGCAGGTCTAAGACTGCCATGCCCACGGCTTGCGGCCCGCATCGGCATCGGACTCGGCACCGGGCCGGGCAGCGGCACCGGCTCCGCGCCCTGATCGCGGCCCGGCCCTGAGCCGGCCGTCCACTCGGTGCCGGCGCCCCGCACCGGGCCCTGTCCGCCGCTCGGCGGGGCGGTGGCGGGGCGGGGGACCCTGGCCGGGCGGGCGAGCGCCGCGAGGGACGCGACGGTCCGTCGCGCGCCCGGTCCGGCGGCCCGCGCCCACTCCCGCGGCGCCCCGGCGACCCAGTCCGCGACCAGGACCGCGAAGCCGGGTACCTCACGGGCGAGCTCGACGAGAGCCTGGTCGAAGCGGGCCGCCCCCTCGGGCGTACGGGCCAGGAGCAGCCCGACGCGGTGCACCAGCTGCCGGGTGCGGGAATCCGGGCGCTCCCCCGCCCCGAGGGCGGCAGCCCGCAGCACCGCGTCCAGGACGGCGATGTCCCTGCACGCGTGCTGTTCGTGCTCCAGCAGCACCTCCAGCAGCTCGGCCCGCAGGAGGGCCGAGACCGCGGGGCCGGGCGCCGCGAGGACGGTGGCCAGCGGGCTGCGCACCCGCACCGAGCCGTCCCGTACCAGAGCCGTCACCAGGGGCAGGAGCACCGCGCGGGCGCCGGGCCCGTGCTCCAGGCGCAGATCGACGTACCGGGCCGCGTGCACGGCGCCTTCGGGGTGCCGCCCGACGTAGTCGCGGATCAGCGCGCACACCCGGCGGGAGATCGCGGGCGCGTGGACGTCCGCGAGGGCGCGCAGCACCTCGGCCGCGCCGTCGTCCGGCTCGCGGAGCCGGGTGCGGAAGGCGTCGAGGACCGGTTCCGGGTGGGTGCCGAGAGCCGCTGCCAGCGCGTCGGCGGCCGGCCCGGGACCGCCGGACCGGAACATCGCCAGCGCCTGCGGGAGATAGCGGGAGCGGGTGCGCGGGTCGCGTACGAGCAGACCGAGCGCCGGGCCGTGCAGGGCCTGGTCGGCGGGCCGGGCGAGCAGCGCGAGGGCGGCGTAGCGCAACAGCTCCCGGTCGGCCGCGGTCGTGACGTGGAGGGCGACGAGCCGCCCACAGGCGGCGGCCGCCGCCCGGCGGCCGGGGCGCGTGTCGTCGTGGGCCCAGCGGTCGACGGCCCGGCACAGCGCGGCGGGCTCGTCCTCGGCGAGGGAGGCGAGCAGTTTCCCGGCGCGCGGATGGGCGGTGGCGACGAGCGCCTCGCACAGGTCGTCGACGGCCAGGTCCCGGCGGGCGTACAGCAGGGCCTGCGCCACCCCGGCGACGGTGGGCCGCACCCGGGCGCCCGGTTCCGCGGGCAGCGGCCGCTCGTCGCCGAACCAGCGGCACAGCAGGGGCTGGACGCCCCGGGGGTCGAGCGCGAGTCGCCGGGCGACGGTGTCCAGGTAGCGGGCGCCGTCGTCGTGGGTGCCGGGCGGCCCGTCGGCGGGGACGAGCCGTCGCAGCAGGTCCATCCGCTCGTCCTCGCCGAGCGCCAGCCCCTCCCAGAACCAGGGACCGAACTCGGCGCGGACCGTGCGGTGCCCCGGCGGCGCCGTACGCGCGCGCGGGTCGGCGATCCGCTCGGCGAGCCCTCTGAGCACCCCGAGGTACGGCCGGGCGTCCTCGACCCGCAGCAGGACCCGGCTCAGCAAGCGCGCGGACCACCAGAGGGCTTCGTCGGCGAGCTCCGTTCCCTCCTGGTCCCGGCGCTCCGCCTGCGCGCCGGCCCCCGGCGCCGCCGAACGCGGCGGGGCCCCGGTCACCGCCGCCTCCGGCCCGTCGAGCGCGCCGGCCAGTCGTTCCAGGCGCCGTGACAGGGCCGCCGGACCGTGGACGCGGCCGAGGCGCAGCAGTGCCTGGACGACCGGCCCGACCCGGTGCCGGGGGACGGGCAGCGCCCGGGCGTGGTCCGCCTCCGACGCCGGCCCGGAGCACGCCGCCGTCCCCGCCGCCGCGTCCGTGGACCGCCGCGCGACGGTTCCGGCCACCGGCAGCGGCGGCGGCCCGTACCGGGGGCGCGGCCGGGTGCGGCTCGCGCCCGGCGCCGACCCGGCGGGACGCGGGCGCGACGGCGGGCGGTGGACCAGCAGGCGCAGCGCCGCGTCCAGGTCCAGGTGCCCGCCCTGCACCCAGTCCGCGACCTCCTCGTGGGCGAACCGGTAGCCCGCGCCCGCCGGGACCAGCAGCCCCTCGGCCAGCACCGCGGACGCCCAGCCGGGCCCCCAGGGGAACAGCTCCTCGAACACCTCCCTCGCCAGCTCCCCCTGCCCCGGTCCGAGACAGTGCCGTGCCGCGTCGTGGACCCGGCCCGCCACCGCGGCCGCCAGCCGGCGCACGGCCGTGCCCCGGACCGGGGGGTGGGAGGCGGCGGCGATCCGCACGGCGATCCGCAGACACATCAGGTCGAGGTGCGCGGCGAAGACCTCCTCCCGTCCGGGCCGCCCCGGTACGGCCCCGGGCAGCGCCTCCCGTACCTCCGCCAGCAGACGCAGGGCCAGCGGGTGGCGGGCGTCCGCCGCGGCGACCGACAGGTCCGCGTGCCCGTACGCCTCGCGGGCCCGCCGGGCCTCGTCGGCGGCCAGGTCGCCGATCGTCAGCGCCGCCGGCAGCCGTCGCGCGGCGCGGGCGGGCCGGTACAGCGCGCCCTCGGGGAAGAGGGCTCCTGCCTGCTCCCAGTGCTCGGGCCCGCAGGCCAGGACGAGCCGGGCGCCGTGTGTCCGCAGCCAGCCGACCGTCCCGGTGGTCCACTCGGACAGCCGGTGCGCGGGGACGGGCGGCCTCTCCTCGGGGCCGTCGAGGAGGACGACGAGGGGCCGTCCGGCCGCCCGGGCGAGCCGGGCCACCCGCTCGGCGGTGGCGTACGCCATGTCGCCGGGGGCGCCCGCGCCGGTCACGACGCGCCCGGCCCGCCGCAGCGCCCGCCCCGCCGCGTCCGCCACCGAGGCGTCGTCCGCCCACAGGTCGGCGCCGCGCAGCCACAGCGTCGGCGCGGGCTCGCCGCCCCGCGCCCGGCGGGCGGCGAACGCGGCCAGTTCGGTGGTACGCCCCGTGCCGGGGTCTCCGACCAGCGCGAGCACCGGGGCGCCGCAGTCCTCGAAGAGCGCGAACTCCCGGCCGGTCTCGGCCCGTTCCACGGGGGCGGGCCGGGTGCCGGCCGGGTCGGCCGGCGGGGCGGTGGTCGCGGTGAGCTCCAGCGCCCCGGCGAGGTTGAGGCGGGGGCCGTGGACGGGGACGCTCGCGGCGTTGCGGCGCAGCAGGCGGCCGAGCGGGCCCTCGGGATCGGCCGCGGCGGTGCGGGCGAGCGGCACCGCGAAACCCGCCGCGCGGTGCCCGGCGTGCAGCGCGGTGCCGAGGACGGCCAGGACCGCCCCGCTCGCGGCGTCCAGGACGGGCCCGCCCGCGGCCTCGCCGCCCAGCCGCAGGGCCTCGCTGCCGGCCGTGCCGACCGCCAGCTCCAGGACGTCGTCGAGCAGGTGGAAGCGGTCGGTGGCGGTGTACGTGACCCGGGCGTCCCCGAGCACCCGTGCCTCGCGCCATCCCTGGGCGGCGAACCGTACATATGTGCCCGGCTCGATGTCGGGCCGCTCGCCGATGGGGAGCGGCCGCACCCCAAGCCCCTCGGTGCCCACCAGTGCCAGGCCGCACTCCGGCAGGGGGGTGATGGCGTCCGCCCCGGCCGCGCAGCTGCGGCCCCCGGGGGCGTGCACCACGACGCCGAGCAGGCCGTCCACGGCTTCATGGCCGGTCACGACCGTGCCCCGGTCATCGGCGACGAAGCCGGTGCCGCGGGTCCGGCCCGCCGGATCGCAGATCCGCACCAGCGTCGACCGGTCCTCGCGTTCCATGCTCCGACCGTAGGGCGCCGGTGATCACCGCGAGAAGCCCGGTCGGCAAAGCGCCCCCGAGTGCTCCTGGCCTTCACTCCGAGCGCCTGGCCAACCGGGTGAATCCCGTGGGTCCCCGTCGAGGCGACCCGGGCGGACGGGTCGGCCGGGAGGGGGAGGGAGGCGTGGAGCGGGCGGGCGTCCTGCCCGCTCCACGACAGCGCGCTCTGGGTGCCGTGTCGCACCACCGGGGCGGCGCGGCACTTCCAGGGCGGGCCCGACGGATCAGCCGAAGACGGCCAGGCTCTTGGCCTTGCCGTTCTTCTCCTCGACCAGGGCGAGGAAACGGCCGTCCGGCCCGAAGACGGCCACCGGCGCCGTAGCGTACGCCGGCATGTCCAGCCGTACGCCGTTCAGCAGCAGCTTCGCCCGCTTCTCGTCCACGTCCCAGCGCGCGAACGCGGCCGCGGCGGCCTCGGCGATCGGCATCACGGTCAGCTCCTCCTGGAGCTGGTCGAGCGTGCGGGCCGCGTCGAGCTTGTACGGGCCGACCCGGGTGCGCCGCAGCGCGGTGAGGTGGCCGCCGACGCCGAGCCCGGCGCCCAGGTCGCGGGCGAGCGCCCGGATGTACGTGCCGGAGGAGCAGACCACGGAGACCACCAGGTCCACGACCGGCGTGCCGTCCTCGGCGACGGCGTCCCGGACGTCGTACACCTGGAACGAGGAGACGGTCACCGGACGGGCCGGGATGTCGAACTCCTCGCCGCCCCGCACCCGCGCGTAGGACCGCTTTCCGTCGATCTTGATGGCGCTGACCTTGGACGGCACCTGCATGATGGCGCCGGTCAGTCCGGCGACCCTCGCGTCGACGGCCTGGCGGGTGACCCGGGAGGCGTCGGCGGACGAGGTGATCTCGCCCTCGGCGTCGTCCGTGACGGTGTTCTGCCCGAGCCGGATGGTGCCGAGGTACTCCTTCTCCGTCAGCGCGAGATGGCCGAGGAGCTTGGTGGCCTTCTCGACCCCGAGGACCAGTACCCCGGTCGCCATCGGGTCCAGCGTGCCCGCGTGCCCGACGCGGCGGGTCCTGGCGATGCCGCGCATCTTGGCGACGACGTCGTGCGAAGTGAAGCCCGACGGCTTGTCGACGATGACAAGCCCGTCGGGCGTCTTTGCTGCGTTGCTCATTCCGCGGTGGCGCCGTCCTCGTCGTCCTCGCCCGGCTTGCGGTACGGGTCGGCCTCGCCGGCGTACGTCTTGCCGGTCGACACCTCCCGCACCTCCGCGTCCTTCGCGCGCGCCTTGTCGAGGAGGTCCTCGATGGTGCGGGCGTTGTCCGGCAGCGCGTCCGGCACGAAGGTCAGGGTCGGGGTGAAGCGGACACCGGTCTGGCGGCCGACCTCGGAGCGCAGGACGCCCTTGGCGGACTCCAGCGCGGCGGCGGAGGCCGCTCGCTCCTCGTCGTCCCCGTAGACCGTGTAGAAGACCGTGGCCTCCCGCAGGTCACCGGTGACCCGGGCGTCCGTGATGGTCACGAACCCCAGTCGCGGATCCTTGATACGCCGGTCCAGGGTCTCCGCGACCACGACCTGGATGCGATCGGCCAGCTTGCGGGCCCGCGCGTTGTCGGTCACCGGTCCGTCTCCTCTTTCGTCTTGCGTTCACTCTTCATCGGTGTGCATCCGCCGCCGTACGGACAGCAGCTCCACCTCGGGCCGGGCGGCGACCAGGCGCTCGCACCGGTCCAGTACATCCGTCAGGTGCCCGACGTCCCCGGACACCATCGCGAGGCCGATCTCGGCCCGGCGATGGAGGTCCTGGTCGCCGGTCTCCGCCGCGCTCACCGCGTACTTGCGCTGGAGCTCGGCCACGATGGGCCGGACGACGGAGCGCTTCTCCTTCAGCGACCGTACGTCGCCGAGGAGCAGATCGAAGGACAGCGTCCCCACATACATGTATGCCCGGATGTCCCGCCGGTTCGGGGTAGTGGCCCCGCCGGCCTCTTGGCAGGGACACAAGAACCGTACACGGAACGGCCGGGGCCGATCGACGGAATAACTTCCGCCGACCGGCCCCGGGTACCGCTGGTCGGATCAGGCGCGCGGCTTCTCGCGCATCTCGTACGTCGCGATGACGTCGTCGACCTTGATGTCGTTGAAGTTTCCGAGGTTGATACCGCCCTCGAAGCCTTCGCGGATCTCGGTGACGTCGTCCTTGAAGCGACGCAGACCCTGGATGTTGAGGTCCTCCGCGATGACCTTGCCATCGCGGACCAGGCGCGCCTTGGTGTTGCGCTTGACCTCGCCGGAGCGGATGAGAACACCCGCGATGTTGCCCAGCTTGGACGAGCGGAAGACCTCGCGGATCTCCGCCGTGCCGAGCTCGACCTCTTCGTACTCCGGCTTCAGCATGCCCTTGAGGGCCGCCTCGATCTCCTCGATCGCCTGGTAGATGACCGAGTAGTAGCGGACGTCCACGCCTTCGCGGTCGGCCATCTGCGCGGCACGCCCGGCGGCGCGCACGTTGAAGCCGATGACGATGGCGTCGGAGCCGGTCGCCAGGTCGATGTCCGACTCGGTGACCGCACCCACACCGCGGTGCAGGACGCGGATGTCGACCTCTTCGCCGACGTCGAGCTGGAGCAGCGAGGACTCGAGAGCCTCCACCGAACCGGACGCGTCGCCCTTGATGATGAGGTTGAGTTCCTGCACCAGACCGGCCTTGAGGGCCTCGTCCAGGTTCTCCAGGGAGAACCGGACGCCCCGGCGGGCGAAGTTGGCGTTCCGCTCACGAGCGGCACGCTTCTCGGCGATCTGGCGGGCCGTGCGGTCCTCGTCGACGACGAGGAAGTTGTCGCCGGCACCCGGGACGTTGGTGAGACCGAGGACGAGGACCGGGGTCGACGGACCCGCCTCTTCCACGTTCTCGCCCTTGTCGTCGAGCATCGCGCGGACACGGCCGTACGCGTCGCCGACCACCATGGTGTCGCCGACCCGCAGGGTGCCTCGCTGGACCAGGACGGTCGCGACGGCGCCGCGGCCACGGTCGAGGTGGGACTCGATCGCAATACCCTGCGCGTCCTGCTCGGGGTTGGCCCGCAGGTCGAGCGAGGCGTCCGCGGTGAGGACCACGGCCTCCAGCAGGCTCTCGATGTTGAGGCCCTGCTTGGCGGAGATGTCGACGAACATGGTGTCGCCGCCGTACTCCTCGGCCACCAGACCGAACTCGGTGAGCTGACCGCGCACCTTGGTCGGGTCCGCGCCCTCGACGTCGATCTTGTTGACCGCGACCACGATCGGCACACCGGCTGCCTTGGCGTGGTTCAGCGCCTCGATCGTCTGGGGCATCACACCGTCGTTGGCCGCCACCACGAGGATCGCGATGTCGGTCGACTTGGCACCACGGGCACGCATGGCGGTGAACGCCTCGTGACCGGGGGTGTCGATGAAGGTGATGCGGCGCTCTTCGTCGTTGACCTCGGTGGAGACCTGGTACGCACCGATGTGCTGCGTGATACCGCCGGCCTCGCCCGCGACGACGTTCGTCTTGCGGATGGTGTCCAGCAGTCGGGTCTTGCCGTGGTCGACGTGACCCATGACGGTCACGACCGGCGGGCGGGACACGAGGTATTCCTCGCCGCCCTCGTCCTCGCCGAACTCCAGGTCGAAGGACTCGAGAAGCTCGCGGTCCTCCTCCTCGGGGCTGACGATCTCCAGGACGTAGTTCATCTCGTCGGCGAGAAGCCTCAGCGTCTCGTCGGAGACGGACTGCGTGGCAGTGACCATCTCGCCGAGGTTCATCATCACGGCGACGAGCGACGCCGGGTTGGCGTTGATCTTCTCCGCGAAGTCGGTGAGGGACGCACCGCGCGACAGGCGGACGGACTGTCCGTTGCCGCGAGGCAGCATCACGCCGCCGACCGACGGGGCCTGCATGGCCTCGTACTCCTGGCGCCTCTGACGCTTCGACTTGCGGCCACGACGCGCCGGACCGCCGGGACGGCCGAACGCACCCTGTGTGCCACCACGGCCACCGGGGCCGCCGGGACGGCCACCGAAGCCGGGACGACCGCCGAAGCCGCCGCCACCGCCGCCGGGACCACCGGGACGGCCACCGCCGCCACCGCCGCCACCGGGACGGCCGGCGAAGCCGCCGCCACCGCCACCGGGACCGGCCGGACGACCGGCGAAGCCGCCGCCGGGACGACCGCCGCCACCGCCACCCGGGCGACCGGCGCCGCCGGGACCGCGGCCACCGGGGCCACCGCCGCCGGGACGCGGGCCGGCAGCGGGACGCTGCGGCATCATGCCCGGGTTGGGACGGTTGCCGCCGGGAGCGCCACCGGGCCCTCCCGGACGCGGCGCCTGCGGACGGGGCATGCCGCCGGGGGTCGGACGGGCACCGCCGGGAGCACCGGCACCACCGGGACGCGGAGCGCCACCGGGGCCGCCCTGCGGACGCGGGGCACCGGGACCGCCCTGGCCACCGCCGGGACGGGGGGCGCCGCCCGGACGGGGCGCCTGCGGGCGCGCCATGCCGGTGGAGCCGCCGGAGGTGAAGGGGTTGTTGCCGGGGCGGGGACCCGCGGGGCGGGCACCACCCGGGCGGGGGGCCTGCTGGCCACCGGGACGCGCGCCGCCCGGACGGGCACCGCGCTCGCCCTGACCGCGCTCACCCTGACCCTGACCGCGCTCACCCTGCTGGCGGGCGGCCGGACGCGGGCCGGGGGTGGCACCGGGCCGGGGACCGGCGGCCGGGGCCGCCGGAGGCGCGGTGAACTCCGGGTTGGCCGGAGCCGGGGCCGCGGGCGCCGGCTTCGGCGCGGCGGCGGGCTTGGGACCCGGGGTGGGACGCTGGCCCGAGGGGGCCGGCGTCACGGGCTTCTCCGCAGCCGCGGGCTTCGGCGCCGGGGCGCCGGGCTTCGGGGCAGCGGGACGAGCCGCCTGCGCCGGGGAGGGCGCGGGGGCGGCGGGCCTGGCCGGCGCGGCCTTGCGGGGCGCGCCGGGCTTCGCAGCGGACTTGCCGGCGTTGCCGCCGGGCCCCTGCAGTGCGTCAGTCAACTTGCGTACAACCGGCGCCTCGATCGTCGAGGACGCCGAACGGACGAATTCACCGAGTTCTTGGAGCTTGGCCATGACGACCTTGCTCTCGACGCCGAACTCCTTGGCGAGTTCGTATACCCGGACCTTAGCCACTTCGCTCCTTTTAGGTCCGGGTTACCGCCGGACCGTCGCTACTTCATGGGCGTACTCATCGCGTACTCATCGAGTGCTCATCGCAATCTCGACCTACTTCCAACTCGCGAGGTACCTGACCGCACGGGGTGTTCCGTGCCGTACTGCTTGTTACGGTGCCGGCCGCTCGACGTAACGGCGAACGTCCGCGGTTTCGAGCGGTCCCTGGACCTTGAGGGCCCGGGGGAACGCCCGGCGGCGGACCGCCAGATCGAGACAGACCGAGGCGGGATGCACATAAGCACCCCGGCCGGGCAGCGTACCGCGAGGATCGGGGGCACATTCACCCTCGATCGCCACGATGCGCAGAAGTTCGCGTTTGGCCGCTCGCTCCCGGCAACCCACACACGTTCGTTCAGGGCATGCGCGGGCATGCGTCCGGCCAGACACTCTTAAGTCTACCTCCCCGGACCGACCTCGCCCCTTTGGGGCAAAAATCGAACACTTGCTGGCTGAAAAGATCGTGATCCCGCTGTAGCACAACGTGACCACACCGGGGAGTATTCCCGCGCCGGGTGCTCAGTCCCGGGCGGACCGCCGGCCGGAGCCCTCGTGGGCACCCTCGTCACCGCTCTGCTCGGTGTCGGGGCGGATGTCGATGCGCCAACCGGTGAGCCGGGCGGCCAGCCGGGCGTTCTGCCCTTCCTTGCCGATCGCCAGCGAGAGCTGGTAGTCGGGCACGGTCACCCGGGCGGAACGGGTCGCCAGGTCGACGACCTCGACCTTCGAGACCCGGGCGGGCGAGAGGGCGTTGGCCACCATCTCCGCCGGGTCGTCCGACCAGTCGACGATGTCGATCTTCTCGCCCAGCAGCTCCGCCATGACGTTGCGGACCCGGCTGCCCATCGGGCCGATGCAGGCGCCCTTGGGGTTGAGGCCCGAGCGGGTCGACCGGACGGCGATCTTGGTGCGGTGACCGGCCTCACGGGCGATCGCCGCGATCTCGACGGAACCGTCGGCGATCTCCGGGACCTCCAGCGCGAACAGCTTCTTCACCAGATTGGGATGCGTACGCGAAAGGGTGACCGAGGGACCGCGCACGCCCTTGGCGACCCGGACCACGTAGGTCCGCAGGCGCAGGCCGTGCGTGTACTCCTCGCCGGGCACCTGCTCCTGCACCGGCAGGATGGCTTCCAGCTTGTCGTCCAGCCTGACCAGGATGTTCTTCGGGTCCTTGCCCTGCTGCACCATGCCGGCGACGATGTCGCCCTCGCGGCGGGCGTACTCGCCGAAGGTGACGTCGTTCTCCGCGTCGCGCAGGCGCTGCTGGATGACCTGGCGGGCGGTGGTGGCGGCGATCCGGCCGAAGTCCGACGGGGTGTCGTCGAACTCCTTGGGCTCCTGGCCCTCCTCCAGATCGGCGGCCTCCTCCTTCGCCCACACCGTCACGTGACCGGTCTGCCGGTCCAGGACGACACGGGCGTGGCGGCGGGCGCCCTCCGTGCGGTGGTAAGCGATGAGGAGGGCCGACTCGATCGCCTCGACCAGCAGGTCGAAGGGGATCTCCTTCTCTTGTGCCAAGCCCTTCAGGAGCTTCACGTCGATGTCCACGGCTACGCCTCCTCTTCCTTCTTGTCCTTGCGGTTGAACTCGATCTCCACGCGCGCCTTCGCGATCTCGCCGAACTCCACCCGGCGGGCGGTGGGCTTGCGCCCCTTCACGCCCGGCACTTCGAGGTCGAGGCCCTCGTCGTCCACGCCGATGATGCGGGCCACCAGCTCACCGCCCTCGTTCGACAGCAGCTTCACGAGACGGCCGGTGGCGCGTACGTAGTGGCGGTGCTCGGTCAGGGGGCGGTCGGCGCCGGGGGAGCTCACTTCGAGGACGTACTCCTCGTCCCCCATCGCGTCCGTCTCGTCGAGCTTGTCGGAGATGGCGCGGCTGAGCTCCGCACAGGCGTCGAGCTCCACGCCCTCGTCCGAGTCGACGATGATCCTCAGCATCCGACGGCGGCCGGCCCGGGACACCTCGATCTCCTCGAGGTCCAGATCCTTGGCGCTGACGAGCGGTTCAAGCAGCCCGCGCAGCCTCTCGCTCTGGGTCGTGCTCATCCGGGTGACTCCTCGGCCGCGTGTGCTGTTATGGGGATCGTCGCGTGTCAGACCAAAGGGTATCCGGTCCCAGGGGGTGTTGCCGTCCACCCCGGACCGAGCCGCAGGTACGCTCGCCTGCGGTGATCTTCACAACCGGGCCGGAGGAGTGACGCGTGGAGCGCACGGGGTTGACACGCAGGCGGGCGCTCATGGCGACCGGCGCGACGGCTGCCGCGGGCGTGTTCACCGGTTGCTCCTCGCCGGAAGGTCCCCGCAAGCCCGAGGGCCCGTCGGCCGCCGAGCGCGCGGCACTGGCCGAGGCGGCGCTGCGCCGCAGGTCGGCGGCGACCAGCACGGAGCTTCTGCGGCGGTACGACGCGGTCCTCGCCGCCCATCCCGCGCTGGCCGGGCGGGTCGCCCCGCTGCGCGCGGCGGTGGCGGCGCACACGACGGCGCTGGGCGGGGCCGCCGCGCCCGCGTCCCCGGCGGCCACCGCTCCCCCGGCGGCGGCGCCGGCCACCGGGAGTCCCGCGGCCTCCCCGGCCGCCCGGCCCGGCGGCGCGGTCCCGGCCGATCCGGCCGCCGCCCTCAAGGACCTCGCCCTGGCCGTCCGGCGCACGACCGACGCCCACACCGCCGCGCTCATGACCGCCCCGCCGGAGTACGCCCGGCTGCTCGCCTCGGTGGCCGCGGCGGGCGCCGCGCACGCCTATCTGCTCACGGCGGGAGCCCCGGCGTGAGCGCCCTGGACGCCGCTCGGGCGGCACTCGCCGCCGAGCACGCCGCGGTGTACGGGTACGGGGTCGTCGGCGGCCGGGTCGGCGAGGCACGGCGGGCCGAGGCGGCCGCCGCCCACGCCGCGCACCGGGCCCGGCGGGACGCGCTGGAGCGCACGGTGCGGGATCTGGGCGGCCGGCCACCGGCGTCGGCGGCCGCCTACGCGCTGCCGTTCCCGGTGCCGGACGCGGCCGCCGCCGCGCGGCTGGCCGCCGAACTGGAGGACCGGATCGCGGGCGTCTACTCCGATCTGGTGCGGGCCGCCGAGGGGACGTTGCGCCGGGAGGCCGCGGGCGCGCTGCGGGAGGCCGCGGTGCGGGCCGTGCGGTGGCGTGGCAGCGGCGTAGCCTTTCCTGGGCTCGCCGAGCGACGGTGAGCCCACGGCCGTGGGCTCGGCCGGCGGATGTGAGCCCGGCTGACGAAAGGGAACAACGCACGCATGGGTTTCGAACCGCCGCAGCGTCTGGTGCGGGCGCTCGGCGAGACGTACGGGGACGCGGCCGCCGGTGACTGGCTGGCCGGACTGCCGGAGATCGCGCGGGAGGCCGTGGAGCTGCGGGAGCTGGAGGCCGAGCGCCCGGTGGTCCCGGGCGGGCGCAGCAGTCTGGTCGTCCTCGTGCGGCAGCCGGGCGGCGAACCCGCCGCGCTGAAGATCGCGCCGCCCTTCGCCGCCCCGGAGCGGGAACGGGCGGCGCTCGCCCACTGGAACGGCTGGGGAGCGGTGCGCACGCTGGACGCCGCCGGGCCCGGTCTGCTGCTGGAGCGGCTGCACCCGGAGATGTCGCTGCGCTCCCTCCCGGAGGCCAAGGCGCTGCTGGAGGCCGCGGGCACGGTGCGCCGCCTGTGGGTGGAGCCGCCCCCGGACCACGGCTTCGAGTCGGTCGAGGAACGCACGGCCCGGCAGGCGGAGGCGATGCGGGGCGCGGCGGACCCCGAGTCGGCGGAGCTGGTGCGCGCCGCGCTGGCCGCCCGCGAGGAGCTCGTCGCGGACGTCCCCGAGCGAGTGCTGCTGCACGGCGCCTTCCGGCAGGGGAAGGTCCTGGCGGGTGACCGGGCGCCGTGGCTGGCGGTGGGCCCCGACCCCCTGGTCGGGGAGCGCGCCTTCGACCTGGCACGGCTGGTCCGCGACCGCGTGGAGGACCTGGTCGCGGCCGCCTCGGGCGCTTCGGCGGCCCGTCGCCGGGTGAACAGGCTGGCCGACTCGCTGGACATGGACCGTGAGCGGCTGCGGGGCTGGACGCTCTTCCGTGCCGTCGAGTCGGGCACCCGGGCGCTGGCGGCGGGGCGCCGGCAGGACGGCGAGGTGCTGATGGAGTTCGCGGGCTGGCTCTCGTAGGGGGTGGATGTCTCGCCGGTCAGGCCTGATCGGCGAGACACCCCCTGGCCAGGTCCGCGGCCGCTCCGCTCCGCCGGCTCCCCTCGCACCCGCTCGGGTGCAGAATTGGGCTTGTCGCATCAATCACCCGGCTCGGACGGCAGGGGGTTGTCATGGTCCAGGAACTGCTGACGGCGTTCGTGGTGACCGGTGCGGCCGCCGCGGTCTACGTCGCGGCCGCCGCCAAGGTCGTCAAGCAGTACGAGAAGGGCGTGGTGCTGCGCTTCGGCCGGCTGCGCAGCGGGGTCCGAGGGCCCGGCTTCACGATGGTGCTGCCCTTCGCCGACCGGCTGCACAAGGTGAACATGCAGATCGTGACGATGCCCGTGCCCGCCCAGGACGGCATCACCCATGACAACGTCACGGTCCGGGTCGACGCGGTGATCTACTTCAAGGTCGTCGACGCCGCCGCCGCGATCATCCGCGTGGAGGACTACCGGTTCGCGGTCTCCCAGATCGCCCAGACCTCACTGCGCTCGATCATCGGCAAGAGCGATCTCGACGACCTGCTCTCCAACCGGGAGAAGCTCAACCAGGGCCTTGAGCTGATGATCGACAACCCGGCGGTCGAGTGGGGCGTGACCATCGACCGGGTGGAGATCAAGGACGTCTCGCTGCCGGAGACGATGAAGCGCTCGATGGCCCGCCAGGCCGAGGCCGACCGGGAGCGGCGGGCCCGGGTCATCAACGCGGACGCGGAGCTCCAGGCGTCGAAGAAGCTGTCCGAGGCCGCCGAGGTCATGTCGGACACGCCGGCCGCGCTCCAGCTGCGGCTGCTCCAGACCGTGGTGGCGGTGGCCGCCGAGAAGAACTCGACGCTGGTGCTGCCGTTCCCCGTCGAGCTGTTGCGTTTCCTGGAACGCGCCGCCCAGCCCCCGCAGCCCGCCGAACCCGGGCGGACCGCTCGGGCCGGACCGCCCGCGCCACCGGACGGGGCCGCTCGGCACGACGGGACCGCACCGGCCGTCGAGGCCGGGGCCCAGGACCCACGCACGCCCGCGGCGGGCCCGGCCCACCGGGCGGCACCGACGCACGAACCGGCGCCGCCCGTCCCGGTACGGGACGACGACGCCGGTACGGCGGGGTGCATCTAGGGGCGTGTCAGGCCCCGAGGCGGGCGATCGCCTCGTCGACCGTGAGCTCCTCGCGCTCGCCGGTGCGGCGGTCCTTCAGCTCCAGGACTCCCTCGGCCGAGCGGCGGCCCGCGACGAGGATCTTCGGTACGCCGATGAGCTCCGCGTCCGTGAACTTGACGCCAGGGGAGACGCCCGCGCGGTCGTCGACCAGGACGCGCAGCCCGGCCTCGCCGAGCTTGGCCGCCACGTCGAGCGCCAGCTCGGTCTGGAGCGCCTTGCCCGCGGCCACCACGTGGACGTCGGCCGGGGCGATCTCGCGGGGCCAGCACAGGCCCTGCTCGTCGGCGGTCTGCTCGGCGAGGGCCGCGACCGCGCGGGAGACGCCGATGCCGTACGAGCCCATGGTGACCCGGACCGGCTTGCCGTTCTGGCCCAGCACGTCGAGCTGGAAGGCGTCGGCGTACTTGCGGCCGAGCTGGAAGATGTGGCCGATCTCGATGGCGCGGTCCAGCTTGAGGCCGGTGCCGCACGCGGGGCACGGGTCGCCCTCCTGGACCACGACGACGTCCAGGTAGTCGTCGACCTCGAAGTCACGGCCCGCGACGACGTTCCGCGCGTGGGTGCCGGGCTTGTTGGCGCCGGTGATCCAGGCGGTGCCGGGCGCGACGCGCGGGTCGGCGATGTAGCGGACCTTCTCCAGGCCCTGCGGGCCGACGTAGCCGCGGACCAGGTCCGGGCGGCCGGTGAAGTCGTCGGCGGTGACCAGCTCGACGACGGCCGGGGCCAGGTGGTCGCCCAGCTTGCCCAGGTCCACCTCGCGGTCGCCCGGGACGCCCACGGCGACGATCTCGCCGTCCACCTTGACCAGCAGGTTCTTCAGGGTGGCGGAGGCCGGTACGCCCAGGTGCCCGGCGAGCGTCTCGATGGTCGGCGTGTCGGGGGTGTCGAGCTCCTCGACCGGGCCGTGGGCCGCGCCCTCGACCGGGGCGAGCGCGAAGGTGACGGCCTCGGTGTTGGCCGCGTAGTCGCAGGAGGAGCAGTGGACGAAGGTGTCCTCGCCCGCCGCCGCCGGCGCCAGGAACTCCTCCGACGCCGAGCCGCCCATGGCACCCGAGACGGCGGAGACGATCTTGTGCTCCAGGCCGAGCCGCCGGAAGATCCTGACGTAGGCCTCGCGGTGCAGCGCGTACGACTCCGCCAGCCCCTCGTCCGTGGTGTCGAAGGAGTACGAGTCCTTCATCTGGAACTCACGGCCGCGCAGGATGCCCGAACGGGGACGCGCCTCGTCGCGGTACTTCGTCTGGATCTGGTAGAGGATGACGGGCAGGTCCTTGTAGGACGTGCACTGGTCCTTGACCAGCTGGGTGAAGATCTCCTCGTGGGTCGGGCCCAGCAGGTAATCGCCCCCCTTGCGGTCCTGGAGGCGGAAGAGCTCGGCGCCGTACTCGTTCCAGCGGCCCGTCGCCTCGTAGGGCTCCTTGGGCAGCAGGGCCGGCAGCAGGACCTCCTGGGCGCCGATGGCGTCCATCTCCTCGCGGACCACCCGGGTGACGTTCTCCAGGACCCGCTTGCCCAGCGGCAGCCAGGACCAGATGCCCGCGGCGTTGCGGCGCACGTAACCGGCGCGGACGAGCAGCTTGTGGCTGAGCGTCTCGGCGTCCGCCGGGTCGTCGCGCAGTGTCTTGACCATCAACCGGGACATGCGCTGGACCTGGGCCATGGGGAACTCTCCTGCGGTCAAAAGTGTGATGGTGAGGGGTGTGCGGTGGACCGGGCCGGATCGGCGGGCGGCGTCGTGCGGCTCCGGGGCCGGGGCGCAGGAGGGCGACGACGCGGTGCGCCGGCGACCGACGACAACGCCGCGGACGGAAGCCGCAGGGCGGCGCGGGCCCGGCCCGATCCACCGGACACCCCCTGTGAGGTTAGCCGTGGGGCACCGGCTGGCGGAAATCAGTTCCGCTCCCCGGAGCCCTCCCGGCGGAGCAGCGGGAGCGGGGCCCCCATCACGGCGTACGGCTTGGCGGCGCTCGGGAAGTGCACCCGCCTCGCCAGGTCGGTGTAGCCCAGCGCCCGGTAGAGCAGGCGGGCCGGGTTCTCGACGTCGATCGCGGAGAGGATCGACCGGGGCTGCTCGGCGCCGTCGGTGATGCCGGTGATCAGCTCGCGGCCGAGACCACGCCCCTGGTAGTCGGGGTGGACGTGGAGCTCGGTGATGACGAAGGAGTCGTCGAGCCAGTCCTGGGTGCCGGTGCCCCGCAGGTACGGTTCGACGACGGTGGACCACCAGTGGGCCCGGTCGTTGGGCATCCCGTACACGAAGCCGACCAGCCGTCCGGACGCCGTTCTGGCGCCGAGGGCGTGCGCTCCGGGGTTGAGGAGGTGGCGCAGCACGATGTGGCGGCGCACCGCGACCTCGTCCTCGCCGAGTCCGAAGGCGAGGGCCTGTACGGCGAGGGCTTCGTCCACGCGCGCGGCGAGGTTGACCGGTCCGACCACGACGTCATCCATGGGCCGAACCTTACTTTCAGAACAGCACGCTCATGAAGGCGCCCACCTCACGGAAGCCGACCCGGCGGTAGGAGGCCCTGGCGGGGGCGTTGTAGTCGTTGACGTACAGGCTGACGACGGGCGCGACGTCGGCGAGCGCGTAGTCGAGCACCGCGGCCATGCCGGTCTCGGACAGTCCGCGGCCCCGGTACTCGGGGGCGACCCAGACGCCCTGGATCTGGCAGGCGCGCGGGGTGGCCGCCCCGATCTCCGCCTTGAAGACGACCTTGCCGTCCTCGATACGGGCGAAGGAACGGCCGGTGCCGACCAGTTCGGCGACGCGTGCCTGGTAGAGCAGTCCCCCGTCGCCGGCCATCGGGGAGACGCCGACCTCCTCGGTGAACATCGCCACGCACGCCGGCATGATCGCCTCCACCTCGTCCTTGCGGACGCGTCGCACCAGCGGGTCGGGGTCGACCGTCGTGGAGGGCTGATCGGTGACCATCAGCGGCTGGTGGGCGCGGACGTCCCTGGCGGGTCCCCAGCTCGGTTCGAGGAGCCGCCAGAGCTGGGCGGTGGGTTCCGCCGGGCCGACGATGGAGGAGCAGCGGCGGCCGGCCCGCCGGGCGCGGTCGGCGAAGGCGCGTACGGCCTCGGGCGTCGCGCAGATGGGCACCAGGTTGGCTCCGGAGTAGCAGAGCGAGCGCAGCCGCCCGTCCGCGTACCAGCCCCACATCTCGCCGCCCAGGCGCCAGGGGTCGAGCCCCGCGACCTGGACGCGGGCGGCCACGAAGGCGTTGGCGACGGGCTCGCTCTCCAGGATGGCGAGCGCGGCGCCGAGATCGCTGGGTTCGAGGACCCGGGTGGTGGTCTGCGTCAACACGAGGGTGCCTCACCATGCGGTCCAACAGGTGATGGCACTGTACCTGGCGTCGCCGCGTATGTGTCGGGACAGCGCCAGGCCCCCACCGGGGACGGCCGGCCACGAGGCCCCGCCACGGAACGCGTGGCGGGGCCTGGGGAAACACGGGGGACGGCCGGGCCGGCGGCGCGGTGCCGGCCGGCCGGGCTCACTCGCCGGCGGCGGTGACCACGGGGGCGCCGGAGGCGACGCCGTCCTTCTCCATCTGCTCGGCGATCTTCATCGCCTCCTCGATCAGGGTTTCGACGATCTTGGACTCGGGCACCGTCTTGATGACCTCGCCCTTCACGAAGATCTGGCCCTTGCCGTTGCCGGACGCCACACCCAGGTCGGCCTCGCGCGCCTCGCCGGGGCCGTTGACGACACAGCCCATCACGGCGACCCGCAGCGGCACCTCCATGCCCTCCAGACCGGCGCTGACCTGGTCGGCGAGCTTGTACACGTCGACCTGGGCACGCCCGCACGAGGGGCACGAGACGATCTCCAGACGGCGCTGGCGCAGATTGAGCGCTTCGAGGATCTGGATGCCGACCTTGACCTCCTCCGCCGGCGGGGCCGACAGCGAGACCCGGATCGTGTCGCCGATGCCCTCAGCCAGCAGCGCGCCGAACGCCACGGCGGACTTGATCGTCCCCTGGAAGGCCGGTCCGGCCTCCGTCACGCCCAGGTGCAGCGGGTAGTCGCTCTGCGCCGCCAGCTGGCGGTAGGCGTTGACCATGACCACGGGGTCGTTGTGCTTGACGGAGATCTTGATGTCGCCGAAGCCGTGCTCCTCGAAGAGCGACGCCTCCCACAGCGCGGACTCGACGAGCGCCTCGGGCGTCGCCTTGCCGTACTTCTCCAGCAGGCGGCGGTCGAGCGAACCCGCGTTGACACCGATCCGGATCGGCACGCCCGCGTCCCCGGCGGCCTTGGCGATCTCGCGCACCTTGTCGTCGAACTGCTTGATGTTGCCCGGGTTGACCCGGACCGCCGCGCAGCCGGCGTCGATGGCGGCGAACACGTACTTCGGCTGGAAGTGGATGTCGGCGATCACCGGGATCTGGGACTTGCGGGCGATCGTGGCGAGCGCGTCCGCGTCGTCCTGCGTGGGGCACGCCACCCGCACGATCTGGCAGCCCGACGCGGTCAGCTCCGCGATCTGCTGCAACGTGGCACCGATGTCCGAGGTCCTGGTCGTCGTCATCGACTGCACCGACACGGGTGCGTCGCCACCGACGGCCACCGAACCGACCTGGATCCTGCGGCTCACCCTGCGGTCGGCGAGCTTGGTCGGAACGGACGGGATACCGAGAGAAATCGCGGTCATCTGCTGTGCAACCCCAAGGTGTGGATCGAGGTCCCGAGATCGGCGGGCTCCAGGCTCCGAGGTTACAGCTCCGCCGCCGCGCCGAGCACATCGCGCCGGTCGGCGCGGGGCCGGGTCGCGCCCGGGTCGCGCCCGGCCGCGCCCCCGCCGGGCCGGCCGGCGCACGCCCGGTGCACGGCCGGCGCACGGGGAACGGCCGGGCGCTCGGTGCGCCCGGCCGCGTTCGTGCTCGGGGAGCGTTCGGACGTCGTACGACGCCCGTCATACGGGGTTCGCCGTACGTCATCCACGCCGTACGGTGTTCTTCCTCGTGCGGCGTGGCGCCGCTAGGTGATCTTCACCGGGTTGACGATGTCGGCCACCAGCACGAGCAGCGTGAAACAGATGAAGACTCCCGCCACCACATAGGCGACCGGCATCAGCTTGGCGACGTCGAAGGGGCCCGGGTCGGGCCGCCGGAAGACCTTGGCCACCTTCCGGCGCAGCGACTCCCACAGGGCGCCCGCGATGTGGCCGCCGTCCAGCGGGAGCAGCGGCAGCATGTTGAAGAGGAACAGCGAGAGGTTGAACGTGGCGAGGACCATCAGGAGCGTCGCGACGATGTTCTCGCTCGGGACGTCCAGGTTCATGACCTCGCCGCTGATGCGCGCGGCGCCCACCACGCCCACCGGGGAGTCGGCCTTGCGCTCGCCGTCCCCGAAGGCCGCGTTCCACAGGTCGGGGACCTTGGAGGGCAGCGCGACGACCGCGTGGACGCCGTTCTCGAACGTGTCGCCCATGGCCTCCACGGACTGGCCGAACGTCAGCGGCGCGATCTCCGTCTTCGAGGCGAAGCCCAGGTAGCCGGCGGTGACGTAGCCGGGCACGCTGCGCCCGTTCTCGTCCTTCTTGCCGACCAGGTTCTTGGCGAGGGTCGCGTGGAGGACCAGTTCCTCGCCGCCGCGTTCCACGGTGACGGTGGCGGGCCCGGTCGTCTCGCGGATGCGGTCGGAGAGGGTGCCCCAGTCGTCGACCCGCTCGCCGTTGAACGCGACGATCCGGTCGCCCGTCCTCATCCCGGCCGCGTAGGCGGGCGAGACGGGGTCGGTCTTCGCGCAGGTCTCGCGCTTCTCGCTCTGCGCGATGACGCACTTGGGGACCCCGGCGACCTCGGTCGTCTGCATCGCCTGGCCGAAGGTCATCGAGACGCCGAGGAAGATGGCGACGGCGAGGATCAGGTTCATGAAGGGGCCGGCGAACATGACGATGACGCGCTTCCACGGCTCGCGCGTGTAGAAGAGCCGCGTCTCGTCGCCCGGCCGGAGCTCCTCGTAGGCGGCCGAACGGGCGTCCTCGATCATGCCGCGGAACGGGGAGGTCGAGCGGGCCTCGATCCGGCCGTCCTGCCCCGGCGGGAACATCCCGATCATGCGGATGTAGCCGCCGGCCGGGATGGCCTTGATCCCGTACTCGGTCTCGCCCTTGTGCCGCGACCAGATGGTCGGGCCGAAACCGACCATGTACTGCGGGACCCGGATGCCGAAGAGCTTGGCGGTGGAGAGGTGGCCGAGCTCGTGCCAGGCGATCGAGATCAGCAGCCCGACGGCGAAGATCGCGATCCCGATGATCGCCAACAGAATCGTCATGCGCGCGCCTCCGCGGTTGCCTTCGCTGCAAGTTCACGGGCCCGGGCGCGTGCCCAGGTCTCCGCCTCCAGGACGTCCGCGACCGTCAGCGAAGTTCCCGGGTCCGGCACGCCGTGCTCCGCGACGACCGCGGTGACCGTGTCCATGATGCCGTTGAAGGGCAGCCGGCCGGCGAGAAACGCCTCAACACACTCCTCGTTCGCCGCGTTGAACACCGCCGGGGCCGTGCCGCCCAGCTCGCCGACGTGCCGGGCGAGCGCCACCGCGGGGAAGGCCTCGGTGTCCAGCGGGAAGAACTCCCAGGTGGAGGCGGTGGTCCAGTCGAAGGCCGGGGCCGCGTCCGGGACCCGCTCGGGCCAGCCGATGCCGATGGCGATCGGACCGCGCATGTCGGGCGGGGTGGCCTGGGCCAGTGTCGAGCCGTCGGTGAACTCCACCATGGAGTGGACGTACGACTGGGGGTGGACGACGACCTCGATGCGGTCGAACGGGATGTCGTAGAGGAGGTGGGCCTCGATCACCTCCAGGCCCTTGTTGACGAGGGTGGCGCTGTTGACCGTGATCACCGGGCCCATGGCCCAGGTGGGGTGCGCCAGGGCGTCCTCGCGGGTGACGTCGGCCAGTTCCGCACGGGTGCGGCCCCGGAAGGGGCCTCCGGACGCGGTGACCACGAGCTTGCGCACGTCGGCGCGGGTGCCGGCGGCCAGCGCCTGGAACAGCGCGGCGTGCTCGGAGTCCACCGGGATGATCTGGCCGGGCTTGGCCAGCTCCTTCACCAGGGGGCCGCCGACGATCAGCGACTCCTTGTTGGCGAGGGCCAGGGTGCGCCCTGCCTCCAGGGCGGCGAGGGTGGGCGCGAGGCCGATGGATCCGGTGATGCCGTTGAGCACGGTGTGGCATTCGGAGGCGGCGAGCCGGGTGGCCGCGTCGGGTCCGGCCAGGATCTCCGGCTGGGGCTCGGTGCCGTACCGCCGGGCCAGTTCCTCCCGCAGCGCGGGCACCGCGTCCTCCCGGGCGACCGCGACCGTCCCCGCCCGGAGCCGGTGGGCCTGCTCCGCGAGGAGCTCCACCCGGCCGCCGGCGGCGGACAGCGCGGTGACGCGGAACCGGTCGGGGTTGCGCAGGACCAGGTCGATGGCCTGGGTGCCGATGGACCCGGTGGAGCCGAGGACGACGATGTCCCGGCGGCCTTCGGCCGGATCGAAGGCGATGTGCGGGTCTGCGAGAGGGGCTGGACTGTCGCTCATGCCCCCCATTCTCGCCGCATCCGCGAAGCGCCCCGACACGGCCTCCGCCGGACGGTGGCTCGCCGTCCCCCCGGCCGCCCGGGGCCTCGTGGGACCGGGCCCGGGTCGGGCGGCGGCTCAGCCGGCGCTGCGGCGGAACTCCTCGAACACGTGGTGGAAGGCCGGGAAGGTCTTGCGGACGCAGCCCGGGTCGTCGAAGTCGATGCCGGGGGTGCGCAGGCCGGTGACCGCGAAGGACATGACGATCCGGTGGTCTCCGTGGGTGGCGATCGTGGCCGGACGCGGGGTGCCGGGCAGGATCTCGATCCAGTCGGGTCCGGTGGCGACGGTGATGCCGAGCCGGCGCAGGTTCCCGGCGCACGCCTCCAGCCGGTCGCACTCCTTGACGCGGGTGTTGGCGACGTCCTCGATGCGGACGGGTCCGTCCGCGAAGGGGGCGATGGCGGCGAGCGTCGGCATGGTGTCCGAGATGTCCCGCATGGTGACGGTGAGTCCGCGCAGCCGTCCGCGTCCCCGGACGGTGGTGCGGTCCGCCGCGATGTCGACGTCGGCCCCCATGCGGCGCAGGACGTCGACGAAGCGCAGATCGCCCTGGAGGGCGCCGGCTCCGAGGCCGGGCACGGTGACCTCGCGGCCGGTGAGCGCGGCGGCGGCGAAGAAGTAGCTCGCGGTGGAGGCGTCGGGCTCGACCGGGTAGGCGGTGGCGCGGTATCCGCCGGGCGGGACGGTGAAGACCGCGCCCTCGCGGGCCGGCTCGGCGCCGAAGGCCCGCATCATGGCGAGGGTGATCCCGATGTACGGCTCCGAGACCAGGTCCGTGACGGTGATCCGCAGGCCCTCGGCGGTGAGGGGGCCCAGCATGAGCAGCGCGGTGAGGTACTGCGACGACTGGCCGGCGTCCAGGGTGAGGTCGCCGCCCCTGATGCCCGCCGCGGCGATCCGCAGCGGGTGGTGGCCCTCGGCCTCCTCGTGGCGCAGGTCGACGCCGAGGGTGCGCAGGGCCTCGGTGAGCGGGCCGAGCGGGCGGCGGCGCATCTGCGGGGACGCGTCGAACCGGAAGTCGCCGTGCCCGGCGGCGGCGAGGGCCGGCAGGAAGCGGGCGGTGGTGGCGCCGTCCCGGCAGTGGACGTCGGCGACGCTCGCGGCGGGCCCGGCCGGGCGGCCGGTGACGCGCCAGGCTCCGGGGGCGCGCTCGACCGTGTACCCGAGGCGGATCAGGCCCTCGGAGAAGCCCTCGGTGTCGTCGGAGACGAGCGGGCGGGCGAGGGTGGTCGTGCCGTTCGCCGCGGCGGCCAGGAAGAGCGCGCGGGCGGTGACGGACTTGGAGCCGGGGATGTCGATGACGGTCACGGGCGCCCATCCTGCCGCGCGGGGCGGGACGGGCGCCGGGCGTCTCACGACATGGTCACCGGATGGGGCGGTGCACGTTCTCGCGGGTGGACGGCCCCGGTGTGGCGTCGGCGATCCAGGGACCGTCGCCGCTGGCGTCGAGGACGCCCTCCTCCAGCCAGGTGTAGCGGCCGGCCAGGACGTTCCTGACGACCGTGCGGTCGAGGTCGTCGGTGTTGCTCCAGAGCCTGCCGAAGAGTTCTTCGGCGCGCAGCCGGGACTGGCGGCAGAAGGCGTCCGCGAGCTGGTAGGCCTCATGGCCGTGGTCCCCGGAGGTGCGCAGCATCTCGGCCCGTACGCAGGCGGCGCTCATCGCGAAGAGTTCGGCGCCGATGTCGACGATCCGTCCGAGGAAGCCCTGCTTGGTCTCCATGCGGCCCTGCCAGCGGGCCATGCCCATGAAGGTCGCGCGGGCGAGCCTGCGTGCGGAGCGCTCGACGTAGCGCAGGTGCGGGGAGAGATCGGCGTGGCCCGCCGGGTGGAACTCGCCGTACGAGCGCGGCAGCTGACCGGGGCCGGCGACCAGTTTCGGCAGCCAGCGGGCGTAGAAGGCGCCTGCCTGGGCGCCCGCCCTGGCCTTGTCGCCGAGGGACTTGTCCGGGTCGATGATGTCGCCGGCCACCGAGAGGTGGGCGTCGACGGCTTCCCGGGCGATCAGCAGGTGCATGATCTCGGTGGAGCCCTCGAAGATGCGGTTGATCCGCATGTCGCGCAGGAGCTGTTCGGCGGGGACGGCCCGTTCGCCGCGGGCGGCGAGCGAGTCGGCGGTCTCGTAGCCGCGGCCGCCGCGGATCTGGACGAGCTCGTCGGCCATGAGCCAGGCCATCTCGGAGCCGTACAGCTTGGCGAGGGCTGCCTCGATGCGGATGTCGTTGCGGTCCTCGTCGGCCATCTGGCTGGACAGGTCGAGGACGGCTTCGAGGGCGAAGGTGGTGGCGGCGATGAAGGAGATCTTGGCTCCGACGGCCTCGTGCAGGGCCACCGGCTTGCCCCACTGCTCGCGTACGGCGGTCCACTCGCGGGCGATCTTGAGGCACCACTTGCCGGCGCCCGCGCACATGGCGGGCAGGGAGAGCCGGCCGGTGTTGAGGGTGGTCAGGGCGATCTTGAGGCCCGAGCCCTCGGGGCCGATGCGGTGGGCGGCGGGGACGCGGACCTGGTGGAAGCGGGTGACGCCGTTCTCCAGGCCGCGCAGGCCCATGAAGGAGTTGCGGTTCTCGACGGTGATGCCGGGCGAGCCCGCTTCGACGACGAAGGCGGTGATGCCTCCCTTGTGCCCCTCGGACCGGGGGACGCGCGCCATGACGACGAGGAGGTCGGCGACCACTCCGTTGGTGGTCCACAGCTTCACGCCGTCCAGGACGTAGTCGTCGCCGTCGGGGACGGCGGTGGTGGCCAGGCGGGCCGGGTCCGATCCGACGTCCGGCTCGGTGAGCAGGAAGGCGGAGATGTCGGTGCGGGCCAGGCGCGGCAGGAAGGTGTCCTTCTGCTCCTGGGTGCCGAAGATCTTCAGCGGCTGGGGTACGCCGATCGACTGATGGGCGGAGAGCAGCGCGCCGAGGGCCGGGCTCGCGGAGCCCACCAGGGCCAGGGCCTTGTTGTAGTACACCTGGGTGAGGCCGAGGCCCCCGTACTTGGTGTCGATCTTCATGCCGAGGGCGCCGAGTTCCTTGACCCCGTCGATCACCGCGTCGGGGATCAGGGCCTCGCGGTCGATGCGCGCCCCGTCGATCTTCGTTTCGCAGAAGTCCCGCAGCTTGGCGAGGAACTCCTCGCCGCGCTGGACGTCCTCGGCGGCGGGCAGCGGGTGGGGGTGGATGAGGTCGAGGCGGAAGCGGCCGAGGAACAGCTCCTTGGCGAAACTGGGTTTGCGCCAGTTCTGTTCTCGGGCGGCCTCGGCGACCTGGCGGGCTTCGCGCTCGGAGACTCTTGGCTTGTGGTGGGGGCCGGACATGTGGGGCTCACCTCGCCGCGGGATCGGGGGCGGCCGGCCGGTGGTCCTACCGGTCGGTCTACGTGACCGTATTACCCGATTCCGACGGGTACGAAAAGGCGGCCGGAGCCCCCGCACAGTGGGCTCCGGCCGCCGGCTCGGCCGTACGGGTGACGTCGGGTCAGAGGGCGAGGCCCGTCAGGACCAGCACGCGCTCGTACGTGTAGTCGTCCATCGCGTACCGCACGCCCTCGCGTCCGACACCGGACTGCTTGGCGCCGCCGTACGGCATCTGGTCGGCACGGTAGGACGGGACGTCACCGATGATCACGCCGCCGACCTCCAGGGCGCGGTGGGCGCGGAAGGCGGTCTGGAGGTCGTGGGTGAAGACGCCGGCCTGGAGGCCGTACTTGGAGCTGTTGACCGCGGCGAACGCCTCGGCCTCGCCCTCCGCCTTCTGCACGGTGAGGACCGGGCCGAAGACCTCCTCGGAGGCGAGGGTGACATCGGCGGGCACGTCGGCGAGCACGGTGGGCGCGTAGGCGGCGCCCTCGCGCTTGCCGCCGGCGAGCAGGCTCGCGCCGGCCCTGACGGCCTCGTCGACCCAGGACTCGACCCGCTTGGCGGCGTCCTCGCTGACCAGCGGGCCCACGTCGGTGGCGGAGTCGGAGGGGTCACCGGTGACCTGGGCCTCGACGGCGGCGACGATCTTCGGCAGCAGCCGGTCGTACACGGACGCGTCGGCGATCACCCGCTGCACCGAGATGCAGGACTGGCCGCCCTGGTAGTTGGAGAAGGTGGCGATGCGGGTCGCCGCCCAGTCCAGGTCCGCCTCGGTCGCCCAGTCGGCGAGCACGACGGCCGCGCCGTTGCCGCCGAGTTCGAGGGTGCAGTGCTTGCGCGGCACCGAGTCCATGATCGCGTAGCCGACCGGGCCGGAGCCGGTGAAGGAGATCACCGGGAGGCGCTCGTCCTGGACGAGGGCGGGCATGCGGTCGTTGGGGACCGGCAGGACGGACCAGGAGCCGGCCGGCAGCTCGGTCTCGGCCAGCAGCTCGCCCAGGATCAGGGAGGAGATGGGGGTGGCCGGGGCGGGCTTGAGGATGATCGGGGCGCCGACGGCGATGGCCGGTGCCACCTTGTGGGCGCTGAGGTTCAGCGGGAAGTTGAACGGCGCGATGCCGAGGACGACGCCCTTGGGGATCCGGCGGGTGAGGGCGAGACGGCCGGTGCCGCCGGCGTCGGTGTCGAGGCGCTGGGCCTCGCCGCCGTTGAAGCGCCGGGCCTCCTCAGCGGCGAACCGGAACACCGACACGGCGCGGCCGACCTCGCCGCGGGCCCACTTGATGGGCTTGCCGTTCTCGGCGGAGATCAGCTGGGCGATCTCCTCGGTGCGCTCGACGAGCCGCTTCGACACGTGGTCCAGGGCGGCGGCGCGGACATGGGCGGGGGTCGCCGCGAACTCGTCCACGACGGCGTGCGCGGCGGCCACGGCCTCTTCGACCTGCGCCTCGCTGGGCACACCGACCTTGCCGACGAGGCGGCCGTCCCAGGGGGAGGTGACGTCGAAGGTGGTCTCGCCGGTGGCCTGGCGGCCGGCGAGCCAGAAGGCGTGGGTGGCGGTCATCGCGATTCCCGGCCCTTTCACAGTTGATCCGAGTGGGGGTTGTCCCGGTTCACACCGTAGGGCCGGGACGGCGGGCGGTCGCTTGTCCGGGATGGAGTGGTCCACGACCGGGATCCGCCGTTCCGGCAGATCCCGGGCCGGCTCAGGAACGCCTCTCCGTACTGACGATCAGACAGACCCCGGCGACGACGACCGCGCCGCCGAGCACGATCGGCCAGGTCACCGCCTCGTCGAGGATCAGCGCGCCGAGGACGACCGCGACGACGGGATTGACGTAGGCGTAGGTCGCGACGAGGGAGAGCGGCGCCCGCTGGAGAAGCCAGGCGTACGCCGTGAAGGCGATCAGCGAGCCGAAGACGACCAGATAGGCGAAGGCGACCCAGGAGCGGGTGGAGACGGCACCCACGTCCAGGCCGTGCTGCTCGCCCCGGAAGAGCCCGAGGAGCAGACAGCCGATGCCGCCGGCCACCATCTCGTAGGCGCTGGCCGCGAAGGGGTTGGCGGGCATCGGGATCCGCGACGACGAGAACGAGCCGGCCGACCACATGACGGTCGCCGCGATCACCGTGAGCACGCCGCCCAGGCGGACGTCGCCGCTGAGCCCGGGGAGGGTGAGCACGGCGAGTCCGGCGAGCCCGAGCAGGACGCCGGAGTACGCGCCGAGGCCCGGCCTCTCGCCGGCCACGGTGCGCAGGAGCACCACCCAGGCGGGGACGACGGCGATGAGCAGCGCGGTGAGCCCCGACGGCACCGTCGTCTCGGCGAGGACGACGAACCCGTTCCCCCCGAGCAGGAGCAGCAGACCGACCACCGAGGCGGACGCCAGCTGGGCCCGGTTCACCCTGAGCGCGGCAGGCCCCTGGCGCCAGGCGACCAGCCCGGCGAGCAGCACCCCGGCGATGACGAACCGGACACCGGCGGAGAGGAAGGGCGGCATGGTCTCGACGACGACGCTGATCCCCAGGTAGGTGGAGCCCCACACGACGTACACGATCACCAGGGCGCCCCATACGGCACCGCCGATCCGGCGGCCGGGGGGCGTGGGGCGGGCGGGCCGGACGCCGTCGGCGGGGGCGGGCGTGGACGGCGGCAGACCGGCGGCGGAGGCGGGCGCGCCGGACGCCGGCCCGGGGGAAGGGGTTGTCATGCTCAGGAGACTAGGGAGCGGGACCCCTGAATATCAAAGATTTTGCCCGGAATCGGGCAGGAAGCAGGGCTTAGAGAGGCCGGGGAGTGTCACCTGTCGCCTTCAGCGCCAGCCAGAGCTCCATCCGGGCGTCCGGGTCGTCCAGCGAGCGGCCCAGGATCTCCTCGACACGTCGCATGCGGTAGCGCAGTGTGTGGCGGTGCACGCCGAGGTCCGCCGCCGCCGCGTCCCACTGGCCGTGGCGCGAGAGCCAGGCGCGCAGCGAGGCGACCAGGTCGCCCCGGCCGGTCGCGTCGTGCTCGTACAGCGCCCGCAGCATGCCGTCGGCGAACGCCCGGACCGCGTCGTCCGCGAGCAGCGGCAGCACCGAACCGGCGGCCAGCTCCTCGTGCTCGACCAGCGCCCGGCCTCGCCTGCGGGCGACCGAGAGGGCCTGCTCGGCCTGCTTGTACGCGGCCGCGGCCGCGATCGGCCCGGTCGGTGCCGAGAGGCCGATGACGAGCTCGGCCTCCTCCGTCTTCCTCTCCGCGTACGCTTCGCAGGCCGCCACCACGGCTCCCCCGTCCCCCGCCAGCACCACCAGGCGCTCTTCGCCCTCCGGCACCGCCAGTACGGCCTCGCCCGCCCGCGCGGCCGCCGCTTCCAGGGCCTCGGCGAGGGACTGGAGAGGCGGTTCCCCGGCCGGGTCGCGCTCGCCCGCCGCCTCGGCTATCAGCAGCCGGAAAGGAGCGTCGAGCAGCCCGCCGTACAGATCTCCGGCGACCGCGCGGGCGTGGTCCGGCTGCCCCGAGAGCATCATCCGCAGCACCGCGGCACCCAGCCGCTGCTCGGCCGCCTGGAGGGAGCGGGAACGCTCGGTGGTGAGGGTGAGCAGGGCTATGGCCGAGTGCACCGCGTACCGCTCGGCGGTGCCGAGGGGCGCCTCCGTGCCGACCGCCAGCGCGCCGCGCACCCGCCGTCCGCTGCCCAGCGACTGGAGCTCCACCCGGTCCTCCGTACCGCCGACGACCGCGCTCGCCGGGGCCGGGCGCTCCCGCAGCCGCTCCACGTCCCCGGTGAGCCGGGCGGCCCGCCGGGCGGCCCACTCCGGTGCCGCGGCGAGCACCGCGCCCGAGGCGTCGTAGAGCGCCGCCCAGCCGTCGACGTGCGCGGCGAGCCGCGCCAGCACCGCGTCCGGTCCCTCGGCCAGCGCCGCCCGCGTCAGCTCGCGCTGCGCCTCGAAGCCGGCCGTCACCGACCGGTACTGATCGGCGGCGATCGCGGCGGACACCGCCTTGGAGATGGCCAGGAACGGCGTACGCCTGGGGACCTCCAGCAGCGGAAGGCCCTCTTCCCTGGCGGCGTCCACCAGCGCCTGCGGGACCTCGTCGTAGTTGACGCCGACGGCGAATCCCAGCCCGACGACGCCCGCGCCCACCAGCCGCCGCACATAGCGGCGCATCGCCTCGCCGTCCTCGGCGTCCAGCGTCATGGCGGTGATGAGCAGCAGCTCGCCGCCCTCCATGTACGGGACGGGGTCGGCGAGCTCGCTGACGTGGGCCCAGCGCACGGGCGTGTCGAGACTGCCCTCACCCGCGCGCACGGTGAGCTTGAGCGCCGAGTGCTGGACGAGCGAGGCGAGCGTGGGCGGCATGGGACCGTCGGCCTTCACAAAGGGGATTTCGCCGTCCCGTATGAACGGCGCCCCTCAATTCTGCCAGCACGTACGACAGGCACGACAGCGCGTACCGGCCTCCTTCAGCTCCGCAGATCCACCAGGAGCGGCGGGGTCAGCTCGCCCCGCACCCCCGTCAGGGACAGCACCGCGTGCCCGGCGGGCACACCGTGGGCCAGGTCCGAGGCGGACCAGCGCTGCCGCTCGACCTCCCGGACGGTGACGGCGTTGCGTACGACCTCCTTGCCGGTGACCACCTTGCGCAGCGCGTGCATCGCCCGGGTCAGCGGCTGGTCGGCGAAGACGGCGCGTTCGGTGACGTCCCTCGTCTCCACCCAGGTCGTGCCCCACGCCTCGGCGAAGTACTGGCTGTCCCAGGTCGTCACCCCGGAGAAGGTCATCCGGCAGCCCACCGCCCCGAGCAGCGCGGCCCGCAGCTCCTCCGGCACGTCGGCCAGCGTGCGGAGGGTCAGCACGACGCCCGCGTTCGCCGACCGCAGTCCCTGCAGCCCCCGGACGGTCTCGGCGGTCAGGGTCCAGGTCGCGTCGTCCAGGACCAGGCAGGCGAAGAGCGACCGGTCGGCGCGGGCCGTGGCGGCCGCCTCGAACTGGGCCAGCAGGAGGCGGGCGAGCAGTCGGGACGCCTCGGTGTGGCCGCGTTCCGGCAGGTCGACGCGGACCCGGACCGGGTGCTCCAGGGCACGCAGGGAGAAGGGGCTGGTGGTGCCGGTGGTGTCGAAGAAGGAGCTGAACGCGGGCCGGTCCAGCAGGGCGATCCGGTCGGCGAGCGTCAGGCCGGGGTCGCCGGGGGTGCCCGACTGGCGTTCGCGCGCGGACAGCTCGCGCAGCATCACCTCGTGGGCGCCGGCCTCCAGGGCCGCGCGCAGCCCGGCCAGCCGCTCCGGGACCCCGTCGAGCAGTTCGCGCAGTTCCGCCACGCCGGGGAAGCGTCCGTACGCCGCGTGGAAGGGGCCGAGCAGCTGGGCGAGCGCGGTGGCGGCGCGGCGGCGCCCCATGTCCGGGAGGTCGCCGGCCAGGCCCTCGGCGAGAAGGGCGGCGGCCTCGTCGGCGTCCTTGGCGCCGCCGTAGAGGTCGAGGTCGTGGCCGGAGGCCGGGTCACCGACTTTGATCACCACGTCATAGGCGTCGTCGGACCCCAGGGGCGCTCCGGCGGCGCACACCACGACGAGCGCGGCCTGCCCGGTGAGCGCCTGGAGACCGAGGGCCTCGGCGACGGGACGGACCAGGCGGCGCGTCTTGCCGGACCCGGAGGGGCCGACGGCCAGCAGGGAGGTGCCGAGGAGTCCGGGTTCGAGCGCGGCGCCCGCGCCCCGGCTTCCGTACGGGTTGCGGGCGTCGTCCGCGTACGTGCCGATCCGCAGCTGGCCGGTCAGCAGGTCGTGGGTCGCGGTGCGTACGGGGAGGTCCCGGGCTCCGGACGGGTGGGCGCAGGCCGCCGCGCCCGTACGGGCGACGGCGTCGGCGAACGCCGCCCGCCGGGTGGGGCTGGCCTGGGAGGCGTACCAGGCCCGGCGGATGCGGACGCAGTCCACGTCGCTCATGCGGCCCGCGCGCACCTCGTCGGCCAGGCGGTCGGCCGCCTCCGTGTGACCGGCGGAGCGCAGTTCGGGCCACTCGGCGGGCGAGGGCCCCTCCGGTTGCGCGGTCTCGCGCACGGGCGCGTCCGCCGGCGGCGTGAAGAAGGCCCGGACGGAGGCGAGCCAGCCGCCCCAGCGGGCGAACGGCAGCACGACCGGCAGCAGGACGAGCGCGTACAGGGTGTAGGTGACACCCGCCGCCGCGTAGCGGTCACCGCCGCCCTGCAGCCAGGTGAGCGGGACCAGGGAGAAGACGATGTTCAGCAGGGGCACCCGGCCGGTCCACACGAGCCAGGCGCACAGGGCCGCCCCGGCGAGCGAGACCAGGGTGCGCACGCGCGGCCAGCGCGGGCCCGACAGCGCCCGCAGCGTCTCGCCCCAGGCGCCCAGACGGGCCGCCCAGACGGCGAGGAGCAGGCCGAGGACGCTGTTGTACAGCGAGTAGATGTCGTAGGCGACCGGCGGGACGTAGTCCACCCGCAGCTTCCCGAAGGCCCACCAGTCGGCCGGGGTCAGGAACACCAGCGGGATGTGCGAGTAGGGGACGGCTCCGCTCGCCAGCAGCGCCCACACCACCAGCCAGATCAGCAGGGTGATCGACGCGCCGAGCCGCAGGGCACGCACCCGCGCGGGGTCGGGACCCTCGTCGGGCCGCGCCACGTGCCCGTACCGCCAGACGCCCGCGCCGGCCTCCGGGCGGGCGACGCGCAGCCACCGGTCCGTCGAGGGGCCGGTGGCCGGCGCGTGGGCGGGGGGCGGCGGCGGTGCGGTGCGGGCGCCGGGGGCACCCCGCGGCGGCGCGACGGGCGGGTCGGCCGGGCGTGCGGGTGCCCCGGCGGGCGGTGGCGGCCCGGCCGGGCGCGGCACGTGGTCGGCGTGTGTGCCCCGTGCGTCGTACGTACCGTCGGTGTCCATGAACCCTGCCCCCTGAGCAGCCAGGTCGCGCGCGTCTGTGCACCCGTCAATCTAGTGCCCCGCCCGGCCGTTGACCGCAGGAGACGCCGACCGGAGCCCGTCGGAATGGCGCCCGCCGGCGGCGCGGTGGCACAGCGTCACGGCGTCACGGCGTCACGGCGTCACGGCTGGACGACATCGCGGTGCGGACGACATCGCGGCGGGATGGCACGGTGGCGCGGTGGGGCACCGCGTCACCGGGAGCGGTGGGACGTCGTGCGGCCGCCGTCGCGGGCGGACCTGCCGCGGAGGCCGGGCACGTCGCCGCGGACCCGGCGTCGGCACATCCCCGCGCCGATGGAGGAGCCGGGGGCGATCGCTTCCGGGGCGGCCCTCCGGCCGGCCCGGCGCCTCCGCGAGCCGGAGCCTCCCGGGCCCGGACCGGCCGCCCCGGGGCCCGGGCGGCGTCGCTATGTCCGCCGAGGACAAGGACGACGCGCCCACCACTCCCGATCGGCGCATGCCTGTCACCGCCCCTCGCGCCTAGCCTGCGGAAGAAACAGTCACAGCGTCCGGAACACCCCCAGGAGCCCCGCATGACCGAAATTCCGCAGGAGCGCCGCGTCGTCACCGCCATCCCCGGCCCGAAGTCGCAGGAGCTTCAGGCCCGCCGTCTCGACACGGTCGCCGGTGGCGTGGGCTCCGTACTGCCCGTCTTCACCGCCCGGGCCGGTGGCGGCATCATCGAGGACGTCGACGGCAACCGCCTGATCGACTTCGGTTCCGGTATCGCCGTGACCTCCGTGGGTGCCTCCGCCGAGGCCGTCGTGCGCCGCGCGAGCGCCCAGCTCGCCGACTTCACGCACACGTGTTTCATGGTCACGCCGTACGAGGGCTACGTCGAGGTCTGTGAGCAGCTCGCCGAGCTGACGCCGGGCGACCACGCCAAGAAGTCGGCGCTGTTCAACAGCGGCGCGGAGGCCGTCGAGAACGCGGTGAAGATCGCCCGCGCGTACACCAAGCGCCAGGCCGTCGTCGTCTTCGACCACGGCTACCACGGCCGTACGAACCTGACGATGGCGCTGACCGCGAAGAACATGCCGTACAAGAACGGCTTCGGCCCGTTCGCGCCCGAGGTCTACCGCGTTCCGGTGGCCTACGGCTACCGCTGGCCGACCGGCGCCGAGAACTGCGGCCCCGAGGCCGCCGCGCAGGCCATCGACCAGATCAACAAGCAGATCGGCGCCGACAACGTCGCCGCGATCATCATCGAGCCGGTGCTCGGCGAGGGCGGCTTCATCGAGCCGGCCAAGGGCTTCCTCCCCGCGGTCTCGCAGTTCGCCAAGGACAACGGCATCGTCTTCGTCGCGGACGAGATCCAGTCCGGCTTCTGCCGCACCGGCCAGTGGTTCGCCTGTGAGGACGAGGGCATCGTCCCGGACCTGATCACCACCGCCAAGGGCATCGCGGGCGGTCTGCCGCTCGCCGCGGTGACCGGCCGCGCCGAGATCATGGACGCCCCGCACGCGGGCGGCCTGGGCGGCACCTACGGCGGCAACCCGGTGGCCTGCGCCGGTGCGCTGGGTGCCATCGAGACCATGCGGGAGCTCGACCTCAACGGCAAGGCCAAGCGCATCGAGGAGGTCATGAAGGGCCGCCTCGCCGAGATCCGCAAGAACGCCCCGAACGGCTCGCTCATCGGTGACATCCGCGGCCGCGGCGCGATGATCGCGATCGAGCTGGTGAAGGACCCGGCGACCAAGGAGCCGGACCCGCAGGCCGCCGGTGCGCTGGCGAAGGCCTGCCACGCCGAGGGCCTGCTGGTCCTGACCTGCGGCACCTACGGCAACGTGCTGCGCTTCCTGCCGCCGCTGGTCATCGGCGAGGACCTGCTCAACGAGGGTCTGGACATCATCGAGAGCGCCTTCGCCGGCCTGTGAGCCATGTCCGCGCCCGTACGCGCACCCGCGCGGGAACGGGGCGGAGAGGCCCCCGGCCCGTGCGCGGGGCCACGCGTGACTCCCTGTGAGCGGATCCGCGCGTGAAGCGTGAAGAAGGTGTGGGGGGCCGATGGCGGGATGGAGATCCGCCTGTCGGTCCTCACGCCTCTGCCGTACGGTTTCTGCAGATGAGAGAAACACCCCGTTCGCAGGGGACTGCGAGCGACTCCGGGACGGAGCCTCCCCAGCCCCGTCCTGGCCGTGCCCTCGCGCACACCACCGGAGCCCCCGGCTCCGGAACTCCTCACCGATCGGATCGCCGCCCGCTCCACACCCCCCGGGGCGCGCGGCACACCGGTCCCGCCGGCCGTCCCGGAACCACCCCCCCGGTTCCTGGGCGGCCGGCCTTCTTCTGCGCGCTCCTGCTCCTCGCGGTCATCACCTGGCAGGTCGTCGTCGGCGGGCCGCTGGCGCGCCTCGACGAGCGGGTGGGACACGCCCTGGTGGGGCGCGGGAGCCGGCGGCTCGCCGAGCTCTTCGCCGACCTCGGCAACCCGCAGGTCGCCCTCCCGGCCCTCGCGGTCGCGATGGCGTACGCGGTGTGGCGGGGCCGCCGGGCGCAGGCGCTGTACGCGGGCCTCGCCATGGCGCTCGTACCGGCCCTGGTCGTGCCGCTGAAACTGCTCGTCGAGCGGCCGGGGCCGCTGACCGCCGACACCGGCTACTACCCCTCCGGGCACACCGCGACCGCCATGGTGGCCTACTGCGGGGCCGCCCTGCTGGCCGGCCGGGCGGCACGCCTGATGCCCGTCGCCGTGGTGCTGACGGTGGCGACGGGCATCGGCCTGGTGCTGCGCGGCTACCACTGGCCGCTGGACGTGGTGGGCAGCTGCTGCCTGTGCGTGCTGGTGCTGGGGGCGGTCAGCTCCATCGGTAGGCGTCGAAGTTCCTCGAGAACTCCCACTGGTTGAACCGGTCCCAGTTGATGGACCAGGTCATCAGGCCGCGCAGGGCGGGCCAGGTGCCGTGGGTCTGGTAAGTGCCGCAGTTGACCTTTCTGGTCAGGCAGTCCAGGGCCTTGTTCACCTCGGCGGGGGCGGTGTGGCCGTTGCCCGCGTTGGTGGAGGCCGGCAGGCCGATGGCGACCTGCTCCGGGCGCAGCGCCGGGAAGAACCGGGTGGAGTCGCCCGCCACCGGGAACCCGGTGAGCAGCATGTCGGTCATGGCGATGTGGAAGTCGGCGCCGCCCATCGAGTGGTACTGGTTGTCCAGGCCCATGATCGGGCCGGAGTTGTAGTCCTGGACGTGCAGCAGGGTCAGGTCGTCGCGCAGGGCGTGGATGACCGGGAGGTAGGCGCCCGCGCGCGGGTCCTGTCCGCCCCAGGGGCCGGAGCCGTAGAACTGGTAGCCCAGCTGGACGAAGAACGTCTCGGGAGCCATGGTCAGCACGAAGTCGGAGCCGTACTTCGCCTTGAGGGTCCTGACCGCCGAGATCAGGTTGACGACGACCGGGGTGGTCGGGTTGCGGAAGTCGGTGTCCCCGGTGTTCAGGGAGAGCGAGTGGCCCTCGAAGTCGATGTCGAGGCCGTCGAGGCCGTATTCGTCGATGATCTTCGAGACGGACGAGACGAAGGTGTCCCGGGCGGCGGTGGTGGAGAGCTGGACCTGGCCGTTCTGGCCGCCGATGGAGATGAGGACCTTCTTGCCGGCGGCCTGCTTGGCCTTGATGGCCGCCTTGAAGTCGGCCGGGGACTCGACGCCGGGGCACTCGGTGGCGGGGCAGAGGGAGAAGCGGATGTCGCCCGAGGTCACCGAGGTCGGTTCGCCGAAGGCCAGGTTGATGATGTCCCAGGAGTCGGGGACGTCGGCCATGCGGGTGTGGCCGGAGCCGTTGGCGAAGCTGGCGTGGAGGTAGCCGACGAGTGCGTGGGCCGGCAGGCCGGGGTCCGGGGTCTGGCCGCCCGGGGCGGTCGTCGCGGTGACGGCGGCGGACTTCGGCGACTCCCCGGCCGCGTTCACGGCGGCGACCTGGAAGCTGTACGAGGTGGCGGGCGTCAGCCCGGTGACGGTCGCCGAGGTGCCGGTCACCGTCTGCGTCCTGGCACCGCCCCGGTAGACCTGGTAGCCGGTCGCGCCGGAGACCGGGCTCCAGCTCAGCGGCACGGTGGTGGAGGTGGCGGTGCCCGCGGTCAGTCCGGCGGGGGCGGCGGGCGGCTGCACCGGGTCGCCGCCCGGCCCCACCAGCGACAGGTCGTCGGCCTGGTAGGCGGGTGTGCCGTACCAGCCGTGGGTGTGGAGGGTCACGGACGTGGTGGCCGCGCCGGTGCGGAACGTGGTGCTCAGGCGCTGCCAGTCCGGCGCGGACTGGGTCCAGGTGGAGACGTCGGTGGTCCCGGTGCCGGTGGCGCCGAGGTGGACGTAGCTGCCGCGCACCCAGCCGCTGAGCGTGTAGTCGGAGTTCGGCCTCACGGTGACGGTCTGTGTGCACGTGGCGTTGTCGCTGCCCGCGGGCGTGGCCTGGAGGGCCTTGGTGCCGCCGTGGACGGGTGAGGAGACGACGGCACCGCTGCCCGCCGTGCAGCTCCAGCCGTCGAGCCCGGACTCGAAACCGCCGTTGCGGACGAGTTCGGCGTCGGCGGCGGCCGCACGGGCGGTCGGGGCCAGGACGGTCGAGGTCGCCGCGGTCCGGGCCGAGGGGGCCTGCGCCGAGGCGGTCTGGGCCGAGGCGGCGAGACCGCCACCGGCGAGTACGGCCGCCAGGGCGACGGCCACGGGCCCGAGCGGACGGGCGGGTCTGCGGGCCCGGCGGGGGGTACGAGGTCTGGTGCGGTCCACAACTGCCTCCGGCGGTGGGGGTGTCGAGGTGCGGCGGCCACAACATGGTCCAGACCAATTGGGGTTGTCAAGACCTCTGGCGCCACCTCACCGGTCGCCGCGCTCCGCTCCGCACCCACGCTCCCCCCGCGCCAGGTGCCCGACCGCCTCGTGCATCGCCAGCTCCAGCAGCGCCGGGTCGGTCAGCGTCCCGGCGCCGTCCGGCGCGATCAGCCAGCGGACCCCGCCGGCGGCCCGGCCGGGGTACGGCACGACGATCCAGGTCCCCGGGCCCGCGCCGCGCACTCCCGTACCGACCCAGCGCGCCGCCGTCCCCGGGGGGACGAAGAAGCCCATACGCGCGTCCCCGCCGTCCACCAGCACCGGCCCCGGCCGGCCGACCAGGCGGGAGAGCACGTCGAGCGTCGGACGGCCGAGCTCCCCGGGTGTGATCAGCACGTCCCAGCGCCTGCCGGCCGGAAGGAGGGCGACCCCCGTCGGGTTCCGCTCCCACTCCCACCGGCAGGCGCCGGGGTCCGGTGCCACCGACGCAAGCCACTCCGCCGCGGCCCTGGCCCCCGAAGTCCCCGCAGCCCCCGAACCAGTCATCGCCCACTGCCTCCCTGTCCGTGTCTGTGACTGCCCCTGCGGACAGTGCCTTCACACGGGGAGAGCGGGGCCGGCGCGGTTCCTTACGCCGGTTCGGCCGTCGCGCGGTGGTGAACCGGGTCACAGGGGGCGTGCGACGGGCGCGCAACCGCCCGCCGCGGTGCGGCCGGTCGGCACATCGGCACATCGGCAGCCCGGCATATCGACAGCCCGGCGGTGCGGCGTCAGCTGTCGAAGCCGAGACCGAACCGGTCCATCGTCCTCAGCCACAGATTGCGGCGGCCGTCGTGCGCGTCGGCCCGGGCCAGCGACCACTTGGTGAGCCCGATGCCCGCCCAGGCGAACGGCTCGGGCGGGAAGGGCAGTGGCTTGGAACGCACCATTTTCAGCGCGGTGCGCTCGGTGCGCTCGCCCGACAGCAGGTCGAGCATCACATCGGCGCCGAACCGTGTGGCGCCCACGCCCAGGCCGGTGTAGCCCGCCGCGTACGAGACCCGGCCGCCGTGCGCCGTACCGAAGAAGGCGGAGAAGCGGGAGCAGGTGTCGATGGCGCCGCCCCACGCATGGCTGAAACGCACCCCCTCCAGCTGGGGGAAGCAGCGGAAGAAGTGCTCGGCCAGGGTCAGATACGTCTCCGGGCGCTGGTCCAGCTCGGCGTTGACCCGGCCGCCGAACGGGTAGATCGCGTCGTAGCCGCCCCACAGGATGCGGTTGTCGGCGCTGAGCCGGAAGTAGTGGAACTGGTTGGCGCTGTCGCCGAGGCCCTGGCGGTTCCTCCAGCCGATCGACTCCAGCTGCCCGGCGGTGAGCGGTTCGGTCATCAGCGCGTAGTCGTAGACCGGCACGGTGTAGGGGCGGATCCGCTTGACCAGCGACGGGAAGATGTTGGTGCCGAGTGCGACCTGCCGGGCGAGGACGCGGCCGTAGGGGGTGCGCACGGCCATCCCCGCCCCCGCCCGGACCAGGTCCAGGCCGCGGGTGTTCTCGTAGACGCGGACGCCCAGGTCGAGGCAGGCCCGCTTGAGGCCCCAGGCCAGCTTGGCCGGGTTCAGCAGGGCGACGCCGCGCCGGTCCCACAGCCCGCCGAGGAAGGTCGGCGAGTCGACCTGGGCGCGTACGGCGTCCCGGTCGAGGAGGTCGAGTCCGTCCGCCAGACCGAGCCGGTCCGCCGCCTCGTACATCCGGCGGAGCTCCTCGGCCTGGTGCGGCTCGGTGGCGACGTCGATCTCGCCGGTGCGCTGGAAGTCGCAGTCGAGGCCGTACGCGGCGACGGCCGCCTCGATCGCGTCGAGGTTCCGCTCGCCGAGCTCCTCCAGCTTGACCAGCTCGTCCGGCCAGCGGGCCAGCCCGTTGCCGAACCCATGGGTGAGGGAGGCGGCGCAGAACCCGCCGTTGCGGCCGGAGGCGGCCCAGCCCGCCTCCCGTCCCTCGATCAGGACGACGTCCCGGCCCGGGTCGCGCTCCTTGGCCAGGAGCGCGGTCCACAGTCCGCTGTAGCCGCCGCCGACGACGAGCAGGTCGCAGTGCTCGGTGCCGGTGAGCGCGGGCAGGGCGCCGGGCTTGCCGGGGTCTTCCAGCCAGAAGGGGACGGGCTGGGCGTCCGAGAGTGAGTGTGCGGCACTACGCATGGCAGCTGGGGCCATGGTTTTCAACTCCTTCAGGGTGCCTAGGGTGTCGCTGTGCGCTTTCGTCGGGTGGCCACGAGCCGGCCGACGACGACCACCAGGACGGCGATGACGAACATCGCGGTACCGATGACGTTGATCTGCACGGGCGTGCCGCGCTGCGCCGATCCCCAGACGAACATGGGGAAGGTCACGGTCGAGCCCGCGTTGAAGTTGGTGATGATGAAGTCGTCGAACGACAGGGCGAAGGCGAGCAGCGCGCCGGCGGCGATGCCCGGCGCGGCGATCGGCAGGGTGACGCGCAGGAAGGTCTGCACCGGCCCGGCGTACAGATCGCGCGCGGCCTCCTCCAGTCGCGGGTCCATGGACATCACCCGCGCCTTGACCGCCGTGACGACGAAGCTCAGGCAGAACATGATGTGGGCGATCAGGACCGTCCAGAAGCCGAGCTCCGCCCCCATGTTGAGGAAGAGGGTGAGCAGGGAGGCGGCCATGACGACCTCGGGCATCGCCATCGGCAGGAAGATCAGCGAGTTGACCGCGCCCCGCGCCCGGAAGCGGTACCGGACCAGCGCGAAGGCGATCATCGTGCCGAGGGCCGTGGCGCCGAGCGTCGCCCAGGCGGCGATCTGGAGGGAGAGTGCCAGCGAGCCGCACAGGTCGGCGACGCCGCAGGGGTCCTTCCAGGCGTCCAGCGAGAACTCCTGCCAGGCGTAGTTGAAGCGTCCCTTCGGCCGGTTGAACGAGAACACCATCACGACGATGTTCGGCAGGATCATGTAGGCGAGCGTCAGCAGGCCCGCGATGACGACGGCGTTGCGCCGTATCCCACGCAGCATCAGACCAGGTCCTCCGTTCCGGCCCGGCGGATGTAGACGGTGACCATGATCAGCACGATGGCCATGAGAAGGAACGACAGCGCGGCCGCCGTCGGGTAGTCGAGCACCCGGAGGAACTGCGACTGGATGACGTTGCCGACCATCTTGGTGTCGGTCGAGCCGAGCAGCTCGGCGTTGACGTAGTCGCCGCTCGCCGGGATGAAGGTCAGCAGGGTGCCGGAGACGACGCCGGGCATGGAGAGCGGGAAGGTCACCTTGCGGAACGTGGTGGCGGGCGAGGCGTACAGGTCCCTGGCCGCCTCGTGCAGCCGGCCGTCGATCCGCTCCAGCGAGGTGTAGAGCGGCAGGATCATGAACGGCAGGAAGTTGTACGTCAGGCCGCACACGACGGCCATCGGGGTGGCGAGGACGCGGTCGCCCTGGGTCCAGCCGAGCCAGCCGGTGACGTCCAGGACGTGCAGGGCGTCCAGTGCCCCGACGACCGCGCCGCCGTCCGCGAGGATCGTCTTCCACGCCAGCGTGCGGATGAGGAAGCTGGTGAAGAAGGGAGCGATGACCAGCACCAGCAGCAGGCTGCGCCAGCGGCCTGCCTTGAAGGCTATGAGGTACGCGAGCGGATAGCCGAGGAGCAGGCACAGCACGGTGGCGGTGCCCGCGTAGAGCAGCGACCTGACGAACTGGGGCCAGTACTCCGTGAAGGCGTCCCAGTAGGTCCGGAAATGCCAGGTGACCTGGAAGCCCTGCTCCAGGGAGCCGGTCTGTACGGAGGTCGACGCCTGGTAGACCATCGGCAGCGCGAAGAAGACGAACAGCCACAGGATGCCGGGAAGGAGCAGCACGTACGGGACGAGGCGCCTGCGCGTGGACGCCTTGCGGACGGCCACGGGCTCGTCCTCGGTGAGGGTCGCGGTCGTCACGTGGCGTCCTCGACCTTCTCGACGCCCGCGTCGATGGCCTGCGCGGCGTCCAGTCCGAAGGTGTGCGCGGGGTTCCAGTGCAGGACCACCTCGGCGCCCGGCAGGAGTCGCGCACGCCTTTCGACGTTCTGCTCGTAGACCTGGAGGGCGGTGCCGGCCGGGCTGTCCACGACGTACTGCGTGGAGACGCCGATGAACGAGGTGTCGACGATCCTGCCGGTGACCCGGTTGCGTCCGTCGGGGACCGTGCCCGCGTCGTCGGCGTGCGCGAGCGAGATCTTCTCCGGGCGGATGCCGACGAGCAGTCTGCCGCCGGAGCGGGTGGCGTCCGGACAGCGGTCCGCCGGCAGCCTCAGCCTGCCGCCGCCCGCCGTCACCACGATGTCCCGGGCGGCCTCGATCACCTCGGCCTCGATGAGGTTGGAGGTACCGAGGAAGTTGGCGACGAACGTGGTGTGCGGGTTCTCGTAGAGCTCGGCGGGCGCGCCCAGCTGCTCGACCCGGCCGCCGTTCATGACCGCGACCGTGTCGGCCATGGTCATGGCCTCCTCCTGGTCGTGGGTGACGTGCACGAAGGTGATGCCCACCTCGGTCTGGATGCGCTTGAGCTCCAGCTGCATCTGGCGGCGCAGCTTGAGGTCGAGGGCGCCGAGCGGCTCGTCGAGGAGGAGGACCTGGGGGTGGTTGATGAGGGCGCGGGCCACGGCGACGCGCTGCTGCTGGCCGCCGGAGAGCTGGTGCGGCTTGTGGCGGGCCTTGTCGCCGAGCTGGACGAGGTCGAGCATCTCCCCGACCTGCTTCTTCACCGACTTGACGCCGCGCCGGCGCAGGCCGAAGGCGACGTTCTCGTGGATGTCGAGGTGGGGGAAGAGGGCGTACGACTGGAAGACCGTGTTGACCGGCCGCTTGTAGGGCGGGAGGCCGGTGACGTCCCTGTCGCCGAGGAGGACCGTTCCCGTGGTGGGGTCCTCCAGGCCGGCGATCATGCGCAGGGTGGTGGTCTTGCCGCATCCGGAGGCGCCGAGGAGGGCGAAGAAGGAGCCCTGGGGAACGGTCAGGTCCAGGGGGTGGACGGCGGTGAAGGAGCCGTACGTCTTGCTGATGCCGGTGAGACGGACGTCGCCGCCGGTGTTCTTGTCGGTCATGGGTTGCGATCCCGGGGTGTCGGTGTCGAAGGGTGACGGCGGTGGGGGCACCACCCGCGTGGCCGGCTCAGGGGGCGGGTGGGGGCACCGCCCGCGGCCCGGCCCTGCGAGCGGGCTCAGGCGCCGATGAGCTTGGCGAACTTCTCCTCGTACGCCGTCTCTTCCTCGTTGCTGAGGGAGCGGAAGGCACGGGACTTCGCGGCCATCGCCTTGTCCGGCAGGATCAGCGTGTTCGCGGCCAGCGCCTCGTCGATTCTGGCGAGTTCGTCGCGCACGCCGTCGACGGGGCACACGTAGTTGATGTACGCGGCGAGCCGGGCGGCGACCGGCGGCTCGTAGTAGTGGTCGATGAGCTTCTCGGCGTTGCTCTTGTGCCGGGCCCCCGCGGGGACCAGCAGGTTGTCGCTGGAGGTGATGTAGCCGGCCGAGGGGATCGCGTACTGGATGTCCGGGTTGTCGGCCTGGAGCTGGATGACGTCACCGGCCCAGGCGAGACAGGCGGCGAGGTCGCCCTTGTCCAGGTCGGAGGTGTAGTCGTTGCCGGTGAAACGGCGGATCTGCTGGGTGTCGACGCCCTTCTGGAGGCGGCCGACCGCCGCGTCGTAGTCGGCGTCGGTGAACTTCTCCGGGTCCTTGCCCATGTCGAGGAGGGTCATGCCGACCGAGTCGCGCATCTCGGTGAGGAAGCCGACCCGGCCCTTCAGCCTGGGGTCGTCCAGGAGCTGGGTGACGGAGTCGACCCTGCGGCCGCCGGTCGCCTTGGTGTTGTACGCGATGACCGTGGAGATGCCGGTCCAGGGGTACGAGTGGACGCGGCCCGGGTCCCAGTCGGGGCGCCGGAACTGGGCGGACAGGTTCGCGTAGGCGTGGGGCAGGTGGGACGCGTCGAGCTTCTGGACCCAGCCGAGCCGGATCATCCGGGCGGCGAGCCAGTCGGTGACGCAGATGAGGTCGCGGCCGGTGTCCTGACCGGCCGCGAGCTGCGGCTTTATCTTGCCGAAGAACTCGACGTTGTCGTTGATGTCCGCCGTGTACTTGACCTTGATCCCGGTGCGCTTCGTGAACGCCTCCAGGGTCGGATAGCCCTTCTCGTCCTCACTGACGTCCATGTACTCGGTCCAGTTGGAGAAGGTGAGCTGCTTCTCCCGGGCCGAGAAGTCGGAGGAGGCGGGGCCCTCGCCCTCCCGCTTGGCGGGCGGGATCCCACAGGCGCTCAGGCCGGCCAGGCCGCCGAGCGTGAGGGCGCCGAAGCCCGTGGCGCGCAGCATCGAGCGGCGGGTGAGTGATCCCCTGCCGTTCGACAGGCTGCGCCGCATCGCGGCGAGCTGTGCCGCGGAGAGGCTGTCGGGCTCGTACTGCTCCATGCGCTGTGCCTTTCGGGATGGTTGCGGGCGTCGGGCGACCACGTGTGCCACGCGGCGGCAGCCGCGTGGCGTTACGGCCGGTCCCCGAAGATCGTGCGGTGCCAGTCCTTCCTGGCGACCGCGGTGTTGTCGTACATCACGTGCTTGACCTGCGTGTACTCCTCGAAGGAGTACATTGACATGTCCTTTCCGAAGCCCGATGCCTTGTAGCCCCCGTGCGGCATCTCGCTGATGATCGGGATGTGGTCGTTGACCCAGACGCAGCCCGCCTTGATCTCGCGGGTGGCGCGGCCGGCCCGGTGGACGTCACGGGTCCAGGCCGAGGCGGCGAGGCCGTACGGGGTGTCGTTGGCGAGGGCCAGGCCCTCCTCGTCGCTGTCGAAGGGCAGGACGACCAGGACCGGTCCGAAGATCTCGGACTGGACGATCTCGCTGTCCTGGGCGGCGCCCGTGATCAGGGTCGGCAGGTAGTAGGCGCCGTCGTTCACGGGAGCCGCGCCGCCGGTGACGACGGTGGCGTACGCACGGGCCCGCTCCACGAACCCGGCGACCCGGTCGCGCTGGGCGTGGCTGATCAGCGGCCCCAGATCGGTGTCCTCGCGGAACGGGTCGCCCAGGCGCACGGTCGCCATGAGGTCGGCGACCCCGGCGACGAACGCGTCGTACAGCGGGCGCTGGACGTAGGCGCGCGTGGCGGCCGTGCAGTCCTGGCCGGTGTTGATCAGGGACCCGGCGACCGCGCCGTGCACGGCGGCCTCCAGGTCGGCGTCGTCGAAGACGACGAAGGGGGCCTTGCCGCCCAGTTCGAGGTGGAGCCGCTTGACGGTGGCGGTGGCGATCTCCGCGACCCGCTTGCCGACGGGGGTCGAGCCGGTGAAGGACGTCATGGCCACGCCGGGGTGGCCGACCAGGTGCTCTCCCGCGTCCTTGCCGGCCCCGTTGACGATGTTGACGACACCGTCGGGGATGCCCGCGTCGGTCGCCGCCCGCGCGAACATCAGGGAGGTGAGCGGGGTGAGCTCGGCCGGCTTGAGGACGACGGTGTTGCCCGCGGCGATGGCCGGGAGGATCTTCCAGGCGGCCATCTGGAGCGGGTAGTTCCAGGGGGCGATGGAGCCGACGACGCCGATGGGTTCGCGCCGTACGTACGAGGTGTGGTCGGCGCTGTACTCGCCCGCGGACCGGCCCTCCAGGTGGCGGGCGGCCCCGGCGAAGAACGCCGTGTTGTCGACCGTGCCGGGGACGTCGAACTCGCGGGTCAGCTTGACGGGCTTGCCGCACTGGAGGGATTCGGCCCGCGCGAACTCCTCGGCCCGCTCGGCCAGTACGCCCGCGAAGCGGTGCAGCGCGTCGGACCGCTCGCCGGGCGTGGCCCCGGCCCAGCCGGGGAACGCCTCCCGCGCGGCGGTGACGGCGGCGTCCACGTCGGCCGTCGCGGCGAGCTCGTAGGTGAGGACCTCCTCGCCCGTCGCGGGGTCGACCACCGCGTGGGTGCGCCCGGAGGTGCCTGGCCGCAGCCGCCCGCCGATGTACTGCGCGCCGTCCGCGAAGCGGTCCTGCATCTGGAAGCGGTTGCCCATGACGCTCTCCGTTGTCCCAGCTCGAATTGAGTGCCGATCCTGACAGAGGGAATCCACTGCAACAAGGGATTCCGTTGTTGCCTTTTGGTTACGCGACGGAATCGGTCGACCATGTGTCGCGTGGTCCCGAATATCTCCGTACGGAGTGTCAGTGGTGGCTGCGACACTCGCGTGCATGGAGAAGATCGACTCATTGACCGAGCGGTTCATCAGGGGTGAGCGCGTCAGGTTTCTGCACTTCTGGGGGCACACACCGAAGAAGGAGGGGACGGCCGGGGCGAGCTGCCTGAGCCAGTGGTGGCCCTCGCCCTTCACGGTGGACGGCGTGGAGTACGCGACGGCGGAGCACTGGATGATGGCCGCGAAGGCCCGGCTCTTCGGCGACGCCGAGGCCGAGCGCCTGGCCGTCGGGGCGGCGGACCCGGCGCTCGCGAAGAAGGCCGGCCGGCTCGTCCGCGGCTTCGACGAGGCGATATGGAAGCGCGAGCGCTTCGCGATCGTGGTGCGGGGCAGCGTCCACAAGTTCGGCCAGGACCCGGCGCTGCGCGACTATCTGCTGGCCACGGGCGACCGGGTGCTCGTCGAGGCCAGCCCGGTGGACCGGATCTGGGGCATCGGCCTGGCGGCCGACGACGAGCGCGCCCACGACCCGACGCGCTGGCGCGGACTGAACCTGCTGGGCTTCGCGCTGATGGAGGCCCGCGACCAGCTGCGGGCACCGGACGGCGCCTGAGAAAAGCGGGGGGGAGGAGGGGCCCCTGCGGTCGGGGGACCGCGGGTCCCTGAGCCGGGGGCTGGGGGCCCGGGGGGCCGGGGCCCGAGGGGGCGGAGGCCGAGGGGGCGGAGGCCGCCGACGCGCGGGCACGGTGCGGTCGGGGGACCGCGTTTCGCAGACCCGGGGGGGGCTGCGGGCCCGGCGGCCAGGAGGGGCGCGCCGCCTGCGGCGGGCCGGGCCCGCTCGTCGCCCGGTCCGGGCGACACCCGGCACCGGCGGGGCGCGCGGCCGGTTCGGCGGGCCGTCGGCCGACGGGGCGACGGGGCGGCCGCGCGCCCGGGCACGGGGCCCGGGTTCCGGCGGCCGCCGCCCGGCGCGTCAGCGCGTCAGCGCATCGGCCGGCCTCGTGTCAAGCACCAGCGTCGTGGAGTACGGGTCGCTGTCGCGGTCGTTGTTCTTCTCGTCCTGCACGATCGCCCAGACCATGAAGGCGATGAACGCGGCACCGATCACGATGCCGACCGAGCCGAGGATGATGCCCGCGGTCGCCATGCCCGCGTTGTTCGCCTCGCCCCGCTGCACCCGCTTGCGGCCCAGGATGCCGAAGACCAGCGCGAGGATGCCCAGGACGATGCCGAGGCCGTACAGGCAGAAACCGACCACGGAGACGATGCCGAGGACCATCGCGGTGATCCCCATGCCGTTGGCCGGGCCCTGCTGCCAGCCGCTCTGGCCGTAGGCGCCGTATCCGGGGTAACCGGGGTATCCCGGGTAGCCGTACCCCCCGGAGGGGGGCGCCGTGGGCTGCGGCGCGGGCGCCGGATAGCCGTACTGGCCCGGAGCCGGCCGGGCCGGGCCGCCCGGGGCTATCGGGGGCGGCGGCACCTCACCGCTGCCCGCGGGGCCGAAGCCCGCGCCGGGCATCGAGGTCATCGTCGGCTGGTCGTGCACGGGCGGCTGGGCCGGGGCGGACGGCTGGACCGGCTGCTGCGTACCGCCGGCGGGCTTCCCGAGGTCGACCCGGTCCTGGGGCGCCCGGCTCTCCGGCGGAGCCCAGGGATCGTTCGGCTCGCTCTTGTCTGACATGGGCCTCCCCCATCGTGTCCCGGTCATGCTAACGGCCCCCGTCCCGCGCGGGACCGGCCCCGCCTACGATGATCCCTGACCGGCACGGCCCAGACGCACGGAGGACCCCGATGACCGATCTGCACCCCTTCATCGCGGGGCTGCCCAAGGCCGAACTGCACGTCCACCACGTGGGCTCCGCCTCTCCCCGGATCGTCTCCGAACTGGCCGCGCGCCACCCCGACTCCAAGGTGCCGACCGACCCCGAGGCGCTCGTCGACTACTTCACGTTCACCGACTTCGCGCACTTCATCGACGTCTACCTGTCGGTCGTCGACCTCATCCGCACCCCGGAGGACGTCCGGCTGCTGACCTACGAGGTCGCCCGTGACATGGCCCGGCAGAACATCCGCTACGCCGAGCTGACCATCACGCCCTTCAGCTCGACCCGGCGCGGCATCGACGAGAAGGCGTTCATGGCCGCGATCGAGGACGCCCGGCTCGCGGCCGAGACCGAGCTCGGTGTCGTACTGCGCTGGTGCTTCGACATCCCCGGCGAGGCCGGTCTGGAGGCGGCCGAGGAGACCGCCCGGCTCGCGGTGGACCTGCGGCCCGAGGGGCTGGTGTCGTTCGGGCTGGGCGGCCCGGAGATCGGTGTGCCGCGTCCCCAGTTCAAGCCGTACTTCGACCGCGCCATCGCGGCCGGCCTGCACTCCGTGCCGCACGCCGGCGAGACGACCGGGCCGGGCACCATCTGGGACGCGCTGAACGACCTGCGGGCCGAGCGCATCGGCCATGGCACCAGTGCCACCCAGGACCCCGCGCTGCTGGCGCACCTCGCCGAGCACCGCATCGCGCTGGAGGTCTGCCCGACCTCGAACATCGCCACGCGGGCCGTGACCCGCCTGGAGGAGCACCCCCTCAAGGACATGGTGGACGCCGGGGTGCTGGTGACCGTCAACTCCGACGACCCGCCGATGTTCGGCACCGACCTCAACACCGAGTACGAGGTGGCGGCCCGGCTCCTCGGCCTCGACGAGCGGGGGGTGGCCGCCCTGGCGAAGAACGCCGTGGAGGCGTCCTTCCTGGAGCCGGCGGGCAAGGCCAGGATCGCCTCCGAGATCGACGCCTACACCTCCCAGTGGCTCACCCGCTGAGGGCCTCCGCCATGGGGACCGGGCGTGCCGTCACCGTCGTGGGACACCGGGGCGACCCGTACCGCGTCCGCGAGAACACGCTCGCGTCGATCCGGTCGGCGCTCGGGCGCGGCGCGGACGCGGTGGAGGTCGATGTGCGGCTCACCCGCGACGGCGTCCCCGTCCTGCTGCACGACGAGTCGCTGAAGCGGTTGTGGCGCGCCGAACGGCCGCTCGCCGCGGTGGATCTCGCCGGACTGCGCGAGCTGACCGGGCCGCACGGGGTGCCCACCCTGCGCGAGGCGCTGGCCGCCGCCGGCCCCCACCGGGTGATGATCGACCTGCCGGGCGCCACCGAGAGGTCGGTGCGCGCCGTCGTGGGCACCGTCCACGAGTGCGGCGCGGGCGACCGTGTGTACTACTGCTCCAGCGCGGCCGCGATGCTGCTGGTGCGGGCCGCGGACCCGGGCGCCGAGATCGCCCTGACCTGGACGACCCTGGCCCCGCCGCGCCCGGTCCTGCTGGACGCGGTCGCACCGCGCTGGCTCAATTACCGTTTCGGTCTGGTCAGCCGGGAACTGAGCGAGCGGGTGCACCGGGACGGCATGCTCGTGTCGGCCTGGACGGCGGACACCCGCAGGAGCATGCGCAGACTGATCGCCCATGGGGTGGACTCCATCACCACCAACCGCGTGGACGTGCTCGGTTCCGTACTGGGCCGACGGCCCGGAAAGGGGAGCGGCACGTGACGGCGGACAACGGCAACAACGGAGCCAGCGGGGACAGCGGACCCAACGGCAACAACACGGACGGCGGCGGCAGGATCCGGACGGACATCGCGCACAACGCGCGGGTCTGGAACCACTGGCTCGGCGGCAAGGACAACTACCCGGTCGACCGCGCCGTCGGCGACGGGATCACCGCCCTGTACCCGGGCATCGGCGAGGTCGCCCGCGCGGACCGGGCGTTCCTGGCCCGGGCGGTGCGGTACCTGGCCGGCGAGGCGGGCGTGCGGCAGTTCCTGGACATCGGTACCGGGCTGCCGACCGCCGACAACACCCACGAGGTCGCCCAGCGCGTCGCGCCCGACGCGCGGATCGTGTACGTCGACAACGACCCGATCGTGCTGACCCATGCCCGGGCGCTGCTCACCAGCTCCCCGCAGGGTCTGACGGAGTACGTCGACGCCGACGCCCACCGGCCGGACGCGATCCTGTCGGCGGTCGCGCCGACGCTGGACCTCGACCGGCCGGTCGCCGTGATGATGCTCGGCATCCTCAACTTCGTCATGGACACCGACGAGGCCCGGTCGATCGTCCGGACCCTGATGGACGCCGTGCCGTCCGGCAGTTTCCTCGCCCTGACGCACCCCACCCTGGAGCTGGGCGGTGAGGGGAACGCCGAGGCGATGGACTTCTGGAACAAGAACGCCACGCCGCCCATCACCGCCCGCAGCCGTGCGGAGTTCACCTCCTTCCTCGACGGGCTGGAGATCCTCGACCCGGGCGTGGTGTCGTGTGCGAGCTGGCGGTTCGCGCCGGCCACCGAGGTGGCGCAGTTCGGCGCGGTCGCGCGCAAGCCGTGACGCGCCGAAGGCCCGTGCGGCCCTGGAGAGCCGGGGGGCGCGGAGAGCCGGGGGGACGCGGAGAGTCCGGGGGACGCCGCGGGCCGCGCGGACCTGACGCAGCCGGGTGCGCCGGGGAGGTCCGGGCTGCGAGGCATCCGCGCGGCTGTGCCCGGGCCGTCGGCGTCGGCCCCCTCCTGCTCGTGCGGGCCGCGTTCACGGAGCGAGGCGCACCGGCCGGGTCACCGGCCGGTGGCAGGGCCCGCTCATGGCTCCCCGCCACCGCTTCCCGCGATCTACCGGGTGCGCCAGTACCGCAGGGCGTCGCGTACCCCCGGCGGGGCGTCGCGCAGCCCGAGGGCCACCTCCTTGGCGTAGTCGCGCAGCGGCAGCGGGGTGAGGCTTTCGAGGACGGGGAGCCAGCGGGCCTCGTGTCCCACGGGGTAGCGGGCGTGCGGGTGCGGCGCCGCGAGGGCCCGGTGGACGGCGTGTGCCACCCGCTCGGGCCCGGGACGGCGGGACGCCGCGCGCACGACGCCTCCGGCCTGGGCGTACTGCTCGGCGAAGGGGGAGTTCCGCTGCTCCTCCAGGCGGCCCACACTGCGGGACCAGATGCCGGTGTCGACGATGCCGGGCTCGACGAGGACGACGGCGATGCCGTGCCGCCTCTCCTCCATGCGCAGGGCGTGGCTGATGACCTTCAGGGCGTGCTTGCTCGCGCAGTACCAGCCGAAGAAGGGGGTGGACAGGCGGCCGGCGACCGAGGAGACGTTGACGATCCGGCCCGCGTGCCGGGCGCGCATACCGGGGAGCAGGAGCCGGGCGAGGCGGGCCGGGGCGAGGACGTTGACCTCCAGGATCTCGCGGATCCGTTCCTCGGCGGGGTCGGCGACCGCCCCGGCCAGGGCGATCGCGGCGTTGTTGACCAGCGCCCACGGGGTGCCGCCGGCCATCGACGCGCAGGCGTCCATGGCGCGGACGCACCCCTCGGGGTCCCTGAGGTCGAGCAGGACGGTGCGCAGGCCGGTGCCCTGGGCGCGGGCGGCCGCCCGCAGACGGTCCGCCTTCTCGGCGGTGCGGACGGTCCCGATGACGTCGAGGCCCCGTCGGGCCAGCAGCAGGGCGGTCGCCTGCCCGATGCCCCGGCCGGCCCCGGTCACCACCACGGTTTTCGCCATGGGGACAGCCTTGCCCGGCCAGGGCGGGCGGGGCGTCGGCCACGCGCCCGGACGGGGGGTTCTCACCCGTCCGGGGGCCCCGGCTCCCCTGCTCCCCCCGCCCCCCGGCCCGCCGGCCGCGCGGGCCGGTGGGGGCGGGGGGGTGTCGGCCGGGTCAGCCCAGGGACGTCATCACGTGCTTGATGCGCGTGTAGTCGTCGAAGCCGTACGCCGAGAGGTCCTTGCCGTAGCCGGACTTCTTGAAGCCGCCGTGGGGCATCTCCGCGACCAGCGGGATGTGGGTGTTGATCCAGACGCAGCCGAAGTCCAGCGCCTTGGACATGCGCATGGCGCGGGCGTGGTCCTTGGTCCAGACGGACGAGGCCAGGGCGTACTCGACGCCGTTGGCGTACTCCAGGGCCTGCTCCTCGTCGCGGAACGACTGGACCGTGATGACCGGGCCGAAGACCTCGTTCTGGATGATCTCGTCGTCCTGCTTGAGGCCCGAGACGACGGTCGGGGCGTAGAAGAAGCCCTTGTCGCCGACCCGGTGGCCGCCCGCCTCGACCTTGGCGTGGGCGGGGAGGCGCTCGATGAAGCCGCTGACCTGGGCGAGCTGGTTGGCGTTGTTCAGCGGGCCGTAGAGGACGTCCTCGTCGTCCGGCTGGCCGGTCTTGGTGTCGGCGGCGGCCTTGGCCAGCGCCGAGACGAACTCGTCGTGGATCGACTCGTGGACGAGGACGCGGGTGGCGGCCGTACAGTCCTGGCCCGCGTTGAAGAAGCCCGCCACCGAGATGTCCTCGACGGCCTTGGGGATGTCGCTGTCCTCGAAGACGACGACCGGCGCCTTGCCGCCCAGCTCCAGGTGGACGCGCTTGACGTCCTTGGCCGCGGACTCGGCGACCTGCATGCCGGCGCGTACGGAGCCGGTGATGGAGGCCATCGCGGGGGTCCGGTGCTCGACCATGGCGCGGCCCGTCTCGCGGTCGCCGCAGATGACGTTGAAGACGCCCTTGGGGACGATCGAGCCGATGATCTCGGCGATCAGCACGGTGGAGGCGGGCGTGGTGTCGGACGGCTTGAGCACGACGGTGTTGCCCGCCGCCAGCGCCGGCGCGAACTTCCACACGGCCATCATCATCGGGTAGTTCCACGGCGCGACCTGCGCGCAGACACCCACCGGCTCACGGCGGATGATCGAGGTCAGGCCCTCCATGTACTCGCCGGCGGACTTGCCCTCCAGCATGCGCGCCGCACCCGCGAAGAAGCGGATCTGGTCCACCATCGGCGGGACCTCTTCGGTGCGGGTGAGCTCCAGCGGCTTTCCGGTGTTCTCGGACTCGGCCGCGATGAGGTCCTCGGCGCGCTCCTCGAAGGCGTCCGCGATCTTCAGCAGGACCTTCTGGCGCTCCGCGGGAGTGGCGTCGCGCCAGGCGGGGAACGCCGCGGCGGCGGCCTCCATGGCCGCGTCCACGTCGGCCTGTCCCGAGAGCGGGGAGGTGGCGTACACGTCGCCGGTGGCCGGGTTGACCACGTCGATGGTCCGTCCGTCGGCGGCGTCCCGGAACTCCCCGTTGATGTAGTTGCGCAGACGACGCAGCTCGGTGGTCACTTGCCACCCCTCCTGTCGGTCTAGGTGTCCAAAGCGTGAGACACCCACCCTAAGGGGTGAGGCGACGCTTTCGACAGGCCCGACGCTCCACAACTTCGGATTCAGTGACATCTGGTCTCCGGAACAACGAATTTCATCGGTCTGGGGTTGCCAGACTGTCGAGTCTCGGTGCAGAGTGAAGGTGTGGCCAGCCGAAGCGCAGACTCCAGGGCCGGGAACGGATCGTCCCCCGCGATCGATGCCGTGTCCCTGGCGATCATCGAACAGCTCCAGGAGGACGGGCGCCGTCCGTACGCCGCGATCGGCAAGGCCGTCGGCCTCTCCGAAGCGGCCGTGCGCCAGCGCGTCCAGAAGCTCCTCGACCAGGGCGTCATGCAGATCGTCGCCGTGACCGACCCGCTCACGGTGGGCTTCCGCCGTCAGGCGATGGTCGGCATCAACGTCGAGGGCGACCTGGATCCGGTGGCGGAAGCCCTGACGGCCATGGCCGAATGTGAGTACGTGGTGATGACCGCGGGCTCGTTCGACCTGATGGTGGAGATCGTCTGCGAGGACGACGACCACCTGCTGGATGTGATCAACCGGCGCATCCGCACCCTTCCCGGCGTGCGCTCCACCGAGAGCTTCGTCTACCTCAAGCTCAAGAAGCAGACCTACATGTGGGGAACCCGATAGCCGTGACCAAGGACCGCAGCGACCTTTCGAAGTCCGCGTACGACCACCTGTGGATGCACTTCACCCGCATGTCGTCGTACGAGAACAGCCCCGTGCCGACCATCGTGCGTGGTGAGGGCACCTACATCTACGACGACAAGGGCAAGCGCTACCTCGACGGCCTCGCGGGCCTGTTCGTGGTCCAGGCCGGCCACGGCCGCAAGGAGCTCGCCGAGGTCGCCGCCAAGCAGGCGCAGGAGCTCGCCTTCTTCCCCGTGTGGTCGTACGCCCACCCGAAGGCGGTCGAGCTGGCGGAGCGTCTCGCGCACCACGCCCCGGGCGACCTGAACAAGGTCTTCTTCACCACCGGCGGCGGCGAGGCGGTCGAGACCGCCTGGAAGCTGGCCAAGCAGTACTTCAAGCTCCAGGGCAAGCCGACCAAGTACAAGGTCATCTCCCGCGCCGTCGCCTACCACGGCACCCCGCAGGGCGCTCTGTCGATCACCGGCCTGCCGGCCCTCAAGGCACCCTTCGAGCCGCTGGTCCCCGGTGCCCACAAGGTGCCGAACACCAACATCTACCGCGCGCCGCTCTTCGGCGACGACCCGGAGGCCTTCGGCCGCTGGGCCGCCGACCAGATCGAGCAGCAGATCCTCTTCGAGGGCCCGGAGACCGTCGCCGCGGTGTTCCTGGAGCCGGTGCAGAACGCCGGCGGCTGCTTCCCGCCGCCGCCCGGGTACTTCCGGCGGGTCCGCGAGATCTGCGACCAGTACGACGTGCTGCTCGTCTCCGACGAGGTCATCTGCGCCTTCGGCCGCCTCGGCACGACCTTCGCGTGCGACAAGTTCGGCTACGTGCCGGACATGATCACCTGCGCCAAGGGCATGACGTCGGGCTACTCCCCGATCGGCGCCTGCATCATCTCCGACCGTCTGGCCGAGCCGTTCTACAAGGGTGACAACACCTTCCTGCACGGCTACACCTTCGGTGGCCACCCGGTCTCCGCGGCCGTCGGCCTCGCCAACCTCGACCTGTTCGAGCGCGAGAAGCTCAACCAGCACGTGCTCGACAACGAGGGCAACTTCCTGTCGACGCTGGAGAAGCTGCACGACCTGCCGATCGTCGGCGACGTCCGCGGCAACGGCTTCTTCTACGGCATCGAGCTGGTCAAGGACAAGCACACCAAGGAGTCGTTCAACGACGAGGAGACCGAGCGCGTCCTGTACGGCTTCCTCTCCAAGGCGCTGTACGACAACGGCCTCTACTGCCGCGCCGACGACCGTGGCGACCCGGTCATCCAGCTGGCTCCGCCGCTGATCTCCGACCAGTCCACGTTCGACGAGATCGAGCAGATCCTCCGGGCCACCCTCACCGAGGCCTGGACCAAGCTCTGATCATCCGATCGTAGGCCGAACGCGGCCCGGGTCGTGCCCCATCCGAGTGAGATGGGCGCACCCGGGCCGCGTGCTGTGCGTACCACCCCGTTCTGAATATCTACGGTGCCCAGTGACCGACAGGCCGTGCCCTCGTTCGCCCGTACGGCGCAACGAAGGCACGGGGGACGACCCATCAGAACCGATACCGAGGTGTACGCCATGGTGGCCCCACCGGACAACGACGTGCTCTGGGCACGCGCCCTGCACCACTCCCACAACGGCTCCCCCGCGCTGGGTGGCGTCTCCCTCGGCGTACGCGAGGGCGAGATCCTCGCCCTCAGCGGACCCCGCGGCTGCGGCAAGACGACCCTGCTGCGCTGCCTGTCCGGCCAGCTCGTTCCCCAGCAGGGCGAGGTCTGGTTCAACAGCGCCCCCGTCCACACGATGAGCCCCCTCCAGCGCGAGCGGCTGCGCCGCGACCGGTTCGGCTGGATCGCCCCCGAGCCGGCCCTCGTCCCGGAGCTCACCGCCTGGGAGAACACCGCCCTCCCCCTCCTGTTGCACGGCACCGCGCACCGCTCCGCCAAGGCGACCGCCATGGAGTGGCTGGAGCGGCTCGACATCGGCGAGTACGCGCGCAAGCGGCCCGCCGCACTGCTCCAGTCGCAGCGCCAGCGCGTCGCGACCGCCCGGGCGCTGGTGTCCACACCGGCCGTACTGTTCGCGGACGAGCCCACCGCGGCCCTGCACCGCGCCGACGGCGCCCTGCTGCTCCGCACGCTGACCGCGGCCGCGCGCTCGCACCGCATCACCGTCGTCCTCGCCACCCACGACACCGACGTGGCGGCGCTCGCGGACCGCACGGTCGCGCTCCTCGACGGGCGGCGCGTCAACACCGTGCATCTCAACGGGGCGGAGGGTCGCGACGCGTGCTCGCTCTCCGTCTAGCCCGGGGCTCCCATCCCCTGGTCATGCTGCGCCGCCTGCTGGTCTCGGCCGCCTCGGCCGGCGTCGGCTTCCTGCTGCTGTGCACGCTGGGGTACGCGATGGGGCACCCCGACGACTCGTCGGCCTCCCTGCTGCGCCTGCTCTGGTGCGTGCTGCCGCTCGTGGCGACCGTGCACTTCGCCGTCGCCGTCGCGCGTACGGACCCCAGCACCCGCCCGTGCGAGAGCCTGTCCGCCCTGGGGTACGGTCCGGGGCGCATGAGCGCGCTCGCCGCCGCGTCGACCGCCCTGTCCTGCACCCTCGGCTCCTCGCTGGCCCTGCTCGTCTACCTCCATCTGCGCGGCGACATCACCGGAATGCCGTTCGACGGGGCGGCGGCCGAACTGCTCGCCGCGGGCCGGCCCCTGCCGCTGGCGGCCGCGCTGACCCTGCTCTCCGTCGTCCCGGTCTCCGCGGCCCTGTCCGTCGCGCTGATCCTGCGCCCGCGCCGCACACCGCTCCCGAAGGAGGGGGCGCTGGACGAGGCGCTGGAGGAGCCCGCGGCCCCGGAACCGGCGAAGAAGCCGACCGCCCCGCCGGCCGGCCTGCCGTGGGGCATGGCGCTGCTGGCGCTGGGCCTCGCGCTGGAGACCTACTCCGCCGGGAACCGGTCCGGCGCGACGCTCTCCCTGCCCGGCGGCTCGGACGGGAGCCCGACCGGGGTACTGGTGGGCTGGGCCCTGACGGCGGCGGGCCTCGCGTTCGCCGGGCCGGGCATCACCCATCTGTGCGGCCGTCTGCTCCAGGCGTACCGGCCGTGCGCCACCCGGCTGCTCGCCGGCCGCGCGCTCATGGAGGAGGCCAGGCGCATCGGGCGCCCGCTGGGCGTGGCGGCCGCCGTGGCCTCGGCGACGATCGCGGTCACGACCGTCTACGGCCAGGGCGACGGCCGCCCCTTCGGGCCGCTGACCGGTCTGGGCGCGACACTGGTCATGGCGTGCACCACGGCGACGCTGCTCACCTCGGCCCTGGAGTCGCGCCAGGCCCGCGTCGACACCAAGGACGCGCTGCTGCGGCTGGGCGCCTCGGCCGCGATGCTCCGGATGGCCGCCGCGCTGCGGGCCGTGACACTGCTGGCGGTGTTCGCCCCGCTGACCTGGGCGGTGGCGGCCCTGGCGGCCCTGCCCCTGCAGGGCTGAGCCGGATCGGGGCGCCCCCCGCGCGGGGGGCGCCTCCTCCGTACGGTCCGCGTGGGGCGTCCCCTATCGTGGCGGCATGTCGCAGACCCCCACGCACGACCACGACCGCGAGATAGAGACGCTACGGGAGTTCGACGAGGTGGTCCTGCGCGGCAGCCTCGTCGGATACCGGGTGCAGTCCGTCGACCTGACGGACCGTTCGTCCGCCCTGCTGGGCGTCGACACCACCGGCGCGGTCTTCCTGGGGTGCGCCATGCGGCCCGACGCGGCCGCCAAGGTGCGCACCGACGGGGCGCTGGTCTTCCCGCCCGTGCCGAACCTGCCGTTCGACCCCTACCGGGGGCTGTTGTACTCCCCCGACGAGCTGTTCGCGGGCCTCGGCGACCCGGCCGGGGACGACGGCGGCCGGGCCGGGTACGCGGCCACGCCGGACGCCCTCGCCTACGAGTGGTTCCGGCGGACCAGGACGGACGGCGACATCTTCGCGTCGATGCTGCGGGCCGTCCACGACGACTCCGTCTCCGACGCCCTCGACGAACACCTCGCGGGCGCGCGGGTCGTCGGTGTGATGGGCGGGCACGCCATGGCGCGGGGCACCGACGCGTACGCCGGCGCCGCCCGTCTCGGCCGGACCCTGGCCCGCGCCGGGCTGAGCGTGGCCACCGGCGGCGGACCCGGCGCCATGGAGGCGGCCAACCTCGGCGCGTACGCCGCGCCCCACCCCGACGGGATGCTCGACGAGGCCCTGCTGCTGCTCGGCAAGGAGCCGTCCTTCACGCCGTCGGTGAGCGACTGGGCCGCGGCGGCCTTCGAGGTGCGGTCCCGCTGGCCCGGGGGCGGCCCGTCGGTCGGCATTCCCACCTGGTTCTACGGGCACGAGCCGCCGAACGCGTTCGCCTCGCACATCGCCAAGTACTTCGCCAACGCCACCCGCGAGGACGGTCTGCTGGCGCGCTCCAACGCGGGCGTGGTGTTCCTGCCGGGCGCGGCGGGCACCGTCCAGGAGATCTTCGACAACGCCACACCCAACTACTACGAGTCGCGCGGCGAACCGACGCCGATGGTCCTGGTCGACCGCGCGCACTGGACGGAACGCCTGCCGGCCTGGCCGCTGTTGCGCAAGCTGGCCGAGGGCCGCGCGATGGAGCCCCGGATCGCGCTCGTCGACAGCGTGGACGAGGCCCCGGAAGCGCTGCGGCGACTGTCCGCCTAGCGGCCGAGCAGGCCGGCGAGCGTGTCGTAGCTACGGTCCCAGTCCCACGCGCGTCCGACCCACTCCCGGCCCTCGCGGCCCATGGCGTCCGCCGTCCGGCGGTCGGCCAGCATCGCGGTGAGCGCGTCCGCCACGGCGGACGTGTCCCGGCCGTCGACCACCCGGCCCGTCTCCCCGTCCCGCACGGCGTCCGGTGCGCCGCCCGAGTCACCCGCCAGTACGGGCAGTCCGGCCGCGGCCGCCTCCAGGTAGACGATGCCGAGACCTTCCACCTCCAGGCCGCGCTTGCGGGTGCGGCACGGCATCGCGAACACGTCCGCCGCCGCGTAGAAGGACGGCAGGGCGGTGTGCGGGTGGCCGCCGGCGAGGACGACGGCCTCCTCGACGCCGCACGCGACGGCGAGGCGGCGCAGCCGCCGTTCGTACGGGCCGGCGCCGACGAGCAGCAGGACGGTGCCGGGGACGCGGGCGCGGACCGCCGGCATCGCGCGGATGAGCGTGTCCTGCCCCTTGCGGGCGACGAGCCGGGCCACGCACAGGACCACCGGGGCGCCGGCGAGCCCGTACCGCCGTCCGGTGTCCCCGGGGTCGCCGCCCGGCCGGAACACGTCGGTGTCCACCCCGGGGACGAGCCGCGCCGACCGCACCCCCGGGCCGAGTGCCGCGCCGATCGGTGCCCAGGTGCCCGGCCCCAGGTGGGTGACGGTGTCCACCTGGGCGCCGATCCGCCGCAGCAGGGCCCGCGGCCCCGGAGTGCGGGCCCACCAGACCTCGTGGCCGTGTGTGGTGGCGACCAGGCGCCGTACGCCCGCCTCGCGGCGCAGCCGCCCCGCCATCAGCCCCAGCGGCGCGGCCGCCCCGAACCACACACTGCGGCAGCCGTACCGGCGGGCGAGGGCGACGGCCCGGCCGGTCGCCCGGGGCGTCGGCAGCAGCATGCGGGCCCGGTCGCGCACCACGGGATAGGGAAGGCGGGCGTCGTGCGCGGCGGCCCCCGGCTCGTGGGAGGTGTACACGACGACCCCGCCGGGCGGGAAGCGGTCGGTCATCGCTGCGACGAAGGTCTCTATGCCGCCCTGGCGGGGCGGGAAGTCATTGGTGACGACGAGCGTGCGGTGCATGGAGGCCCCCGAGACAGGTGAGCAGGACGAACGGGTGGACGAGATAGCCGAACCGGGTGGCCGGCATGAGGGCGATCGCGAGCGTCAGCCCGAGGGCGAGCCGCCGGGCCGCCGCGGGGACCGTCGCGGGCGGGCGCACGAGGAGGGAGAGGCCGAGCAGCACGGCGCTCACCGCGAGCAGCACGGCCGCCACGACGGTGCCGCCCGGCACGTGCGCGGCGAGCAGGTGGCCGGGGAAGGGTGTCGCGGCGGGTGAGGCGGTGGGGGTGAGTCCCAGCGGGAAGGCGATGACGTTCTCGTGGAAGGCCGCCGGACTCAGGAGGGCCGCGGGTACGACGAGGGCCCCGGCGACGGTCAGGGCGGCCAGGCCGCAGCGCACCGCCGGCCATCGGTCGCCCGCCCGCCGAGGCGGAGCCGCCCGGCGGGCCCGGACCGCGAGCAGGGCGAGCGCCACCGGCAGAGCGGGCCAGGCGGTCCACTTCAGCGCCGCGGCCAGCCCGAGGACGAGCCCGGCGCCGCCCGCACGGCCCCGGCCGGCCAGGGCGAGGCCCAGGCACATGAGGCCCACGACCGGCAGGTCGACACCGCCGACGGCCAGGGGGAGAGCGACCAGCGGGTTCGCGAGCGCGTGCAGGGGGGGCCGTGTCACGGCGAGGGCGGCGACGAGGACGGCGCCCATCCACCAGCGGGGATCGCCGGGCAGCAGCCCGAGGAGGGCCATGCCGGGCAGGTAGGGGTTGTAGGCGGCCAGGGAGCCGGGCGCGTCGGCGTAGGGGCTGCCGGTCGCGGCCAGCAGGGCACCCGACCGTTCGACGACCGCGACCTCCAGCTGGCCCCGGCCGGACGCGACCAGCAGGACCAACGGTGCGACGGCCGCGCCCAGCAGCGCGGTGATCGCCGCCGCGCGCCGGTGACGGCGACCGGCGAGCAGCGCCGCCGCCGCGTAGCCGCCGGCCGCCACCGCGCCCCACACCCGGTGCGGCACGATGTCCGACACCACCGCGAGTACGGCGGCGAACGCCGCGCACGCCGACCAGGCGGCGGCCGCGGTGCGCGCCGCCGGCCTCAACGTCTGTCCCTCCAGGACCCGTTCGCCGGTCATGGTGACGACGCTAGGGAGCGGTGGTGCCCGGTTCGTCACCCGTGGATCCGGTCTTCGGGGTCGGCCCCTGGCATGACGCGGAGTGCGGGGATCAACCCGTGCTCCGACGTGCGCGGCGCGGCCCACCGGAACAATCAGGGGCATGAACGTGCTCGTCCGAACGCTGCGCCGCGCGGTGCACTCGCCCGCCTACCCGTGGACCACCGGGGTCCTGCTGACCCTGTGCACCGTGCTGGAGCTGGTGCTCGTGCCGGGCACACCGGTGGTGGCGTGCTCGGTGCTGGTCTCGTCGGCGTCCCTGGTCTGGCGGCGGGCACGGCCGGAGACCGCGATCGTCGCGGTCGCCGCCGCCTTCGTCGGGTTCGGCGCCGACACGAGTCTCTACCTCGTCACGATGGTCAGCGGCCTGAACGGCTGGTACACCCTGGGGCGGCACCGTGTGCAGCACCCCGGCCTGCTGATCGGCGCCGGGTTCCTGGCCTCGCTGGGCGTGAACCTCGTGCACATCCGGAAGTGGGCCGGACTCCCTCAGGACGTGGGCCCCGTGTTCGTCCGGGCCGATCGGCTGGACCTGGGGCTCTACGCGGAGACGTTCCTGCTGACGGTGGTGGTCCTCGGCGCGGTCAGCGCGGGTGACGCGGTGCGCTCCCGTGAGGAGACCCGGCGCGAACGGGCCGCGGGCCAGCAGCGGTTGCTCGCCATGGAGCGCCGGCAGGCGGCCGAGACCGAGCGGGCCGCGATCGCCCGGGAGCTGCACGACGTCGTGGCCCACTCGGTGTCGGTGATCGCGGTGCAGGCGGAGAGCGCCACCTACACCACGCCGGACCTGTCCCCGCAGGCCCGCGACGCGCTCCAGCAGATCGCCGGCACGGCCCGTTCCTCGATGACGGAACTGCGGCGGCTGCTGGGGGTGTTGCGCGCCGGCTCGGGCGAGAGGGCGGCGACCGCGCCCCAGCCGACGCTGGCGGATCTGGACGAACTGCTGGAACAGCACCGCGCGGTGGGCGGCCGGGCGGAGCTGCGCGTCCGGGGCGAGCGCGTGGGTCTGGCGGCCGGCCTGGAGCTCTCCGCGTACCGGATCGTGCAGGAGGCGCTGACGAACGCGCGTCGGCACGCCCCGGGGGCGCATACGGTGGTGGAGGTCGGCTACCGGGCGGACCTGCTGTCGCTGCGCATCGTGGACGACGGGCCGGGGCCGCCCCCCGCGCGGACCGGCGGGCACGGGCTGGCCGGGATGCGGGAGCGGGCGGCGCTGCTCGGCGGGCGGGTGCGCACGGGAGGCGGTCCGGAAGGCGGTTTTCTGGTGGAGGCGGAGCTCCCGTGGTGATCAGGGCGATGGTGGCCGACGACCAGGCGGTGGTACGCGCCGGCTTCGTGAACCTGCTGGCCACGCAGGAGGACATCGAGGTCGTCGGGGAGGCCGAGGACGGGGTGGCGGCGGTCCGGGTGGCGGCGGAGCAGCGGCCCGATCTCGCGCTCCTGGACATCCGGATGCCGCACCGGAACGGCATCGAGGCCGCCCGGGAGATCCTCGCCGCCTCGGACGGGCGCACGAAGGTGCTGATGCTGACCACCTTCGACCTGGACGAGTACGTGTACGAGGCCCTGGCGGCCGGAGCGAGCGGCTTCCTGCTGAAGGACGCGACCTTTCCCGAGCTGCTGCACGCGGTGAGGGTGGTGGCGCGGGGCGACGCGCTGCTGGCACCCGCGATCACCCGCCGGCTGGTGGGGGAGTTCGCCCGGCAGCGGGCCGGGGTGCTGCCGCCCCGGCCGGTCGAAGGACTGACCGCGCGGGAGGCGGAGGTCCTCGTACTGATCGCCAAGGGCATGTCCAACGCGGAGATCGCCGTCCGGCTCACCATCACGGACCACACGGTGAAGACCCACATCAACCGGCTGTTCGCCAAGAGGGGGCTGCGCGACCGCGCGCAGGCGGTGATCCTCGCGTACGAACTGGGTCTGGTACGGCCCGGGGCGGGCTGCCCGCCGTCCGCGACCGGATGAGAGCGCTTGAATTGCGAACGAAGTAAGACAGAAGCAACTCCGGGGCCCGAACTCACGTCTGGCAGACCGAACCGCACACCCTGCCAGCCCCTTCCCGAGCCATCGATCGGAGCCGGACGTGCTCATTGGACTCTTGACGGCCGTCGCGGCCTCGATCTGCTACGGCACGGGCTCCGTCCTGCAAGCCGTCGGCTCGCGCAGGTCCGCCCGCCGCGAGGCCGCCGCGGGCAGCACCACCCAGCACGGCGGACCCAGCCTGTCGTCGACCGCCAAGGCGGCGATGACCTGGGAGTTCATCGTCGGCACCATCCTCGACTTCGTGGGCTTCGGGCTCGGCGCGCTGGCCGCCCGGATGCTGCCGCTGTTCCTCTCCCAGACCGTGATCAGCGCCAACCTGGTGATCACCGCGGTGCTGAGCGTCAAGCTGCTCGGCATCCGGCTGACCCGGGCCGAGTGGACCTCGATCGGCGTGGTCTGCTCCGCGCTGGTGCTGCTGGCCACCGCGGCCGGCCCGGAGGGCGGCGGCCGCACGGCGGTCAGCACCCACTGGTGGCTGCTGGCGATCTCGCTGCTGCTGATGGTGGGCGGGACGGTCGTCGTGCGGCTGATGGGGGCGCGTGCCGCGATCCTCGCCGGTCTGCTCTCCGGCCTGGGCTTCGGCGCGCTCGGTGTGGGTGTGCGGGTGCTCGACGGGGTCGACCCGTTCGACCTCGGCACGCTCCTCGCCGACCCGGCGCTGTACGCGATCCTGGTCGCCGGCACCGGCGGCATGTACCTGCACACGGTGGCGTTGCAGATCGGGTCGGTGAACGGCGCGACCGCGGCGCTGGTGGTCGGCGAGACGGTGCTGCCGGGCATCATCGGGGTGCTGTGGCTGGGCGACTCGTCCCGGCCCGGCCTCGCCTGGCTGGCGGTCACCGGGTTCCTGCTGGCGGTGGCGGGGGCGGTCGCTGTGGCGTGGTTCGGCGCGCCGGAGGGCGGTGCGCAGGACGGCCCGCGGGCGCAGGACGAGGAGCCCCGGGAACTGGCCGGGGTCGGCTGAGCGGGGGGTTGCGCGAGGGAGGCCGCGTGCTCCGGGGCGGGCCGGTCCATGGGCGGGCGGACGGGCCGAAGGGCGCCCCGCCCTTGGGCCGGGCAGGCACCCTGCCCGGGGCCGCGAGCCGCCCCGCCCGGGGCCGGAAGGCGCCTCGTAGACTCCCGGCAGAGGGATGAGACATGGGGCTACGGCTCAAGATAGGTGCCACGATCACCGCCACCGCCGCGCTCGCGGCGCTCGTGACGGGCGTCCAGGTACCGCGGCTGCTGGAGGACCGGGGCCGCGACCAGGTGATGGAACGGCTGCTCTTCGCCGAGAGGATGTACGAGGCCGGTGACGGCCGGCAGCGTCTCGGCCTCAGGATCGACCCGCCCAATCTGCCGGACGAGCTGCGCCGGATGGTCCTGCGGGGCCGCCGCGCCACCTATGTGCAGCAGAACGGGGACCGCCGGCAGATCTGGGCCGCGACCGTCTACGACGGCCATGTCCTCGCCCTCACGCAGCACGAGGACCCGCTGTCGGGGGAGCTCCAGAGCGGGATGTTCCGCGCGGGGGCCGTCGGTACGGCCGTCGCCACCCTCATCGGACTGCTGCTGGCCACCCGGCTGGGCCGCCGGCTGCGGCTCTCCGCCTGCCGGGCCGAGCAGATCACCGGGGGCGACCTCGACGCCCGGCTCCCCGGCAACGGCCGGGACGAGATCGCGACGCTGACCCGGGCCGTCAACACGATGGCCGAGGCGCTCGCCGGCCGGTTGCGGGCCGAGCGCGAGGTGACCGCGAACATCGCCCATGAGCTGCGCACCCCGGTGGCCGGTCTGGTCGCCGCGGCCGGCCTGCTGCCGGACGGCAGGGCCGAGTCGATGGTCAAGGAACGGGTGGCCCGGATGCGGGACCTGATGGAGGACGTCATCGAGGTCGCCCGTCTCGACAACGGGGGCGAGGAGGCCGAGTCGCGGCTGGTGGAGCTGGGCTCCCTCGCCGCCCGTACGGTCAGGGCCGTGGAGACCACGGCGGACGTGCGCGTGGACATCGTCGAGGACGCGTTCGTGGAGACCGACTCCCGGCGGGTGGAGCGCATACTCACCAACCTGGTCAGCAACGCCCTGCGGCACGGCGCCGAACCCGTCGTCGTCGAGGTCGAGGGCGGTACGGTGCGGGTCCGCGACCACGGCGCCGGCTTCCCCGAGCACCTGCTGACGCACGGGCCGCGGCGTTTCCACACCAGCGCGGTCGGCAAGGGCCTGGGCCTCGGCCTGACGATCGCCGCGGGGCAGGCCGAGGTCCTCGGCGCGGGACTGCGGTTCACCGCCACCGCCGACGGCGGCGCGTGTGCCGTACTGGACCTGACGGACTCGGTACGCCGGCCGCCGGCCGACGCCTGACCCGGCGGCCTCCCGGGCGGTGAACCCACGCCCGCGGCCCTCGCGCCGGAACCCGCGCCCCGGCCTCAGGCCAGTACGACCACCTCGTCCGGGGCGAACGTCACCCCGGCCACCGCGCCCGTCTCCGGCGCGTCGCGCAGGGCGCACTCCGCCTCCAGCGGCGGCCCGTCGTCCGGCCGCAGCCGGACCGCGACGTGGTTGCCCCGGAAGGTGCGGCCCTCCACCGTGCAGCGCAGCCCCTCGGCCGGGTCCCCGAGCCGCACCCCCGCGGGCCGCACCAGCACCTGGCGCGCGCCCTGAGGGCTCTCGGCGGGCACCGGCACCTTGCCCCAGACGGTGTCGGCGGCCTCCCCGCACACCGTCGCCGCCACGACGTTGTCGAAACCGAGGAAGCGGGCGACGAACGCGGAGGCGGGGCGCTGCCAGACCTCCAGCGGGGTGCCGGTCTGGGCGATCCCGCCGTCCCGCATGACCACGACCCGGTCGGCGAGGGCGAACGCCTCGCCCTGGTCGTGGGTGACGGCGAGCACCGTGGTCCCCAGCCGCCCGAAGAGCTGCCGGAGTTCGACCACGAGCCGCTCCCGCAGCCCCCGGTCGAGCTGGCCGAGCGGCTCGTCGAGCATCAGCAGCCGGGGGCTGGGGGCCAGGGCCCGGGCGAGGGCCACCCGCTGCTGCTCGCCGCCGGACAGCTCGGCGACCGCGCGGCGCTCGGCGCCCGGCAGGCCGACGAGGTCCAGCAGTTCGGCGACCCGCGCGGCCTGCCGCTGCCGGGAGTCGCCGCGCATGCGCAGCCCGAAGGCGACGTTGCCGCCCACATCCCGCTGCGGGAACAGCTGGTGGTCCTGGAACATCAGGCCCACCCCGCGCCGGTGGACCGGCACCCCGGCCTGGTCGGCGCCGGCCAGCAGGACGCGTCCGCCGTCCGTCCGCTGGAGCCCGGCGACCACGCGCAGCAGTGTCGACTTGCCACTGCCGCTCGGCCCGAGCACGCACACGATCTCGTGGTCGGCGACCGTCAGATCCACCGCGTCGAGGGCGGGACGGTCCCCGAAGCGGACGGTCACGCCTTCCAGGCCGAGCATCTAGAACTCCCCGGAGCGGTCGGTACGGATACGTTCGAGCAGCAGCAACGCCACCGCGCACACCACCATCAGAATCGTCGAGAGGGCCATGGCCTGGCCGTAGTTGAGCTCGCCGGGCCGTCCGAGGAGCCGCGCCACGGCCACCGGGAGCGTCGGGTCGTCGGGGCGGGCGATGAAGACGGTCGCCCCGAACTCGCCCAGCGAGACGGCGAACGCGAAGCCGGCCGCGACCAGCACCGCCCGTCGCACCAGCGGCAGATCGACCTCGCGCCAGGCCCGCAGCGGGGACGCCCCGAGCACGGCGGCGGCCTCGCGCAGCCGCGCGTCCACCGCCCGCAGCACCGGCAGCATCGTCCGGACGACGAAGGGCACTCCGACCAGCGCCTGGGCGAGCGGCACCAGGATCCACGAGGAGCGCAGGTCCAGCGGCGGCTCGTCCAGTGTGATCAGGAACCCGAAGCCGACCGTCACGGCGGAGACGCCGAGCGGCAGCATCAGCAGCGCGTCGAACCCCCGGACCAGCCGGCCGGCCCTGCGGGTGAGCGCGGCGGCGGCGAGACCGCCGATGACCAGGGCGATGGCGGTGGCGGCGAGCGCGTACTGGAGCGAGTTCCAGATGGCCTCCAGCGGCGGCACGAGGAAGGTGCCGCCGCCCGCGCCGGCGTCCTGGAGCGCCCGGTAGAACATGAGGCCGAAGCCGTCCGCCCCATGGAAGGAGCGGGTGATCAGCACGCCGATCGGCAGCAGGATCAGCAGCAGCACGGTCGTCAGGACGCCGCCGAGCAGGAACCGCTGCCCGGCGCCGGCCGGGCGGCGGGCGGTGCCGGCCGGATCGACCAGCCTCAGCGCCGTCTCCCTGCGCCGTACCGTCCACGCGTGGACGGCGAGGATCGCGCCGACCGCCGCGAACTGCACCAGGGTCAGCACCGCCGCCGTCGGGAGGTCGAGCAGCTGCGCGGTCTGCCGGTAGATCTCCGCCTCCAGGGTGGAGTAGGCGGGCCCGCCGAGGATCTGCACGACGCCGAAGGAGGTGTACGTGAAGAGGAACACCATCAGCGCGGCGGCCGCCACGGCCGGCGCGAGCGCGGGCAGCGTCACCCGGCGCCACGCGCCGAAGCGGGAGGCTCCGAGGACCCGTGCCGCCTCCTCCTGGCGCGGGTCGAGCTGCGACCACAGGCCGCCGACGGTCCGGACGACGACCGCGTAGTTGAAGAAGACGTGCGCGAGGAGGATCGCCCACACCGTGGTGTCGAGTCGTACGCCCCACAGCTCGTCGAGCAGGCCGCCGCGCCCCAGCAGCGCCAGGAACGCGGTGCCCACGACGACGGTGGGCAGCACGAACGGCACGGTCACCACCGCGCGCAGCACCTGCTTGCCGGGGAAGTCGAAGCGGGCGAAGACGTAGGCGCCGGGGAGTGCGATCAGCAGGGTCAGCGCGGTCGAGGCGAGCGCCTGCCAGGTGGTGAACCACAGGACGTCGAGGATGTCCGGGCGGCCCAGCACCTGGCCGAGCCGCCCGAGCCGCCAGACGCCGTCGGTCCTCAGCCCCCGTCCCACGATCGCGACGACGGGGTAGGCGAAGAAGAGGGCGAAGAACGCGACGGGCAGCGCCATGAGCCCGACCCGCAGGGCGCTGCCCCTCGGGTCGGGTGCGCGTCCGGCTCCGGACGTCTTCCTTACTTCAGGACGAGCGAGGACCACGTCTGGATCCACTGGTCACGGTTCTTGGCGATCTTGTCCGGGGCCACGGTCTGCGGCTTGTCGACCGTCACGCCGTGCCGCGTGAACAGCTCCGGCAGCACCGCGTCCCCGGCCACCGGGTTCACGAACATCTGGAGCGGCATGTCCTCCTGGAACTTCTTGCCGATCAGGAAGTCGATGAGGGCCTTGCCCCCGTCCGGGTTCTTCGCGCCGGTGAGCAGGCCCGCGAACTCGGTCTGCCGGAAGCAGGTGCCGGTGGCGACCCCCGTCGGCGCCTCCTTCGGCCGCGGCTCGGCGTACAGCACCTCGACGGGCGGGCTGGAGGCGTACGAGACGACCAGCGGCCGGTCGGCCTTGGCCTGCTTGCCGCCGGCCGAGCCGGAGAACTCCTGGTTGTAGGCGAGCTCCCAGCTGTCGACGACCTTGACGCCGTTGGCCTTCAGCTTCTTCCAGTAGCCCTGCCAGCCGTCGTCCCCGTAGCGGGCGGCCGTACCGAGCAGGAACCCCAGCCCGGGCGAGGAACGCTCCGGGTTCTCCACGACGAGGAGGTCCTTGTACGCGGGAGCGGCGAGGTCGTCGAAGTCCTGCGGCGGCGCCAGCTTCCTGTCGGCGAAGTACTTCTTGTCGTAGTTGACGCAGACGTCGCCGGTGTCGACGGGCGTCACGCGGTGCTTCTCCCGGTCGAGCTGCACGGCGGCGGGGATCCGGTCCAGGCCCTTCGCCTCGTACGGCTCGAACAGCCCGTTGTCGAGCGCGCGGGAGAGCAGGGTGTTGTCGACGCCGAAGAACACGTCGCCCTGGGGGGCGCCCTTGGTCAGGACGGCCTTGTTGACGGCCTCTCCCGCGTCTCCGCTCTTGAGCACCTTGACCGTGTAGCCGGTCTGCCGGGTGAACTCCTTGAGCACGGCGTCGGAGGCGTTGAACGAGTCGTGGCTGACGAGGGTGACCGTCTTGGACGTCGTCCCGCCGGACGCCGAGCCGTCGTCGGATCCGTCACCGCAGGCGGTGAGCGTCGTGACGCCCAGCGCGGCGGCGAGCGCGCCGACCGTGATCTTCCTGGTGGTGCTCACTGAGATTCCTCCTGGGTATGACCAGGAAGAGACGCGGCCCTGCCCTCCGGTCCCCCGGCGGGCAGGGCGCAACAGCTCGAGTTACGACCGAACTTCCTACCCAGAATGACCTGGGCGAGGTTCAGAGGGTCTGCGGTTCGATGACACCGCACTCTCAGCGCTGTGGCGCTCCCCTGTCGGAATATGAAGATGTTTCCGCGCCCAGCCTACATGCGGGGTACTCAGCGCTCGGAGGCGGCGAGCTGACCGCACGCTCCGTCGATCTCCTGCCCACGGGTGTCACGCACCGTGACGGGGACGCCATGGGCGGCGATCGCCTCCACGAACGCCTTCTCGTCCTCGGGACGGGAGGCGGTCCACCGGGACCCCGGCGTCGGGTTGAGCGGGATCAGGTTGACGTGGACGCGCTTGCCCTTGAGGAGACGGCCCAGCAGGTCGCCGCGCCACGCCTGGTCGTTGATGTCACGGATCAGCGCGTACTCGATGGAGATGCGGCGGCCGGACTTCTCGGCGTACTCCCAGGCGGCGTCCAGTACCTCCCGCACCTTCCAGCGCGTGTTGACCGGGACGAGGGTGTCGCGCAGCTCGTCGTCGGGGGCGTGCAGCGAGACGGCGAGGCGGCACTTGAATCCCTCGTCGGCGAACCGCAGCATCGCGGGCACCAGGCCGACCGTCGAGACGGTGATGCCCCGCTGGGAGAGGCCGAGCCCGTCGGGCTCCGGGTCGGTCAGCCGCCGGATGGCGCCGACGACCCGCTTGTAGTTCGCCAGCGGCTCGCCCATGCCCATGAAGACGATGTTGGAGAGCCGGGCCGGCCCCCCGGGCACCTCGCCGTCACGCAGGGCACGCATGCCGTCGACGATCTGGTGCACGATCTCGGCGGTGGAGAGGTTGCGGTCGAGACCGGCCTGGCCGGTGGCGCAGAAGGGGCAGTTCATGCCGCAGCCGGCCTGCGACGAGATGCACATCGTCACGCGGTCCGGGTAGCGCATCAGCACCGACTCGACGAGCGTGCCGTCGTGCAGGCGCCACAGCGTCTTGCGGGTGGTGTCGTCGTCGCAGGAGATGTGCCGTACGACCGACATCAGGTCGGGCAGCAGCTCCCCGGCGAGCTTCTCGCGGGAGGCCGCCGGGATGTCGGTCCACTGGGCCGGGTCGTGCGCGTACCGCGCGAAGTAGTGCTGGGAGAGCTGCTTGGCGCGGAACGGCTTCTCACCGATCGCGGCGACGGCCTCCTTGCGCTCGGCGGGCGTGAGGTCGGCGAGGTGCCGCGGAGGCTTCTTGGCTCCGCGCGGCGCGACGAAAGTGAGTTCTCCCGGTGCGGGGGCCATGAACGGAAACTCCTCAGTGGAAACGAGGCCCGGCCGCCTCCGCCGACGCGGAGCCGACGGCATGGGATGCCGCGGCCGGAGGACCTCACGCAGGTTCACCCCCGCAGTCGCGGGGCCGAAAGGGCCCGCCGCCGATGCGACGAGCCCTTCCAGGGTAACCGCCTCCGGTCAGCCGCTTCCGACGAAGAGCACCAGCAGCAGCCAGACCACCGGTGCCGTCGGCAGCAGCGAGTCCAGCCGGTCCATGATGCCGCCGTGTCCCGGCAGCAGCGTTCCCATGTCCTTGATGCCCAGGTCACGCTTGATCATCGACTCGCCGAGGTCGCCCAGCGTCGCGCTGGCGGCGACCGCGAGGCCGAGCAGCAGGCCCTGCCACCACTGGCCGCCGTCGATGACGAACTCCATGCACAGCGCGCCCGCGGCCATGGCGAACGTCACCGCGCCGAGCAGCCCCTCGCGGGTCTTGCCGGGGCTGATGCGCGGTGCGAGCTTGTGCCGGCCGAACCGCCAGCCGATCGCGTAGGCGCCGGTGTCGCTGACCACGGTCAGCAGCAGGAAGGTGAGCACCCGCTGCGGCCCGTCCTGCGCCGTGAGCATCATCGCCACGAAGGTCGCGAGGAACGGCACGTAGAAGGCCGCGAAGACGCCCGCCGTGACGTCCTTGAGGTAGCCCTCGGGCGGCTCTGTCATCCGCCAGACCAGGACGGCGAGCGCCGTGAGCGCCATGGCCACCCAGGCGCCCTCCGCACCGCGCACATAGCCGGCCACGACCATCGCCGCGCCGCCGACGGCGAGCGGGACGAGCGGGGCCTTGATGGAGCGGCGCTCCTGAAGGCGGGAGGTCAGCTCCCACAGCCCGACCACGACGGCGACCGCCACGACACCGACGAAGGCGGCCTTCCAGATGAACAACGACGCGATGATCACCGCGCCGAGGCCCACCCCGACGCCTATGGCCGCCCGAAGGTCCCGGCCGGCCCTCTTCTTCTGCGGAGCGGACGGTGCGGGTTCCTGGGGGTGGTCGCGGCGCCCTCGTGAGCCGGACGGCGGCTCCGAGGGCGGCGTCGCTCCCGACGGCGGGCTGGGCATGGGCTCCTGCGGCATCTCGTCGCGGAACGGGGGACCACTCGGCGGAGCGGTCCCCCGGTCACGGTCGTCCTGCTCTCCACCGGCGTCTCCACCGGCGGGGACGTCGGGCACGATCGGCATGGGGCGAGTCTGCTGTGCGCCATGCCGCTCGTAGGCGGGACCCGCCGGGGCGGCCGGAGCGAGCCCCTGGTCGGGCGGACCCCAGTGACCGCCTCTCGGCGGGGCCCCCCAGGAAGAGTCGTTCATCAGACCTCGAGCAACTCGGCTTCCTTGTGCTTGAGCAGCTCGTCCACCTGCGTGACGTACTTCGCGGTGGTGTCGTCGAGCTCCTTCTCCGCGCGGCGGCCCTCGTCCTCGCCGACCTCGCCGTCCTTGACGAACTTGTCGATGGTCTCCTTGGCCTTGCGGCGCACCGAGCGGATCGAGATCTTCGAGTCCTCGGCCTTGCTCTTGGCGACCTTGATGTACTCGCGGCGGCGCTCCTCGGTGAGCTCGGGGAACACCACCCGGATGATGTTGCCGTCGTTGCCCGGGTTGACACCGAGGTCCGAGTCGCGGATCGCCTGCTCGATGTTGCGCAGGGCGCTCTTGTCGAACGGGGTCACGACGGCCATGCGGGGCTCCGGTACGGAGAACGACGCCAGCTGGTTGATCGGCGTGAGAGCACCGTAGTAGTCGGCCACGATCTTGTTGAACATGGCCGGGTGCGCACGACCGGTACGGATCGCGGCGAAGTCCTCCTTGGCGACCACGACGGCCTTCTCCATCTTCTCCTCGGCCTCGAGGAGGGTCTCTTCGATCACCACTTGCTCCTGCGTGTCTTGAGTGGGCCCGGCATGCTGAAGGGCCGCGGAACGTGCGTCGCGTTCCCCTGCACGGTGTCCGACCGGCAGGGCTTTGTCCATCCCCTCGCGGGGCGCCCGGGGGCCTTGGCGGATCAGGCCCGGGTGCTCTGGTCGCTCACGAGAGTGCCGATCTTCTCACCCTTGACCGCGCGGGCGATATTGCCCGCGGCGAGCAGTTCGAAGACGAGGATCGGCAGATTGTTGTCACGGCAGAGGGTGATGGCGGTGGCGTCGGCGACCTTGAGGTCGCGCGAGAGGACCTCGCCGTACTCCAGCGCGTCGAACTTCACCGCGTCCGGGTTCGCCTTCGGGTCGGAGTCGTAGACCCCGTCCACTCCGTTCTTACCCATGAGGAGTGCCTCGGCATCGATCTCCAGGGCACGCTGGGCGGCCGTGGTGTCGGTGGAGAAGTACGGCATGCCCATGCCCGCGCCGAAGATCACGACGCGCCCCTTCTCCAGGTGGCGCACGGCACGGAGCGGGATGTACGGCTCCGCGACCTGGCCCATGGTGATGGCGGTCTGCACCCGCGAGTCGATGCCCTCCTTCTCCAGGAAGTCCTGGAGGGCGAGGCAGTTCATGACCGTACCGAGCATGCCCATGTAGTCGGAGCGGGCCCGGTCCATGCCGCGCTGCTGGAGCTCGGCACCGCGGAAGAAGTTGCCTCCGCCGATCACGACGGCGATCTCCGCGCCGTCGCGTACGACCGCGGCGATCTCGCGTGCGATGGCGTGCACGACGTCGGGGTCGACGCCGAGGGCGCCGCCGCCCGCGAACGCCTCGCCGGACAGCTTCAGCATGAAGCGGCCGGCCTTTTTGCCGTTGTTGTCGTCGCCCTGTGCGGCGCCCTGATTCATGGGGATCTCCTCGTGCACATACGAAGAAGGCCATTGCCGGTGGGTGCTTGTGTCCCTAGCGGCAATGGCCTCCTCGTCAGATCTGCGGTCGTCCGACGGCTGAACGGTCGGCGACTGCTGGGGAAACCCTAGCGGGCTCCCGTGTTGATCGCGTACCGGCTCAGATGCCGACCTTGATGCGCGTGAAGCGCTTCAGGGTGACACCGGCCTCGTCCAGGACCTTCTGGACGGACTTCTTGTTGTCGAGCGCGTACGGCTGGCCAAGGAGCGTGGCGTCCTTGAAGAAGCCGTTGACACGACCCTCGACGATCTTCGGGAGGGCGGCCTCGGGCTTGCCCTCGGCGCGCGTGGTCTCCTCGGCGACGCGGCGCTCGGTCTCGACGACCTCGGCCGGGACGTCCTCACGGGTGAGGTACTTCGGCGCGAAGGCGGCGATGTGCTGCGCGACACCCTTGGCGATCTCGGCGTTCTCCTTGTCGAACTCGACGAGGACACCGATCTGCGGCGGGAGGTCGGGCATGGTGCGGTGCATGTAGGCCGCGACGTAGCCGTCGGAGTACTGGGCGAAGCGGTCCAGGACGATCTTCTCGCCGAGGTTGGCGTTGGCCTCGTCGACGTACGCCTGGACGGTCTTGCCGGGCTCGATCTCGGAGGCGAGCAGCGCCTCCAGGTCGGCCGGGGAGGTGGCGGCGACGTGCGCGGCGAGCGCGGAGGCGACGGCCTGGAACTTGTCGCCCTTGGCGACGAAGTCCGTCTCGCACTTCAGCTCGACGAGGACACCGGAGGTGTTGTCGTCGGCGATCAGGGAGACGACGGCACCGTTCTCGGCGGAACGGCCCTCGCGCTTGGCGACGCCCTTCTGGCCCTTGATGCGCAACGCCTCGACGGCCTTGTCGACGTTGCCGTCGGCCTCGTCCAGGGCCTTCTTGCAGTCCATCATGCCGGCGCCGGTGAGCTCGCGGAGCTTCTTGACGTCAGCGGCGGTGTAGTTCGCCATGATCTGTGAATCTCTCTCGAAGTCTGGAAGATCTACAAAGATCTACGGGTGGACGGCGGGGGCCCCGGGCCCCCGCCGTCGACAACCGGACCCGTGAGGGTCAGGACCGTGAGGTCAGGCCTGCTCGGCCTCGGCGGCGGGAGCCTCGGCCTCGGCGGCCGGGGTCTCGACGGCCGGGGTCTCGGCGACGGCCTCGGCAGCGGCCTCCGCCGGCTTCTCGGCGGCGTCCTCGGAGTCCGCCTTCTTCTCGCCCTCGAGCAGGTCGCGCTCCCACTCGGCCAGCGGCTCGCCGGCGGCCTTCTCGCCCGGCTTCGAGTCGCCGGTGGCGACGCCGGAACGGGCGATGAGGCCCTCGGCGACGGCGTCGGCGATCACGCGGGTGAGCAGGGTGACGGAACGGATCGCGTCGTCGTTGCCCGGGATCTTGTAGTCGACCTCGTCGGGGTCACAGTTGGTGTCGAGGATCGCGACGACCGGGATGTGGAGCTTGCGCGCCTCACCGACGGCGATGTGCTCCTTCTTGGTGTCGACGATCCAGACGGCGCTCGGCACCTTCTGCATCTCGCGGATACCACCGAGGGTCTTCTCCAGCTTGGCCTTCTCGCGCGAGAGGACCAGGAGCTCCTTCTTGGTGAGGCCGGAGGCGGCCACGTCCTCGAAGTCGATCGCCTCAAGCTCCTTCAGACGCTGGAGGCGCTTGTAGACGGTGGAGAAGTTGGTGAGCATGCCGCCCAGCCAACGCTGGTTGACGTACGGCATACCGACGCGCGTCGCCTGCTCGGCGATGGCCTCCTGGGCCTGCTTCTTGGTGCCGACGAACATGATGGAGCCGCCGTGCGCGACGGTCTCCTTGACGAACTCGTAGGCGCGGTCGATGTACGACAGCGACTGGAGCAGGTCGATGATGTAGATGCCGTTGCGCTCGGTGAAGATGAAGCGCTTCATCTTCGGGTTCCAGCGACGGGTCTGGTGACCGAAGTGGACGCCGCTTTCCAGCAGCTCCCGCATCGTGACGACGGCCATGGCCGTATCTCCTTGGTTCTCGGTTATGTCCTGACGCCCCGGCGCGCTGTGCCACGAGGGACCGATGAGCGCGTCCACCGCTTTCGAGGGCGGTGGCGGGGCGTGCGAAGTCGACCCGGTGACCCGGATCGCCAGAAGAAGTGTACGGGAACCCGGCGGCAGCGGGTGACGGCGCTGTCCACAACCGCCCGGTAGTCCACAGAACCGGACCATGATCGGCACGGCTCCGTGCGCCTGGGGCACATTGCCGACCATGTACCTCGACGCTGTGACCACACTGACCGCTCTGACCGCCCTGACCGCCCCGCTGCCGGCCGCCTGGCCGGTGGGCCCGCCGCGTCCCGCGATCGTACGGGGCTGGGAGCCGCCCGCCTCGGCGTACGGTCCCGGGCACCGCGGCGTCGACCTCGCCGCCCCGCCCGGGACACGGGTGCGCGCGGTGGCCGCCGGGCGGATCTCGTTCGCGGGGCCGGTGGCCGGTCGTGGCGTCATGACGATCACCTTGGGGGCCACGGGCGCCCCGCCTCTGCGCACCACGTACGAGCCGGTGCGCGCGCTGTTACCGGTGGGGACCGAGGTATCGGCCGGACAGGTGGTCGCGGAGGTGACGGGCGCCCCGTCGCACTGCGCGCGGGGCTGTCTCCACTGGGGCCTGCGCCGCGCGGACGCCTACCTGAACCCGCTGTCCGTTCTCCCGCCTCCGCTGCTGCGCCGCCCGCCGTCCCGCCTGCTGCCCATGAGTGCGGACGGGGGCGGGCGCGGGGCCACCGCCGCGGGCACGGGCACGCTCCTGGGCGCGGCCGGGCACAGGGGCACGCCCCTGTGCTGAACCGGACCGGCGAAGGCGGGCCGGGCGGGACACCGGCTCGCGCACCGCACAGCCTGCCGGGCGGGACACCAGCTCGGACACCGCACGGCGGGCCGGGCGGGACACCGGATCAGAGGCCGCGCACCCCGCGGAGGGCCATAGCGACCGCCGTGTCCGCGATGGCCGCGGGGTGCTCCGCGGCACCGAGCTCGATGCGCCGCACCGCCGCGTCGACGATGCCCTGGAGCAGCATCGCGGCGAGCCGTGGCTCCTCCTGGCCCAGGTCGCCGAGCGCCTCGACGATGATGGCGACGAGCCCGCCGTGCGCCGCGCGGATCTTCTCGCGCGCCCCGTCGTCCAGCTCGCTCGCGGAGATGGCGACGACGGCACGGTGGCGCCGGTCACCGACCAGTTCGAGCTGCTGGCGTACGTAGGCCTCGACCTTCCCCTCGGGGGTGTCCGCGCGCTCCATGGCCGCTTCCACCTCCGCCGCCCACAGGGGGAAGTCGACCGCGCACAGCTCCTCCACCACCGCGGCCCGCGACCGGAAGTACTCGTACACGGAGGACCGGGCGAGGCCCGTCCGCTCGGCGAGGGCGGGGAAGGTCAGCGCCTCCGTACCGCCCTCGGACAGCAGGGAACGCGCGGCGTCCAGCAGGGCGCCTCGCTGCATCGTCCGGTGCTCGGCCACGGAGGCCGCTCGAATCCTGGGCACGGCTCCACTTTACGGCCGCACGTTCGACGTCAGCGTCCTACATCGGCCAGTTTGGCCCTCAGCTGCAACACCGATTTGGTGTGGATCTGGCTGACCCGGCTCTCCGTCACGCCGAGCACATTGCCGATCTCCGCGAGGGTGAGGCCCTCGTAGTAGTACAGCGTGACCACCGTCTTCTCCCGCTCGGGCAGGGTGTTGATGGCACGGGCCAGGAGCCGCCGCAGCTCCCGGTCCTCGGCGACCTCGACCGGATCGTCGGCGGCGGTGTCCTCCAGGGTGTCCATCAGGCTGAGCCGGTCGCCGCCCTCACCGCCGACGTGCAGCAGCTCCTCCAGGGCGACCACATTGGCCAGGGACAACTGGCTGAAAACCGCGTGCAGTTCCTCCAGCGCGATGCCCATCTCGGCGGCGACCTCGCTCTCCGAGGGCGTGCGCCGCAACTGCGCCTCCAGCGTGGCGTACGCCCGCTCCACCGCCCGCGCCTTCTGCCGCACGGACCGGGGGATCCAGTCCAGGGCGCGGAGCTCGTCGATCATCGCGCCGCGGATCCGGGTGATGGCGTACGTCTCGAATTTGATCGACCGGGCGATGTCGAACTTCTCGATGGCGTCGATGAGCCCGAACACCCCGGAGGAGACGAAATCGGCCTGCTCCACATTGGACGGCAGCCCCACGCTGACACGGCCGGCGACGTACTTCACCAGCGGGGAGTAGTGCAGGATCAACTGCTCCCGCAGCCGCTCGTCGCCCGTGTCCTTGTACGACCGCCACAGCTCGTCGAGGGACGAGGGCGCGGGCGGCCGCACGGTGCCCCGCGCAGCGGGGGGCACCGCTGCGCGGTCGGAACCGGAGGTGTGCTGGGGCATGCGTCGCCTTGAGCCGTTCTGCTGTGGTGAGAGGGAGCCGGGTGAGCGGGGCGTAATCCTGGTGAGCGTAGCGTGACTGGGGTGTCGCGGTGAGCGAAGGCCGCTGGATAATGCCTCCGCGGGGGCGTGCCATCGGCCGCATCTTCGAATGGGGCCGATGGTGTGCGCACCGGCCCCCCGGGTGTCACCGAGGCGGCTTCGAATGTCACCGGCAACACCTTTTCACCCGAATGCTCCAGGTCAAGCACCGCCTCGCCGGGCATTCGGGCGACGCCCGGCACCCGGTGCCAACTGCCAGTTCCCACCGTGGCGTTCGACGAATCCGAGCGCGTGCAGTTCGTACAGCCTGCCGAGCACCTCGTCAACGTCGGCGCCGACGACACACGCGATATCGGGCCCGGTGACGGCCCTCCCGCGGGCGGGCAGCGCTTCGAGCACCCGGGCCGCGGCCGGGTCCAGGAGGTCCCGTGGCAGGACGGGGCCACGCCGGACGGGCGCCAGGTCGCCGATCTCACCGACCAGCTCGGCGACTTCCGCCGCGTCCGTGACCAGTACGGCCTCTCCGCGGAGCAACTCGTGGACGCCGGCGGACAGGCCGCTCGTGGCCGGCCCGGGGACGCCCATCGTGAACCTGCCGAGCCGCTGGGCGCCGCGGGCGGTGACCAGTGAACCGCTGCGGTACTCGGCTTCGACGACGACCGTCCCCCGGGTGAGGGCGGCGATCACCCGGTTGCGGAGGATGAAGCGGCTGGGGACGGGATGCGCGCCGGGCGGCAACTCGGCGACCACCAGGCCCTGTTCGCCGACGCGTCTGAGCAACTCCGCGTGCCCGCGCGGATATGCGACGTCGGCCCCGCAGGCGAGTACGGCGACGGTGGCCCCGCCGACGGCGAGCGCGCCACGGTGGGCCGCGCCGTCGACGCCGAAGGCGGCACCGGAGACGACGACCCAGCCGCGCTCGGCGAGCCCGGAGCCGAGGGTCGCCGCCATGTGCGCCCCGTAGGGGGTGCAGGCCCGAGCGCCGACCACGGCGACGGAGCGCAGGGCCCATCTGCGCAGGTCCGCCCGGCCACGCACCCACAGCCCGAGGGGTCTGGACTCCCCCAGGTCGTCGAGCTGGGTGGGCCACTCGATGTCGCCCGGCACGACGAACCGCCCGCCGGCGGCGTCGATCGCCGCGAGGTCCCTCACCGGGTCGGCCGTAGCGGCCCGTCTCCTCAGGCTTTCGACGCGGTGCTCGGAGAGGCCCCGCAATGCCTCCCGCCCGGCGTGCGCGGAGGTCAGCCGCCCGAGCAGTTCCACCGCCCCGAGCTCGCGCAGTCGACGTCCGATGTGCGCGTCACCCGGCTCGACGACCCGGGTCAGCGCCGCCCGGGCCAGCCGCTCCTCGCGCGTCACCTCCTCACCCTCGGCCATGCCGCACCCTCCGCCCGTCCGGCCGCCGCCGATGCCCCTGGACCCGTTCACCGCGCACGCCCCCGAGCTGCCCAGCCCGGACCCGGTCGGCACCGGCACGGACCCGCCGGCCCGTCGGAGCCCACCGGGTCTCCGTCGGCCACGGGGCCCGCCGGTTCACCGCCCCTCCCCCGCCGCCAGCGGCACGCCCCGGGCGATCCCCGTCCGCAGCTCCAGGGCCAGGTGTACGTCCCGGGCGTCCGGGCGGTCACGTCCCGCGAGGTCGGCGAGCGTCCAGGAGACCCGCAGCACGCGGTCGAGGCCGCGCGCCGTGAGCAGGCCCCGCTCGATGTCCCGCCCGGCCGCGCCCAGCGCACCGGGTGCCACCTGCCAGCGGGTGCGCAGTTCGTGGCCGGGCACTTCGCTGTTGAGGCTCCAGGGGGTCTCGGCCAGGCGCACCGCCGAGCGCGCCCTGGCCTCGCGCACCCGGGCCGCGACCGCCGCGGTGGGTTCGCCGCGGCCGCCCCGGCCCAGCAGATCGACCCGGCCGACGGGCTCCACCGTCACCCGCAGGTCGACCCGGTCCAGCAGGGGTCCCGACAGCCGCGCCTGGTAGCGGCGGACCACCGAGGGCGGGCATTCGCAGCCCGCGCCGCGCAGACCGTGCCGCCCGCAGGGGCAGGGATTGGCCGCCAGCGCCATGAGGAACCGCGCGGGCAGCCGCACCACGCCGGCGCTGCGGGCCACCACCACATGGCCGGACTCCAGCGGCTGTCTGAGGGCGTCCAGCGCCTTGGGGCTGAACTCCGGTGCCTCGTCGAGGAAGAGGACGCCCCGGTGTGCCAGCGACACCGCGCCGGGCCGTGGCACCCCGTTGCCACCGCCGACGAGCGACTGCATCGTCGCCGAGTGGTGCGGTGCGCAGTAGGGCGGTCTGCGCACCAGCGGCTCTCCGGGCGGCAGGATGCCCGCCACCGAGTGGACCGCGGTGACCTCCAGGGACTCCCTCCCCTCCAGCGGCGGCAGCACGCCGGGCAGCCGCTCGGCCAGCATGGTCTTGCCCGCGCCCGGCGGGCCGGACAGCAGCAGGTGGTGGCCCCCGGCCGCCGCGACCTCCAGGGCGAGCCGCGCGACCGGCTGCCCGGTCACGTCCGCCAGGTCGTGCGCGCCCCCCGCGTCCGCCACCAGCCCACGGCCCACCCCCGCGCCGGGCACCAGCAGCCCGGCCAGCATGGCGTCGGGCCGGCCTTCCTCGTCCGGTTCCTCCTGCGGCACGGGTTCGTCCGCCAGTACGGCGATGAGCTGCCCCAGGGTCCGCACGCCGAGTACCGAGACGCCCGGCACCAGGGACGCCTCCCCCGCCGTCTGTTCCGGCACGACGACCTGCCGGTAGCCCGCCTCGGCGGCCGCGAGCACGGCCGGCAGCACGCCACGCACCGGGCGGACACGGCCGTCGAGGCCCAGTTCGCCGATGAGCACCAGGTCGGCGATGGTCCTCGGGTCGATCCGCCCGGCCGCCCCCAGCACGGCTCCGGCGACGGCGAGGTCGAAACCCGATCCGCTCTTCGGTACCGATGCCGGGCTGAGTCCGACGGTGAGCTTCTTCTGCGGCCATTCGGCGCCCGAGTTGACGACCGCCGCCCGCACCCGGTCACGGCTCTCCGACAGGCTCTTGTCGGGCAGCCCTACCAGCGCGAACGTCGCCACTCCCGGCTCCAGGTCCGCCTGGACCTCGACCACCACGCCCTCGACCCCGACCAGTGCCACCGAACACGTCCGGGCGAAGCCCATCAGGCCGCCCCCCGCACGTGCTCGACGACGGGTGCGCCCCGCCGGGGCACCAGCACGCCGACCAGGTCGATGCGCACCCCGCCGGGCGGAAGCCCGCCGTGTCTGTCGAGCCAGCAGGCGGCGAGTCGTCTCAGCCGGTCGGCCTTGGCGGGCGTGACCGCCGCCATCGGGTGCTCGAAGCCGGGTCTGCGGGTCTTGACCTCGCAGACCACCACCGTGTCGCCGTCCTGGGCGACGATGTCGATCTCACCGGTGCGTCCGCACCGCCAGTTCCGTGCGAGCACGGCCATCCCGGCCTCGCCCAGCCGCCGTACCGCCAGCTTCTCGCCGTACCGCCCCAGCGCCCCCGTGGCGTTCATCCGGCACCACCTCCGGCACCGACTGTGACGCCTCGGGCCCGAGGCTGTGGATCTTGGTGGATAACCCGTGGGTTGTGGAAAACCCCGCCACCCGTGGCGGTGAACCCGAGGTGTGCCGGGCACCGCCCGCCCCGCCCGGCCCCCTTGAGGGACACCGCCCGCCCGCCCGGCCCTGCGGCGCGGGACGCGGCCGGTCCGCCGGTCCGCCGAGCCGCCGCCGCCGGGCCGCCGGTCACGGCCCGGCCCTGGCCGCATCCGGCCCCGCCGGCGACCGCTTCGGCAGGCGCTCCGCCGCCTCAGCTCCCGGGCAGTTCCAGGTCGCTCTTGTTGAGCTCCTCGATGTTCACGTCCTTGAACGTGAGCACCCTCACCTGCTTGACGAACCTCGCCGGCCGGTACATGTCCCAGACCCAGGCGTCCGCCATCGACACTTCGAAGAAGACCTCGCCCTGGACCGAGTGCACCTGCATCTCGTAGTCGTTGGTGAGATAGAAGCGTCGCTCGGTCTCGATCACGTATTTGAACAGGCCGACGACGTCGCGGTACTCCCGGTAGAGCTTCAGCTCCATCTCGGTCTCGTACTTCTCGAGGTCCTCGGCGCTCATGGCATGTTCCCCTTCAGCCGTGCGTCCCCCCATTGTGCGCCAGCCTGCCGGGCCCCCGGACGATTCAGGGGGCCAGGACCAGCGGCGTACGCGGAGGGCCCTCGTCGAGCAGCGTACGCAGCAGCTCGGCGAGTCGTGTCGGATACACCGTCTCACGCGCCGCCGACAGTTCGGCGGAAGTCCACCACCTCAGCCCCGCGACGCTGCGGCGCTCCAGCTCCGTCAGCTCGCCCAGGGCCACGTCCGTCCGTGCCGTGCGTGCCAGGTAGTACCACTCCTCCTGGTCCCAGCGCCGTCCGGCGAACAGGAAGGAACACCGCCGCTGCCACAGCAGCGGCCCGAGCTCGACGTCCGTGAGGCCGGTCTCCTCGGCCAGCTCGCGCAGCGCGGCCTCCTCACGCGTCTCCTGGCCCTCCACTCCCCCACCGGGGGTGAACCACCAGGTGACGTCGGGGTCGTCCGGCTCGTACCCGTGCAGGAGGAGGATCCGGTCGTCCGGGTCGAGCAGGATCACCCGGGCGACCCTGCGCACTTCCTCAGCCACGGACGGCGGCCGTCCGTGCGGGAGCGCGCGACAGGCGCCGGGCCAGCGGTCCGTAGGCGGCGCCCCCGAAGATCAGTACCGCCCCGGTCACCACCGCCCCCGCCATCAGCCCGACCGGGCCGGGGCTCGACACTCCGCCGGGCAGCGCGGCGAAGCTCGCGGGCCGGTCGACCAGGCTCCCCAGCGGCCACGCCACGGCGTCCACCCGCGCGGTCACGGCATCGCGCGGCACGGAACCCTGCCCGGCGTCCTGGAGGTGCTCACGGGAGTCGAGCGATCCCATCCGCTCGTCCCCGAGCAGGAAGAGCTGCCCGTCGGGAACGTCCGCCGAGAACGTCGTCGGCGAGGCGGGGCCCCCGGTGCGCAGATACGGTTCCTCAACGGGCTCGCCGTTGATCGTGAGCCGGCCTCCGGTGTCGCAGCAGACGACCTTGTCGCCCCCGACACCGACGACCCGCTTGACCATCGGCAGATCGCTCCAGACCTTGTCCTCGAAGACGACGACGTCACCGCGTCGCACCTGGGAGCCGTCGATCCGCTGCGCCAGCACCCGGTCGCCGGCGTTCACCGTGGGTGTCATCGAGCCGGTCGGCACGGTGTACGGCTGGTACTGCACCGCTCCCCAGACGAACCCGCCCAGGAAGAGCACACAGCCGACGGCCACGGCCAGGCCCGACAGCATGCTGCCGAGCCGGCCGCGGCCGTCGTCGGTACGTACGGTTCCGCTCATGTCAGCGCTCCCCACTCGGCGAGATCGCGACAGATCCCCGACCGCGATACGCCGACGATCGACGATCCGGGACGGACCCTACCCGGGACCCCCTGCCCGCGGTACGCCCAGCGGCGTGAACGCGCCGGGAGAGCGGGAGCGCCCTTCCCCGCGGGGAAGGGACGGAGCCGGCCCCCGGGCGGCCGCGCGTCAGCGGCCGGCCAGGCTCTTCCTGCGCCAGAGGACCAGCGGCAGCGCGCCCGCGAGGCCCAGCGCGCCCGGCGCCACGGCCGCGGCGGCGTTCAGGCCGGGCTGGTCGAAGGTCTCCGGCACGGGCAGCGTGGCCCAGCGGTTCACGGGCCAGGCCACCACGACGGCACGACCGACCACCTGGCCGACCTCGACCGTTCCGTTGCCGGGGAGCTCCTGGTGGTAGCGGGAGTCCAGCGAGTTCTGCCGGTTGTCACCCATCACCCAGATGCTGCCCTCGGGCACCTTGATGGGCCCGAACGGCTCGTCGTCGCAGGGCGTGGAGCCGGGGTAGATGTACGAGGTCTCGTCCAGCGGCTTGCCGTTGAGGACGACCTTGCCGCCCTTCTTGCAGCTCACCGTGTCGCCGCCGACCGCGATGACCCGCTTGATCAGGTCCTTCTCCTCGGAGGACGGCATCAGCCCGATGAAGCTGAGGAAGTCCTGCACCAGGTTGGTCTCCGGCGTCGGCTCGCCCTCCAGCCAGCCGCCCGGGTCGTGGAAGACGACGACCTCGCCGCGCTCCGGCTCCGCGCCGAACCACGGGGTCAGTTTGTCCACCAGGACCCGGTCGCCGCGCTGGAGCGTGTTCATCATCGAGTCCGAGGGAATCGAGAACGCCTGCACCAGGAAGGTCTTGATCAGCAGCGCCAGCACCAGGGCGATACCGACCAGCAGCGGCAGTTCCTTCCAGAAGGAACGCTGGTTCCCGGGCTCCTGGGCCTCTTCGTCGTCCACCGTCTCGCCCTCAGCTGGTCCGGTCACGGCTGCGGGGGGCTCCCCTGCGGAACCAGCGGAAGGCTCGGCGATCTGCTCGGGCCTCTTCTCCGGCTCCTCGTGTCCGGATCGTGCGCCGACCGCCAAATCCCCCACATCCACTCCTTACTCCATGCAACCGCCCGCCCCACAGCAGGGGAAGGCCCATCACTCCCATAACGAGCGGGAGTTCCGCAGGGCTCGGGAGCCGGATCAATCCGTCGGGATTCCGAGAGGACACACTATGCGACGCACCGAGCGCGGGCGCGGTCCCCGCCCGCGAGTCCGGGACCGAGGCGAAGGTCCCCGGTTCCTCCAGCCCTCTCCAGTGGTCGAACGGCCAGGCGATGACGACCGCGCTCCCGACGACCTCCTCCTCCGACACCGTCCCCTGGTACTTCTCGTCGAGGTGGAAGCGGGAGTCCGCGGAGTTCGACCGGTGGTCCCCCATCACGAAGATGCGGCCGGGCTCCACCTTGACCTCGAACTTGATGGTGGAGGGGGCGTTGCCGGGGTTCACATAGGGCTCGTCGAGGGGCACGCCGTTGACGGTCACGCGGCCGTCCTCGCCGCAGCACCTGACCGTGTCCCCGCCGACCGCGATGACCCGCTTGATCAGGTCCTGTTCGTCGTCGGACGGCAGGAGCCCGATGAAGGTCAGGGCCTGCTTGACCTGTTTGACGCCCACCGGGTCGTCCTTCTTCGGCGTCTGCTCCTGCTGGAGCCAGCCGCCCGGGTCCTTGAAGACGACGACGTCGCCGCGCTGCGGCTTCGAGCCGAACCAGGGGGTGAGCTTGTCCACCAGCACCCGGTCGTCGATCCGGATGGTCTGTTCCATCGAACCCGAGGGGATGACGAAGGCCTGGACCAGGAACGTCTTGAGCACGAGGGCGATCATCAGCGCCACCGTGATCAGGAGGGGTATCTCCTTCACGGCCGACCGCTGTCTGCGCCGCTTGACCTTGCGGGCGAGCTTGCGCCGCTCCGCCCGTCCGGGCAGCGCCCGTCCACCGTCCGTCGGGCGCGAGCCGGTGGGCAGCCGGGTGTCGGCCCGGTGGCTGGAGACCCTTCCGCGGTTACCCATGGGCCGCGCCCGACGCCGGCGTATCCGGTACGTCATGGAAAGCGGCGGGCGGCTCGACGGTGGACCAGCGGCCGAAGGGCCAGCCGATCCAGTCGGCCCTCCCGATCACCCGGTCCACCGGAACCATGCCGCCGCCCGGCTCCCCGAGGTGGTCGCGGGAGTCGCGCGAATGGCTGCGGTGGTCGCCCATGACCCATAGGGTGCCCGGCGGGACGACGATGTCGAAGGGCACGCGCGACGGCGCGTCGCCGGGATACAGATAGCCCTCGTCCACGGGTACGCCGTTCACCTCGACCCTTCCTCCCTCGTCGCAGCAGGTCACTCGGTCGCCGCCCACGCCCACGACGCGCTTCACGAAGTCGGTGTCGGCGGGCTCGGCCAGGCCGAGCGCCGCGGCCGCCCCGTGCAGCAGCGCGGTGACCGGGTTCCGCTCCGGAGGCTCCTGGAGGAAGGAGCCGGTGCCGTCGAAGACGACCACGTCCCCTCGCCGCGGCTCGGAACCGAAACGGTACGCCAACTTGTTCACCAGCACCCGGTCCCCGATGCGCAGCGTGGGTTCCATCGAGCCACTGGGAATCTGGAAGGGCTGCACCACGAAGTGGCTGAGGAGCAGCAGGAAGGCGGCGCAGACGAGGCCGATCAGTCCGGGTCTGCGCCAGGAGGAGTGCCCGGAAAGCACGGAGCGCGACCGCTCCTCCGTGCCGGAGGAGTGGTCGCGCTCTGTGTGCTGTGCTTCGGTGTCCATCGGGGCCAGATGTTATCCGGCCGCCCTGTGGACGCCGTCCGAAGCCGAGGCGCGAACGGGAGCCGAGGCTCAGTTGTCGCGCTTCTCCTTGATCTTGGCAGCCTTGCCGCGCAGCTCGCGCAGGTAGTAGAGCTTGGCGCGACGGACGTCACCGCGGGTCACGAGCTCGATCTTCTCGAAGATCGGGCTGTGCACCGGGAAGGTGCGCTCGACGCCGACGGAGAAGGAGACCTTGCGGACCGTGAAGGTCTCGCGGACGCCCGAGCCCTGACGGCGGATGACGACACCCTTGAACTGCTGGATACGGGAGCGGTTGCCCTCGATGACGCGAACGTGGACGTTCACGGTGTCACCGGCGCGGAACGCCGGGAGGTCGGTGCGCAGCGACGCGGCGTCGACGGTGTCGAGCAGGTGAGCCATTTCTGTCTGCTTCCTCGCCGATGCCACAGGTCATCGACGGAACTCGTGAGGAGATGGAGGGTGCTGATCGCGTCGGACGAGCGTCGTGTCCCCCTGTGGCAGGGGCGCGCGCCGGACGTACAGCAGCGGCCTATTCTTCCACGGCTCCGGGCCTGCACCAAAATCGGCCACCGGGCTCGGGCGCCCAGCCCAGGATGGAGAGGGTCTCGCGGTCCTTCTTGTCGAACGCCGAGGGGTCGCAGCGCTCGATCAGGTCCGGCCGGTTGAGCGCGGTCCGGCGGAACGCCTCGTCCCGCCGCCACCGGGCGATCTTCCCGTGGTGCCCGCTGAGCAGGACGTCGGGGATGCCGCGCCCGCGCCACTCGGGCGGTTTGGTGTAGACGGGGCCCTCCAGCAGGTTCGCCATGGCGCCCGGCGCGAAGGAGTCGTCCCGGTGGGACTCGGCGTTGCCCAGCACTCCGGGGAGCAGCCGGGCGACGGCTTCGGTGATGACCAGTACGGCGGCCTCGCCGCCGGCCAGCACGTAGTCGCCGATCGACACCTCGTACACCGGCATGCGGGTGGCGTACTCGTCGATGACACGGCGGTCGATGCCCTCGTAGCGGGCGGGTGTGAAGACGAGCCAGGGGCGCTCGGACAGTTCGACGGCGAGCTGCTGGGTGAAGGGGCGTCCGCTGGGGGTCGGCACCACCATGACCGGGCCGTGGGCGCCCGCCTCGTAGCCGGCGGCGAGCGTGTCGTCCAGGGCGTCGCCCCAGGGCTCGGTCTTCATGACCATTCCGGGGCCGCCGCCGTAGGGGGTGTCGTCGACCGTGTTGTGCCGGTCGTACGTCCACTGCCGGAGGTCGCGCACGTGTACGTCGAGCACGCCGCGCGCGCGGGCCTTGCCGACGAGCGAGACGTTGAGCGGTTCCAGGTACTCGGGGAAGATCGTGACGACGTCGAGCCGCATCAGCGCTCGTCCCCCGGGGCCCCGGCGCCCTCGGCCCGGTCCGGCTCCGGCCCGTCCGGAGCCTCCGGCTCCCTCGACGAGGCGATCTCGGCGCGGTCGTCGATGAGCCCCGGCGGCGGGGCGATGACGGCCCGCTGCTCCGCCAGGTCGATCTCGGTGACGATCTCCTCGACGAAGGGGATCAGGACCTCGCTGCCGTCGGGCCGCTCCACCACGAACAGGTCCTGCGACGGCAGGTGCGAGATCTCGGTGATCCGTCCGATCCCGGTGCCGTCGGCGAGGACCACGTCCAGATCCATCAACTGGTGGTCGTAGTACTCGTCGGGCTCCTCGGGCCGCTCGTCCGGGTCGACCTCGGCGATCAGGAGGGTGTTGCGCAGCGCTTCGGCGGCGTTGCGGTCGCTCACGCCCTCGAACCGCAGCAGCAGCCGGCCGCTGTGCACCCGGCCGGTCTCGATGGTCAGCGGTCCGGCGGAGGCCGGGTCCGTGGCCAGTACGGCGCCGGGCCCGAGCCGCAGCTCCGGCTCGTCCGTACGCACCTCGACGGTGACCTCGCCCTTGATGCCATGGGCGCGGCCGATCCGCGCTACTACCAGCTGCACTGCTCACTCTCCATACGGGGACGGTTCAAGACACGACTTGCGGAAACGACCACGCGCCGGACCGGAGCGGCCCGCGCGACCCGGGGCCGGCGACCGGCGCGAGCCGCGCGACCGCCGGGACGGGGGGCCGACGGAACGACGACGGGCCGGGGCGGGCCGCAGCCCTCCCCGGCCCGTGCCGGTGTTCAACTTCGATCAGCGGACCTGGTCCACGTCGACGAGGTCGACGCGGATACCACGGCCGCCGATGGCGCCCACGACGGTACGCAGAGCGCGTGCGGTGCGGCCGTTGCGGCCGATCACCTTGCCGAGGTCATCGGGGTGGACCCGGACCTCCAGTACGCGCCCACGGCGCAGGTTGCGCGAGGCGACCTGCACTTCGTCGGGGTTTTCGACGATGCCCTTCACGAGGTGCTCGAGAGCCTCCTCGAGCATGCTCAGGCCTCGGTCGACTCGGTGGACGCAGCCGCGTCAGCAGCCTCGTCCGCCTTCTTGTCGGCCTTCTTCGCCTTCGGGGTGATGGCCTCACCCTTCGCGTCGTCTCCCTCGATCGCCTTGGCGAAGGCGTCGAACGAGGCGCGCTTGTCCTCCTTGGTCGCCGGGGCCAGCAGCGGCGCCGGGGCCGGCAGGCCCTTGTGCTTCTGCCAGTCACCGGTGAGCTTCAGGATGGCGAGGACCGGCTCGGTCGGCTGGGCGCCGACGGACAGCCAGTACTGCGCGCGCTCCGAGTTGACCTCGATGCGCGACGGGTTCTGCACCGGGTGGTACAGACCGATCTCCTCGATGGCCCGGCCGTCACGGCGGGTACGGGAGTCGGCGACGACGATGCGGTAGTGAGGCGAACGGATCTTGCCCAGACGCTTCAGCTTGATCTTGACTGCCACAGCTGTGGTGTCTCCTGGTCTTGACGTGGTTGGGCACAACGAGATGCCACGTGGGGTTGCGGTACCCGAGATGCCCGATGGACGCGTCAGCCGGAGGAGAGAGGGGTCCTGTGCGACTGTCGAGTACAGCTAGCCATTGTGCCACACCACTGCGGATCAGCTGGCCGCGCCCACTGCCTCCGGGATCCGGAAGGGTTTCCCGCAGCCGCCGCAGACGATGGGTGCCTGCGCGAGGACCGAGGGAACGACCCGTACGTTGCGACCGCAGTCGCACACGGCCTTGACCCGTACTCCGCCGCCCGACGACCCGTGCCGGGCCGCCGGTCCGCGGAAGGATCGCTTGGTGTCCGCCGCCGTGGCGACCGTGTGCGCCTTGAGGGCGCGCTGAAGCCGCTCGATGGTCGGGCGGTACCGGCGCCTCGCCTCAGGGTTGAGGGTGACCAGGGAGAAGCCACTGCTGGGATGCGGCTCCTCGGAGTGGTCCAGGCCCATCTCCTCGGCGATCGCCAGGAATCGTCGGTTGTGGTAGCGGCCGGCGCGTGAGGTGTCGCGGACTCCTCTCGCGGCGGCGATGCCGTGGACTGCCTCGTGGAGCAGTCGCTCGAAGGAGAGCTCGGCGCCGCAGGCGGACGACGACTCTCCGATCAGGGACTCTGGCGCGGCAAGATCGGGCAGCTCGGGGTGGTGCCGCTGAATATCGGCCCACGCCTGTGCCAGCTCTGCGGCGAGAACAGGTGGTGTCGTGCTCACGTCGTGACAACGAGCCGGGGTGTCCCCGGGTTCCATTCCGGGGCATCCCAAATATTTTGCACGTACCCGTCAGTTGCCATTGATGCGTCCTGACGAGGGCCACTGCGCTGATCTGCGGAGAAGCCTCACAGCTCGCACCAAGGTGGTACGTAGCGGCGCGTACGCCCCGGCGCGTAGACGGGCCTCTGGCGCCGGGCGTTCGGCGCTTGCCGGGGCGTCCCACGTGCCGCCCCATCCCTCGGGTCCGGGGCTCCGGGGCCGCGGGGCTCCGGGGGGAGGGGGACGCGCGCGGGCGCGGACCGCGGCGGGCCCGGCGGCGTCGGAACGGTGCCGCTGCGACAGTACTCCCGCATCACGCGCCGCCGCGCACCGGCCCGTGCCGTGCCGTCACCCTGGCACGGTACGCCCTCGCGGCGGCGCCCACCTGCGATCCCGTCCTGCGTGGCGCGATCCGTGCGCCGGCTCCACTATGGGAGGTGGTCCGCGCCGGGCTCAGGGGCGCACGACCGGGGCACGCAAGCATTGCCGCCCGACCCCTGGACTTGGGGGCGGATGCGGAGTTCCCTGATGACGGGGAGTGCGAGCGCATGTACACGGGGGCTGTCAACCAGGGCAGAGACGCACAGATGACCTCTCGGCGGATTGGGGCGCTTTCGATGACACCTATGCTCGTCCAGCACCACCCCCACCCGGCCTCGGTGCCTCCGGCGACGGACGCGCCCGGGCGTGCCCGCGACTGGGCGGAGATCCAGGAACGGATGCTGGTACCGCTGTACGAAGCGGTGTACGCGCACCTGGAGGTCGGCACGGGGACCCGGCTGCTCGGTCTCGGCTGCGGTTCGGGACTCGCGCTGTTGATGGCCGCGGCACGGGGCGCACAGGTCACCGGTGTCGACACGGACCGCGCGCGCGTGGAGCTCGCCAGGGAACGGCTGCTGCCGGTCCCCGGAGCCCACGGCGCCTCCCGGTGCGGCACCACGAAGCTGCTGTACGGCGGGCCCGCGGAGGCCGCCGAAGCCGCGGATCCCACGCGTCCGGCGTACAACCTCATCACCGCCTTCCAGCCGATCGGCTGCGCCCCGGGCGATTCGGACGGCCTGGCTCCGGCCCTCGCGTCGGCGGTGGGGCTGGCGGAGCGCGGCAGCGCGGTGGTGCTGGCGGGCTGGGGCCCGCCGGAGCGGTGTGCCACCTCGGCGGTGCTGAGGGTGGCCGGCCGGCTCACCGAGCGGCTGCGGACGACGGCCGGCTGGCGCCCCGCGCTGCGGGACGACCTGGAGGAGGTCGCCGCGCGGGCCGGGCTGAAGCCGGACGGCTCCGGGCGGGTGGCGTGCCCGTTCGGCTACGCGGACATGACGAGCGCCCTGCGCGGCCTGCTGTCGACGGGACTGTTCGACGCCGCGGTGGAAGCCTCGGACCAGGCGACGGTGGAGAAGGAGATGACGGAGGCGCTCCACCCGCATGTGCTCTCCGACGGCACGGTCTGGATGCCGAACGTCTTCCGTTACCTGGTCGCGCGGACCGGCTGACGCACGGCGCCGACGGCCCCGTGCGAGGCCGCGGCGGCGGACAGCGGGTGCGCGCGGACACTGACGGGTCACGAACGCGCGAGGGGCGCCCACCGGTCGCGGTGGGCGCCCCTGTCACGCGCGCGCGGACCGGCCGTCGGCCTCAGCCCATGAACTTCTTGAACTCGTCCGGCAGCTCGAAGTCCTTGCCCGGCTGGCCGGCCGGGAGCCCGAAGGCACCGCCCTGCTGCGCCTGCTCGCGGCGCGCGGCCGCGGCCTGCTCCTCGGCCTTGCGCTTCATCGGGTTGCCGCTCTTGCGCTTGCCCTTGGCCTGCTTGACCTGCTTCTTCTGCCGGCCGGCGCCGCCGCCCATGCCGGGGATCCCGGGCATGCCCGGCATTCCGCCGCCCTGAGCCATGCGCGACATCATCTTGCGCGCCTCGAAGAACCGCTCCACCAGGCCCTTGACCGCGCTGACGTCGACACCGGAGCCCTTGGCGATACGGGCACGGCGGGAACCGTTGATGATCGTCGGTTCCTGGCGCTCGGCGGGGGTCATCGACTTGATGATCGCGGCCGTACGGTCCACGTCACGCTCGTCGATGTTGTTGATCTGCTCCTTCATCTGGGCCATGCCCGGCAGCATGCCGAGGAGCTTGGAGATGGAGCCCATCTTGCGGACCTGCTCCATCTGGGCGAGGAAGTCGTCGAGCGTGAAGTCCTTGCCCTTGCTGCTCGCCAGCTTCGAGGCCATCTTGGCGGCCTCTTCCTGGCTGAAGGTCTGCTCGGCCTTCTCGATGAGCGAGAGCACATCGCCCATGCCGAGGATGCGGGACGCCATGCGGTCCGGGTGGAACGCGTCGAAGTCGTCCAGCTTCTCGCCGTTGGAGGCGAACATGATCTGGCGGCCGGTGACGTGCGCGATCGACAGGGCGGCGCCGCCACGGGCGTCGCCGTCCAGCTTCGACAGCACGACGCCGTCGAAGCCGACACCGTCGCGGAACGCCTCGGCGGTGTTGACCGCGTCCTGGCCGATCATGGCGTCGACGACGAAGAGGACCTCGTCGGGGCTGACGGCGTCGCGGATGTCCGCGGCCTGCTGCATCAGCTCCTGGTCGATGCCGAGACGGCCGGCGGTGTCGACGATGACCACGTCGAACTGCTTGGTCCTGGCGTACTCGATGGAGTCCTTGGCTACCTGCACCGGGTCGCCGACGCCGTTGCCGGGCTCCGGCGCGTACACGCCGACGCCGGCGCGCTCCGCGACGACGGACAGCTGGTTGACGGCGTTGGGCCGCTGGAGGTCACAGGCGACGAGCAGGGGCGAGTGGCCCTGCCCCTTCAGCCAGACACCGAGCTTTCCGGCGAGGGTCGTCTTGCCGGCGCCCTGGAGACCCGCGAGCATGATCACGGTCGGCGGGTTCTTGGCGAAGCGCAGCCGGCGGGTCTCGCCGCCGAGGATGCCGATGAGCTCCTCGTTGACGATCTTGATGACCTGCTGGGCCGGGTTCAGCGCCTGGGAGACCTCGGACCCGGCGGCCCGCTCCTTGACCTGCTTGATGAAGGCCCGGACGACGGGCAGCGCGACATCTGCCTCAAGGAGCGCGATACGGATTTCGCGGGCCGTGGCGTCGATGTCCGCCTCGGAAAGGCGGCCCTTGCCCCGGAGATTCTTGAATGTCGCTGCAAGGCGGTCGGAGAGGGTATCGAACACGGTGGTCGCGGATCCTCGGGTCTCGGGGGCGGGCGGACGGTTTCCCCCAAGGGTATCCGCCCGCGCGAGTGCGCATCCGACGCGGGCGGAACAGCCGGGGACGGAGTGCTCCTACCCCCGCAGCGTCGCCTCCAGCGCGCGGGCGACAGCGGACGCCTCCTCGCGGGGCAACGGGGCGCCCTTCGGGTCCGTGACGTAGAAGGCGTCCACGGCGTTGGCCCCCAGCGTCGAGACGTGCGCGCTGCGTACCCGTACCGCCGCCGTCTCCAGCGCGCGGCCGATGCGGTGCAGCAGGCCGGGCGCGTCCTGGGCCCTGACCTCGATGACCGTCGCGCGGGCCGAGCCGGCCTCGGCGACCGTCACCCGGGGCGGCGGCGCCGTGACACCGCGGCGCCTGGGATAGGCGGCCTCCCGCTCGGCGAGCCGGGTCCTGATGTCCAGCGAGCCCTCCAGCGCCCGGACCAGGTCGGCCCGGAGCCGGGCCGCCTGCGGCAGCGATCCGTACTCCGCCGCCACCCGCCAGTTCAGGACGAGCACCGGTGCGGTGCCCAGCTCCGTCGGCAGGTCGATCGCCCTCAGGTCGGCCGCGCGGACGGTGAGCCGGTGCAGCGCGAGGACCCCGGCGACCGCCGGGAGCACACCGGACTGGTCGGGCAGTGCGATCAGCAGCTCGACGCCGACCGGCTCCGGTTCGCCGTCCTCCCGGGCGGCCCCGGCCTGGGCGCGCAGGGACAGCACGGGTTCTCCGGTGCGCAGCGCCTCGATGGCGAGCCGTTCCTGCTCCGCGCTGGGCTCGGCCGCCCCGGGTGCCTCCGGAACCTCGCCCGCCAGCACGCCCGCCACCCGTTTGACCAGATCGGCGACGAGCGAGCCACGCCAGGAGGACCAGGCGGCGGGCCCGGTCGCCAGCGCGTCGGCCTCGGTCAGCGCGTGGAGCAGCTCCAGGGTGGCCGGCGAACCGACCGCGGAGGCCACGGAGCGCACCGTGGCCGGGTCGTCCAGGTCGCGCCGGGTCGCCGTCTCGACCAGCAGCAGATGGTGGCGCACGAGGGTGGCGAGGACGGCGGTGTCGGCGCGGTCGAAGCCGATCCGGGCGGCCACGTCCCGTGCGATGGTCTCGCCCGCGACGGAGTGGTCCCCCGGCCACCCCTTGCCGATGTCGTGCAGGAGCGCGGCGACCAGCAGCAGGTCGGGCCGCCCCACCCGGCGGGTGAGCGACGCGGCGCGCACCGCCGCCTCGACGAGGTGCCGGTCGACGGTCCAGGTGTGGACGGGGTTGCGCTGGGGCCGGCAGCGCACCCGCTCCCAGTCCGGGATCAGCCGGGTGACCAGGCCCTCCGCCTCCAGCGCCTCCCAGACCGCCACGGTCGGCTCGCCCGCGCCGAGCAGGGTGACCAGTTCCTCGCGGGCCTCCGCCGGCCAGGGCACCGGAAGCGGTTTGGCGGTGGCGGCCAGCCGGCGCACCGCGTGCGGCGAGAGGGGCAGCCCGGACTGGGCGGCCGCCGCGGCGGCGCGCAGGGGCAGTACGGGGTCGCGCTCGGGCCGGGCGGTGCGGGCGAGCACCACCTCGCCGTCCATCTCGACGACGCCCTCGGCGAGCGGTGAGCGTTCCGCCTGCGGCTTGCCGCCACCGAGCATGGCCCGCAGCCGGGGCCGTACGGAGCGGGCCCGAAGGACCCGGTTCACCTCACGCCAGGTGACGTCACCGGCGTACGAGATGGTGCGCGCCGCTTCGTACACCTCGCGCAGCAGCGCGTCGCCGTCCAGCAGGCCGAGGGCGGTCGCGACCTGGTCCTGTTCCTGGAGGGCGAGCCGGTCGGTGGCCCGCCCGGTGACGAGGTGGAGCGCGTCGCGGGCGTCCAGCAGCCTGCGGCGGGCCTCGTCGAGTCCCTGGCGCGGGGCGTCGGCGAGCCAGGAGGCGGCGACGGCGCGCAGCGCGGTGGCGTCCCGCAGCCCGCCGCGGGCCTCCTTGAGGTCGGGCTCCAGCAGGAACTGCAGCTCCCCCTGCCGTTCGGCCCGTTCGCGGCAGAGTTCGTCCAGCTCGGGAAGGCGCTTGGGCGCCTGGTTGCGCCAGTCGGCCAGGACGGCCGTGCGCAGGCCGGAGACCATGGCGAGGTCGCCCGCCACATGGCGGGCGTCGAGCAGGCCGAGCTGGACCTTCAGGTCCTCGCCCGCCGCCCTGCGGGCCTCCGCCGGGGTGCGCACGGAGTGGTCGAGGGCGAGACCCAGGTCCCAGACCGGGTACCAGACCCGGTCGGCCAGGGCGGCGACGGTGCCCGCGTCCGCGTTGCCGTCGTGGAGCAGGAGCAGGTCGAGGTCACTGCGGGGGGACAGTTCCCCGCGTCCGTACCCGCCGACGGCGACCAGCGCCACGCCCCGGGCGGGGGCGGCGGCGGTGAACAGGCCGGCCAGCCAGTCGTCGGTCAGCCGGGCCAGCGCCGCACGGCGCGGCGGCCCGGACCGCGCCTCCTCCTGGAGGAGGCGCAGCCGGGCCGCCGCGTAGCCGCTGGGTCCGGAGTCTTCCGCTTGTGTGCCGTCGACGCTCGTCACCCAGCAGCCCGCCTTTCCGTGTCCGCTCGCCTCAGAGGGCGTCGGGTCCGCGTTCGCCGGTACGGACCCGTACCGCCGTCTCGACGGGCACGCTCCACACCTTGCCGTCACCGATCTTGCCGGTACGGGCGGCCTTGACCACGACATCGATCAGCTCGTCGGCGTCGTCGTCCTCGACCAGTACCTCGATACGGATCTTGGGTACCAGGTCGACGGTGTACTCCGCTCCCCGGTAGACCTCGGTGTGGCCGCGCTGGCGCCCGTAACCGCTGGCCTCGGTGACGGTCAGACCCTGGATCCCGAAGGCCTGGAGGGCCTCCTTGATCTCGTCCAGCCGGTGCGGCTTGACGACCGCGGTGATGAGCTTCATGCGTCCACCTTCTTGTTCCTCGCCACTGCTGCAACCGTGTCGGCCGGCCCCGTCGGCGCGGCCTTGCGCGAGCCGGTGCCGCCGCCGGCACCGCTGAAGTCGTACGCCGTCTCGGCGTGCTCGACCTGGTCGATGCCGGAGACCTCGTCGTCCTCGCTGACCCGCATGCCCATCACCTTGTCGATGACGAAGGCGAGGAGCGCGGAGACGACCAGAGAGTAGGCCAGGACGGCGACGACGCCGATGGCCTGCTTGCCGAGCTGGTCCAGGCCGCCGCCGTAGAAGAGGCCCTTGGCCTCGGACTGGACGCCGCCGGTGGCGAAGAAGCCGACGAGCAGCGAGCCGGCGATGCCGCCGACGAGGTGGACGCCGATCACGTCGAGGGAGTCGTCGTAGCCGAACCTGTACTTCAGGCCGACGGCCATGGCGCACAGCAGGCCGGCGATCGCGCCGATGGCGATGGCGCCGAGCGGCGAGCAGGAGCCGCCGGCCGGGGTGATGGCGACCAGACCCGCGACCGCGCCGGAGGCGGCGCCGAGGGTGGTGAACGAGCCGTGGCGGATCTTCTCGTAGGCCAGCCAGGCGATCATCGCGGCACCGGTGGCGACCTGGGTGTTCAGGAACATCACCGCGCCGACGCCGTCGTCGTTGCCGAGCCACGATCCGGCATTGAACCCGAACCAGCCGAACCACAGCAGGCCGGCGCCCAGCATGACCAGCGGCAGGCTGTGCGGCCGCATGGGGTCCTTCTTGAACCCGACGCGCTTGCCGATGACGAGGATGACGCCGAGGGCCGCCGCGCCGGCGTTGATGTGGACGGCGGTGCCGCCCGCGAAGTCGATGACGCCCATCTCGAAGAGCCAGCCGCCCGCGCCCCAGACCCAGTGGGCGACCGGGAAGTAGACCACGGTGACCCACAGGGCGATGAAGAGCGCCCAGGCGGTGAACTTCACGCGGTCCGCGAGCGCGCCGCTGATCAGAGCGGGCGTGAGGATGGCGAACATCAGCTGGAACGCGGCGAAGACGTACACGGGGATGGTGTAGCCGTCCCACAGCTCGGTGATGCCGATGCCGCTGAGGCCGACGTACTCCGGGGACCAGCCGATGAGGGAGCCCGAGTCGGTGCCGAAGGCGATGCTGAAGCCGTAGAGCACCCACAGGATCGTCACGATCCCCAGGCTGATGAAACTCATCATCAGCATGTTCAGGGTGGATTTCACACGGACCATGCCTCCGTAGAAGAAGGCGAGGGCGGGAGTCATCAGCATCACCATGGCGGTGCAGATGAGCATGAACCCGGTGTTGGCGGCAGACAGCGTGGGCGTGTCTGCGGCAAGCGTCGTGATGCCTGGAGGCATCGGCGTCTCCTCGTCGTCGTACGGCCTGTGCGGGGCGGAGCCGGTGCTGCGTGGCTTTGAGGGGTGGCCGGTTATGCGCCAGAGGTTGGCGCAGCGCGGTTTCGGTCGATGCCGCACGATGTTTCACCGCAGTGACGAAGAGGGTGGGTGTGTTACGCCGTTATGAACTCAAGGGTCACGGGAATGTAACGGGAGGAGTGCCCCGGGTACGTGCGGACCCGACCGCGACGATCACCCGGCGGCCCCGGCACGGGCAGCCGGGCCGGGCGGTACGGGGCGACGGGCGCGGCCGGGGCGGGCGCGGTCCGGTTCAGACCGCCTCGGCGGTCTCCGGCAGCCGCGCGGTCAGGATGTCGGTGAGCCGGGCGACCTCCGGCAGGTCACCGAAGTCGCGCGCCGCCGTGTCGACGGTCTTGCGCAGACGGGTGTTGACCCGCTCGGAGCGGACCCGCCCGGCGACGGCGAGGGCCCGTTCCGCGAAGGCGGCGGACTGCTCGGGCTCGCGCTTGAGCAGGTGCACGGTGGCCATGCCGACCAGATTGAGTGCGTACGAACGCTGGTGCTCCTCGTCCTGCTCGAAGAGGTCCACGGCACGCTGCATCACCGGCTCGGCCAGCGAGGCGTAGGACGGACTGCGACCGGCCACATAGGCCAGGTCGCGGTAGGAGTGGGCGTTCTCCCCGTTGAGCTCGGCCTCGGAGAAGAACCGGATCCAGTCGGGCTCCGGCTCGCCCTCCAGCCCGATGTCGGCGAAGGTGTCCTCGGCCATCCGGACGGCCCGCTTGCACTTGCTGGGCTGTCCCATGTTGGCGTACGCGCGGGCCTCCATCGCATACAGCATGGCCTGCGTGCGGGAGGTGGCGCAGTCGCGGCTGCCGTACTGGGCGAGGTGGATGAGCTCCAGGGCGTCGTCCGGCCGTCCGAGGTGGATCATCTGACGGCTCATGGAGGACAGGATGTACGAGCCGAGGGGCTTGTCGCCGGCCTCCTTGGCGGCGTGCAGGGCCAGCACGAAGTACTTCTGGGCGGTGGGCTGGAGGCCGACGTCGTAGCTCATCCAGCCGGCCAGCTCGGCCAGTTCGGCCGCGCACTTGAACAGGCGCAGCGCGGTGGCGGGGGGCTGGGGCTCCTGCAGGAGGTCGGTCACCTCGTGGAGCTGGCCGACGACCGCCTTGCGACGCAGACCGCCGCCGCACTGGGCGTCCCACTGGCGGAACATGGCGGTGGTGCACTCCAGCAGGTCGAGCTCCGGCCTGGACAGCCGGGAGGGGCGCCGGGACGCGGCGGCCGTCTCGGGGCGCGGCGGCTCGCCGACGGGGGTGGGCACCAGCCAGCGCTGCATCGGCTCGATGAGTGCCGGTCCGGCGGCCAGGGCCAGCGAGGTGCCGAGGAAGCCGCGCCGGGCCAGCATCAGATCGCTGCGGGAGAACTCGCTCAGCAGCGCGACCGTTTGGGGCCCCGCCCAGGGGAGGTCGACACCGGACACCGAGGGTGACTGGTGGGCCGTGCGCAGGCCGAGGTCCTCGATGGCGACGACGCTGCCGAACCGCTCGGAGAACAGTTCGGAGAGGATGCGCGGAATGGGCTCGCGCGGCTGCTCGCCGTCGAGCCAGCGCCGCACCCGGGAGGTGTCGGTGCTGATGTGGTGAGCCCCCATCTGGCGCGCCCGGCGGTTCACTTGACGGGCGAGCTCGCCCTTCGACCAGCCACTGCGCACGAACCAGGAGCCCAGTTGCCCGTTCGGGCGCTTGCCGGCACTCGTACCGCCTGCGCCGCTGCCGTCCACCGGAACGCCCCCATCCACCGAATCGCCATATCGCGCGAACCCTTATCAGAATGCCGCTGGTTGTGGCCGTCCGTCCCGGGGTTGCACCCTTCGAACAGTGAACCGGCTCGCCTCGGGAATACCCACGATCGTGGTCACTACCCGGAGAGTTCGCGCACCGAAAGTAATCCTACGATCACCCCCACCGCGAGGCCGATTCCGTAAACGCCACCATTCGCCACCCCTTCGAATGAACTGCCCGGCCACCAGGCGCGATTCACTTGACGTACGACGAAAGCGAGTCGGCGGATCGTTGCGCGCCACCGCGTGAACGAGGGTCCGCACCACCTGACGCACCACCGCGCGCCCCCCGTTCGGGAACAAGGAGCAGCGACGGAGCGTCACCATGGGACTCCGATTCGTAACCACCGGCGCGTTCCACCCGTTGGAGGGGGCATGGGCTTCACTATCGGCAGCACCCGTATCCGCGAGATGCGGTCCGGCCTGTCCGGTGCGCGGCGTCGCGGCAGCCGCACGGCGGAGTGCACGGCGGTGGCGGAGTACACCGGCCTGTGGGGCTGGGACGTGGTCCCGGGCGCCCGCGCCTCGGCCGGCCGCTGCTCCTGCGGCGACCCCGGCTGTCCGGCCCCGGGGGCGCACCCCCTGGACTTCGCATCCGAGGTGCCGGCGGGCGCGACCCTCGAGAGGGCCGCCGCCACGTGGTCGCGCTTCCCGGGAGCGGCACTGCTGCTGCCCGTCGGGCGCGCCTTCGACGTGCTGGAGGTGGCCGAGGCGGCGGGCCGCCGGGCGCTGCTCCGGCTGGAGCGGATGGGCCTGCCGCTCGGCCCGGTCTGCGTCACACCGACGGGACGGGCCCAGTTCTTCGTGGCTCCGGGAGCGGCGGCCGGGCTGCCGCAGCTGCTCTACCGGATGGGCTGGGACGACGCGGATCTGGACCTGCGCTGTCTGGGCCCCGGCGCCCACATCACGGCTCCGCCCTCGGACCACGGCGGGCTGGGCCCCGCGCGCTGGCTGCGCCCGCCGTCCCTCGACACGGGCGCCCCGCCCCAGGCCCGCCTGCTGCTGGGCACGCTGGCCTACAGCTGCCATCGCCCGGCCACCAGGGCGTTCCCTTCGGACCAGTGCTGAGCCGGCGCGCCGGCGCCGTGGTCCGGGGCGCCGCCGCCCGGAGGGGCGGGCGGCGCCCCGAGGGGGCGGCAGGCGCTCTCTACGTCCTCAGGACGCGTCGCCGATCAGGGCGTCGACGAAGGCCTCCGGCTCGAAGGGAGCCAGGTCGTCCGGGCCCTCGCCCAGTCCGACCAGCTTGACCGGGACACCGAGCTCGCGCTGGACCGCGATCACGATGCCGCCCTTGGCCGTGCCGTCCAGCTTGGTCAGCACGATGCCGGTGATGTCGACGACCTCGGCGAAGACCCGCGCCTGTACCAGCCCGTTCTGGCCGGTCGTGGCGTCCAGGACCAGCAGCACCTCGTCCAGCGGGCCGTGCTTCTCCACGACGCGCTTGACCTTGCCGAGCTCGTCCATGAGCCCCGTCTTGGTGTGCAGCCGGCCCGCGGTGTCGATGAGCACCACATCGGCGCCCTCGGCGATGCCTTCCTTCACCGCGTCGAACGCGATGGAGGCGGGGTCGCCGCCCTCGGGGCCGCGTACCGTGCGGGCGCCGACCCGCTCGCCCCAGGTCTGGAGCTGGTCCGCGGCGGCCGCGCGGAAGGTGTCCGCCGCGCCGAGGACGACCGAGCGGCCGTCCGCCACCAGGACCCGCGCCAGCTTGCCGGTCGTCGTGGTCTTTCCGGTGCCGTTGACGCCGACGACCATGACGACGCCGGGCGTGTCGAGACCGCTCTCGGTCTTGACCGTGCGGTCGAAGTCCGTACCGAGGAGCGCGAGCAGCTCCTCGCGCAGCAGGGTGCGCAGCTCCACGGGCGTGCGCGTACCGAGCACCTTGACGCGCTCACGCAGCCGCTCGACGAGTTCCTGGGTCGGGGCGACGCCGACGTCGGCGGTGAGGAGGGTGTCCTCGATCTCCTCCCAGGTGTCCTCGTCGAGGTGCTCGCGGGACAGCAGGGTGAGCAGCCCCTTGCCGAGCGAGTTCTGCGAACGGGCGAGCCGGGCGCGCAGCCGGACGAGCCGTCCGGCCGTCGGCTCGGGGACCTCGATCACGGGCGCCGGGGGCTCCGCGACGACCGGGTCCTCCACGGCTGCCGGGGTCTCGACCGCCTCCGCGGCGGTCGGGAGGTCGACCTCCTCGATGGTGCGGCGCGGTTCTTCCCGCGGTGTCTCCGCCTCCTCGCCGACGTGCGGCTCGGCTGGCGGAGCGGTGATGGTCGGCGTGCTCCTGGGGGCCTCGGGCGGCGGCAGCTGCTTCTTCCTGCGGCTGCTGACCACGAGGCCGCTGATCGCGCCGACCGCGACCAGGGCGATGACTACAGCAAGGATGAGGATTTCCATAACGCGTCCAGTATCGGCCACGTCCGGCCGACCGGAGGGGCGCCGGATGCGCCACTGGAGGACCTAGGGCCCTAATTGGACCTTTTGGGGGGAACGTACGATGGTGGGAGTCCCCCCACCTCTGCACGGAGCTGATCCATGCCCCACGCCTCCGAGTCCGAAGGCGCGATGTCCGAAGGCACCATAGAGACGCGCGGTCTCGAGCCCGTCCCCGACGCCGAGCGGACCGGTCACGTCAGGGAGCTCTTCCCCACCTGGGTCGCCGCGAACATCAGTGTGCTGTTGCTCACGATGGGCGCCGGCCTGATCGTCTTCAACGGCCTGAACCTCTGGCAGGTACTGATCGCGGCGGTGGCCGCCCCGGTCGTCTCGTACGGTCTGGTCGGGCTGATCTCGATCGCGGGCAAGCGCGGCGGGTCGCCGGGCATGGCCCTGTCGCGGGCCGTCTTCGGCCAGCGGGGGAACCTCTTCCCCGGCACGCTCATCTGGGTGGCACGCTGGGGCTGGGAGACGATCAACGCGGTCACGGGCGCCTACGCGGTGCTCACCGTGCTCGACCTGCTCTTCGGCATCAAGAGCAACACCCCGCTCATCGTCATCACGCTCCTCCTCTTCGTCGCCTGCACCTTCCTGGTCTCGGGACTCGGCATCAACGCCCTGCGAGTGTGCAGCAAGTGGTCGACGTATCTCTTCGGCGCGTTCTCCGTGCTCGTACTGATCTACCTCGTCGCCGGCACCGACTGGAGCGAGGTCTTCGCCAGGCCGGCCGGCTCGACGGCGATGATGATCGCGGGCATCGGCACGCTGGCCGCGGGCGGCATCAGCTGGGTTCCCTCGGGCCCGGACTTCACCCGCTATCTGCCGCGCACGGCGTCCGGCCGGGCGATGGTCGGGTCCACGGTCGGCGGCGCCGCGATCGTGGTGGTCCCGATGGTGCTGATGGGCGCGGTCATGGCGGTGGCGACCCCCGACCTGGCGTCGGCCCAGGACCCGGTGTCGTTCATCGGTGAGCTGCTGCCCGCCTGGCTCTCGGTTCCGTACCTGCTCATCGCACTGATCGGCATGCTGTTGATCAACTCGATGTCGATGTACTCGGCCGGGTTCACCGCGCAGACGCTCGGCATCAGGGTCCCGCGCGCCTGGGCGGTGAGCGTGAACGCCGTGATCTCCCTGATCTTCGGGTTCCTGCTGATGGTGGTCGCCACCAGCTTCATCGGTTCGTTCATCTCCTTCCTGACGCTGCTGGCGGTGGCGTTCTCCGCGTGGATCGGCGTCTTCGGCGTAGACATGCTGCGCCGGACGTCGTACGACGGGGAGGCGTTGATGGACACCTCACGCACCAGCGCCTACTGGTACCGGGGCGGCTTCGCCTGGCAGGCCATGTCCGCGTGGGGCGCCGCACTCCTGATCGGTCTGCTCTTCACCAGGGTCGACTGGTTCGCCGGCCCGTTCGCGGAGAGCTGGATCGGGGCCAACGGCCTGGGCTGGGCGGTCACCGTCGTCGTCGCGGCCGCGCTGTACGCCGTGCTGCCGCGTACCGGGACCGGGCGGGCCGCGGCCGGACGCGAGGAGCCGGCCGCCACCACCGTCTCCGTCTGACACATCGCGTCCCGTCCCCCCTTCGCCCCGCGCAGCGGCCGGCGGAGGGGGGACCAGTCATGTGCGTCGGACCGTGACCGGCCGCTGCTGCCGCCCCGCGCCTCGACGGCCTGGAGGATCAGCGGTTCCCCCGGGCGGGTCCGCCGGGCCGTCGCCCGCAACCTCCGGGAGCGGGAGTCCGGCCGCCGGGCGGGTCTGTCCGGGAGCGGGAGTCCGGCCGCCGGGCGGGTCCGCCGGGGCCATCGCCCGCAATCCTCGCGGCACGACGGGACGCGGACACCGCGAGAGGGCTCACCCGTCCAGGCTCATCGACGAGTCCCCGAAAAAACGGACGGCGATGTCGAGAACCCGCGTCCGGCTCCGTCCCCGGGGTGAAGCGCGACCACAATGGGTCGCACGAGCAACGAGGAGAGCCACGATGGCCAAGTACCTGCTGCTGAAGCACTACCGCGGCGCCCCGGCCGCGGTGAACGACGTGCCGATGGACCGGTGGAGCCCGGAGGAGATCTCGGCACACGTCCAGTACATGAACGACTTCGCGGCCCGGCTGGAGAAGACCGGCGAGTTCGTCGACGGTCAGGCGCTCGCCCCCGAGGGGGCGTGGGTGCGCTACGACGGTGAGGGGCGCCCGCCGGTCACCGACGGACCGTTCGCGGAGACCAAGGACCTCATCGCCGGCTGGATGATCATCGACGTCGACAGCTACGAGCGCGCCGTCGAGCTGGCCGGGGAACTGTCGGCCGCCCCCGGGGCGGGCGGCAGGCCGATCCACGAATGGCTGGAGGTGCGTCCGTTCCTGGCCGCGCCGCCCACCATCACGGAGTGACGTCACCGATGGACGACGCCCTGCTCCGGGGCCTCACGCCGAGCGTGCTGGCCGTCCTCGTCCGCCGCGGAGCCGACTTCGCGGCGGCCGAGGACGCCGTGCAGGACGCGCTCGTCGAGGCGGTCCGCGTCTGGCCCGCCGACCTGCCACGAGACCCGAAGGGCTGGCTGGTCACCGTGGCCTGGCGCCGGTTCCTCGACGCGATGCGGGCGGATGCCTCACGCCGCCGGCGGGAGGACCTCGTCGACGAGGAGCCGGCGCCCGGGCCCGCGCCCGCCGTGGACGACACGCTCCGGCTCTACTTCCTGTGCGCCCACCCGTCGCTGACGCCGTCCTCCGCTGTCGCGCTCACGCTGCGCGCCGTCGGCGGGCTGACCACCCGCCAGATCGCCCAGGCGTACCTGGTGCCCGAGGCGACCATGGCGCAGCGCATCAGCCGGGCCAAGCGCACGGTCTCCGGCGTGCGGTTCGACCGGTCCGGCGACGTCGCCACCGTGCTGCGCGTCCTGTACCTGGTCTTCAACGAGGGCTACTCCGGCGACGTCGACCTCGCCGCCGAGGCCATCCGGCTCACCCGGCAGCTCTCGGCCCGGATCGACCACCCGGAGGTGGCGGGGCTGCTCGCCCTCATGCTGCTCCACCACGCCCGGCGCGCCGCCCGGACCGCTCCCGACGGGAGCCTGGTGCCGCTCGCCGAGCAGGACCGCGGCCGGTGGGACACCGGCTCGATCGCCGAGGGCGTCGCGATCCTGCAGGCGGCCCTCGCCCGCGACCGGCTGGGCGAGTTCCAGGCCCAGGCCGCGATCGCCGCCCTCCACGCCGACGCGCCCACCGCCGAGGAGACCGACTGGGCGCAGATCGTCGAGTGGTACGACGAGCTGACGCGCCTGACCGACAGCCCGGTCGTCCGGCTCAACCGTGCGGTGGCCGTCGGTGAGGCCGACGGAGCGCGGGCCGGCCTGGCGGCACTCGCGGCCCTGGACGCCTCCTCCCGGGGCGCTTCGAGCAGGGGGTACCCCATCCCCCGCCGCACCGCGGTGGCGGCGTACCTGCAGGAGCACGACGGCGACCTGGCGACGGCGGCACGGCTCTACGCCGAGGCGGCCCACAAGGCACCCAATCTCGCCGAGCGCGACCACCTGACACGCCAGGCCGCTCGGCTCAACGCCCGCCTGCGCGGCTGACGGATCGCGCCCGGATGCCCCTCCGGGGCCGGGCACGCCTCCAGGGCCGGAGCCGTAGCTTCCGGGGCCGGAGCGGTCGGTTCCAGGGCCGGAGCGGTCGGTTCCAGGGCCGGAGCGGTCGGTTCCAGGGCCGGCGGAGGAGACCGTCGCGCCGGACGCTGTCCCCGGGGCGGCTCGCGGCCGTGACGTGGGATCGGCGGTCGGCGGTCGGCCGCAGGGGGGTACGCCGCGGGGGTGCAGGCGTCGCCCGGCGCCGGGCGCGGACGGCGCCGTGCGGCCGGGGCGGCTCCGGCGGGGAGCCGGCAGCCGGCAGCCGGCAGCCGGGGAAGCGGCCCGGACCGGACCGGCCGGGCCGCACGAGAACACGCACTGCCCCGGCTCGCAGCGAGCCGGGGCAGTTCCGTGGTCGAGGAGAGGGGCAGCGGGGATTAGCCCATCTCCTCCAACGCCTTGCCCTTGGTCTCCTTCACGAACTTGAGCACGAAGGGGATGGAGAGCACGGCGAAGAACGTGTAGATGATGTAGGTGCCGGAGAGGTTCCACTCCGCCAGGGACGGGAAGCTCGCGGTGATGGCCCAGTTGGCGATCCACTGGGCGGAGGCGGCGACGCCGAGTGCCGCGGCACGGATCCTGTTGGGGAACATCTCGCCGAGGAAGACCCACACCACCACGCCCCAGGACAGGGCGAAGAAGAGCACGAAGACATGGGCGGCGATCAGGGCGACGACGCCCTGGGTCTCCGGCAGCTTGCCGTCGACCAGGTCGGCGGAGAAGGCCCAGGCCTCGCAGGCGAGGGCGATCGCCATACCGGCGGAGCCGACCAGCGCCAGGGGCCTGCGGCCGACGCGGTCGACCAGAACCATCGCGATCACGGTGCCGATGATGTTGATGATCGACGTGGTGAACGAGTAGAAGAACGAGCCGGCCGGGTCGATGCCCACCGACTGCCACAGGGTCGACGAGTAGTAGAAGGCGACGTTGATGCCGACGAGCTGCTGGAAGACCGACAGGCCGATGCCGACCCAGACGATGGGGAGGAAGCCGAAACGGCTGCCGAGCAGGTCCCGGAAGGTCGACTTGTGCTCGCGGCGCATCGCGGTCTCGATCTCCACGACACGGGCGTCCAGGTCGACGCCGTGGCCCTCGACCTCGGCGAGGACCTCCCTGGCCCGGTCCTTGCGCCCGACGGAGATCAGGAAGCGCGGCGACTCGGGGATGGCGAAGGAGAGCAGGCCGTAGAGGACGGCCGGGATGACCATGACGCCGAGCATCCACTGCCAGGCCTCGAGCCCGCCGATCACACCGCGCTGGTCGCCGTCGGCCAGGTTCAGGATGGCCCAGTTGACCAGCTGGGAGATGGCGATTCCGATGACGATCGCCGCCTGCTGGAAGGAGCCGAGCCGGCCTCGGTACGCGGCGGGGGCGACCTCGGCGATGTACGCCGGGCCGATCACCGAGGCCATACCGATCGCGAAGCCGCCCACGATGCGCCAGAAGGCGAGGTCCCAGAGGGCGAACGGCAGGGCCGAACCGATGGCGCTGACCGTGAAGAGGACCGCCGCGATCTGCATGCAGCGGATGCGGCCGATGCGGTCGGCGATGCGGCCGGCCGTCGCGGCGCCGATGGCGCAGCCGATCAGCGCGATGGCGATGACCTGGGCGAGGGTTCCGGATCCGATGTCGTAGCGGTCGCGGATGGCTTCGACGGCCCCGTTGATGACGGAACTGTCGTAGCCGAACAGGAAGCCGCCCATCGCGGCGGCGGCCGTGATGAAGATGACATGGCCGAGGTGGTCGGGGTGGGCCTCTCGGGCCCCCGACGCCGGTGGCTGCGCAGAGCTGGTCACGTGAACTCCTGGGCCCGGCAACATCGCCGGGCATGGGGGGCGAGCCCTTCAAGTGGCGCACAACTCGGCGCCGCCCACCACTTGAAGGTAAAAGCAACGTTGCAGAGACTATTCCTTCAAGTTTCGAAGTCAATAGTTTCTCTGATGTGAATCTGAGCGCATGGCGTGTCGACTTGCGTTCAGGAGTTGAAGTCACACCGGGGCTGGGACGCGCGGCGGCGGTGTCCCGGCGCCCGACGGCTCAGCGGAGCCGCTGGCTGATGACCTTGGAGACGCCGTCGCCCTGCATGGAGACGCCGTAGAGCGCGTCCGCGACCTCCATGGTCCGCTTCTGATGCGTGATCACGATCAGCTGGGAGCTCTCCTGGAGCTCCTGCATGATCCGGATCAGCCGCTGGAGATTGGTGTCGTCCAGGGCCGCCTCGACCTCGTCCATCACGTAGAACGGGCTGGGCCTGGCCTTGAAGATGGACACCAGCATGGCGACGGCCGTCAGGGACCGCTCGCCGCCCGAGAGGAGCGACAGCCGCTTGACCTTCTTGCCGGGCGGCCGGGCCTCCACGTCCACCCCGGTGGTGAGCATGTCGCCGGGGTCGGTGAGGACCAGCCTTCCCTCGCCGCCGGGGAACAGCCGCGAGAACACTCCTTCGAACTCCCGGGCCGTGTCCCGGAACGCCTCGGTGAAGACCTGTTCGACACGTACGTCCACCTCCTTCACAACCTGAAGGAGGTCGGCCCGTGTCTTCTTCAGGTCTTCGAGCTGCTCGGAGAGGAACTGATGGCGTTCCTCCAGCGCGGCGAACTCCTCCAGCGCCAGCGGATTCACCTTTCCGAGCTGTTGGTACGCCCGTTCGGCCGACCTCAACCGTTTCTCCTGTTCCGCCCGCACGAAACGTGACGGCCGGTTGCGGGGATGGCCGGGATCGTCCGGCAGCTCCTCGCCCTCGGCGGGCGGCGACGGCGGGACGGGCCGGCCCGGTCCGTACTCCGCCACCAGCCCGGCCGGCTCCACCCCGAGCTCCTCCAGCGCCTTCGTCTCGATCTGCTCGATGCGCAGCCGCTTCTCCGCGCCGAGGACCTCGCCGCGGTGGACCGAGTCGGTGAGCTTGTCGAGCTCCCCCTTCAGCTCCCGCCCCCGGGCGCGGGCCGTGGCGAGCTCCTGCTCGCGCGCCGCCCTGGCGGACTCGGCCGCGGTCCGCTCCTGGTCGGCCCGTACGACCGACACCTCCACATGGGCCAGCAGCTGGCGGGCGCCCGACGCCACCGCCGCGGCGACCTCCGCCTCGTGCCGCAGCCGCGCCCGGCGCTGCTCGGCGCGGGCCCTGGCCTCGCGTTCGGCGCGGGCGCCCCGGTCCAGTGCGTCGGCGCGCCCGGCGAGCCCCTTGACCCGCTCCTCATGGGTACGGACCTGGAGCCGGGCCTCCATCTCGGTCTGCCTGGCGTTGGCCCCGTCGGCGGCGAGCCGGTCGCGTACGGCGGTGTCCGGTTCCTCGTCCCCCTGGCCCCCGGAAGCGGATGCCTCCTCGGCCACGAGCAGCCGTTCGGCCAGCTCCTCGGCCTCCTGCGTCGCCCTCTCCAGCGCCTCCTGCGCCCGCGCGGCGGCCGCCGCCGTCCGCTCGGCCTCGCCCGCCGCACCCCGGGCCTGCCCGGCGAGCCGCCCGAGTTGCTGGGCGACGCCCGACTTCTCCCGCTCGGCGGCCCGGCGCAGCTCGCCCAGTTCCTCGACCCGCGCCGCGCAGCGGCGGCGCCGTTCGGAGGCTTCGCTCCGGTGTACGGCGAGTTCCTCGCACCGCACGGCCAGTCCGGCGAGCTCGGCGGCCGCCTCGTCGACGGACGCCTGCACCTCCAACAGGCTCGGCGCTCCGGCCGACCCGCCATGGGCGAAGTGGGCGCCCAGCACGTCCCCTTCGGGGGTGACGGCGATCAGCTCCGGCCGGGAGCGGAGCAGTTCCTGCGCCTCCTCCAGCGTGTCGACCAGCACGACGTCGCGCAGCATCCGCCGCACGGCGGGCATCAGTTCCTCGGGGCCGCTCACCAGGTTCGCCGCGTGAAGCGGACCGCCGCCGCCCGTGCCCCGCTCCCCCGGCCCCCCGCCGGCGTCGACCGGGGCGCCGGCGGACACCGGGACGCCGACGCCCTCCGGGGCGCCGCCCAGCAGCAGCGCCGCCCGGCCGGCGTCCTGCTTGCGCAGCAGCCGGATCGCCTCGGCGGCGGTCGCGGGGTCCCGTACCGCGATCGCGTCGGCGGCCGCACCCAGGGCCGCCGCCACCGCGACCTCATGGCCCGGGGCCACGGTCAGCAGTTCGGCGGCCGGTCCGAGCAGTCCGCTCAGCCGGTCGCCCGCGTCGAGCAGCGCTCCGGTGCCGTCCTTGCGGCGCAGCCCCAGGGCGAGCGCGTCATGGCGGGCGGCCAGGGCGGCGCGCTCCCGTTCGGCCGAGGTGGACGCCTCACGGGCGGCGCTCTGCGCGGCCTCCGACTCGGCGAGCTCCCGCTTGGCCTCCTCGTGCCGCTCGGCGAGCTCCATGCCGCCCGCGTCCATGCCGTCGACCTCGGCCTTGAGCTGCTCGTACTCCTCCTGGGCGCGGGCCGCCCGGTCCCGGGCCTCGTCGCGCGCGGTGGCCAGCCGGTCGATCTCGGACCGGGCGGAGGCGGCCCTGCCGCGGGCGGCGTCGACCTGGCCGCTGAGCCGGGCCAGTCCCTCGCGCCGGTCGGCGATCGCCCGGGCCAGGTCCTTGAGGCGGCGCTCCTCGACGATGAGCTCGCGCTCCAGTCGGGCGCGGTGGGCGACGGTGTCCTCCAGCGCGCGTTCGGCGGCCTCCAGTGCCGCCCCCAGCTCCGCCTCCTGCTCGCGGACCCGGGCGGCCTCGCGTTCCATGTCCTCGGGGTCGCGCCCGCGCCGCTCCTCGGGAGGTTGCGCGGTGGCGCTCTTGACCCGGGCGTCGGCCAGCGACACCGTGCCGCGCACCCGTTCGGCCAGCCGCGACAGCTCGTACCAGGTCTGCTGGGCGCGCTGGAGGCGTGGGGCGAGGCGGCGTACCTCGTCCTCCAGACCGGCCTCGCGGGCCAGTGCGGCTTCGAGCTCCGCCTCGGCCCGCTCCTTGCGCTCCTTCAGCGCGGCCTCGTCGGCGATCTCGGTCCTCAGCGCCTCCTGGAGCCGGACGAGGTCGTCGGCGAGCAGCCGCAGCCGGGCGTCGCGCAGATCGGCCTGGATGACGGCGGCACGCCGCGCCACCGCGGCCTGCCGTCCCAGCGGTTTGAGCTGTCTGCGCAGCTCGTCGGTGAGGTCCTGGACGCGGGCCAGGTTGGCCTGCATGGCGTCCAGCTTCCGCAGCGCCTTCTCCTTGCGCTTGCGGTGCTTGAGGACGCCTGCGGCCTCCTCGATGAAGGCGCGGCGGCCCATCGGGTCGGCGTGCAGGACGGAGTCGAGCTGGCCCTGGCCGACGATGACGTGCATCTCGCGGCCGATGCCGGAGTCGCTGAGCAGGTCCTGGATGTCCAGCAGCCGGCAGGTGTCGCCGTTGATCTGGTATTCGCTGCTGCCGCCGCGGAACATGATCCGCGTAATGGTGACCTCGCCGTAGTCGATGGGCAGCGCGCCGTCGGCGTTGTCGATGGTGAGGGAGACCTCGGCACGGCCGAGCGGCGGCCGCCCGGTCGTCCCGGCGAAGATGACGTCCTCCATTTTGCCGCCGCGCAGCGTCTTGGCACCCTGTTCACCCATGACCCAGGAGAGCGCGTCCACCACATTGGATTTGCCCGAACCATTGGGGCCCACGACACAGGTGATGCCGGGTTCGAAGCGGAGTGTGGTGGCCGAGGCGAACGATTTGAACCCGCGCAGGGTCAGGGCCTTGAGGTGCACGCCCCCGGACTCTACCTGGCGCCCTTCGTTTGACCCATGAACGCGCAGGGCAGATCAGACGGTAGGAATCAGGCGTACTACAGGTGAACGTGGGGGGCGAAAAGAAAGAAGGGACGCCGTAGCGTCCCTTGCATATCTTGGGAGAGTGTTTCTCACCTTGCCCCGACGGGGCTGGGATCAGGTGAGCGCAGGCTCCGCCTTGGGTACGTCGATGTCGATGCCGTCAAGCAGCGACTCGCTGTGTGCGGCGGCGGTGAGCGCGTCGTTCTCGGACTGAATCCGTACCAGCTCGGACTCGAGGTCCTGGACGCGCTGCTGAAGCCGTCGCATCTCGGCGAGAAGTCGCGGGTCGGAACCGCCGACGTAACCGAGAAGCGCCTTTGCCATGATGGATGGTCCTCCACACTGAGTGACCGACCGAAGCGGTGTGGGTCGTGAGGGATTCGCACCCGCGGTGCTCGGCAGCATGTGGTGCCGCTGCGGTTCTTACCGCCGAACAGCTAAGGTGCGCGGGGCTTCCAGAGTCTCACCAAAAAGTTTGACGGTCAACACGATCACGCCCCGTATCAAGGGGCGACCGGGGGGCCAGCGGCCGCGGAGAAGCGGCGGCGCCACGCGCACGGTGCCCACAGGGGCGTGTGGATCATCCTTACCCGCGCAGCTTTCCATGACAACCCATTCTTGGCAATCACCAGGCCATTTTCCTCCATGGACACGCCTGGAGGCGGCTCGTGGAGGGTCGCCGCGCCGGCCCCGCCGGCGCCGCGACCAAGATTGTCAACGGATGGCGAAGCCGGTGTAGCCGCCGCGGGGCGTGTCCCAGATCTCAGTGACTCCGTCGACGCGTCCGGGTGTGTCGTCGGAGCGGAGCCACGCGAGCAAACGGTGGCAATTCTCACTCGGCCCCTCGGCCACCACTTGCACCCTCCCGTCGTCCAGGTTCAGGGCGAATCCGGTGATCTCTCCGATCTCCAAAGCGTTTGCCCTGGTGAACCAGCGGAAGCCCACTCCCTGTACTCGGCCGCGTACCCAGGCGGTGAGACGTGCGTCTTCGTTCATGGCTGCAACCTAACCAACCAATTGCTCTCGCAGCACTTCGCCCTCATGCGTCATGGCGTACAGTCCCGACGCAATGAGCCTCACCCGTTCGGGCGAGCCAGGTCGACGCCGCGGCAGACGCGCCGGGCGCACCAGTCGAACAGCAGGAAGGCAGAGCAGATGGGACGCCATCGTCGCTCCGGCGCCGTACCCGCCGAGGAGCACGCGGCAGGTACGGACCGTGGGCACCGGGGTGGTGCGCGCCGGAAGAAGCGGGCCCTCATGCCCGTACGCACCGGACTGCTCGGCGCGTCCGCCGCGATGGCGGTCGGCGCCGTAGCGGTGGCATCGGGTCTCCTGCCGGGAACCGACACCTACAAGATGGGCGGCAGCACGGCCGGCGACCAGGTGCGGGCGGACGGCTCCCCCGAGCTTCAGACGCAGGGCGAGACCAGCGCCACGCCGACCGGGCGGGCGTCGGCCTCCGCGAGCCGCAGCGCCGAACGCGCGCACGCCCCGTCGAAGACGCCGACGCCGACGCCGACTTCGACTCCGGCCAAGCCGTCCTCCTCGCCGCCGAAGCAGACCAAGGCACCGGAACCGGCACCGGCGAAGACGAAGACTAAGACGAAGAGCGCCGCCCCGACCCGCGAGGTCCCCGCCCCGGTCGCCCCCGAGCGGACCACCGCACGGGCCGAGGCGCCGGCCGCGACGGGCAGGGAGGCCGCCGCCGAGGCAGCGGTCCTCCGCCTGGTCAACGCGGAGCGGGCCAAGGTCGGATGCAGCCCGCTGCGCGCGTCCTCCTCACTGGCGTCGCTGGCCGGGTCGTTCAGCAAGGACATGGCCGAGCGCGGGTTCTTCTCCCACACGGACCCGGACGGGGCCACGCCCTGGGACCGGGCGCAGAAGGCCGGTGTGTCGGGGCTGGGCGCCGAGAACATCGCCCGCGGGCAGGTCGACGCCGAGGCGGTGATGGACTCGTGGATGAACAGCGAGGGACACCGCGCGAACATACTGAACTGCGACTACACGACCCTGGGTGTCGGCGTGCACTTCGAAGAGGGCGGCCCCTGGTGGACGCAGGACTTCGGATTCTGACCGCTCGGGCGCGACCTCACCGACCGCCGCGCGGCGCGCGCGCCGCGGCACCCGACCGCTGACCGTCCTGCGGCGCCCCCCGGAGGGTGGCGCTGTGCGGCAGTACGCTGAGGCGTATGGATGACGACCTCGCGTTCGACGTGTTCTCCCGGGCGTGCCCCTCGCGCGGCACGCTGGAGCATGTGACGGGCCGCTGGGGCAGCCTCACCCTGGGTGCCCTGTACGAGAGCGGCTTCCGCTTCAACGAGCTGCGCCGCCGGGTCGACGGGGTGAGCGAGAAGATGCTCTCCCAGACCCTGCACGCCCTGGAGCGTGACGGCCTGGTGCACCGGGAGGCGCAGCCCACGAACCCGCCGCGGGTGGATTACGGGCTGACCCCGCTGGGGCGGGCCGTCGCCGAGCGGCTGCTCGGGCTGATCCGGCTCGTCGAGGACCGGATGCCCGAGGTCCTCGACGCGCGCGGGCGCTACGACGAGGCGCGCGGAGCGGTCCTCGAAGGGGCGAGCACCGAGCGCGGCGGCCGCTGACAGCGCGGGCAGAAATAGCTGGACCGGTTCATCCACGGGCGGCGGCGCATCGGGGTGCCGCACCGCCGGCAGGGCTCGCCCTCCCGGCCGTAGGCGTCGAGCGATCGGTCGAAGTACCCCGACTCCCCGTTCACATTGACGTACAGGCTGTCGAAACTCGTGCCGCCGACGGCGAGGGCGGAGGTCATCACGTCCCGCACATGACCGAGGAGTTCGGTGGAGCGGGGGCGGGTGAGGGTCGCGGTCGGCCGGTCGTAGTGCAGCCGGGTGCGCCACAGGGCCTCGTCCGCGTAGATGTTGCCGACACCGCTGATCAGCGTCTGGTCGAGCAGCGCCCGCTTGACCGTCGTACGGCGCAGGCGCAGCGCGGTGTGGAAGGCGGCCTCGTCGAAGGCGGGGTCGAGCGGGTCGCGGGCGATGTGCGCGATCGCCTCGGGCAGCCCTTCGGGGGTGTTCTCGTGCAGGGACAGCCCGCCGAAGGTCCGCTGGTCGACGAAGCGCAGCTCGGTGCCGAGGCCGTCGTCGAAGCGGATCCGGATCCTCAGGTGCTTCTCGTCCCGCGCCTCCTCGGGCTGGACGAGGAGCTGGCCGCTCATGCCCAGGTGGCCGAGGACCGAGAGGTCGGTGTCCGCCAGGGGGAGCCACAGGTACTTGCCGCGCCGCATGGCGACGCCGACGCGGTGTCCCCTCAGCCGGGCCGCGAAATCCTCGCCGCCCGCGAGATGCCGCCGCACGGCCCTCGGGTGCAGCACCTCGACACCGGCCACGGTCCGTCCGCTCACCCAGCGTTCCAGGCCGCGTCGTACGACTTCGACCTCGGGCAGCTCGGGCACGGGACCGCTCCTTCGGGGCTCGAACGGGTGACGCCCGCAGCGTACCTCCCGCCGGGGGGCCGGCCGCGCACACCCCCGTTCGCGGGTACGGGGAAGAAAAGACCCCGCCGCACCGAGGTGCGACGGGGTGGAAGTGAAGACGTCAGGCCGTGGCCGAGTCCGCGGGGGTCTGGGGAGTCGAAGAGGTGTCGGCGGCCTCTTCGGCGGTGGCCTTGGCCACAGCCTCCCGTTCGTCCGCGGCGGCACGGATGGCCCGCCAGGCGGACTCCGCTGCCTGCTGTTCCGCTTCCTTCTTGCTGCGGCCGGTGCCGGTGCCGTACGAGACACCACCGACGCGGGCAGCAGCAGTGAAGGTCTTCTCGTGGTCCGGTCCGGTCTCGGAGACCAGGTACTCCGGTACACCGAGACCTTCGGCCGCGGTGAGCTCCTGGAGACTGGTCTTCCAGTCCAGGCCCGCACCGAGGTTCGAGGACTTCTCGATCAGCGGGTCGAAGAGCCGGTGCACCAGCTCGGACGCCACTTCGAGGCCCTGGTCGAGATAGACGGCGCCGATCACCGCTTCAAGGGTGTCGGCGAGGATGGACGCCTTGTCCCGGCCGCCCGTGCCCTCTTCACCACGGCCGAGCCGGATGAAGGAACCCAGATCGAGGCCGCGCCCGACCTCCGCCAGCGCACGCGAGTTGACCACCGCGGCCCGCAACTTGGCCAGCTGGCCTTCGGGCAGGTCGGGGTGGGTGCGATAGAGCGTGTCCGTGACCACCAGGCCGAGCACGGAGTCCCCGAGGAACTCCAGCCGCTCGTTGGTGGGCAGACCGCCGTTCTCGTACGCGTACGAACGGTGGGTCAGCGCACGCACCAGAAGGGCGGACTCGAGGTGGTACCCGAGCCGCCCTTCCAGAAGCGTGTGGGACGAGGCCGTGTTTTCCGCCTGCTTCTTGGCGTCATCCGCCGTTTTGTGGCTAGACACGGTGCCTCTCACCAGCCGCTCAGACCTCGAGGACCTGGCGCTTGTTGTACGTGCCGCAGCTCGGGCACGCGATGTGCTGGAGCTTCGGCTCCTGGCAACGCTCACACGAAACCAGGGTGGGGACCGCAGCCTTCCACTGCGACCGGCGGTGGCGCGTGTTGCTGCGCGACATCTTCCGCTTCGGAACAGCCACGGCTACTTCTCCTGCTTCTCGTCGACGCCCGCTTCGGCGCCGCCCATGTTGTCCTTCTCGTCGGTCCCGAGTGAACCGGCGAGTCCCTGCAGTGCCGCCCAACGAATGTCGACGGCGTCATGGTGGTGGTCCGGGTCGTCGTTCAGGCTCGTTCCGCATTCGGAACACAGCCCGGCACAATCCTCCCGGCACACCGGCTGCATCGGCAGTGCGAGCACCACCGCATCACGCAGCACGGGCTCGAGGTCGAACATGCCGTCCTCGAGCGGAGTCATGTCCTCGTCCTCGTCGTCGACCGTGTCGTTGTCGGAGGCCGCCTTCTTGCTGCGGCCACGATCGTCGGCGTCGGGGTACGAAAACATCTCCTGGAAGTCCGCCACGACCTCTTGGCGCAGCGGCTCCAGACACCTTACGCACTCCCCCTCGGCCGACGCACGGGCGGTGCCTGTGACAAGCACCCCTTCCATGACCGACTCAAGGCGGAGTTCGATTTCCACGGGCGCGCCTTCCGGCACGCCGATGACCCCTTCGATCCCGAGGTCCACGGGGGCCTCGACGGAGCGGGTCAGCCGCTGGAGGGCACCGGGACGCCGACCCAGCTCGTGCGTGTCGAACACGAGGGGGTTGCGGTGGTCGAGGCGCGTGCTCAGGGCTTTTCCTGCTTTCGGATCGTGGGGGAAGGCCGCCTCGTTCGGACGGGGCCGAAGCCGGGCAGCCGGGATCGCGGACGTACTCGCGACCGAAGAGCCAGGATACTGGACGCTTCGCCCTGGGCCCAATCCGGGCCTCAGTGCCCCTGCTCGTACCGGCGCAGCTGCTCCAGGTCGATCATGCTCGTGTCGAAGAAGCTGGTCTCGTCCAGCGCCGCGGCCTGGGGCTGGGGCTGCTGCTCGCCCTGGGCGAGGGGCTGGGACGGGACCTGCGGCTGCTGGTACGCGTACGGGTCGGTCTGCTGGACGTAGCCCTGGTCGTAGCCCTGCTGCTGGTACGCGTAGGGGTCCTGCTGCTGGTACCCGTAGGCGTCGTGCGCCTGCTGGGGCTGGTAGCCGTACGGGTCCGGGTGCTGCGCCGGGAGCTGCGCGTGGGCGGGCTGGGGTGCGTGGGCGGGCTGCCGGGGCTGCGGGGCGGGCTCCGGGTCGGCGAGCTCGGCGAGGCCGGCCAGGTAGTCGGCGTCGCTGGTGTGCTGCTGGTGGACGCCCGCCGCGTCCTGGGCCGCCATGTGGGCGCCGAGGTCGTCGGAGGCGATGCGGCCGTGCAGCTTCTGGCGGCCGCGCCCGACCGCGTCGAGGGTCTTGGAGAGCACGGCCTCGAAGGCGCCGAGCTTCGCGTCGACGTACTCGTCCGCCCGCTGGATCAGGGTCCCCGGATCCGCGCTGTACTCGGGGGCGTCGTCGTCGGCCGGGTCGGCGTAGCCCTGCCCGCCGGCCCCCGCGCCCCGGCCGAGGAGCTTCTCGCGGCCCCGGTCGACGGAGCCGATGGTCTTGGTGAGGACGACCTCGAAGTTGGCGAGCTTGGAGTCGACGTAGTCGTCGGCCTCGGCGCGGACCTCCTCGGCCTCACGGCGAGCCTCGGAGAGGATGCGGTCGGCCTCCTCCTGGGAGCGGCGGGCGACCTGGGTGTCCGAGATCAGCGAGCCCCGCTCGCTGTGCGCCGCCTCGATGATCCGCTCCGCCTCCTGGCGGGCCTGCTCGACCAGCTGCTCCCGGCCGCCGATCAGCTCCTGGGCCTGGGCCAGGGAGCCGGGCAGCGCCTCGCGCAGCTCTTCGAGCATCGCCAGCAGATCGGCACGGTTGACCACGCAGGACGCCGACATGGGCATGGAGCGGGCGCTTCGGACCGCCTGGACGATCTCGTCGAGCTTCTTCTGCACGTCCACCGTGTGCTCGCCACTCTCTACAGCCGGATTGGAGACGGACGGGACGACTGTAAGGCCAGTCGACGCCCGCCCGACACCGGGTGACGGCCCGTCAGCGGCTCACTTCTCGCCGAGACGCCGGACGAGGGCGTCGTGGACCGCCGGCGGCAGCAGGTGCGAGACGTCACCGCCCCAGGCGGCGACCTCCTTGACCAGCGAGGAGGAGAGGAAGCTGTACGTGGGGTTGGTCGGGACGAAGAGCGTCTCGACGCCCGAGAGGCCGTTGTTCATCTGGGCCATCTGGAGCTCGTAGTCGAAGTCGCTGACCGCCCGCAGCCCCTTCACGATGGCGGGGATGTCCCGCTCCTTGCAGAAGTCGACGAGCAGGCCGTGGTGGGACTCCACCTCGACGTTGCCGTAGTCGCCGGTGACCTGGCGGATGAGCTCGATCCGCTCCTCGACGGTGAACAGCCCCTGCTTGGACTGATTGATCATCACCGCGACGTGCACCACGTCGTACAGCTTGGAGGCGCGGGCGATGATGTCGAGGTGGCCATTGGTGATGGGGTCGAATGACCCCGGACAGACTGCGCGGCGCAACGGAAGTCCCTCGCTCTCCGGTCCGGTCATCGTGCGTCTTCGCACGTAGAGGCGGCGCGACCGTACCAAAACGTTCCCTCGCCGTAACGACGGGCCCGCAGCGGCTCGAATCCCTCCGGCCAGACGAACTCCCCGCCTCTGGTGCTGCGCTCCACGGTGACGAGGGCATCGGCCGTCAGCCACCCTTCCGCGCGGAGTGTGAGGAGGATCTCCCGAAGATCGTCGTCCGTGACGGCGTACGGAGGGTCGAGGAAAACGACGTCGTAAGGCTCCGCCGGCGCCGGCCCCGTCACGATCTGTTCCGCTTTGCCCGTGCGGACCTCCGCGCCGGGCAGGCCCAGTCCCCGGACGTTCTCGCGCACGGTCCGGGCGGCGCGGGCGTCGGCCTCGACGAGCAGGGCGTGGGCAGCCCCGCGCGAGAGCGCCTCCAGCCCGACGGCGCCCGAGCCCGCGTAGAGATCGGCGACCCGGACGCCGTCGATCGTCCCGAGGAGCGCCTCCCAGGTGGAGAAGAGCCCCTCGCGCGCCCGGTCGGAGGTGGGGCGGGTGCCGTTGCCCGGCGGTACGGCCAGGCGGCGTCCGCCGGCCGCGCCGGCGATCACGCGGGTCATCTGTGGTCCTTGTCCTTCACGAGAGCACGGAGAGGTCTGTGGGACCACGATATGGGCTTCTCCCGCCGCGGGCTCGCCCCGTGACGGGCCCCGCCCGTCCCGCGCCCGCGCCCGCGCCCACCCGGGAGCCGGACGGGAGCCGGGCGGGATCAGCCCTTGTCAGCCCTTGTCGAGGTACTGCTCGCGCTCCTTGTCGAGCAGCGCGTCCAGGGCCGTGCGCAGCTCGGGCAGCCGCTCCAGGTCCGGATCGGCGCTGACGACGGCCACCGCCTCCTCCCGGGCCGCCGCGATGACCTCCTCGTCGTCGATGACGGCCAGCATCCGCAGCGAGGAGCGCACGCCGGACTGGGCCTGGCCGAGGACATCGCCCTCGCGGCGCTGTTCGAGATCGATGCGGGAGAGCTCGAAGCCGTCCAGCGTGGAGGCGACGGCGGTGAGCCGCTGGCGGGCGGGGCTCGCCTCGGGCATCTCGCTGACGAGCAGGCACAGGCCGGGGGCGGAGCCACGGCCCACCCGGCCGCGCAGCTGGTGCAGCTGCGAGACGCCGAACCGGTCCGCGTCCATGATCACCATCGCGGTGGCGTTGGGCACGTTGACGCCGACCTCGATGACGGTCGTCGCGACGAGGACGTCGACCTCGCCCGCGGCGAAGCGGCGCATCACGCCGTCCTTGTCGTCGGGGTGCATCCTGCCGTGCAGGGCCGCCACCCGCAGGCCGGCGAGCGGGCCCTTCGCCAGTTGCTCGGCGACCTCCAGGACGGCCAGCGGCGGCCGCTTGTCGGGGTCGTCCCCGGCGGCCTTCTTCTTCGGCTCGTCGTCGCCGTCGCCGATCCGGGGGCAGACCACGTACGCCTGGTGGCCGTTCTCCACCTCCTCGCGCACCCGCTCCCAGGCGCGGGCCAGGAAGTGCGGCTTGTCCTGGGCCGGGACCACATGGCTGGCGATGGGCGAGCGGCCGGCCGGGAGCTGGTCGAGGACGGAGGTCTCCAGGTCCCCGAAGACGGTCATGGCGACCGTGCGCGGAATGGGCGTGGCCGTCATGACCAGCAGGTGGGGCGTGCGCTTCTCGCCGCCCCGGGCGTTCCCCTTGCCGCGCAGGGCGTCACGCTGCTCCACGCCGAAGCGGTGCTGTTCGTCGACGACGACCAGACCGAGGTCGTGGAACTGGACCTTGTCCTCGATCAGCGCGTGCGTACCGATCACGATGCCCGCCTCGCCGGTCACCAGGTCGAGCAGGGCGTGGCGGCGGGCCGCGGCGCCCATGGATCCGGTGAGCAGGGTCACCTTGGTGGCGTGGTCCGCGCCGCCGAGCATGCCGCCCTCGGCGAGCTCGCCCATCATCTCGGTGATGGAGCGGTGGTGCTGCTGGGCGAGGACCTCGGTGGGGGCCAGCATGGCGGCCTGGCCGCCCGCGTCGACCACGGCGAGCATCGCCCGCAGCGCCACCATGGTCTTGCCGCTGCCCACCTCGCCCTGGAGGAGCCGGTGCATGGGGTGCTCGGTGGCCAGGTCCTCGAAGATCTCCCCGGAGACCTTCTGCTGGCCCTCGGTGAGGGTGAAGGGCAGCCTGGCGTCGAACGCGTCGAGCAGCCCGCCGGGGACCGGCCTCCTCGCGACGGCCGGAAGCTGGGTGTCCGCGTAGCGCCGCCGGGCGAGGGCGACCTGGAGGACGAAAGCCTCGTCCCACTTGAGCCGGTCGCGGGCCTCGGCGATGTCGGCCTTCGTGCGCGGCCGGTGGATCCTGCGGAGGGCGTCCGGCAGATCCGTCAGTCCCCGGCCCTCGCGCAGCGCGGGCGGGAGCGGGTCGACCGCCTCCCGGGCGCTGGGCAGCACGGCGTCGACCGCCTTGGCGACCTTCCAGGACTCCAGCTTGGTGGTGGCCGGGTAGATCGGGATGAGGGCGCCGGCCCACGAGTCCACGGCCTCGCCCGCCTCGTCGCCGTCACCGCGCAGCAGTTCGTACGCGGGGTGGGCGAGCTGCAGCTTCCGGTTGAAGAGGGTGACCTTGCCGGCGAACATCGCGCGGGTGCCGGGCAGCAGGTCCTTGTGCGGCTTGTGCACGCCCTTGCCGAAGAAGACCAGCTGCAGCCGGCCGCTGCCGTCGGTGATCGTCACCTCCAGCCGCTGGCCGCGCCCCCTGGCGCCGTTGAAGGTCAGCACGCGCGCGTCCGCGACCTGGGCGACCACGGTGACGTGCTCGTCCAGCGGCAGGTCGGCGAGGGTGGTCAGTTCACCGCGCTCCGCGTACCGCCGGGGGTAGTGGTGGAGCAGGTCGCCGACCGTGTGCAGGTCGAGGTGCTCGGCCATCACCTTCGCGGTGGCGGGGCCGAGCAGCTTCTTCAGGGGTTCGTCGAGCGCAGGCACGCGTTCCATTGCACACCACGCCACCGACAGAGGCGCGCACCTGTGGAGAAACCCCCGTCCACCGCGGTGTCACCCGCACCGCCACCGTGCGCCCGCCCTCGTGCGGCGCGGCCCTCCGTGGCGCCGGGGCCGGCCCCGGGACCGGCCCCCGCATGGGCCCTTGAGCCGGCGGGGGCGCCCTGCTCGACGCCGATCACTCGACGCCGATCAGGAGCGGGGAGATCTGGCTGCCGCCCGGGTAGGTGACCGTGTCGACCGCCAGGTGCGTCTCCCTGACGTGGTCCTCCAGCCGCCGCGCCAGGTCCGCGGGGGCGTCGTCCGCGAGGACCAGGGTGACCAGTTCCCCGCCCGCCGACAGCATCCGGTCCAGGACGGTCTCGGCCGTCTTCGCCAGGTCGTCGCCGATCACCGCCACGTCGCCGTCGATGAGGCCCAGGACGTCGCCGGCCTGGCACACCCCGGCCGAGGTGAACGACCGGTGCTCCGCGACGGCCAGTTCGCCGTAGCGGGTGGCGCCCGCCGCCGCGGTCATCGCCACCACGTCCTCGTCGAAGCGGCGGTCCGGTTCGTGGACCGCGAGCGCCGCGAGGCCCTGCACGGCCGCGCGGGTCGGGACGAGGGCGACCCGGACGCCCTCGGCACGCGCCTGTTCGGCGGCGGCCGCCGCGGTGTGCCGCAGTGCGGCGGAGTTGGGCAGGATCACCACCTCGCGCGCGTGGGCCCGTCTGATGGCGTCGAGCAGCTCCCCGCTCGCGGCCGGCTCCCCGGGCCTGGCCAGCACCGTCGTGGCGCCCGCCTCGGCGCACAGGCCCGCGAGCCCCTCGCCCGGCAGGACCACCACCACGGCCCTCTGGGCGCGTTCGGCGGGGGCCGCCCCATCCGCGCTGTCGGCGCCGAAGTGGGTGATCCTGATCCGGTACGGGCGGCCCGCCTCGATCCCCGCCTCCACCGCCGCGCCCGCGTCGTCGACGTGGACGTGGACGTTCCACAGGCCGTCGCCGCCGACGACCACCAGCGAGTCGCCGAGCTCGTCGAGCCGGGAGCGCAGCCGGGTCACGGCCCCGTCGTCCGCTTCCAGCAGGTAGATCACCTCGAAGGCGGGCCCGCCGTCCGCGCAGGGTTCCCCGACCGGCACGGTCGCCCGGTGCGCGCGGGCGGGACGCGCGGGCGCCTGCCCCGACAGGGCCTCCACGAGGGCGCCCAGCACCGCCACCAGCCCCCGCCCGCCCGCGTCCACGACACCGGCACGCTCCAGGACGGACAGCTGGTCCGGGGTGGCCTCCAGGGCGGTCCGCGCCCCCTCGTACGCGGTGCGGGCCACGGCCACCGGGTCGGTGGCGCCCGCGGCCGCGGCGGAGGCGGCGCTCGCCACGCTGAGGATCGTCCCCTCCACGGGGTGGGCGACCGCCTGCCGGGCCGACACCGCGGCCCGGCGCAGGGCCCTGGCCAGGTGAGCTCCGTCACGGCCCTGGGCCAGTACCTCGCTCATGCCGCGCAGCAGCTGGGCCAGGATCGTCCCCGAGTTGCCACGGGCTCCGATGAGGGCGCCGTGGGCCATGGCCCGTACCGCGTCCTCGACGGAGACGTCCGCGGCCGTCCCGTGGGCGGCGAAGACGGCCTCCACGGCCTGGTTCGCGGACTCGACGGTCAGATAGAGGTTGGTGCCGGTGTCGCCGTCCGCGACCGGATAGACGTTGATCGCGTCGATGTCCTCGCGCTCCCGGCCGAGAGCCTCCAGCGACAGCGAGCACCAGGCACGGACCACGGCGGAATCGATGGTCTGCGGCACCGGGTGATCCTCCTTGGGCTGCGAGCTGCACCGCAGGGTAGACCCCGTTCGGGACGGAGGGCCGGGGCGGGGGCCGGGCGAGCCGTGGTAGTTTCGTTGTACCGAAGCAGTCGTTGTATGCTGCTCCGGTTGCCCGATGAAAGTCGGGCCATTCCCCCGGCAACGCCACTTCAGTCACTGACCTGATTCCGGCACGCCGGTTTCACTGTAAGTGCACCTGAAGTCTTTGGAGTGACCCGTGGCTGCCAACTGCGACGTCTGCGGCAAGGGGCCGGGCTTCGGCAACAACATTTCGCACTCGCACCGCCGTACGTCTCGTCGCTGGAACCCGAACATCCAGCGCGTGCGTGCCGTGGTCGGTCGGACGCCGAAGCGGCTCAACGTCTGCACCTCGTGCATCAAGGCCGGCAAGGTCTCGCGCTAAAGGTGGTCCCCTCCCGTGTGAGCGGGAGATGACCCTCGCGACGTTTCGTCGTAGCGCAGCCCCTGCGGTTGCCTTGAGAAGCCGGTCCACCTCGGTGGGCCGGCTTTTTGCCGTACCCGGAACCGGAACAGAGCCGGGAACGGAACGGGTCGCGGACCGGGACCACCCGGGTCCGTCCCCGGCCCGTCCTCCCGTACGCGCGACCGCCGCAGGGTGACCACCCCGCGTGACCGCTCCCGCACGGGCGGGAGCGGCCGGCGGACGCTCGACCGGTGGACCGGGCGGGGCCGGCCGGAGGGGACACCGGTCCGGCCCGCCCGTACGTCTGCGACACCGGTCACATCCGCCCCGCCCGGCAGCGGCCGCGCGGCCGCTCAGCTCCGCCGCGCGCGCCACGCCCAGCCGTGGTCGACCGGGCCGATCCCGCTCCCCAGCGCGAAGCCGGCGGCGATGGCGCCGGTCACGTACTCCTTGCCCGCCCGCACCGCCTCCGGCACCGACAGGCCCTGCGCCAGCCCGGCCGCCACCGCCGAGGCGAGGGTGCAGCCGGTGCCGTGCGTGTGCCGGTTGTCGTGCCGTGGCGCCCGCAGCCAGTGCTCCTCGGTCCCGTCCGTCAGCAGATCGACCGCGTCCCCGGACAGATGGCCGCCCTTGATCAGTGCCCAGCGCGGTCCGTACGCCAGTACGGCGTCGGCCGCCCGCCGCAGATCGTCCTCGCCGCGCACCTCCACCCCGGTGAGCTGGGCGACCTCGTCCAGGTTGGGCGTGGCCACGGTGGCGACGGGCAGCAGCCGCTCCCGGACGGAGCCGAGCGCCGAGGCGGCCAGCAGCGAGTCGCCGTGCTTGGACACCCCGACCGGGTCGACGACCACCGGCGCGTCCGTCCCGGCGAGCAGCTCCGCGACCGTCTCCACGAGCGCCGCGGACGCCAGCATGCCGGTCTTGACGGCGTGGACACCGATGTCGTCGACGACGCTGCGGTACTGCGCCCGTACCGCCTCCCCGGGCAGCTCCCAGGCGCCCTGGACGCCGAGCGAGTTCTGCGCGGTGACGGCGGTGACGACGCTCATGCCGTGCACGCCGAGGGCCAGCATGGCCTTGAGGTCGGCCTGGATCCCGGCGCCGCCGCCCGAGTCGGAACCGGCGACGGTCAGCACCCGGGGTATCACGCGTCCTCCCCGAAGTGGTCCCAGCCGCCCGTCGAGTGCCAGGGCGCGCCGTCGACGGTCACCTGGGGCAGCGCCGAGGGGTTGAGCACCTCACCGATGACCTTCCAGCGGGCGGGCAGCTTCACGTCCGGGGGGAAGGTGGCGACGATCGCGTGGTCCTCTCCCCCGGTGAGCACCCACTGCATCGGGTCCACGCCGACGGCCTGCCCGATGTCGTTCATCTGCGTCGGTACGTCGATGAGCCCGGAGCGCAGGTCGATCCGCACCTTGCTGGCCTCGGCGATGTGGCCCAGGTCGGCGATCAGGCCGTCGCTGACGTCGCACATGGCGGTGGCGCCGAGCCCGGCCGCCGCGGGGCCCGCGTGGTACGGCGGTTCGGGCCGCCGGTGCGCCTCCACGAAGGCGCGCGGCGAGCGGAAGCCACGTGAGAGGACCGCGTAACCGGCCGCCGACCAGCCGAGCCAGCCGGTGTAGGCGACGACGTCGCCGGGCTGCGCGCCTCCCCGGGTGACCGGTTCGTGGTTGCGCAGGTCACCGAGGGCGGTGATGGAGACGGTGATGGTGTCGCCCCGGACGACGTCGCCGCCGACCACGGCCGCGCCGGCGACCTGGCACTCGTCGCGCAGGCCGTCCATGAGCTCCGTGGGCCAGGAGACCGGGAGTTCGGCGGGGACGACCAGGCCGAGCAGCAGCGCGGTGGGCACGGCGCCCATGGCGGCGATGTCGGCGAGGTTCTGGGCGGCGGCCTTGCGGCCGACGTCGTAGGCGGTCGACCAGTCGCGCCGGAAGTGCCGTCCCTCCAGCAGGATGTCCGTGCTGGCCACCACGCGCCGGTCGGGTGCGGACACGACCGCGGCGTCGTCGCCCGGTCCGATCCGTACCGCCGGGGTGGAGGTGAGCCGCGACGTGAGCTCCCTGATGAGCCCGAACTCGCCCAACTCGCCCACAGTGCCCTTCACCGAGGTTCACCTCTCCATGTCGTCGTGGACGCCACCAGCGACCTGCGTCCTGAGCCGGGGTTGCGGGGGCCGCGCGGCGCGTCCGCGCGTGTCGCTCTCCCCCGGTGGGCGCGGCGCCGCCGCGCCCCTTGCGCCCCCGCGCGGTCGCGGTCGCGGGCCGCCACTGCCGTAGATACCGTCGAGTGGACGGTCAACTCTGTGTTCCGTACGCCGACCGCGCACGCCACCGGCCCCGCGGGTCTCCCCCCGGCCCACGACGACGCGGTACCGTGGCGTCCCTTTCGTTTCCACAAGATCCTCGTGGCCGCTGTGGAGGTTCCGTGGTACAGGCGTACATCCTTATCCAGACCGAGGTGGGCAAGGCGTCGACCGTCGCCGAACTCATCTCCAAGATCCCGGGGGTGATCCAGGCCGAGGACGTGACGGGTCCGTACGACGTGATCGTGCGCGCCCAGGCCGACACGGTCGATGAGCTCGGCCGCATGGTGGTCGCCAAGGTCCAGCAAGTGGACGGCATCACCCGCACTCTGACCTGCCCGGTCGTGCACCTGTAGCCCCCGTCTACCCTTGGCCGGTGATGTCTTCCCGCCGGTTCGTCTCTCTGCCCGTCGCTGCCGCCGCTGTACTGCTGGCGGCCGCGGGCTGTTCCTCCACGGACGCGGAGGCGTCGATCACGGTTCCCAGCCCGCCGCCGGAGGAAGCCTCCCTCTGCAGCGCGCTGCACAAGGAGCTGCCGGAGACCGTCGCGGGGCTGGACCGGAGTGATCCGGAGCCGGGTTCCGATCTGACCGCCGGATGGGGGGACGGGGCGATCGTACTGCGCTGCGGGGTCGCCCGGCCCCCGAGGATGGGCGACCCCCAGGCAAAGGGGGTCGAAGCGGACGGGGTCAACTGGCTGCTGGAGCAGCGTGAGGGCGACGGTCCGCGCTTCACCTCCACGTACCGCGAGGCGTACGTGGAAGTGTCGCTGGACGGGCGCTTCGAGCACGACGCCGGTCCGCTCGTGGATCTCGCCGGCGCCGTGAAGAAGGCGGTCCCGCCCAGCCTGTAGCACTGCCGGGGCCCTCGGCGCCGTCGGCCCCGCCCGCGCGGTACGGCTTCCGGGGCCCGGCCCGGCATCCCGGCGCGGTGGGGCGTCCAGGACCGGTCCCCGGCCTCGTGCCCGCCCCCGGCCGGGGGCCGGCGGTCTAGCGCAGGCCGGTCGGACGGCGCAGGGCGGCCTCGATGAGCCGGTCGATCAGCTCCGGGTAGCTGACGCCGCTCTTCTCCCACATGCGCGGGTACATGGAGATCGGGGTGAAGCCCGGCATGGTGTTGATCTCGTTGATCACGAACTCCCCCTCGTCGGTGAGGAAGAAGTCCGCGCGCACCAGGCCCTCGCAGGACACCGCGTCGAACGCGGCGACGGCGAGCCGCTGCACCTCGGCGGTCTGCTCGGGGGTGATCGGCGCCGGCACGACGCCGGAGGCCGAGTCGATGTACTTGGCCTCGAAGTCGTAGAACTCGTGGTCGGTGACCGGCGGGATCCAGGCCGGCTCGCTGGCGCGCGGGCCGTCCTCGAACTCCAGGACGCCGCACTCGATCTCGCGGCCGCTCAGCAGCGACTCGACGAGGATCTTGGGGTCGTGGCGGCGCGCCTCCTCGATCGCCTCGTCGAGACCGGAGAGGTCGTCGACCTTGGTGATGCCCATGGAGGACCCGGCCCGGGCGGGCTTCACGAAGAGCGGCCAGCCGTGCTCGCCGGCGAAGTCGACGATCTTCCTGCGGGCGGCGGAGGGATCCCGCACCCACTCGCGGGGGCGGATCACCTCGTACGGGCCGACGGGCAGCCCGTAGGAGATGAACACCCGCTTCATGTACTCCTTGTCCTGGCCGACGGCCGAGGCGAGCACGCCGGCGCCCACGTAGGGCACGCCGGAGAGCTCCAGCAGGCCCTGGAGCGTGCCGTCCTCGCCGTAGGGACCGTGCAGCACGGGGAAGACGACATCGACGTCACCGAGGACCTTCGGCACGGAGCCGGGCTCGCTGTAGACGACCTCCCGGTTGGCGGGGTCGACGGAGAGGACGACGGTGCCCTCGTCGGACTCGGCGAGCTCGGCGACGCTCGGGAGCGAGCGGTCGGCGATCGCCATCCGTTCCGGGTCGTCGGCGGTCAGCGCCCAGCGGCCGTCCGCGGTGATGCCGATGGGCAGCACGTCGTACTTGGTCCGGTCGATGGCGCGCAGCACGGCACCGGCCGTGACGACGGAGATGGCGTGCTCGGAGCTGCGCCCGCCGAAGACGACGGCCACGCGCGGCTTACGCCCGGGGCTGGTGGGGAGGTTCTCGCTGCTCATATCGCGTTGAGGGTACCCGGCCCGGGGTGCCCGGCGGGATTCCCCCCACCGAACACCCACCGGGTTGCGCCGACGGTGTGCGCTCAGCGCCGTTCCGGCTTCGCGCTGCGTGACATCAGTTCCTTGAGCGCGACCATCGGCGGCTTGCCCTCGTGGACGATGCCGACGACGGTCTCCGTGATGGGCATGTCGACGCCGTGCCGGCGGGCGAGATCGAGCACGGACTCACAGGACTTGACGCCTTCGGCGGTCTGCTTGGTGACGGCGATGGTCTCCTGGAGGGTCATGCCCCTGCCCAGGTTGGTGCCGAAGGTGTGGTTGCGGGAGAGCGGCGAGGAGCAGGTGGCCACCAGGTCGCCCAGGCCGGCGAGGCCGGAGAAGGTCAGCGGGTCGGCGCCCATCGCCAGGCCCAGGCGCGTCGTCTCGGCCAGTCCGCGGGTGATCAGCGAGCCCTTGGCGTTGTCGCCCAGACCCATGCCGTCCGCGATCCCGACGGCCAGCCCGATCACGTTCTTCACCGCTCCGCCCAGTTCGCAGCCGACGACGTCGGTGTTGGTGTAGGGGCGGAAGTACGGGGTGTGGCAGGCGGCCTGGAGCCGCCGGGCGACCGTCTCGTCCTGGCAGGCGACCACGGCGGCGGCCGGCATGCGGGCCACGATCTCCTTGGCCAGGTTGGGCCCCGTCACCACGGCGACGCGGTCCGAGGAGACCCCGGCGACCTCCTCGACGACCTCGCTCATCCGCTTAGCGGTGCCCAGTTCGACACCCTTCATCAGCGAGACGAGCACGGTGCCGGGGGCCAGCCGCGGCGCCCAGGCGGCGAGGTTGCCGCGGAGGGTCTGGGAGGGGATGGCCAGCACCGTGAAGTCGGCGTCCCGCGCGGCTTCGGCGGGGTCGGTGGTGGCCCGTACGGACGCGGGGAGTTCGGTGCCCGGGAAGTAGTCCGGGTTGGTACGGGAGGCGTTGATGGCGTCGGCGACCTCCTGGCGGCGGCCCCAGAGGGTCACGTCGCAGCCGGCGTCGGCGAGCACCATGCCGAAGGCCGTACCCCACGAGCCGGTTCCGAAGACGGCCGCCTTGACGGGGCGTGTCACTTCACTTCCTCCCCTGCGGCCCTGCGCCGCTGTTCCAGCCTGGCCTTGCGATGGTCATAGGGCTCCGGTGGCGCCTTCTCTCCCCGCACCTCCTGGAGCAGCTCGGTGATCGCGGCCATGATGACCTCGGTCGCCTCGCGCAGCACGTCGGGGGTGGGCTCCCGGTCGTAGAACCGGGTGAGGTCCACGGGCGGCCCGGCGAGCACCTTCAGCGTCTTGCGCGGAAGGAGCCGGAGCCTGTCCCGCTTGGCGTAGGGCGGCATGGCCAGGTTCGCGCCCCACTGGGCGACCGGGATGACCGGCGCCTTGGTGAGCAGGGCGACGCGGGCGGCGCCGGTCTTGCCCGCCATCGGCCACATGTCGGGGTCGCGGGTGAGGGTGCCCTCGGGGTAGAAGGCGACGCACTCACCGCGCTCGATGGCGGCGACGGCGGCCCGGAAGGCGTCCAGCGCGTTGGTGGTCTCGCGGTAGACCGGGATCTGGCCGGTGCCGCGCAGCATCATTCCGACGAACGAGCCCTTGAAGAGGCCGGCCTTCGCCAGGAAGCGCGGTACCCGTCCGGTGTTGTACTGGAAGTGCGCGTACGACAGTGGGTCCAGATACGAGTTGTGGTTGACCGCGGTGATGAATCCGCCGTCGTCCGGAATGTGCTCCATTCCCCGCCAGTCCCGCTTGAACAGAACCACCAGTGGTGGTTTTGCGATGACCGCCGCCAGGCGGTACCAGAAGCCGATTCTGCGGCGGGACACTCGGACACCTTCCTCTGTGACTGGCTGGCCGGGGGTCAAGTGTCGCCCCGGGCCCCCGGTCTGTCGAGAACACCGTACGCCCCACCGCGGGGACCGGCCGGGACCAGCCCTCCGGGCTGCGCCACGGCCGCGCCACAATGGCCCCGATGCGCAAGGACGGAGAGCTCCCCGTGAAAGCCGACCCGGCCGGTCCATGGTCGTTGGTCGTCCCACTCAAACCCCTTGTACTGGCCAAGAGCAGGCTCGCCGCCGCCGCGGGGCCCCTGACGCGCAGGCGCCTGGCGCTCGCGTTCGCACAGGACACCGTGGCGGCGGCGCTGGCCTGCCCGGCGGTACGGGATGTGGCGGTCGTCACGGACGACCCCCTGGCCGCGCTCACGCTCGGCGCCCAGGGGGCCCGCATCCTGCCCGACGGCCCCGCGGCGGGCCTCAACGCCGCGCTCGCGTACGGAGCCGAGACGGTCCGCGCCCACCGGCCCGACGCACCGGTCGCGACGCTCAACGCCGACCTTCCGGCGCTGCGCCCCGGGGAGCTGGCACGGGTTCTGGCAGCCGCGGCGGAATTCCCCCGTGCTTTTCTGACGGATAGCGCGGAAATCGGTACGACATTGCTGTCGGCCGCTCCCGGAGTGGAATTGCGCCCCGCTTTCGGCGGCGCGTCGAGACGCCGCCATTTACTGTCGGGCGCGGCGGAAATCACGCTGGCCGACGTCCGTTCCGTACGGCAGGACGTGGATACGGGCGAGGATCTGCGGGCGGCACTGGCGCTGGGCGTGGGGCCGCGCACGGCCGAACAGTGGGCCGCGGCGTTCCGTCCGGCCGGCGGGCCGGCGGACGCGGCGGGCGGACCCGGTGCGGATAGGCTGCCGCTCATGCAGGCGACCGCGTACACGTACGACCCCGAATCCCGCAGCGGAAGCGTGCTGCTCGACGACGGGACACCGGTGGACTTCGGCACGGCGGCCTTCGACGCCGGCGGTCTGAGGCTGCTGCGGCCCGGGCAGCGGGTCCGGATCGAGACCGAGGGCGAGGGCACGGGCCTGCGCATCACCCTGGTGACGCTCCAGACCTTCTGAGGCCGCGGACCTTCCGAGGGCCCTTCCGACGCGGCCCTTCCGGCGTCACCCGCGCCGCCGGCTGCGCGCACCGGAGCCGGACGCACCGCGGGCCGGGCTCCCTCCTGGGGAGCCCGGCCCGGCGTGTGAGCGGCCGGATGGGCCCACGGCGCCTACTTCTTGCGCGCGGTGGTCTTCTTGGCGGTGGTCTTGCGCGCCGTGGTCTTCTTCGCGGGCGCCTTCTTCGCCGTGGCCTTCTTCGCCGGTGCGGTCTTCGCGGTGGTCTTCTTGGCGGTCGTGGTGGTCTTCTTGGCGGGGGTGGCCTTCTTCGCCGCCGTCGTCGTGGCGGTCTTCTTGGCCGCCCCGGTGGTCGCCTTCTTGGCGGGGGTGGCCTTCTTCGCCGCCGTCGTCGTGGCCGTCTTCTTGGCCGCGGTCGCCGTCGTCTTCTTGGCGGTGGTCTTCTTCGCCGTCGTCTTCTTGGCGGTGGCCTTCTTGGCCGCGGCCTTGGCGGTCGTACGGGTCGGAGCACCGCCCGAAAGGCTGCCCTTGGGCGCCTTCTTGACCGAGACCTCGCCACCCTTGGGGAGCTTCTTCGTGCCGCTCACCAGGTCCTTGAAGCCCTGACCGGCGCGGAAGCGCGGAACCGAGGTCTTCTTGACCCGCACGCGCTCGCCCGTCTGCGGGTTGCGGGCGTAGCGGGCGGGCCTCTCGACCTTCTCGAACGAACCGAAGCCGGTGACCGAGACCCGGTCACCGCCGACGACCGCACGAACGATCGCGTCGAGTACCGCGTCGACAGCGTCCGCGGCCTGCTGACGGCCGCCGACCTTGTCGGCAATCGCTTCTACGAGCTGCGCCTTGTTCACGTCTTCCCCTTCGGAGACATTGCCGGAACGAAAGTGTCCAAGCTTTTCGCACGTTAGGCAGATATATACCGCAAATCAAACACGAAACGGGCTAATCACCCTAGTGCCGCAACGAATCGGCCGCCGCGGAGTTCGGAGAGTTCAGTCACCTTCGGGGAATCGACCCTCATCGAGGTCCTTCATCAACCGGTCCAGACGTCTTGCCGCGCCTGCGAGATCGTGCTTCGCCGCGGCCGTGATGACCAACAGCTTCCGGGACAGCGCCATCCGTACGCCCTCCGGGACTTGCAGTGCGCGCACTCGGGAGTGCGCTTCTTTCAGTCGGGCTGCGACCGCCCCATAGAGCTCGAGTTGGCTGTCGCGGTCCATGCACCGATTGTGCCATCTGGGGCGAGTTGTCGCCTCCGTAGGGGGTAACTAGGCTGTTCCGGCGGCCTGTCGGGACCCGCCCGGACGACCTTCGACCGGACCCCATGGAGGCACCAACTCCCTTGGAAACATGGGTGGTTGACGGGTACAGGAGCTCACTCCCAAGGCGCCCGGAGGAGTGCCGCATGACACGCGGACGACAGCACCCGGATGGCGGCGCGGCGCCCTTGAACCCCCCTCGGCAGGGTCACTTTCACGCCAACGAGTTGGGCGCGCGCAACCCCCCGGCGCCCCCTTCGGCGGGGCCCCTGCGAAGGGGTCGCCGGGCATTTCCCCCACCGGATCCGGGCGTTCCCCGCACACCGGATCCACGTGTCCCGCACACACCGGGGCCCCCGGGCACCCCACCACCCCCTGGCCCGGTCCGCCCGCCGTCCCGGATCCGCCCGGCCGCCCCGCCCCGCCCCGGTGTCCCGGATCCGCCGGCCACGACGGGCCCCCGCCCGGGACCGGCGGCCCCGCACACGCCGGTGCCCCCGGCCGTCGGACGGCCGGGGGCACCGGAAGGACACGAGGAAGGCCTCGGAGGGGGAGACCTCAGATCTGCAGCGTGCGCGGCTTGTGCGCCGGACGCCTGGCCTCGTACGCGGCGATGTCGGCCTCGTTCGAGAGCGTGATGCTGATGTCGTCCAGACCGTTGAGCAGCCGCCAGCGGGCGTTCTCGTCGAGCTCGAAGTCGGCGGTGACGCCCTCGGCGCGGACCTGACGGTCCTGGAGGTCGACGGTGATCTCGGCCTGCGGGTCGGCCTCCACCAGCGCCTGCAGCGCGTCCACGACCTTCTGGTCGAGCACCACGGTGAGCAGGCCGTTCTTCAGCGAGTTACCGCGGAAGATGTCGGCGAAGCGGGAGGAGACGACCGCCTTGAAGCCGTAGTTCTGCAGCGCCCAGACGGCGTGCTCACGGGACGAACCGGTGCCGAAGTCGGGACCGGCCACCAGGACCGTGGCGCCCTGCCGCTCGGGACGGTTGAGGACGAACTCGGGGTCCTTGCGCCACGCCTCGAAGAGCCCGTCCTCGAAGCCGTCGCGGGTGACCTTCTTGAGCCAGTGCGCCGGGATGATCTGGTCCGTGTCGACGTTGCTGCGGCGCAGCGGAACGGCCCGGCCGGTGTGCGTGGTGAAAGCTTCCATGGTTCTCAGACTCCGGCAGTCACAGGGGCGTCGGACAGGTCGGCCGGGGAGGCCAGGTGACCCAGCACCGCGGTGGCGGCGGCGACCTGGGGGGAGACCAGATGGGTACGGCCGCCCTTGCCCTGCCTGCCCTCGAAGTTGCGGTTGGAGGTGGACGCGGAGCGCTCGCCGGGCGCCAGTTGGTCCGGGTTCATGCCCAGGCACATCGAGCAGCCCGCGTGCCGCCACTCGGCACCGGCACCGGTGAAGACCTTGTCCAGGCCCTCCTCGACGGCCTGCAGGGCGACCCGGACGGAGCCCGGGACGACCAGCATCCGTACGCCGTCGGCGACTTTGCGGCCGTCCAGGATGCCGGCGGCCGAGCGCAGGTCCTCGATGCGCCCGTTGGTGCAGGAGCCTACGAAGACGGTGTCGACCCTGATGTCGCGCAGCGGCTGCCCGGCGGTCAACCCCATGTACTCCAGGGCCTTTTCGGCGGCCAGGCGCTCCGAAGCGTCTTCGTACGAAGCCGGGTCGGGGACGGACGAGGAAAGCGGCGCTCCCTGGCCCGGGTTGGTGCCCCAGGTGACGAACGGGGCGAGGGCCTCCGCGTCGATGACGACCTCGGCGTCGAAGACCGCGTCGTCGTCCGACTTCAGGGTCTTCCAGTAGGCGACCGCCTCGTCCCACTCCTCGCCCTCGGGGGCGTGGGCACGCCCCTTCAGGTAGGCGAAGGTGGTCTCGTCGGGGGCGATCATGCCCGCGCGGGCACCGGCCTCGATGGACATGTTGCAGATGGTCATCCGCGCCTCCATCGAGAGCTTCTCGATGGCGCTGCCGCGGTACTCCAGGATGTATCCCTGGCCGCCGCCGGTGCCGATCCGGGCGATGATCGCCAGGATGAGGTCCTTGGCGGTGACACCGTCGGGCAGCTCGCCCTCGACCGTGATGGCCATGGTCTTCGGGCGGGCCAGGGGCAGCGTCTGGGTGGCCAGGACGTGCTCGACCTGCGAGGTGCCGATGCCGAACGCGAGAGCGCCGAAGGCACCGTGCGTGGAGGTGTGGGAGTCGCCGCAGACCACCGTGGTGCCCGGCTGGGTCAGGCCCAGCTGCGGTCCCACCACGTGGACGACCCCCTGCTCGACGTCGCCCAGCGGGTGCAGGCGCACACCGAAGTCGGCGCAGTTCTTGCGCAGCGTCTCCAGCTGCGCCCGGGAGACCGGGTCCGCGATCGGCTTGTCGATGTCGAGGGTCGGGGTGTTGTGGTCCTCGGTGGCGATGGTGAGGTCGAGCCGGCGCACCGGGCGGCCGTTCTGGCGCAGACCGTCGAAGGCCTGGGGGCTGGTCACCTCGTGCAGCAGGTGCAGATCGATGAAGAGAAGGTCGGGCTCGCCCTCGGCGCGCCGGACGACATGGTCGTCCCAGACCTTCTCCGCGAGTGTCCTACCCATCGCTTTCCCTCCGGCCGGCGTCTTGGGCCGGCACCTCTAGAGATCTGTGGGCCCACGTCCGTACCCCAGAGCCGGACGCCGGCAACGGACCCGTTGGTCCGCGGGGCCGTACCTACAGGGTGGCAAGATCCTGGGAAAATTGAACTTGCGTTTCACAGAGTGAGACGCGAGTATCGTTGCATGGACAACTCTAGCGGCGTCGGTGTTCTCGACAAGGCGGCCCTTGTCTTGAGCGCCCTGGAGTCCGGCCCGGCCACCCTCGCGGGTCTGGTCGCGGCCACGGGACTCGCACGGCCCACGGCCCATCGCCTGGCCGTGGCACTGGAACACCACCGTATGGTGGCGAGGGACATGCAGGGCCGGTTCATCCTCGGTCCGCGGCTGGCGGAGCTCGCCGCCGCGGCCGGCGAGGACCGCCTGCTGGCCACGGCCGGACCGGTACTGACTCATCTGCGGGACGTGACCGGCGAGAGCGCCCAGCTCTACCGGCGCCAGGGCGACATGCGCATCTGCGTGGCCGCGGCGGAGCGGCTGTCCGGATTGCGGGACACCGTGCCGGTCGGCTCCACGCTCACCATGAAGGCCGGCTCCTCGGCCCAGATCCTGATGGCCTGGGAGGAGCCCGAGCGCCTGCACCGGGGACTCCAGGGTGCCCGGTTCACGGCGACCGCCCTGTCGGGCGTACGGCGCCGCGGCTGGGCCCAGTCGATCGGCGAGCGCGAGCCGGGCGTGGCCTCGGTCTCGGCGCCGGTGCGCGGCCCGTCGAACCGCGTGGTGGCCGCCGTGTCGGTCTCCGGGCCGATCGAGCGCCTGACCCGCCACCCCGGCCGGATGCACGCCCAGGCCGTCATCGACGCGGCCGCCCGCCTGTCGGAGGCGCTGCGCCGGTCCGGCTGATCCTCGCCACGTCCATCCCCGTCCTGCTGCCGATTCCGGCCCACCGCTTCAACGCCGCAGCGGTGGGCCGGAGTTGTGTCTCCGCCCGGCGCGCGAGGCCCGCGCTCCCGCTCGTCACCACCACCCCCGCACCCCCGCACCCCCGCACGCGACGTGTGACATGCGACGTGCGACGTGAGGTGCCGTGCGGCGCGAAGATCACGCACGAGGCGCGGCAGGCGGAACACACGAAGAAGCCCTCCCCTGCTGGGGAGGGCTTCTTCTCTCTGTACCCCCGACCGGATTCGAACCGGCGCTACCGCCTTGAGAGGGCGGCGTGCTAGGCCGCTACACAACGGGGGCCTTGCAGATGAGCTCTGCGAGCTGGCCTACCAGGACTCGAACCTAGAATGACGGTACCAGAAACCGTAGTGTTGCCAATTACACCATAGGCCATGGTGGTTTAGACCAGTACCCCCGACCGGATTCGAACCGGCGCTACCGCCTTGAGAGGGCGGCGTGCTAGGCCGCTACACAACGGGGGCCCTAGCGATCCTGCATCGAGAACATGGGAGCTACCCAGACGACCTCGCGGGAAGGATCTGTACCCCCGACCGGATTCGAACCGGCGCTACTGCCTTGAGAGGGCAGCGTGCTAGGCCGCTACACAACGGGGGCTTTGCGGATGCTGTGCCGTGTCGACACCAACCGCGATGCAGATAAGCTCTGCGAGCTGGCCTACCAGGACTCGAACCTAGACTAACTGAACCAGAATCAGTCGTGCTGCCAATTACACCATAGGCCACCAAAACGCAACCCCCGGTGGGAGTGTTGTTCGGGTTTGCGCTTCGGGTTTCCGGCCTTTCGGCCCGCTCCCCTCGGCGCAGGAAGAACATTACCCGAAGGTCTCCGACGCTCCAAAACGGGTATCTCCGCGCAGCAGGCCGGGCAGCTGGTCGAGGCCGGTGATCCGGGTCAGCTCGGGTCTCCCGCCGAGACCCAGCCGGTCCAGCCAGATGCCGGTCAGTCCCGCCTCGACCGCGCCCCGGGCGTCGATGTCCGGCTGGTCACCGACGTAGGCGACCTCCTCGGGCCGCAGCGCCATGGCCCGGCAGGCGGCGTGGAACGCCTCCGCCGCGGGCTTGGACACGCCGAGCTCGGCCGCGCACAGCACGGTCTCGAAGCGGTCGCGCACCCCGAGGACGCGCAGCTTGCGCTCCTGGTTGCGGACGGAGGCGTTGGACAGGACGGCGTGGCGGTAGTCGGCGGCCAGGACGTCCAGGGCCGGCACGGTGTCCGGGAAGAGCTTCCAGGCGGTCTCGTAGTGGCCCAGGTAACGGGCGAACCACGCCGCGGCCTCGTCGTCGTCCAGGGGCTCCCCCAGGAAGTCGCGCACCTGGTCGCGCCGCTGCGCCTCGTAATCCACACCGCCGGCCGCGAAGCGCGCCCAGTGGAACCGGGTCAGCTCCTGCCAGCGCAGCAGCGCCTCCTCGACGGTGGCGAACCTGTCAGTCAGGCCCTCCGCCCGGAGGTGGCCGAGCATCCCCGCGCGGTCGGCGCCGGCGTAGTCGAAGATCGTGTCGTCGATGTCCCAGAGGACCGCGCGGATCTGCATGATCCGAGGCTACGCAGCCCGGTCCGGGTCGGGAACGGGGCGTGCCCGGATCGTGGAGGACGGTTCCGGCGCGCACCCGGTCGGCCGCCCCGCTCCGGACGGCGGCCCCACGCGACGGCCACCGGCTGCGACCGGGCGGCCCCACGCCACGGCCCCACGCCACGGCCGTCGGGCCGCGGCTCAGGCGCCGGCCTCCGACGGGACGACGAAGAAGTCGGTGACGAAACAGGTGATCGCGCCGTCGGCGTCGCGGCCCACCCAGGTCGGGTAGACGCCGTCGCCCCAGCCGGAGGTGAAGGCGACCAGGTTGTGGCCGGTGTCCGGTGCGGTGATCAGGTGGGGGCCGTTGGACCAGTCGGCCTGGTCGAAGGCGTCCCACAGCGGCCCTTCGTCGCCCTGGCAGTCGGGGAAGGACTCGTCGCACGCCACGTCGTAGAAGCAGCCCGCGCCGGCGTCCACGCCGTAGCCGAAGAACTGGTCGTCGGAGAGCTGGGAGGCGTCCTGGCCGGGCTGGAGGGCGAGCTCGTAGGACACGGTGGGGGTGTCCTTGATCACGAGGCGGGCGGCGGCCACGCGCTCGTGCGGTTCGGCCGGTTCCTGCCCGTCCGGCGGTGCGGCCTCGTCGGGCTGTGTGATGGTGACGAGGGCTATCTCCACCGGGTACCGGCCGGGCGCGACCTCGGCGGTGAAGGGCTCGGCCTCGCCCGCGCCGAGGCTGATGAACGGGTCCGAGGCCACCACGCGCCCGGTGGGCAGCCACAGCTCGCCCCCGGGCACCACGGTGAGCCTCCCCAGAGCGCCGGTCTCGAAGCGGAAGGTGTTGCCCGGCGTGAAGTGCCAGGAGAAGTCGGCGGCTGCCATGGGCATGGGGGTCCCCCATCACGGAAAGAGCGCCGTCACGAATTCGTCGGAGCGGCTCGGAACAGGGGAACCCTAGCCGTGCCCGCCGACAACGCCGAAGGGGCGGCCACCCGTGTCCGGTGGCCGCCCCTTCGGCGTGTGCGGGAGGCTCAGGAGGCGAGCTTCTCCAGCGCGGCGTCGATGCGGGCCAGGGTGCGCTCAGCGCCCAGCACTTCGAGCGACTCGAAGAGCGGCAGGCCGACCGTGCGGCCCGTGACGGCGACCCGGACCGGGGCCTGGGCCTTGCCGAGCTTGAGGCCGTGCTCCTCACCGGCCGCGAGGACGGCGTTCTTCAGCGCCTCGGGGCTGGACCAGTCCGCCACCGCGAGCTTCTCGCGGGCGGTGCGCAGCAGGGCGTCGGAGCCCTCCTTCATCGCCTTGTTCCAGGACGCCTCGTCCTCCACCGGCTCCTTGCGGAAGAGGAAGTCGACGTTGGCGGTGATGTCGGAGAGGACCGTGAGGCGGGTCTGGGCGTGGGGGGCGATCGCCTCCCAGGCGGCCCGGTCGAAGTCCTCGGGGTCCCAGTTGGCGTGCGGGGCCCGCAGCCAGGGCTCGCAGGCCTCGATGAACGCCTTCACGTCCAGCATGCGGATGTGGTCCGCGTTGATGGACTCGGCCTTCTTGAGGTCGAAGCGGGCCGGGTTGGCGTTGACATCGGCGATGTCGAACTTCTCGACCATCTCGGGGATGGTGAAGACGTCCTGGTCGGCCGAGAAGGACCAGCCGAGCAGCGAGAGGTAGTTCAGCAGGCCCTCGGGGAGGAACCCGCGCTCGCGGTAGATGTTGAGGGAGGCCTGCGGGTCGCGCTTGGACAGCTTCTTGTTGCCCTCGCCCATGACGTACGGCAGGTGGCCGAAGGCGGGGATCGCCTTGGCGACGCCCAGCTCGATCAGCGCCTTGTAGAGCGCGATCTGGCGCGGGGTGGAGGACAGCAGGTCCTCGCCGCGCAGGACGTGGGTGATCTCCATCAGCGCGTCGTCGACGGGGTTGACGAGCGTGTAGAGCGGAGCGCCGTTGGCACGGACGATGCCGTAGTCCGGGACGTTGTCCGGGGTGAAGGTCAGCTCGCCGCGGACCAGGTCCGTGAAGGTGACCGGCTCGTCCGGCATCCGGAAGCGGACGATCGCGGTGCGGCCCTCGGCCTCGTACGCGGCCTTCTGCCCGGCGGTCAGCTCACGGCAGTGGCCGTCGTACCCGGAGGGCTTGCCGGCCGCGCGGGCGGCCTCGCGCCGGGTGTCCAGCTCCTCGGTGGTGCAGTAGCAGTGGTACGCGTACCCGCCCTCGAGGAGCTTGTCGGCGACGTCCTTGTACAGGTCCATCCGCTGCGACTGCCGGTACGGGGCGTGGGGCCCGCCGATCTCGGGGCCCTCGTCCCAGTCGAGCCCGAGCCAGCGCATCGAGTCGAGGAGCTGCTGGTACGACTCCTCGGAGTCGCGCGCCGCGTCGGTGTCCTCGATGCGGAAGACCATGGTGCCCTGGTTGTGCCGGGCGAACGCCCAGTTGAACAGGGCGGTGCGGACCAGACCCACGTGCGGGTTGCCGGTCGGCGAGGGACAGAAACGTACGCGGACGTTCGCGTTAACCACGCTTGATCACCTTGTTGGTGAGAGTGCCGATGCCTTCGATGGTGACGGCGACCTCGTCGCCGACGGTGAGGGGGCCGACCCCGGCGGGGGTGCCGGTGAGGATGACGTCGCCGGGGAGCAGCGTCATGGCCTCGGTGATGTGGACGACCAGGTCCTCGATGGAGCGGAGCATGTCGCTCGTACGACCCAGCTGGCGCTGTTCGCCGTTGACGGTGCACTGGACGGCCAGTCCGTCGGCGATCGCGGCGGGGTCGATGCCGGTCTCCACCCAGGGGCCCAGGGGACAGGAGGTGTCGAAGCCCTTGGCCCGGGCCCACTGCTTCTCGCGCCGCTGGGCGTCGCGGGCGGTGACGTCGTTGGCGCAGGTGTAGCCGAAGATGACGTCCTTGACGCGCTCGCGCGGGACCTCTCGGCACATCCGGCCGATGACGACGGCGAGCTCGGCCTCATGGTGCAGCTCGTCGGAGAAGGAGGGGTACTCGATGGCGTCGCCGGAGCCGATCACCGAGGTGGTGGGCTTGAAGAAGGCGACGGGCAGGTCGGGGACCTCGTTGCCCAGCTCCGCCGCGTGCTCCGCGTAGTTGCGGCCGATGCCCACGACCTTGTTGGGGAGGACGGGCGGCAGCAGCCGGACCTTGCTCAGCGGGACCCGGGTACCGCTGAGTTCGAAGTCGGTGTACGGAATGCCCTTGATGATGTTGAGGACGAGGCCGCCCTCCGCGCCGGTGGCGCTGTCACCCTCGACCGCGCCGAAGGCGACATTGCCGTCGATGGAGAATCTGGCGATGCGCACGGGATGCCGTGCCCCTTACTTCCGCTGGCTGGAGTCTGACGCTCCAGGCTAACGCGGCGGACGGTGCGCTCCGGCGAGTGAACCGGGGGGCACGCGGCGCGCGGTGGCGGACGCCGCCCTCGCGCCGGCCCGGCGACCGGCCCGGCGCCCTGCCCGACGACTGTCAGGGCGGGCGCCGGGCGGGGCGTACGGGCGGGGTGTCCCCGCCCCGGGGCGGTGCGGACGCGTCAGGCGGCGTCCGAGGTGTCAGGCGCCTCCGGGATCAGGACGCGGAGGGGACGGGGGCGTCGACCAGGATGGTGCGGCGCGGGTTGGCGGTGCTGGTGGGGAGGTCGACCGAGTGCTCCGGCTGCGCACCGCGTCCCAGCCGGCCTGCGTCGGCCAGGTGCACCAGGGTCGTGCGGCGCGGGTTGGCGGTGGTGCGGATCGTCATCGTCGTCTTCATCGGTGGCTTCGACCTCGGGGGTACGGGCGCCCGGTGGGGCGCCGGTTGACGGATTGCCCATCCCTGTAAAGCGTCAGGCTAAACATTGGTTTCCCCGCAAATACCGGTAAGAGGCAACGATCTCTATGTGAGTTTGCTCACCACTGCCGGGACAATCGCGACATCACGGACCGACGAGGGGTATGCCCCAATCGGACATTGCGTACCTGAACGAGCCATTCCGCTCCTGATCATCGCGACTGGGACACCCCTCTCACCCAAGCGACTCGTACGAGATCGCCCGATTCCTCCCTGATCACCTTCTACAGCAGGTGACAGAACCCTCACACGGGGTGACCCGGGAGGAGGTGCTTCCTGCCGCCCTTGTTGGAGATCCGGCACTGTGCTGGAATTCCACGCACCGCCGCGGAATAAGACCGGCGCGCAGGGGCGCAACGCAGCGCCGAGCGGCGGTGGGGAAGGGGGATCTGCGCCGGTCGCTCACGACCACCATGGGGCGCGCTCGCGCTCCACGACGCCGACACCGTCCTTTCCGTTCACGCGGAGGGACGCCTGGTCCAGAGGTTGCGACGCTAGTGCAGGGACGTTTCAAGAGGGATGGCAGCGCTGCGGCGGAACAGGAGCCGCGCGGCGGGACCGACCGCGGCTCCTCGCCCCAGCACACCCAGAACCCGGGACCGGCGGCGTCCGGCGAGGGCGGCGACCGTGCCGCACGCGCCGGGACGAAGCCGGGCGCCGCGGAGCCCGAGGCTTCGCCGGCGCCTCAGGGAGCACCCGATACCGGCTCCCGAATAGCCCTGCGCAACTGGCGCATCAGTACCCGTCTGGTATCCCTGCTCGCCCTCCCCGTGGTCGCCGCGACCACGCTGGGCGGCATCCGTATCAACGAGTCCATGAACGCCATGGAGCAGCTGGATCACATGCAGCTGCTCACCAAGCTCACCAAAGAGGCGACCAACCTCGCCCAGGCGCTCCAGGAGGAGCGGGACCAGACGGCCGGTCCGCTGGCCAACGGCGCCTCGGCCTCGGACAGCCTCAAGGTCTCCGAGCGGCACAAGACGTCCGACCGCGCGCAGAAGGCGTTCCTCCAGGCCACCGAGGAGATCGGTGAGACCCAGGGCAACGAGGCGCTGCAGAGCATCCGCTCGAACGTGACCCAGATCGCCATGCAGGTCGTCGACCTCGGAGCCATCCGGACCGACGCCTACAAGAAGGGCACGCAGCACTCTCAGACGATCGAGCGCTACAGCCGTCTGATCGAGTCGCTGCTCAGCCTCTCCCAGGACATGGCGCAGGCGACCAGCAACTCCGACATGATCAAGCGCACGCGGGCGCTCGCCGCCTTCTCGAGCGCCAAGGAGTACGCCTCCATCCAGCGGGCCATCATCGCGGCCGCCCTGCCCACGACCGACCGCGAGCAGGGCGACCTCAACCCGAACGACCGCCTCTACGGTCTGAACGCCCGCAACAACGAGAACGCGGAGATCAAGTCCTTCCAGGCGATCTACGCCTCGGTCGGCGGCGACGCCACCGAACTGCTGGCCCCGCTCAACAGCGGCAACCCGTCGATCACCGCGGCCGACAAGTACGCGGACCGGGTGCTGAGCGACGACAGCGGCATGGAGAAGCAGCCGCCTCGCGGTTACCTGGACTGGACCGACGAGGACGACACCAAGATCCAGGCCATGAACACCATCGAGGCCACGCTGCTGGGCGAGATGGAGGGCAAGGCGCGTGACCTGCGCCAGGAGTCGCAGCGCGACGCGATCATCAACGGTGCGCTGATCCTGCTGGTGCTCGGTGTGTCGCTGGTCGGCGCCTTCGTGGTGTCCCGCTCCATGATCCGCTCGCTGCGGCGCCTCCAGGACACCGCGACCCGGGTCGCCCAGGACCGTCTGCCCGAGCTGGTCAAGCAGCTCTCCGAGGCCGACCCGCAGGACGTCGACACGTCCGTGGAGTCGGTGGGCGTGCACTCCCGGGACGAGATCGGCCAGGTGGCCGCGGCCTTCGACGACGTGCACCGCGAGGCCGTCCGCCTCGCCTCCGAGCAGGCCCTTCTGCGGGGCAACGTCAACGCGATGTTCACCAACCTCTCGCGCCGCAGCCAGGGCCTGATCCAGCGTCAGCTGTCCCTGATCTCGGAACTGGAGTCCCGCGAGGCCGATCCGGACCAGCTGTCCTCGCTGTTCAAGCTCGACCACCTCGCCACCCGCATGCGCCGTAACGGTGAGAACCTGCTGGTTCTCGCGGGTGAGGAGCCGGGGCGCCGGTGGACCCGGCCCGTCCCGCTGGTCGACGTGCTCCGCGCCGCCGCCTCCGAGGTGGAGCAGTACGAGCGCATCGAGCTCTCCTCCGTACCGGCGACCGAGGTCGCGGGACGCGTCGTCAACGACCTCGTGCACCTCCTCGCCGAGCTGCTGGAGAACGCCACCTCGTTCTCCTCCCCGCAGACCAAGGTCCGGGTCACCGGTCACGCGCTGCCCGACGGCCGGGTACTGGTCGAGATCCACGACACCGGTATCGGCCTCTCCCCCGAGGACCTGGCCGCGATCAACGAGCGGCTCGCGTCGCCGCCGACCGTGGACGTCTCCGTCTCCCGCCGCATGGGTCTGTTCGTGGTCGGCCGGCTGTCCCTGCGACACGGCATCCGCATCCAGCTGCGCCCGTCCGACTCGGGCGGCACGACCGCGCTGGTCATGCTCCCGGTGGACGTCGCCCAGGGCGGCAAGAAGGCTCCGGGCAAGCCCGGCCCCGGCGGACAGGGCGCCATGCCGCAGGGCCCGTCGGGCTCCGGCGGCCGCCTGACCGGCGGCCCCGGTGCGGCCGGCGGTGGACGCCCCGGTCTCACCGGTGGCCCCGGCGGTGCGCGCGGCCAGGTCGGCGCGGGCTCCGGCCCCCGGGCCGCCCTCCCCGGCCGCAACGACGCGGCCGGCCGCCCGAACGGGCTCATGGGCGGCGGTCAGCAGGGCCGTCAGGGCCAGGGCGGGCCGCAGGCCCAGGACCCGCAGCGTCAGAGCGGTGGTCTCCAGGACGCCGGCCTCCAGGGCGCCTTCGGCGGCTCCGGCGGCCGCCCCCAGCAGGGCGGACCCGGCGCTCCCGGCAACGGTGCTCCCGGCAGCGGCATCCCGACCCGTTCCGACGTGTGGCAGAACGGCCCCGCCGAGCAGGGCGGCCAGAACGGCCGTACCGGCCAGGGCGGTCAGGGCGGCCAGAACGGCCGGCCCGTGCCGCCCCAGCAGGGCAACCAGCCCCCGCAGCGCGGTCAGCACCAGCAGCTGCCCCCGTCCGGCGGTGCCCGTCCCGAGCTCCCCGGCGGCACCCGACAGCCGCAGCGGCCGCAGCGCCCCGGCACCACCAGCTGGGGCAACGACCAGTCCCCCGTGCCCCCGCAGCAGCACACGCCGCTGGACGCCCCGCGCGGGCACGAGGAGCACGAGGCCACCGGGCAGTACGCCCGTCCGGACCTGACCGGCCCCCAGCCGGGCGCCCAGGACCCCGCGTCCACCGCCCAGTTCTCCCGTCCCGACTTCGGGGCCCCGCAGCCTCCGGCACCGCGCCGGGGCGGCCGGGACGGCTCCGCCGACTTCGGCGCGCCGCGCCCGCCCGCCGCGGGCCTGCCGCAGCAGCAGCCCGAGGCACTGCCGCCCGCGCCGGGCACCGGCGACGGCCGCACGCCGCTGTACGACACCCTGGAGACCAACTGGTTCCACGGCTCGCAGGAGGGCCAGCAGGGCCAGGGCCAGCCGGACCAGGTACAGCAGAACCAGGCACAGCAGCAGTCGGGCGGCCAGGGCCGGGGTGCGCAGGGTGCGCAGAACCCGTACCCCCGGCACGACCAGACCGTCCCGAACCCGGTCGTGCCGCAGTCGGGCGCCCCGTCGCCCACGCGCTCCGGCCAGGGCGGCGACGCGGCCTCCACGACCGGCTCGTGGCGCACTTCCCCCAACGACGAGCTGGTGCGCCAGGCCGAGCGGGTCCGCAAGCCCGCGGCCGGCGGCATCACCACGTCCGGTCTGCCCAAGCGGGTCCCGCGCGCCAATCTGGTGCCGGGCACCGCGCAGGAGCAGAACCACCAGAGCGGTCCGCAGGTCTCGCGTGCGCCCGATGACGTACGCGGTCGCCTGACCAACCTCCGTAGGGGCATCCAGCAGGGCCGACAGGCAGGAAACTCGGCCACTGGCAGCTTCAATATCGGCCCCAACCACCAGCAGGAGCGTTAGTTGAGAGCGATGAGCCAGGCCGCACAGAACCTGAACTGGTTGATCACCAATTTCGTGGACAACACCCCCGGGGTGTCGCACACGGTGGTGGTCTCCGCAGACGGGCTCCTGCTGGCGATGTCCGAGGGATTCCCCCGCGACCGCGCGGATCAGCTCGCCGCCGTGGCGTCCGGACTGACCTCGCTGACCGCGGGCGCGTCCCGGATCTTCGAGGGCGGACCGGTCAACCAGACCGTGGTGGAGATGGAGCGGGGGTTCCTCTTCATCATGTCCGTATCGGACGGCTCCTCGCTGGCCGTGCTCTCCCACCCCGACTGTGACATCGGCCTTGTCGGCTACGAGATGGCGCTGCTGGTCGACCGGGCCGGCAGCGTCCTCACCCCGGATCTCCGCGCGGAGCTCCAGGGCAGCCTGCTCCACTGACCATCGAGGCGGGTGCGCCCCTCCGCACCCGTCCTCCCGCCGTGTTCACCGTCGGCCGCCCCATCCGGCCCCCCACCGGCCCAACAGACGACAGGCAGACCACCTGCTGTCACGCCCGGAGGATTCATGACCCCGCCCACCGCCTCTCACGATCCGTACGGCGCCTCATTCGACGCCTCGTACGGGCATGAGGGCGATCAGCCGCTGGTTCGTCCGTACGCCATGACCGGCGGCCGGACCCGGCCGCGGTACCAGCTCGCCATCGAGGCGCTGGTGTCGACCACGGCCGACCCGGCCCACCTCTCGGGGCTGCTCCCCGAGCACCAGCGGATCTGCCACCTCTGCCGTGAGGTGAAGTCGGTGGCGGAGGTCTCGGCTCTGCTGTCGATGCCGCTCGGGGTGGCCCGGATCCTCGTCGCCGACCTGGCGGAGGCGGGCATGGTGGCGATCCACCAGCCGGGCAATGGAGAGGCCGGCGGCACGCCGGATGTGACGCTGCTGGAAAGGGTGCTCAGTGGACTTCGCAAGCTCTAGCGGCGGGGGCGCGACCCGGTCGACCACCAGCGCGAAGATCGTGGTGGCGGGCGGCTTCGGCGTGGGCAAGACCACGTTCGTGGGCGCCGTCTCGGAGATCGACCCGCTGCGTACCGAGGCCGTCATGACGTCCGCCTCGGCGGGCATCGACGACCTCACCCACACCGGTGGGAAGACCACCACCACCGTGGCGATGGACTTCGGTCGTATCACCCTGGACCAGGACCTGATCCTTTATCTGTTCGGTACGCCCGGGCAGGACCGTTTCTGGTTCATGTGGGACGACCTGGTGCGCGGCGCGATCGGCGCCGTGGTGCTGGTCGACACCCGGCGTCTGGCCGACTGCTTCCCCGCCGTCGACTACTTCGAGAACTCCGGCCTGCCGTTCGTGGTCGCGCTCAACGGCTTCGAGGGGCACCAGCCGTACACGCCCGACGAGGTCCGCGAGGCGCTCCAGATCGGCCCCGGCACCCCCATCATCACCACGGACGCACGCCATCGCGCGGACGCCAAGAGCGCTTTGATCACGCTCGTGGAGCACGCTCTGATGGCCCGTCTCAAGTAGACGTGGGTATACGGAAGTTGTCGTAGGCATACAGAAAGGGATACGGGGAGGGAGTGTGTCCTTTGACACGGTCCCCCTCCGTGTTCATAACGTTTCGACAGAGAATTCGGACGCCTCGGACACGAGACGCATCCGAGTGGTGTCGCTGCGCTCACATGAGCCCCGCCTTTTGGCGGGGCTCGCTCTTTATGCCCGTTTTATCTGAGGTCTGGACCACTGAAATGGCCGGATCGTGCTGTTTGGAACGCGACCGCTTTACGTGCTGCAATTCGACGAACTCCCGAGTAGTACGGCCCTGAACAGAGAAACGGCACAACGTAGGTGCCGGCGCCGAGAGGTTGTTGGTCGAGTGAGGCGAAGCACGAATAGCGCCGCGGAGCAGCAGGCGCGGGGCAACTTCACCCCGCCCCAGCGCGCAGCGGTGCAGCCTGCTGACGCACCCGGAACGTCATCGGCCGGCTCCGGTGGCAGTGCCGGTTCCGGCGGCAGCTCCAGCCGGATGAACCCGCGCAACTGGCGGGTGCCCACCAGGCTGAACGCCATCCTCCTCATACCCGTCCTCGTCGGGCTCGTCATGGGCGGCTTCCAGGTGAAGTCGGCCATCGACACCTGGCAGGAGGCGCAGGACGCGGAGAAGACGGCGCTGGTCGTGCGCGCCGCCTCCGAGTACGGCGCGGCGCTGCTCAACGAGCGTGACCTCACCGCTCAGCCGCTGCTCACCGCCAAGACCGACGAGGACCGCAAGGTCTCCGTGGTCACCGAGGCGTACGCCAAGACGGACGCCGCGAAGCAGAAGTTCGACCTGGCCGTCCAGGACATGCCCGCGAAGCAGGGCCTGGAGCGGCGCCTGAAGCTCTTCCGCGCCGAGGAGCCGGGCCTGGAGCAGCTGCGCGAGGCCGCGTACACCAAGGCCTTCGACCCGGTGAAGACCGAAGAGGGCTACGTCAAGGTCCAGCACTCCCTGATGGAGTTCGCCAACGAGCTCGGCCTGGGCACCGGCAACATCACCAGCTACGGCCGTACGGTCTACGCCGTGCAGCTCGCCAAGGCCGCCGCGTCGCTCCAGCGCTCGATCGGTATGCACCTGCTGGTCCGGCCGAGCCAGGACGACCAGGTCTTCGCCCAGCAGTCCGTGGCCTTCAACTCGTACAACTACCTGGAGCAGATCGCCATCGGCGAGTACGTGTCCGGCGGTACCGCCGAGGACACGGAGAAGCTGAAGGAGGTCATGGCGGCCAAGACGGTCGACGGGACCAAGCGGCTGGAGGCCGCCGGCCTCAACCCGCCCAAGGGCCCGGACAACTCCGTCTTCACCGGTCTGGCCGGCGCGATCGGCAAGAGCCAGGACGCCGACGCGATCAAGGAACTGAAGGACAAGGACGTCACGCCCGAGACCTGGATGGGCGCCTCGACGGCCAAGTTCGAGGGTTACACCGAGATCGAGAACGCACTCGTCACCAAGGCCGTGACCGAGGCCGAGGTCATCTCGGACGACGCCAAGACCGACGCGATCGTCATCGGTGCCATCGTCGTGGTCGCCCTGCTCGCCGCCTTCATCCTGGCCGGGATGATGGCCCGGCAGATGAGCCGCTCCATGCGTGAGCTGCGCACCGCCGCCTTCGGCATCGCCGAGCAGCGCCTGCCGACGCTCGTCGACCAGCTGTCCCGCACCGATCCCGGCCGGGTCGACACCCGGGTGGAGCCGATCCCGATCGACACCCAGGACGAGATCGGCGAGGTCGCCCGCGCCTTCGACCAGGTGCACCGCGAAGCCGTCCGGCTCGCCGCCGAGCAGGCCCTCCTGCGGGGCAACGTCAACGCGATCTTCACCAACCTGTCGCAGCGCAACCAGTCGCTGATCGAGGGCCAGCTGACCCTGATCACCGACCTGGAGAACAACGAGGCCGACCCGGACCAGCTGGAGAACCTCTTCAAGCTGGACCACCTGGCGACCCGTATGCGCCGCAACGGCGAGAACCTCCTCATCCTCGCGGGCGAGGAGCCCGGCCGCCGCTGGAACCAGCCGGTGCCGCTGGTGGACGTCCTGCGCGCCGCGTCCTCCGAGGTGGAGTCGTACGAGCGCATCGAGCTCACCGGTGTCCCGGAGTCGGAGATCCACGGCCAGGCCGTGACCGACCTCGTGCACCTGCTCGCCGAGCTGCTGGAGAACGCCACCACCTTCTCCTCGCCGCAGACGAAGGTCCGCGTCACCGCGACCCGTCTGCCCGACGGCCGGGTGATGGTGGAGATCCACGACAAGGGCATCGGCCTGACCGCCGAGGACTTCGCCGACATCAACCACAAGCTGGCCAACCCGCCGACGGTGGACGCCGCCGTCTCGCAGCGCATGGGCCTGTTCGTGGTCGGCCGCCTCGCCGACCGCCACGGGATCCGGGTGCAGCTGCGCCCCTCGGGCGAGCAGGCCGGCACGACGTCGCTCGTCATGCTTCCGGACGCGATCACCCACGGTGGTGGTGGCGACCCGTCGGCCAACGACGACTTCACCGTCTCCTCGATCATCCCGGAGACCCAGTCCTTCGACGCCGCACCGCTGCGCACGGCCGCGGAGCTCGGTTTCGACGACTCCCGCTACGACCAGCAGGGCGCGGACACGCCGCTGGACCCGGTGGGCCGCTCGCTGATGCGCGGCCCGCGCCGGGCGGCGCTGGGCGGTCAGGGGCAGGAGACCGAGCACCCCGACCACTCCGAGCACGCGGACCGCACCGAGCACGCAGACTTCGGCGACCGGTCCGAGCAGCAGCCGTACGGACAGCAGCAGGAGCAGCCGTACGGACAGCAGCAGCAGGAGCAGCAGTACGACGCGCAGGCGGCGTACCCGCAGGGCGGCTACGAGCAGCAGCCCGGCTACGACCAGTACCGCCCCGACGGGTCCGCCGAGTACGCGAACGGTGAGTACGCCACGGGCGAGTACGCGCGCGACGAGTACGCGACGGGTGAGTACCAGAACACCGACTACGCGACCGGCGAGTACCCTGGACCGGCCTATGCGGAATCCGCTTATCCGTCTCAGGAGCCTCAGCAGCCCGCGTACGACAACCAGTTCGACCACCAGGCCCAGCAGGGCGAGTGGGCTGATCAGGGTGCGTACACGGGTGGTTTCGACGGTGGCTACGGGACCGAATCGGAATCTGGCCAGGGCGCTCCCGCGAACGGCCGGGAACGCGTAGGCTTCGACCGTCCGGGTCCCACCCCGAGCAACAGCCACCAGCTGACCGATGCCGGTCTGCCGCGCCGCGGCAGCCAGCAGGGCTCGCAGCAGGAGCAGGCCCAGCCGCAGGCCCCGCAGGTCCAGCGGCAGGCCGCCCCGCAGGCGCAGCCGGCCCAACCGGTCCAGCAGGCTCCGCAGAGCGAGGCCAACGGCTCCGAGGACTGGCGCTCGACGAACGACGAGCGCTGGCAGCGGGCCGAGAAGCTCAAGGAGCCCAAGGCCGGCGGGGTCACCCCGTCCGGACTGCCCCGGCGGGTCCCCAAGGCCAATCTGGTCGAGGGCACCGCGGAGCAGACCCCGCAGGGCGGCCCCCAGGTCTCCCGCGCCCCGGAGGACGTGCGTGGCAGGTTGAGCAACCTGCGGCGCGGCGTCCAGCAGGGACGCAACGCGGGAACGGACACGAACGGATCGGGCCTCGGCCCGGGTAGTACCTACAACCAGGAGCGTTAGTGTGAGCCCGATGAGCCAGGCGGCGCAGAATCTGAACTGGTTGATCACCAACTTCGTGGACAACACCCCCGGGGTGTCCCACACGGTGGTGGTCTCCGCCGACGGACTCCTGCTGGCGATGTCCGAGGGTTTCCCCCGTGACCGTGCCGACCAGCTTGCGGCCGTCGCCTCCGGACTGACTTCGCTGACCGCGGGCGCGTCCCGGATCTTCGAAGGCGGTGCGGTCAATCAGACCGTGGTGGAGATGGAACGCGGCTTCCTCTTCATCATGTCCATCTCGGACGGTTCCTCACTGGCCGTCCTCGCCCATCCCGACGCCGACATCGGTCTCGTCGGTTACGAGATGGCCCTTCTGGTGGACCGGGCGGGCAGTGTCCTCACACCGGACCTCCGCGCCGAGCTCCAGGGGAGCCTTCTCAACTGAGAAGTTCTCAACTAGCAGACAGACCGTGCGTTTCACGCCACCGCGCCATAAGGTGCGGTGGCGCGGCTCCACAGGGATATGGACCGGCGAACGGCAGTCGGAGGAGGAAACGTGGCAACACCCCCAGGCGGACACCACCCATACGACGGTGCGCACCAGTCACAGGGTGACAACGCCCACAACCGCTTCAACTTCCCTTCCTCCCCCAGCAGACAGGGCGCGCAGCAGCCCTACCAGCAGCCGTCGTCGCCCTCGTACAACCAGCCGCAGGCTCCGCGCGTCCAGCCGGGGCAGCAGCGACGGCGCGCTCCCCAGCAGGGGTCCGCGTCGGGCGGTACGCACAACCCGCTGGTCCGTCCGTACGCCATGACCGGCGGCCGGACCCGGCCGCGGTACCAGCTCGCCATCGAGGCGCTGGTGTCGACCACGGCCGATCCGGCCAGGCTGCAAGGGCAGTTGCCCGAGCACCAGCGGATCTGCCGGCTGTGCTTCGAGATCAAGTCGGTCGCCGAGATCTCGGCACTGCTCTCCATTCCCCTCGGCGTTGCCCGGATCCTCGTCGCCGACCTGGCGGAGGCCGGACTTGTCGCCATCCACCAGCCCGGCGGCGACGAGTCCGCCGGCGGCCAGCCAGACGTGACACTGCTCGAAAGGGTGCTCAGTGGACTTCGCAAGCTCTAGCGGCGGTGCTGCCCGCTCAACCACCAGCGCGAAGATCGTGGTGGCGGGCGGCTTCGGCGTGGGCAAGACCACGTTCGTGGGCGCCGTCTCGGAGATCAACCCGCTGCGTACCGAAGCCGTCATGACGTCCGCCTCGGCGGGCATCGACGACCTCACCCACACCGGTGACAAGACCACCACCACCGTGGCGATGGACTTCGGTCGTATCACCCTGGACCAGGACCTGATCCTGTACCTCTTCGGTACGCCCGGGCAGGACCGTTTCTGGTTCATGTGGGACGACCTGGTACGCGGCGCGATCGGCGCCGTGGTGCTGGTCGACACCCGGCGCCTGGCCGACTGCTTCCCCGCCGTCGACTACTTCGAGAACTCCGGCCTGCCGTTCGTCATCGCGCTCAACGGCTTCGACGGTCACCAGCCGTACACGCCCGACGAGGTCCGCGAGGCCCTCCAGATCGGCCCCGACACCCCGATCCTGACCACCGACGCCCGGCACCGCACGGACGCCAAGAGCGCCCTGATCACGCTCGTGGAGCACGCCCTGATGGCTCGCCTGCGGTAGGGCTCTCCTCCGGGTCGGCCCGGCCCGGACCGGAACCGGTGGGCGGCGTCCCTGCGCCACGCACCGAGGCCTCGCACAGACACACGGACACACAACGCAGAGGGCCCGTCGCACCGCATGGTGCGACGGGCCCTCTGCGTCTGTCCGCGGTCTGTCCGCGGTCCCCGCCCCGGCGGGGAACGCGAAGGGCCCCGCACCCGGTGGGTGCGGGGCCCTTCGTCGGACGGGGGTCAGCCCTGCCAGGAGTGCGCCGTGCGGAAGCCCGGCTGGCGCTCCAGCCGGCGCCAGCCGGCGGTGGAGCGGCCGTGGACGGCCGGGGCGTCGGGCCGCGCGTTGGCACGGGCGAGCAGGACCGCGGTGATCGCGGCGAGCTCCTCCGGGCCGGCGTGGCCCTTCTCGACGCGGAGCAGGGATGCGGATGCGGCGGTGGTCACTGGGGCTCCTCTTACTGAGGCGGGTTGCCGTGCTTGCGGGACGGCAGGTCGGCATGCTTCGTGCGGAGCATCGCGAGGGACTTGATGAGGACCTCGCGGGTCTCGGAGGGGTCGATGACGTCGTCGACCAGGCCGCGCTCCGCGGCGTAGTAGGGGTGCATCAGCTCGGCCTTGTACTCCTTGACCATGCGGGCGCGCATGGCCTCGGGGTCCTCGGCGTCGGCGATCTGCCGGCGGAAGATGACGTTGGCGGCGCCTTCGGCGCCCATGACGGCGATCTCGTTCGTCGGCCAGGCGTAGGTCAGGTCGGCGCCGATGGACTGGGAGTCCATGACGATGTACGCGCCGCCGTACGCCTTGCGCAGGATCAGGGAGATCCGGGGAACGGTGGCGTTGCAGTACGCGTACAGCAGCTTCGCGCCGTGGCGGATGATGCCGCCGTGCTCCTGGTCGACGCCGGGCAGGAAGCCCGGGACGTCCAGCAGCGTGATGATGGGGATATTGAAAGCATCGCACATCTGGACGAAGCGGGCGGCCTTCTCGGACGCCTCGATGTCCAGCACACCGGCCAGCGACTGCGGCTGGTTGGCGACGATGCCGACGACCTGGCCGTCGAGCCGGGCCAGGGCGCAGATGATGTTGCGCGCCCAGCGCTCGTGGACCTCCAGGTAGTCCCCGTCGTCGACGAGCTCCTCGATGACCTTGGTCATGTCGTACGGCCGGTTGCCGTCCGCCGGGACCAGGTCGAGCAGGACGTCGGAGCGACGGTCCGCCGGGTCCTCGCTGGGGTGCGTCGGGGGGTTCTCGCGGTTGTTGGAGGGGAGCATCGCCAGGAGGTAGCGCACCTCGGCGATGCAGGTCTCCTCGTCGTCGTAGGCGAAGTGCGCGACGCCGGAGGTCTCGGCGTGGACGTCGGCGCCGCCCAGGCCGTTCTGGGTGATCTCCTCGCCGGTGACCGCCTTGACGACGTCCGGTCCGGTGATGAACATCTGCGACGTCTCACGGACCATGAACACGAAGTCCGTCAGCGCCGGGCTGTAGGCCGCGCCGCCCGCGCACGGGCCGAGCATGACACTGATCTGCGGGATGACACCCGAGGCGCGGGTGTTGCGCTGGAAGATGCCGCCGTAGCCGGCGAGGGCGGAGACGCCCTCCTGGATACGGGCGCCGGCGCCGTCGTTGAGCGACACCAGCGGGGCACCGGCCGCGATGGCCATGTCCATGATTTTGTGGATCTTCGTGGCGTGGGCCTCGCCCAGGGCGCCGCCGAAGATGCGGAAGTCGTGCGCGTAGACGAAGACCGTGCGGCCCTCGACCGTGCCCCAGCCGGTGATGACACCGTCCGTGTAGGGCTTCTTGTTCTCCAGGCCGAAGCCGCTCGCCCGGTGGCGGCGCAGCTGCTCGACCTCCCTGAACGACTCCGGGTCGAGCAGCAGCTCGATGCGCTCCCGAGCGGTCAGCTTTCCCTTGGCGTGCTGCGCCTCGGTCGCTCGGTCACTCGGGCCGCGCCGGGCCTCCTCGCGCAGGGCGTGGAGCTCGGCCACGCGCCCACGGGCGTCGGTCGGCTCGCCCTGGATTTCGTCCACAACGGTCATGCATCGACCCTACGAAGTCGACCAAGAAAATCCCGCCGTCGACTCTGTACAGTCTCCGGACCCATCTCCTGTGCGCCTTGCACAGAACCATGCCCCGGTGCAGGCGAAGTGCCAGATTCCGGGGCCCCGGCATTGTTCTCTTCCTACAAAGACATCAGATGAGATCCACATCACAACGGTGGGTCGCGCCGACCGTACCGGGCGTGACGCGCAGCGTCAGCCCCCTGCCGGCGGCCAGGACCTCCACGGACGGATCGTGACCGGTGACCCGGCGGACCGGGTGGCGCCAGGTGATCACCAGGGGCTGTCCGGTGCGGGGCGGCTCGCTGACACGGACGGTCGCGGTACGGCCGCGGGTGCGCACCAGCACGCTCGCCGGCGCGGTGGCGGTGAGCGGCCCCACCGTACCCGGCTGCCAGAAGTTCGCCGCGGTCAGTCCCGCCGAACGGACGGCGACGGCCTGCCGGGAGGCGGTGTTGGCCAGGACCTCCAGCCAGTGGTGGTCGCGTGCCCTGGCCTCCACGGCCCGCCGGGCGGCCCCGGGCATCAGAAGGTACACGTACGACGCGTCGGCCGGATCGGTCCCGTGGTCCAGCCACAGGGTCTGGTAGCGGCGGGTGCGGCGCTCGGTGGCGGAGGTGGTGTTGATGTCGCTCCAGGCGCCGGTGCGGTCCTCGCGCAGGGTGCGCAGGGCGCTCGTACCGCCGGGCAGGATCCAGCCACCGTGCCCTTCGAGGTGCGCGTGGCGCGGGCCGAGGGTGAGGGCCTCGGTCCCGTCCGCGCCGAGGGAGCGGTTGTCGACGACCGTCTCGACGGGAACGCCGTCGGCGGCGGAGATCCCGGCGCCGAGGCAGACGATCGTGTCGGCGGCGCAGAACCAGGATTTGCGGGCCTCCAACGTGGATCCCAGGCCCCGCAGATGCTGGCCGACCGCGGCGAACTCGCCGTCGGTCGCTCCCCCGACCCACCGTACGCCGGGCTTGGGCAGACCCCACTCGCCGCCCGCGCGGTCGGGGAGCCGCCGGGTGGAGACGGTCGTGCCGGGCAGCCGGTACCAGTCGACGGTCGGCCAGAACCAGTCGGTGTACTGGGCGTCCGTGCCGGGCCCCCACCAGGAGAGCATTCCGGCGCCGGTGTGCCAGCCGCGCGGGTTCTCCCCGTTGCCGCACTCGTAGTACGCGATCCTCTCGGAGGCCATGGCGATGTTGGCCGCCCAGCCCGGCCGGCGGTGCACGGCGCGGTCCATCGAGGCGAAGAGCGTGTGCCCGACCGGTTCGGGGGCGGCGGGCACGGGCGAGTCGGCCACCCGGCGCAGCCGCGCCAGGTCGGCGACGCCGAACTGACGGGCCGTGAGGACGGGCGTGACGGTGTCCCGCTCGATCCAGCCCTTCACACGCGCGTGCCAGCGGTCGCGCTCGGCGGGACTCGCGACGTCGGCGAGCAGCGCGATGGCCGCCATCAGGCCCTGCCCGTGGTAGTGGTCGCTGCGCATGACGCCACGCACGTCGTTCCTGAGCAGGCCCCGGCTGATGGCCCGTCCGCTGACGCTGTCCATCATCAGCCCGTTGCGGATCAGGGGCGCGTAGGCGCGTTCGACACTGTCGAGGACGATCTGGCGCGCCGGGTCGGTGACGGCCCAGGTGGAGCCGGTGAGCAGGGCGAAGAGCCGGCCGAGGCCGTCGAGCAGGACCTGTCCGTACGTGCCGGAGTAGGCGACCCAGATGTGCTGGACGAAGGAGCCGTCGGCGTACAGCCCGTCACCCGAGGTCACGTACGGGAAGACCGGGGAGAGCGCGTCGCGGGCGAGCGCGATCCTGTCGGGTCTGCGGCCCAGTACGCCGCGCAGGGCGACGGACCGGCACAGGTCCACCCGGTTGGCGCCGGTGGAGGTGCCCCCGTAGTCGGTGAGCATCGCGTCGGGGATGAAGTGGTCGACGGCCGCGCACGCGGCCTGGACCCGGGCTTCGGTGAGCTCGTCGTAGAGGGTGGCGACGATGTCCATGAGCAGCCGGGGGCTGCCGATCTGCCACTCCCACCAGTTGCCGTAGCGGGTGGTGCCGGGGTGGTAGACGCGGGCGGAGAGGTGGTCGAGGCCGCGCCGGATGTCGGCGAGGAGGAGGGCGTCGCCGGTGTGCCCGGTGCCGGGCTGGGCGTACGCCTGGGTCATCACCCACAGCCGGCTGTAGCTCTGGGTGACTCCGGAGGGCGGGTCGAAGGCGTAGCCGGGCCAGAGCGAGAGGTCGGTGGGCGCCATGGAGGTGCGGAAGCGGGTGGCGAGGTCGCCGGTCTCGGCCAGGCGGGAGGCGTACGGCTCGGCGGCCGGGTCGTATCCGGTGCCGAGCTGGAGGCCGAGCCAGCGCTGCCGCAGTGTCTCGAACTCGTCCGCGGCACCCCCTCGCGCAGCCGCCCCGGCCGGCCGCGCGAGAGCGGGCCCGGAGGAGGCGGCGAGCACGGAGGAGGCGGCCGCAGCGGCGAGGACGTCGCGCCGGGACCACCCGGACGGGGGGCGCGGCCCGTTCGACGGCGGCACGGGAGCCTCCCGGGGGACGAGGGGTGCGAACCGGTCGGCCCCGGTCTAGCACGCGGCGGCGGGCCGCTCAACGGGCTCGGCGGAGCGGGTCTCACGGCTGTCCGGAAAACGCCGGGCCGCCGCGCATGGAGTGGCCCCGTCCGTCCGGGGAGCGTCGACGGAACGGGCCGGATGCGGCGCGGTCGGTCCGGCAACCCCGTTCGCTCGGTCCAAGTGCCCTCGCCATGCGTCGACTTGTGAAGGAACAACATTTATGAGAGCGCTCTCAGTCACATCTATTGACGCCTTCCGCAGGCGGCGCGAGAGTGGTCGGCACCCCCACCGTTCACGCCCCTTTCCCCACAAGGAGTGCATTCGTGATATCCCGCAGACTGTTCGTCGCCGGGTCGGCCGCCGCCGTGGCGACGACCGCCCTGGGCGCCCGTACCACCGCCTCCGCCGCGCCCGCCACCTGCGAAATCGCCCTGGAGAACCGCTCGCTCCCCGGAACGGTCCACGCCTATGTCACCGGCCACGAGCAGTCCACCGGCCGCTGGGTGCTGCTGCGCCCGGGCGGGGGCGTGTACCGCCCCGAGTCGCCCTCGTCGACGATGGTCCCGCTGCCCGTCGACTGCGCCATCCCGCTGCGGCCGGCCGGCGCCGGCCCGGTGGTGCTGACGCTCCCCCAGATGTACGGGGCGCGGGTCTACTTCGTGCGCGACAACAAGCTGAACTTCTTCCTCAACCCCGGCCCCGCCCTGGTCGAGCCCGCCTTCGCGACACCCGCCGACTCCAACTACGGCCGTATCTGGTCGTTCGCCGAGTTCACCTTCAACCCGCAGCAGCTGTACGCCAACATCAGCTACGTCGACCTGGTGACCGCCCTGCCCATCGGGCTCACGCTGACCGGTGACGCCACCCACACCGTCGCCCCGCTGCCCTCCGGCGCCCTCCAGCGGATCGCCGACGGCCTGGTCGCGCAGGCCGCGCGCGACGGCCAGCCGTGGGACAGGCTGGTGATCCGCGCCTCGAACGGTTCGGTGCTGCGGGTGATCTCACCGCAGAACCTGATGGCGCCCTACTTCGACCGGCCCGACCAGATGCCCTTCCGCGACGCCTTCACCGGCTACATCGACCGGGTCTGGCAGAAGTACCGGACGACGGATCTGCGCATCGACCTCCAGGGCGGGCGCGGCGTCCGCGTCGGCCGGGTCAACGGCGAGGTGCTGACCTTCAGCGGCGGCCACAGCTTCACCCGCCCCACCTCGAAGGACGTCTTCACCTGCAACCACGGGCCGTTCGCGAACAACCCCGGCGACTCCGACGACCGCAAGGCCCTGCTGGCCAGGCTGGCGGCGGGGTTCAACCGTACGACCCTGCTCACCCACCCCGACCAGCCCAACGGTCCCGCGCCGAGCGACTACTACAAGGACGCGTCGACCAACCACTGGGCACGGGTCCTGCACGCGAACACGCCGATCGGCTACGCCTTCCCGTACGACGACGTCCGGCCGGACGGGCGGCCGGACGTCTCGGGCGCGGCGAACGACGGGAACCCGCGCCGCTTCACGCTGACCGTCGGGTCGTGACCCGGGCTCAGCAGCCGCCGCAGTTGTAGTACGTCACGTCCCAGTGGTTGCCCTCGTCGGCGTAGACGTTGCCGGAGCCGGACTTCCACTGGGGCGCGCCGTCACCGCGCACGCCGATGTAGGTGAAGGTGTTCTTGATGTAGCTGGTGACGCAGGTGCTCTTGCCGAAGTCGAGCTTGTAGCCGTTCCAGTGGGAGTACGTGCCACCGGCGTGCCCGGTCTCGGTGCCGCCGGTGATGTTCAGCGCGCAGCCGGTCGCGCTCTTGAGGGTCTGCGCTCCCTGGGCCGTGGCCAGGTTGAGCTGTTCGAACGACGTACAGGTCGGGTTGTTGCGGTCGGAGCAGCCACCGGACGAGGACCAGGTGATCCCGGACGAGCGGAACATCGAGGTCGCCGTCGCGTGGCTGATCTTGGTGGCGGCATGGGCCTCGGTGGCGGTGGCGAGGACGCCGACGCCCGGGGCGAAGAGCGCCCCGAGGACCAGGGCGAGCGCGGTGAGGACCGAGCGGATCTTCATGGGGATTCCTCCTGCTGTTGCTGGGACGGGCGGTGCAGGTGGAGCAGGAGAGATGGTGCCCGAGTTCTACGCGCGTCCGCCAGAGGGCGTCGGGGCCCTTCGGGTGAACGTTTCCCAGACTTGTTGAAAGTTGAACGGAATAGCGCTAAGGTCAATCTCGTTGAACGTTAAACCAACGGCGATCCGGTCGCCCGTCCCCAAGGAGCACGTCATGGGTCTCTTCAGCCGCAGCACCGTCACCGCCCCCGCCGCCACCCTGGCGCCGGTCGACCCGGCGCTCGCCGCTCTCACCGGCACGTACACGATCGACCCGGCCCACAGCAGCCTCGGCTTCACCGTCCGGCACGCCATGGTCACCAACGTGCGCGGCTCGTTCGGCTCGTTCCAGGGCACGCTGGACCTCGACGGCTCCGACCCGGCCCGCTCCACCGCCGAGATCGACGTCGAGATCGCCAGCGTGGACACGGGCATCGCCGACCGCGACGGCCACCTGCGCAGCGGCGACTTCTTCGACGCCGAGCAGTTCCCGCGGATGACCTTCCGCTCCACCTCCGCGGAGCAGCTGGGCGGCGACGCCTACCGCATCACCGGCGACCTGACGATCAAGGACGTCACGCGCCCGCTCGCCATCGACCTGGAGTTCAACGGCTCCGCGACCGACGTGTACGGCAACGAGCGCGTCGGCTTCGAGGGCAGCGCCACGATCCTGCGCTCCGAGTGGGGCCTGACCTGGAACGCGGCCCTGGAGACGGGTGGCGTGATGGTGAGCGACAAGGTCCGGCTGACCTTCGACATCTCCGCGATCAAGGCCGCCGCCTGAACGCCCGCCCCCCGGACGTGACGTCCGCCCCCGGAGCACTGCCCGCCTGCCGCGCCTCCCGCACCACACAAAAGCCCCGAGCCGTCGGCCCGGGGCTTTGTGGCGGGGGCGGAGCGGCGCGTCGAGGCCGCCGGGGCCGGCCGGGCCGGACCGCGTCGAAGCGGCAGGTCGTCGAGGCGCACCCGGAACGCCTTGTGACGGCCCGGCGGACGTACCGCCCGGACGTCATGCCGATCCAGGGTGGGGCGTGCCCCACGCACCACTTCGATGCATGTGAGGCACCCGCATGCGTATGTGCTCGTGAGCATCCATCCACCGGGCGTCCGCCACCGCGCGGCGGCTTCCTGCGCTAGCGTGCGGCGGCATGCGGGGACAGAGGGTGGGGATGCTGCTGTCCGGCCTGGTGGCCGTGGCGGTGGCGATGTTCGGGGTTCCGGTCGGGTACTTCGTGTTCGTGTACGGCTGCGGGAAGCAGGAGGACCGGCTCGCGGAGACGATCGCGGGCGATCCGGTGCTGGCCGACGGGCCGGCCGGGGCCGGGGAGGGCACCCCGTACCAGGGGTGCGACGACGACGACCTGTTCGTGTACGCCGGCAAGGACTACCCGTACGGCGCCTCCCGCCAGGGCGCCCTGGCCCACTACCAGGAGTCCGCGCGGGCGCACGGCTGGCGGCCGCGGACCGCCCCCGGTGAGGCGCCGGCCGACTGCTTCACCAAACGGATCGGCGGCACGACCGCCTACCTCACCCTGGAGGGCCCGGACGACGGGGCCCTCCGGATGGAGATCGTCGCGGACCGGGCGGACTCGGACTGGTGCTGACCCACGCGGGCCCCTCGGCCCGCGTCGGCCCCGGCGCACGCCAGCACCTCGGCGCACGTCGGCCCCTCGGCCCCGGCCGCCCCTGTCGCGCGCGATGAGCCCGTTCGACTCGCCGCGCCTCGCACCCGTGTGACGCGCCTGGCCACGGCCCCCTCCCTCGCGGCCCCCTCCCCGGGCTCGTCCGCCGCGCGGCGCGGCGGACGAGCCCGGGGCGGGCGCTCGCGGGCCCTCAGTCGTGGAACTCGCACCACACGATCTTGCCGGGGTTCCGCTCCCCCACCCCCCACGCGTCCGACAGCGCCGATACGAGCATCAGCCCGCGTCCGGATTCCGACCGGGTGCCCGGCTTCCTCACGCGGACCTCCTCCTCGCCGTCGCCGCCGTCGTGGAGTTCCACGCGCAGGAGGGAGCCGCCCTCCGGGCGGTACAGGTGGAGGCGGAAGCCGCGGCCCGGGGCCACGCCGTGGACCAGGGCGTTGGTGGCGAGCTCGCTCACGCACAGCAGCACCTCGTCCGCGCGGGCGTCCAGGCCCCACTCCGCCAGTGCCGCCGCGGTGAAGCGCCGGGCCGCCGGGATCGAGCGGCGTTCGCGGCGGTAGAAGGCCGCCCGGAGGCAGGGCAATTGCAGTTCGTCGTTCATGCCGCCCATGTCACCGTGCGTCACTAGGGTGGACCATAGCGTCATGCCGTACAGATCGGCTGTACTGCGCACGGACGGGACAGGTACGACGGCGGGCGGAAAGAGGCCAGCATGCACCCGGCGAACAAGCCCAGGAAGAACGCCACATGGCACCTCATCGGTGCCCAGGTCGGACAGCTCCGGAGAGCGGCGGGGCTCACCCAGCCCGAGCTCGCCGAGCAGGTCTCCCTCCACATCGACACCATCGCCTCCGTCGAGCAGGGCCGCAGGCCGCTCAAGTACGACCTGGCGCAGCAGCTCGACCAGGTGCTGGACGCCCGGGGGGTGCTCGCCGTGGCGGTGTCACGGGTGCCGGAGCGGGAGCGCTATCCGGCCTTCGCACAGGACTTCGTGGAGCACGAACAGCAGGCCCTGACGCTGCTGTCGTATCAGAACCAGGTGGTTCCGGGGCAGCTCCAGACCGAGGAGTACGCGGCGGCGGTCTTCTCGTGTCTCTTCCCGCCGATCAGCCCGGAGGAGGCCGAGGAGCGGCTCTCCGCCCGGCTCGACCGGCACAAGTTCTTCGACCGCAAGCCCTGGCCGCCGATGATGAACTTCATCATCGAGGAGAGCATCCTGCACCGGCCCATCGGCGGCCGGGCGGTGCTGCGGGAGCAGATCCGGCACCTGCGACACTGCGCCGAACTCCCCTATATGGCCGTGCAGATCATGCCGACCGCCCGGGAGAAGCACTCCGGCCTCGCGGGACCGATGGTGCTGCTGGAGACGCCCGACCATGACCAACTGGCCTATATCGAGGGGCAGCGGGTGAGCTTCCTCGTGGACGACCCCGACGAGGTCAGTGTGCTCCAGCAGAAATATGGGATGCTGCGGTCACAGGCCCTCACCCCCGAGGAGAGCATGGGCCTGCTGGACGATCTGGCAGGAGAGTCATGACACCGGCAGCACTGACCTGGTTCAAGTCCAGCTACAGCAGCGACGAAGGCGGGGACTGCGTCGAAGTCGCCTACGACTGGCACAAGTCCAGCCACAGCGGCAGCGAAGGCGGCGCCTGCGTCGAAGTCGCCTACGACTGGCACAAGTCCAGCCACAGCGGCGACGAGGGCGGCGCCTGCGTCGAGGTGGCGGCCCACCCCCGCGCCGTCCATGTGCGCGACTCCAAGATCCAGGGCGGTCCCGTCCTCACCGTCTCGCCCGTCGCCTGGGCGGCGTTCCTGACCGTCCCGGCGGGCTGAACGTCCCGGCGGGCCGACCGTCTCCTTGGGCCGACCGGACAGCCCGCCGGCGTACGCGTCCGGCGGGCTTCCTGTTGCGGATGGCGCCCGGACTCCGAGGATGGCTCGGGGGAGACCACCGCAGCGAGAGGACAGCCCCATGCCCATCGTCACCACGCGCGACGGCACGGAGATCTTCTACAAGGACTGGGGCAGCGGGCGCCCCGTCGTCTTCCTCCACGGCTGGCCGCTCAACGCGGACGCCTGGGAGTACCAGCTGCTGCACGTCGCGGAGTCGGGCTACCGGGGCATCGCGCACGACCGCCGGGGCCACGGCCGCTCCGGCCAGCCCTGGGGCGGCTACGACTTCGACACCTTCGCCGACGACCTGGACGACCTGCTCACCCACCTCGACCTGCGCGACGTCACCCTGGTGGCGCATTCGATGGGCGGCGGCGAGCTCGCCCGCTACATCGGCCGCCACGGCACCGGGCGCATCGGCCAGGCCGTCCTGCTGTCCGCGATCACGCCGTCGATGCTCAGGACGGAGCAGAATCCCGAGGGGGTACCGGAACAGGTGTTCCTCGACATCAAGGACGGCATGATGATCGAGCGCTCCCAGTTCTGGAAGGACCTCGCGAAGGACTTCTTCAGCGCGGACCGCCCCGACACCAGCGCCACCCAGGGCAACAAGGACGCGTTCTGGCTGATGGCCATGGACCAGTCCCTCCGGGCGGGCCTGGACTGCGTGGACGCCTTCGGGCACACGGACTTCACCGAGGACCTGCGGAGGTTCGACATCCCCACCCTCATCGTGCACGGCGACGACGACCGGATCGTGCCGATCGACGCCACGGCCCGCAAGGCGGCCCGGATCATCCCGCGGGCCACCCTGAAGGTGTACGAGGGCGGCTCGCACGGCATCGCCCTCGTCGGGGGCGACAAGGACCGCTTCGCCTCGGACCTCCTCGCCTTCCTCAAGGGCTGAGCCCGGGGTGGGGGACCTCACGCCGTGCCGGCCCCGGGAGACGGTGAAGACCCCGACCGGAGGGGACAGGTCGGGGCCTTCATGACGTCGACGGCCGTACGGTTCCCCGGCGGCCGGACGCGGGTCAGAAGCCGCCCCCGCCGTCGAAGCCTCCTCCGCCGCCGCCCCAGCCGCCGCCGTCCCCGCCGCCCCAGCCGCTGCCGCCGAAGTCGGAGCCGCTGAAGTCCGCGCCGGAGAAGTCGCCGCCCTCGAAGCTCTCGAAGCCCTCACCGCCGTACTCGGCGGCGTACGCGGGGGTGGAGAGCATCGAGCCGAGCAGGGTGCCCGCCAGCAGGCCGGGCAGCAGGCCGCCGCCGAAGTAGCCGCCCGCCCACGGCCCGTACACCGGACCGGCCTCCCAGTACGGGCGGCGGCCGTACTCCGTGTCGACCGTACGGGCCATCGGGTCGCGGCCCTCCTTCAGCCGTTGCGCGTCGGCCGCGCAGACCGGTACCTCGCGGGCCGTGCCGCCGGACGGCGTCCACTCGCGATCGGTCACCGCCGGGCCGTGGCGCGGGTCGAAGAAGCAGGGTGCCCGCCGCTCGGGAAGCGGGCGGCCCTCGCGGCGGGCGGTCAGGACGGCCAGCGAGTAGCGGCCGTCCTCCAGGGCCTCGGTCACACCTCTGACGTCATGGGGGTGCCGGGCCCCGCCCATGAGGGACTTGGCCCTGTCGTACGCGTCGAGCGACCGTTCGTAATCGGCGCGCATCAGATCGTCGGCGCCCTTCTCGGCCGGGTGGAAGTCGAGCCGGTCCAGCTCCTCACCGAACGCGGTGATGTCCTCGTCCACGACGACCCGCAGCTTCTCCAGCGCCTCGTGCTCCTCCTCCTCCTTGAGGCGGCGCCTGCGCCGGACCACCGTGTAGGCGGCCGCTCCCCCGGCGGCGGCCAGCGCGCCGACCGTGATCAGCCCGGCGACCGGGACCCCGCCGTCCTCGCCGGGCACGCCGGCCCAGGTGGAGGGGGCGTGGCCACGGGCGGCGGGCAGGGCCTGGTCGACGAAGTTGTTCAGCTCGGTGACGGCGTCCACGCCCGGGACGCGCACGGCGGTGACGATGTTGTTCACGGCGTCGGCCGACATCACGGCACGGTCGGCGCCCGCGTCGAAGGCGTCGCCGAGCCGGACGGCGTACACCCCGGTGATCCCGGTCTCGGTACGCAGCTTGCGCAGCAGATCGTCGGGCGGGAAGTCGGACGTCGCGGGCAGGACCGCCACGAGGACCGGCTTGTCCGCCTTCACGATCCGGTCGGCGAGCGCGGCGGCCTCCGCCTTCGGCAGCTGGGCGGCGGCCTCCGGGTGGACGTACACCGGGCCTTGCTTGAGAGCCCGCGCGGCGTCCTCGACGCCCGTCGCCCTGCCCCAGGCTCCGGGAGCCAGGGCCAGGAACAGCATCAGCACCAGCCCCGCCAGGGCCGGGAGAAGAAGGAACGGCCTGGTCCTCATACCTTGACGCTACCCGATACGGAGAAAACAAGACAGAGCCTGACTAAACGGCCATTTGCGAGAAGATGCGAGGATGGTCCGATGGACATACGCAGCAGGAACAACGTGTCGGTCATAGGCCGCGCGGACAGGCCGACGATCGTGCTGGCCCATGGATTCGGCTGCGACCAGAACATGTGGCGCCTGGTGGCGCCGCTGCTGGCGGAGCGGTTCCGGGTGGTGCTCTTCGACTACGTGGGCGCGGGCGGCTCGCAGGTCTCGGCCTGGGACGCCGAGCGGTACTCCTCGCTGGACGGCTACGCGCAGGACGTCCTGGACGTCTGCCGCGAGCTGGAGCTGCGGGACGCGGTGTTCGTCGGGCACTCGGTCAGCGCCATGGCGGGCGTGCTGGCCGCCGCGAAGGAACCGGAGAGATTCGGCAAGCTCGTGCTGCTGACCCCCTCGCCCTGCTACGTCGACGACGACGGCTACCGGGGCGGATTCAGCCGGGAGGACATCGAGGAGCTCCTGGAGTCCCTGGAGGCGAACTACCTCGGCTGGTCCGGCGCGATGGCCCCGGTCATCATGGGCAACCCGGACCGCCCGGAGCTGGGCGAGGAGCTCACCAACAGCTTCTGCCGCACCGACCCGCGGATCGCCCGGGTCTTCGCCCGTACGACCTTCCTCACCGACAGCCGGGACGACCTGGCGACGGTGACCCTCCCGACGCTGGTCGTGGAGTGCGAGCAGGACGTGATCGCACCCCGGGAGGTCGGCGCCTATGTCCACGCCGCGATCCCCGGCAGCCGCCTGGTGACGCTGGACGCCACGGGACACTGCCCGCAGCTGAGCGCCCCCGAGGCGACCGCCGGGGCGATAGCCGCCTTCGTGGAGGACGGGCCCGGCGACGACGACCCCGGGAAGGCACCAGGCATGGGGCTCGGGGACGATCGATGATGTGCCGGGCCGGCCAGGACTCGCCCGCCGGGGCGGAGGACGGCCGCGGGAGCGAAGGACGCGGGGCGAACCGGGAGCGGCAGGGCAGCCACGCCGCGGCGTTCGCCGCGCTCCTGGAGGACAGCGCCGACGACCTGTACGAGAACGCCCCCTGCGGCTATCTCTCCACCATGCTCGACGGCACCATCGCCAGGATCAACGACACCCTGCTGAACTGGCTCGGGCGCCGGCGCGAGGAGCTCGTCGGCAGTCGTCGCTTCGCCGACCTGCTGACAGTCGGCGGAAAGCTGTACAACGAGACGCACCTGTCGCCGCTGCTGCGGATGCAGGGCGAGGTCAGGGGGATCGCCCTGGACCTGAAGGCGGCCGACGGCACCCGGCTGCCGGTGCTCGTCGCCTCCACGGTCAAGACGGACGCCGACGGCGAGCCGCTGCTGATCCGCACGACCGTCACCGACGCGCGCGACCGCCGCGCCTACGAGCAGGAGCTCCTGCGCAGCCGCCGCGAGGCCGAGGAGGCCCGGCGGCGGGCGGAGGAGGCCCATCGGCAGTCCGAGGAGGACCGGCGGCGCCTCCAGTCGGTGCTCGCCACGCTCCAGCGCAGTCTGCTGCCGCCCACGCTGCCCGCCGTACCGGGTCTGGAGGCCGCCGCCCACTACCACACGGCGTCGCCGGACCATGTCGGCGGAGACTTCTACGACCTGTTCGACCTGGGCGGCGGCCGCTGGGCGTTCTTCCTCGGCGATGTGTGCGGCAAGGGCCCCGAGGCGGCCGCGGTCACCTCACTGGCCCGGTACACCCTGCGGGCCGCGGCCATGCACGATCCGGACCCGGCGGCCGTGCTGCGGACGCTCAACAGCGTCATGTACGAGCAGTACACCGGTGACGACCCGCGGTACTGCACCGTCATCAGCGGCCTGCTGGTGCCCCGGCCGGACGGGGAGGGCGGGTTCGACATCGCGGTGGCCAGCGGCGGCCACCCCTCGGCCCTGCTGCTGCGGGACGGGGGCGGCGCCGCCTACCTGCCCACTCCGGGCGGCGTCCTCATCGGCATCCTGCCCACCCCGCCCATCACCGTCACCCGCACCTCGCTGGAGCCGGGCGACACACTGGTCCTGTACACGGACGGGCTGACCGAGGCCCGCACCGAGCAGGACCGCTATGGCGACGACGGCCTTCTCGCCTTCGCCGAGGACCTGGCCCCCTCGGGCGCCGTGGCGACCGTCAAGGCCCTCGCGGCCCTGCTGGACGGCTTCGGCGACGGCCTCGACGACGACACCGCGATACTCGCCCTCGGCGTCCCGCCGGCGGCCCTCCCCGTACCGGACGACCTGCCCTCCGCCCGCCCCGACGCCCCGAAACCGCCATGCTGAACATCATCACGACGCACACCGCCACCGGGCCCGTCCTGCACATCGGCGGGGATCTGGACTTCCACACGGCTTCGCAGTTCCGCCGGACCCTGGAGAGCACCGCCCTGCGTGCCGGGGAGCGGCTGGTACTGGACCTGGGCGGTCTGGTCTTCTGCGACTCCAGCGGCATCACCGCGTTCCTCGTCGCCCGCAACCACGCCGCGGCGGCGGGGGCCGAGGTGACCCTCGCCGCCGTCCCGGAGAACACCGCCCGCATCCTGCGCATCGTCGGGCTCGACCAGGTCTTCTCCCTCCAGCCCGGACCCGCCTCGGCCGGTACGCCGGCGGGTCCGGAGAGCACCGCGCCGACAGGTCCGGAGAGCGGTACCGGCGCGATGCCGTGACGACCGCGCGGGCGGAAGGGGAGCGATCACGCACCGGAGCCGCCGGCCCGAGGGGCGGCGGCTCCGGTGCGCCGAGGAGGGCCGAGTGGCCCGGGGCTCACTCCGCCGGGTCGATCCCCGCCCGCAGCAGGCCGTAGGTGTACGCGTCCTCCAGCGCCTGCCAGGAGGCGGCGATGACGTTCTCGCCGACGCCCACGGTGGCCCAGTCGGCGTCGCCGTCGCTGGTGGTGATCAGCACACGGGTGGTGGACTCGGTGCCGTGGCGTCCTTCGAGGATGCGGACCTTGTAGTCGACCAGCTCGAACTTGGCGAGCTGCGGGTAGATCCGCTCCAGGCCCGCGAGCAGCGCCCGGTCGAGGGCGTTGACCGGACCGTTGCCCTCGGCCGTGGCGACGATGCGCTCGCCCTTGGCCCACAGCTTCACGGTCGCCTCGTTGGCGTGCGTGCCGTCGGGGCGGTCCTCGACGATGGCCCGCCAGGACTCGACGCGGAAGTAGCGGCGGGCGCGGCCCTCGGCCTCCTCGCGCAGCAGCAGTTCGAAGGAGGCGTCGGCGGCCTCGTAGGTGTAGCCCCGGAGCTCGCGTTCCTTGACGCGCTCGACGACCCGGCCGACCAGCTCGCGATCGCCGCCGAGGTCGATGCCGAGCTCCTTGCCCTTGAGCTCGATGGAGGCGCGGCCCGCCATGTCGGAGACCAGCATCCGCATGGTGTTGCCGACCCGCTCGGGGTCGATGTGCTGGTAGAGGTCCGGGTCGACCTTGATCGCGGAGGCGTGCAGACCGGCCTTGTGGGCGAAGGCGGAGACGCCGACGTACGGCTGGTGCGTGGAGGGGGTCAGGTTGACCACCTCGGCGATGGCGTGCGAGATCCGGGTCATCTCGGCCAGCGCGCCGTCGGGCAGGACCCGCCGGCCGTACTTGAGCTCCAGCGCGGCGACGACCGGGAAGAGGTTGGCGTTGCCGACGCGCTCGCCGTAGCCGTTGGCGGTGCACTGGACGTGGGTGGCGCCCGCGTCGACGGCGGCGAGGGTGTTGGCGACGGCGCAGCCGGTGTCGTCCTGGGCGTGGATGCCCAGGCGGGCGCCGGTGTCGGCGAGCACGGTGGAGACCACGGCCTGCACCTGGGCGGGGAGCATGCCGCCGTTGGTGTCGCAGAGGATGACGACGTCGGCGCCCGCCTCGTATGCGGTGCGGACGACGGACTTGGCGTACTGCGGGTCGGCCTTGTAGCCGTCGAAGAAGTGCTCGCAGTCGACGAAGACCCGGCGGCCCTGGTCGCGCAGGTAGGAGACGGTGTCGGCGACCATCGCGAGGTTCTCGTCGAGGGTGGTGCGCAGGGCCAGCTCGACATGACGGTCGTGCGACTTGGCGACCAGCGTGATCACCGGGGCGCCGGAGTCGAGGAGCGCCTTGACCTGCGGGTCCTCGGCCGCCTTGGCGCCGGGCCTGCGGGTGGCGCCGAAGGCGACCAGCTGCGCGTGCCGGAAGCGGATCTCCTGCCGGGCGCGGGCGAAGAACTCGGTGTCGCGCGGGTTGGCTCCGGGCCAGCCGCCCTCGATGAAGCCCACGCCGAAGTCGTCCAGGTGCCGGGCGATGGTCAGCTTGTCTGCGACGGTGAGATTGATGCCCTCACGCTGCGCTCCGTCGCGCAGCGTGGTGTCGAAGACGTGAAAGCTGTCGTCGACATGAAGACTGTCGTCGGTCTCCGTGGTCATGGCTGTGTTGGCTCCTGTCGGATGTGGCTCCGGAACGTCTGGATCCACTTGCCCCCATCTTCGCGCGCCTCCGTCCCGCCCCGGGGTGGGGGGCCGGAAAACGAAAAAACCTCTCGCGGGTGCGAGAGGTCTGCGCGCGGGTCTGGGGCACGGTGTCCACTGGTGCGGAGGGTCTTGCCGCGATCAGTGGTCACTGCGGACCGGCGCGCTGCTGCCCATAATCATGGTGGTAGCAAGCACGGTGGCAGTCTGCCACAGACGGGTTTGCCCGGGCAGACGGGTCTCACGATGCGGTCCTCGGGTTCCACCCATCGGTCCACCCGGCACCCCCGGCCCGACCCGGCCCCGCCCGGCCCCGGGCCCTCGCTCGGCGGTCAGGGCGCCCGGGCGGTCAGGGCGGTCAGGGCGGTCAGGGCAGCAGGGACTCCGCGAGGAACTCCCCTACGTGGTCGAGGACCTGCGCCCGGCCGGTGCCCGGTATCCCGACCGCGACGTGGACGCTGAAGCCGTCGAGCAGGGCCCGCAGCCTGGCCGCCTGCCGATCGGGGTCCAGGGGGCGCAGCTCGCCGCGCGAGACGCCCTCGGCGAGCAGGGCGACCAGATCCCGGTGCCAGGCGCCCTCGATGGCCGCCTGGCGGGCGCGGGCGTCCTCGTCGGCGTTCTGCGAGCGGTTCCACACCTCCAGCCAGAGCGTCCAGTGCGGGTCGCGGGGGCCGTCGGGCACGTACAGGTCGACGTACGCCATGAGCCGCTCGCGCACCGGGGCCTGCCGGGACAGCAGCGCGCCGCGCTCGGCGCCGAGCCGGCCCTCGCTCCACTCCAGGGTCCGCAGCAGCAGCTCGTCCTTGGTGTGGAAGTAGTACAGGAGGTGTCCGCTGCTCATGCCGACCTGGCGGCCGAGTCCGGCCATGGTCAGCCCGTCGAGCCCGCGCTCGGCGATGGTCTCCATCGCGGCGGCGAGCACCTCCTCGCGGGGCGGGGCGTGCCGTCGCCGTGCGGCGGGGGTCATCCGGCACTCCCCCGGCGCACCGGCGCCTGGGGCGACGGCGGGACCGGCTCGGTCGGGCGGTGGCGGCGGAACCCGCGGAGCAGTACGTTCACCCGTACGTTCTACCCGATCGGCCCCGGAAGGCCCGCGTCCGTCGGACCGTCGGGGCCGGCCATCCGCTCGCGGACCGCGCGCACCCGGTCCGGCGGGAGGTCCACGGGGCCCGGGACCGGCATGTCCGGGCCGAACGCCCCCTCGATGACCGTGGCGACGTCCTCCTCGGTCAGCCGCTCCCGCAGGATCACCAGGAGCGCCGGGTACTCGTCGTCCCCGGCGACGCCCATGAAGGTCTCACGCAGCAGGCGCACGACGCCGACGAGGTCCGGGCGCAGCCGCATCCAGGCGCGGCTCGTGCGGATCTCCTGGGCGACGTGGTCCATGAACCAGGTCATGACGTCGTACGGGATGTGCCGGTGCCCGGCGTCCGGGCCGAAGCAGACCGTGGGTTCCCGCTCCGGGTCCTCGTCCGGGACGATCGCGAGGGCGACCGTCTTCCGGTCGGCCGTCACGTCCAGTTCCAGGTACCAGGCGTCGTCCGGCACGGCGTACATGATCCGGATCGCGTAGTGGCCGCCGTCGTGTTCGATCAAGGGCATGGCCGCAGGCTGTCACAGCCTTGGCCATGGCCTCGAACGGGTTTCACACCTTCGGCTGCTGCTGGGTGATGCAGTGGATGCCGCCGCCGCCCGCGAAGATCGCGCGTGCGTCGACCAGGGTGACCGTGCGGTCCGGGAAGAGGCGGCGGAAGATCCCGGCGGCGATCTCGTCGCGCGGGTCGTCGAACGCGCACAGCACGACGCCGCCGTTGCAGAGGTAGTGGTTGATGTAGGAGTAGTCGGCCCACTCCCCGTCCTGGGTCAGGACGGTCGGGGCGGGGACCTCGACGACCTTCAGCCGGCGGCCCCTGGCGTCCGTGCTGGAGCGCAGGAGTTCCACGTTCGCCCTGCAGAGCTCGTGGTCCGGATGGGCCGGGTCGGGCTGGGTGTGGGCCACGACGACACCGGGGGCGGCGAAGGCGGCGACGATGTCGACGTGACCCCGGGTGCCGTACAGCCCGTAGTCGCCGGTCAGACCGCGCGGCAGCCAGATCGCCTTCGTGGTGCCCAGGCGGGCGTGGATCTCGGCCTCCACCTCCTGACGGCTCCAGTGCGGGTTGCGCCCGGGGCCGAGCTGGACCGTGTCGGTCAGCAGGACCGTGCCCTCGCCGTCGACGTGGAGGGCGCCTCCCTCGTTGACGAGCGGGGAGGAGTGCACGGGGGTGCCCGCGAGGTCCGCCACATGCCGGGCGATCTTGGAGTCGTGCTCCCAGCGGGCCCAGTCGGCCTCGCCCCAGCCGTTGAACACCCAGTCGACGGCGGCCAGCCGGCGGCCGTCCGTGACGAAGGTGGGGCCGATGTCGCGCATCCACGCGTCGTCCAGGTCCCGCTCGACCAGGTCGATGTCCGGCCCCAGCAGCGCGCGGGCCGAGTCGGCCGAACCGGGTCCGACGACCATCGTGACCGGCTCGAAGCGGCGTACGGCACGGGCCACCGAGGCCCAGGCCCGGCGGGCCTCGGCGAGCTCCCGCTCGTCGGTGAAGGTGGGATTGGCGCCGGGCCAGGCCATCCAGGTGCGCTCGTGCGGAGCCCATTCGGCGGGCATGCGGAACATCGCGGCGTCCTTCACGGGGAGGTACCTCACAGGAAGTAGAGGCGGTTGAGGGAGACGGAGTCGGCGGGTTCCGAGCGGACCGGGTCGCCGTCGAGCGTGACCAGTCCGGTGCGGCCGTCGACGCCGACCTGTCCGGTACGGGAGTTGAGGAGCAGGTCGGCCGGGCCGATGCCGCGCGTGCCGCGCACGGCGACGCGGCGGCGGCGGGTCGGCATCAGGTCGGCCCCGGTCTGCGCCGCGGCAGCGGAGACGAAGGCCACCGAGATGTCGGCGGCGGTGGCGCCGAACGCGCCGAACTGCGGTCCCAGTACCAGCGGTTCGCAGGTGTCGGTGGCCGCGTTGGGGTCGCCCACGACCCCGTACGCAGGGAAACCCGACTTCAGGACGAGCTGCGGCTTGGCGCCGAAAAACTCGGGCCGCCACAGCACGATGTCGGCGAGCTTGCCCACCTCGATCGAGCCGATCTCGTGCGAGAGGCCGTGGGCGATGGCCGGGTTGATGGTGAGCTTGGCCATGTACCGCAGGACGCGGGCGTTGTCGTCGCCGTCCCCGTCGCCCTCCAGCGGGCCCCGTTCGGCCTTCATCTTCGCGGCCATGGCGAAGGTCCGGCGTACGGTCTCGCCGGCCCTTCCCATGCCCTGCGCGTCCGAGGACGTGATGCCGATCGCGCCCAGGTCGTGCAGGACGTCCTCGGCGCCCATCGTGCCCGCCCTGATCCGGTCGCGCGCCATGGCCGCGTCGCCCGGGAGGTCGGTCTTCAGGTCATGGACGGAGACGATCATCCCGTAGTGCTCGGCGACCGCGTCCCGCCCGAACGGCAGGGTGGGGTTGGTGGAGGAGCCGATGACGTTCGGCACGCCCGCCATCTTGAGCACGTTGGGGACGTGGCCGCCACCGCAGCCCTCGATGTGGAAGGCGTGGATGGTGCGGCCCTCCAGCACCTTGAGGGTGTCCTCCACCGACAGGCACTCGTTCAGGCCGTCGCTGTGCAGGGCGACCTGCACGTCGTGCTCCTCGGCGACCCGCAGGGCCGTGTCCAGCGCCCGGGTGTGCGCGCCCATGTCCTCGTGGACCTTGAAACCGGACGCGCCGCCCTCGGCGAGCGCCTCCACCAGCGGGGCGGCGTCGGAGGAGGAACCCCGGGCCAGGAAGCCGATGTTGACCGGCCAGGCGTCGAAGGCCCCGAAGGCGTGGCGCAGGGCCCAGGGCGAGTTGACGCCGACGCCCCACACCGGTCCGAACTCCTGGCCGATGATCGTGGTGACACCGGAGGCCAGTGACGCCTCCATGATGCGCGGCGACAGCAGATGGACATGGGTGTCGACGGCCCCGGCCGTGGCGATCAGCCCTTCGCCGGACACGATGCTCGTCCCCGTGCCGACGACGACGTCCACCCCGTCGAGGGTGTCCGGATTACCGGCGCGCCCGATGGCGTGGATGCGGCCCTCTCGGATGCCGACGGACACCTTGCGGATCCCCTGCACGGCGTCGATGACCAGGACGTTGCTGATCACGACGTCGCAGGTGTCGCGCACGGCGGCGGCCTTCAGGTGCAGTCCGTCGCGGGCCGTCTTGCCGAACCCGGCGAGGAACTCGTCCCCCGGCTTCTGCGCGTCGGACTCCACCCGGACGGTCAGCCCGGAGTCCCCGAGCCGGACGCGGTCGCCCCGCCTCGGGCCGTGCACCGACGCGTACTCGTACGGGTTCATCATGCGTCCTCCGCTCCCAGGTAGCCGCAGGCCGCCGCCCTGCGCAGGGCCTCGTCCCGGACACCCGGCGCGTCCAGGGGGCCGTCGACCAGGCCCGCGAAGCCGATGGCGACGCGGTCGCCGCCGATGGGCACGAGCCCGACGTCGGCCGCGTCGCCCGGGCCGAAGCGCACGGACGAGCCGGCCGGTACGCACAGCCGCATCCCGTAGGCGGCGGCGCGGTCGAAGCGCAGGCGCGGGTTCGCCTCGAAGAAGTGGAAGTGCGAGGTGACGCTGATCGGTACGGCGGCGGTGTTGCGCACGGTGAGGGTGAGCACCGGTTCCGGCTCCGCGCAGCCGGGGCCCGGCAGCAGCGCGCCGGGGGCCTCCTCGCCGCGGCTTCCACCGCCGATCGGGTCGGTGACGACCGCCAGCCGGGAACCGTCGTCGAAGACGGCCTCCACGTGCACCTCGGTCACGACGTCCGCGACGCCCGGCAGGACGTCGTCCGGCCCGAGCACCGAACGGGCCGCCGCTATGGCGTCGGCGAGCCGCCGTCCGTCACGGGCCGCCTCGCAGACGGTGTCCGCGATGAGGGCGGTCGCCTCGGGGACATTGAGCCGCAGTCCACGGGCCCGGCGGGCACGGGCGAGCTCGGCGGCGCCGAAGAGCAGCAGCCGGTCGCGTTCCGTGGGGGTAAGTCGCACGTCACCACACCTCCTGTTTGAACGCCACTCTAAAAGGAGGACGCGCCTGAGGGAAGGACCGACGGGGCGTCGGATGCAGGTCACATCGAATGCTGCTCGAAGACCCGACGGGCCAGCCGACGCCTCGCTGCTCCCGGCCCCTCCGTCACGTCCAGGCCCTTGGTCACATCCACGCCCTGCGCCGGGCCTGCGGCCGGCCCGGGCCCGGACATGGCGAAGGGGCGGGATGGTGGTCACCATCCCGCCCCTGTCCGCACGGTGCCCGAGGGCTGTCGTGGGCCGCCCGAGGGCTCAGCCCAGCTGGTGCGTCCAGCCGTGGACGTCCTCCGACGCGCCGGTCTGGATGTCCAGCAGCGCCTTGCGCAGCTGGAGCGTCACCCTGCCCGGCTGCCCGTCAGCCTGGATCCAGTCGCCGCCCTCGGACTTCACGGAGCCGACCGGCGTGATGACCGCCGCGGTGCCGCACGCGAACACCTCGGTCAGGGTGCCGTTCTCGCTGTCGCGCTTCCAGTCCTCGGTGGAGATCCGGCCCTCCCGCGACTCGTAGCCCAGGTCGCGGGCGAGCCGGAGCAGCGAGTCACGGGTGATGCCGGCCAGCAGGGACCCGGTGAGCTCGGGGGTCACGATGCGGTCCCCGTACACGAAGTACAGGTTCATGCCGCCCATCTCCTCGACCCACCGGTGCTCCAGCGCGTCGAGCCAGACGACCTGGTCGCAGCCCTTCTCCGCGGCCTCGGCCTGGGCGAGCAGGGAGGCCGCGTAGTTGCCGCCGGTCTTGGCGAAGCCCATGCCGCCGGGGACGGCGCGGACGTAGTTCTCGGAGAGCCAGACGGAGACCGGCTTGACGCCGCCCTGGAAGTACGCGCCGGCGGGCGAGGCGATGACGATGAAGAGGTACTCGTTGGCCGGCTTCACGCCGAGCCCGACCTCATTGGCGATCATGAACGGGCGCAGGTACAGGGACTCCTCGCCGCCGTGCGGCGGAACCCACGCCACATCCTGCCGGACCAGCGCGTCGCACGCGGCGATGAAGGTCTCGACCGGCAGCTCCGGCATCGCCAGACGGCGGGCGGAGGTACGGAAACGCTCGGCGTTGGCCTCGGGGCGGAAGGTGGCGACCGAGCCGTCGGGGCGGCGGTACGCCTTCAGGCCCTCGAAGATCTCCTGCGCGTAGTGCAGGGTCATGTTGGCCGGGTCCATGGACAGCGGCGCGTACGGGGTGAGCTGTGCGTCGTGCCAGCCCCGCCCCTCCGTCCACTTGATCGTCACCATGTGGTCGGTGAAGTGGCGGCCGAATCCGGGGTTGGCCAGGATCGCCTCCCGCTCCGCGTCGGACAGCGGAGTGGAGGAGGGCTTGAGCTCGATCGGGAGCGTCGTCATGGGTGCTGTGTCCTTCACCGGTTGTTTGTGACGGACCGCGCTCACGCCGCTACTACTGCTAGGACGTCCGAGCTTTCCCGCATGCCGCGGCCCCACGTTCGATTATCGCGCGCGGGAGCGGGTGCGTGGAACAGCGTGACCGCGGTCCAGGGGTCGATGGTGGCACCCGGTGGCCGCCAACGAGAAGCCGCCGGGTGCGGATGCGACCCGGCGGCTGTGTCTGGAACGACTTCCAGTCGACGGGTCAGCTCGCTACTCGTACGGCGAGCGCGTCGCCGATCTCGTCCGTCGTACGGGCGGAGCCGTCGCGCTCGGCGAGGTCGGCGGCGGCCGCCTCCTCGATCCGGCCGGCTTCGGCCTCGTACCCCAGATGGCGCAGCAGCAGCGCCACGGAGAGGATCGTCGCGGTCGGGTCGGCCTTGCCCTGGCCCGCGATGTCGGGCGCGGAACCGTGGACGGGCTCGAACATCGACGGGAACTCGCCCGTCGGGTTGATGTTGCCCGACGCGGCCAGGCCGATGCCGCCGGTCACGGCAGCGGCGAGGTCGGTGAGGATGTCACCGAAGAGGTTGTCGGTGACGATGACGTCGAAGCGCTCGGGCTGCGTGACGAAGAAGATCGTCGCGGCGTCGACGTGCAGATAGTCGGTGGTGACCTCGGGGTACTCCTGGCCGACCTTGTCGAAGATGTTCTTCCACATGTGGCCGGCGTAGACGAGGACGTTGTTCTTGTGGACCAGCGTCAGCTTCTTGCGCGGCCGGGCCTGGGCCCGCTCGTAGGCGTCACGCACGACGCGCTCGACGCCGTACGCCGTGTTGAGGCTGACCTCGGTGGCGACCTCGGCGGGCGTGCCGGTGCGCAGCGAGCCGCCGTTGCCGGTGTACGGGCCCTCGGTGCCCTCGCGGACGACCACGAAGTCGATGTCGGGGCGGCCGGCCAGCGGGGAGGCGGTGTTCGGGAAGAGCTTCGAGGGGCGCAGGTTGACGAAGTGGTCGAACGCGAAGCGCAGCTTGAGCAGGAGGCCCCGCTCCAGCACGCCGGACGGTACCGACGGGTCGCCGATCGCGCCGAGCAGGATGGCGTCGTGGCCCTTGAGGGCTTCGAGCTCCGCGTCGGGAAGGGTCTCCCCGGTGCGGTGCCAGCGCTGGGCGCCGAGGTCGTACTCCTTGGTCTCCAGCTTCACATCCTGTGGAAGGACCGCGCGGAGGACCTTGAGGCCCTGGGCCACGACTTCCTGGCCGATGCCGTCACCGGGGATCACTGCGAGATTGATGCTGCGAGACATGTCGGCACCCTACTGCGCGTCCCATGGAATGACACACGCAGTCCATCATGTGGACGGACGTGTTGCGCGCCCGCCGGGGCGGACAGCGCGCCCCGCCGCGACCCGGACGGCCGGCGGCGGTCCCCCCGCGGATCCTGGCGGGGGGTGTAAGGCGGCGGCTCGTGCGGCGGGACGTGCGAGGCCGTGCGGCAGGGGGCGACGCGCCCGCTGGTACCGGCGGGCGCGTCGGCGGACCGGGAACGGGACACCCCCGCGGAGGCGGGCCCCCGGCGGGGCCGGGTCAGTGACCTGTGGATCCCCCGTTGTCCCTGCGGTCGAGGGCCCTCTGCAGGGCGGCGGCGGCGTTCTTGCGCTCGGCCTCGCCGGGGCGGGCGGCGGAGTGGCGGACGCGACGGACGGTCTCAGCGGCCATGATGATCGACTCCTTGAGATCAGACAGGTGATTTCGAGGCGCCGGAAGGGGCGGGGAGCGCCGCCGCAGGGGTTACCTGCCTCGGGCACTGCGCTCACGGCCGCCATTCGCTGGATGGAGCGAGACGTTCGGCTCATTCCAAGCTAAAGGCTGGACCCGCTCCTGTCTCCACCATTACTCGGACTTCCTACTATCTGAGACGGCACCGCGCACCGAACCGCTCCGACCTGGGGAAACGCACCGAGGGCCGGCCACCGGGGGCTCCCCGGACGGAGCAATCCCGGGCTGGGCACGGCTGGGCACGGCCAAGGAGCGGAGCTCCGTGGACCGCCGGAACGCCCGGACCGCCACGCACCGCCGCGCATGGTCGGCATGGTCGCCGCCGCCATTGGCATGGTCACCGCCGTCGGCATGGCCAGCCAGATCGGAGCGCCATACAGATCGCCCACCGACCTAGATTGCATTCCTACCTAGCTAGTGGTGGAATACAGCCATGGCCGCAGACCGCAGATCCAGCTGGCTCAAGGGCGTCCTTGACCTCCTCGTCCTCTCCTGTCTCACCGAAGGTGAGAGCTACGGGTACGAGATCTCCAAAGCCATGGCCGCCGGAGGGCTCGGCGAGATCAAGGGCGGCACGCTCTATCCCGTGCTCAACCGGCTGGAGGAAGCCGGCCTGGTGGTCGGGGAGTTCAGGGCCGCCGAGCGCGGCCCGGGCCGCCGGTACTACCGGCTCACCGACGACGGCCGCGCGCACCTCGCCGCGGAGAGCGACGCCTGGCTCGACTTCCACACCGCCGTGAAGACCATGCTGCACCCAGGGGGAACGACACGATGACCGACAGCGCCTACTTCGACGAGCTGTCCGCCGCGCTGCGCCGGGCGGGCGTGGCCGAGGAGCAGACGGCCGCCACCGTCGCCGATCTCACCGGCTATCTGGCCGAGAGCGGCACCACGGCCGTGGAGGAGTTCGGCCCGGCCCGCGAGTTCGCCGCGCAGCTCGCGGGCGGTGCCACCGGTCCGGCGGCGGGCCCGGCCGAGAAGGCCGAGACCTGGACGTGGACGGCCGACATCTTCAACGACACCGCGATGCTGGCCGTCCACGGCGACCAGGGCTGGGAGGTGGAACGGCTCGACGCGGTCGGCCGGTTCGTCTGCCGCCGGGTGCCGGGCGCCGCCCTGCGCTGGGAGTACCGCCGCGAGGCACTGCCGCGGGGCAGGCGCTCCCCCGTGGTCGGGCAACTGGCGCCCGAGGGCTGGGAGCTGTGCGGCGAATGGTTCTTCTACGGGTACTTCAAGCGGCCGAAGGCCGCCGACGCGGGCCCGGCGGCGAGCCTCACCACCCTGCCCGAGACGCCCGCGCGCACCTGGTTCCTGAGCGGGCGGGGCTGGGCGGCGCTCGCCGTATGGGCGGTGAGCGTCATCGTGCTGACGGTCGGCTACTTCTCGCACGTCTTCGACATGCCCGCGTACGCGATCGCCGCCGTCCTGGTGGCCGGCGCGGGGGGCGCCCTGTACGGCGCCCGGCGGGACGCGGCACGGACCGGCGCCGGGCGTCCGACGTCCGTCCGTGGCGGCGGACGGCGCGCCTGACCGGCGCGTCCGGAACAGGGCGTTCAGGGCAGGTCGTCCACAGCGGGATGTCCTGACCGGCGCGCCCGGACCGGGGCGTTCAGAGCGGGGCGTTCAGAGCACGTCGCCGTCGCGCCAGTCGAAGAGCAGCGCGGTGGCGTCAGCGGCGGGCAGGGGCCGGCCGGCGGCAGGGCGGAGGTAGGTGGAGTCCTCCTCGTCCGGCAGGTGCGCCACGCCCTCGGGGCCGTACGCCTCGATGCGGCCGTTCCACAACTGCCAGCCGCGCGCCCGGTAGAGCTCGGCGCCCTCGTCGGAGGCCGACAGGGCACCGAAGGCGTACGCCCCGTCGATGACCTCCTCCAGCGCCGCCATCACGCGACCGCCCAGGCCCTGCCTGCGCCGGTCGGCCCGTACGGCGACGGCCTCCACATAGCCGACGCGGTACGAACGGCCCGAGTGCACCACCCGTCGCATGATCACGCTGCCGTGGGCGGCGATCCCGTCCTCGTCCTCGATCCAGGCGTGGACGCCGCCGAGCCCGTGGTCCCAGTCCTCGTCGCTGAAGTCCCCTTCGAACGCGGCGTCCAGCAGCGCGCGTATCGCGTCGAGCGTGGTGGACGTCAACGCGAAGGTGTGGGCGGTGCGCAACGGCTCAGTCATGCCCTCCACTCTCGCAGGCCCCCCGGGCAGCCGGACGACGGTTGCCGGGGGGCGGCGAGAAGGGGGCGGGAAACCGGCCACACGAGGGCGGGCCCGCGTCGGCGGACGGCGAGGGCGGGCGCGGCGCCGTCCGGCCGCCGGCCGGGCGGCGCCCGCCGTCAGGGGTCAGAGCCTGCCGCCGCTGAGGCGGGAGAGCGGGCCGCGCTGGCGCAGCCCCACCCGGCGGCCCAGGGCGTAGGAGCTCGCCACGGCGGTGGCGACGCCCGCGCCCGCTCCGGCCACGATGACCTTGCGGGCCTTCACCAGCGTCCAGACGACCCCCACCTTCCCGACGGTGCGGTCGGCCGCCGTGGCGGCGGTCCGCTGTACGGTCCGGGCCGCGGTCCTGGCCTTGTCGGCGGTCACCCCGCCGATCCCGCGGGCGGACTCGGCGGCGTCCTGCGCCGTGTCCCGCGCGGCGGTCTGCGCCCGCTGCGCCCGCTCCTTGGTCGTCGTCCTTGCTTGCGTCGTCTTCTTGGTCTCAGCCATGGGATGCGTGTATCCGGCGAAGGACGCGTGAAACTGACCGTCACTCACCTCCTCTTCGTATACGGCGTTCGCCGCTCCCGGAACAGGGCCGGCGCCCGACCGGACGGAGCCGCGGCGGGCCGCCGCACGGGGCGACGGCCCGCCGGGCCCCCCGTTTTCTGGGCCGGCGCACGGGCATCCGGCTACGGGAGGATCGACATGACCGTACGGAGCAAGGCACGGGGGAAGACGGGCAGAACCACCCTGGAGGCCGCGGGCCGCTGGGGATTCGCCGCCCTGGGAGTGATCTACCTGCTCATCGGGGTGCTGGCCCTGCGGATCGCCTTCGGCCAGGGCGGCCGCCAGGCCGACCGCGGCGGTGCCCTCTCGGAGGTCGCCGCGCGGCCCCTGGGCTCCGCGCTGCTGTGGGCCGTGGGCATCGGGCTCGCCGGGATGGCCCTGTGGCGGCTCTCCGAGGCCGTGTGGGGCACCAAGACGTCGCACCGGCTGCTGTCGGCCGGCCGGACCGTCTTCTACGCCGTCGTCGCGTACTCGGCGCTCGCCTTCGCGGCGGGCGACCGGCAGGAGCGGGGCGGCGGGGCCAGCGACCGCCAGTCCCAGGACATCACCGCCAAGGTGCTGGAGATGCCCGCAGGGCAGTGGATCGTCGCCGCCGCCGGGGTGGCGATCGCCGTGACCGGCGTGGTGAACGCCGTACGGGCGGCCCGGCGCACCTACCGCTCACACATGAGGCTGGGCCGGATGCCCGAGTGGGCCCGCCGCGCCGTGGACGTGACCGGGGTCGGCGGGGGCGTCGCGCGCGGACTGGTCTTCGTCGCCGCCGGCGTGTTCGTGGTGCGGGCGGCCGTGGAGTACCGGCCGAGCGAGGCCAAGGGAGTGGACGACACCCTGCGTTCGTTCGCCGAGACCCCGGCCGGCCCCTGGCTCCTGGTCGTCATCGCGCTCGGTCTGGCGATGTACGGACTGTTCCTGTTCGCCGTCGCCCGCTGGCGCCGGGTGTGAGCGGTCCCCCGCGGCACGGGCGGCCGGCCCGGTCGGCCGCCGGCTCAGTCGGCGACGTCTGCCACCGGCGGCACGGTGCCGGCGGCCAGCGCCTCGGCCACGCCGTCGTACAGGGGCAGGACGGAGTCCAGCCCGGTGAGATCGAAGAGGCGCCGCATGAACTCCGAGGGGGCCGCGATGCGCAGCCTCTCCCCCAGGTCGGTGTAGGCGCGCAGGATGACGTTCACCATCGTGGAGTCGGCGAAGGCGAGACCCGAGAGGTCGAGCACGAGACGGCCGGACCCGTCGGCGGCCTCCCGCAGCAAGTCGTCGAGGGGGCCGACGTTCTCGAGGTCGGCCTCTCCGGAGACAGCGACGACACGCACCCCCGACTCATCGTCTTCAGTGATCCGCAAGGTCTGGTCAGCAGGGTGGGTTGGGCGCACGGGCCCACGATAAAACCGACTGTTGTCGTTTGACAACATTCTCCCTATGGCAACAGTCTTTCCCTGATCATGTCGCTACGACGTGCTTCGGAGGCGGACCGCCAGGGGGGAAGTTGAGCGGGAAATGAAGCTAGGCGCTGTCGGCCACCGAGTGGCCGCCGCGGGCGTCGCACCCGCCCTCCGCCTCCTGCGCGGCCCGGGCGGCGGCGGCGAAGGCGATCAGGCCCTCGGACAGGGCGCTCACCGCCCCGGGGTCCATCCTGACCAGTACGGCCGCCACTTCGCGCGCCCTCGCCTGGCGCAGCTCGCCCAGAACCGCACGGCCGCGCCTGGTCAGCCGCAGCTGCACCTCACGACGGCTCGTCGGACTCGGCTCCCGGGTGACCAGGCCCATCGCCTCAAGCCGGTCGCACAGCCGGCTGACGGACGAGTTGCGGGAACCCAGTGCGTCACTCAGCGTGCGCAGGTTCGCCCCGTTGTGTCGTTCCAGGACGAGCAGGGCACGCAGCTGCGACGGTGAGACCGGACCCGCGGACGCCCCTTCCTGACCTCGCCCCAGCAGTACCTCCAGGAGCTCCGTGGCCGCGCACACGTCTGCCGCCACTTGGTCGTGGGGAGGTGGCGTACTGATGAACCGGGGCACCGATCCACTCTGTCACCCAGCGGCGCCCTTTGTCAGCCCGCGATCCCAGGCACCCTCAGAGGAAGGCCCGCAACCACAGTGATCCCGATGCAGGATCTCGAGAAGTCCCTGCGCGCGGCGCCCCCGCACGCGCTGGTCGACGTCGTCCGGGAACGGCTCGTCGCCGGTCTCGGCGCCACCGACGTGGTGCTGGTACTCGCGGACTACAGCCTCACGATGCTCCAGCCCGTGGACGCCGTCAGCCCCTCCGCACGCTCGCTGCCGCTGCACGACAGCAGCGAGGGGCGCGCCTTCGGCAGCCAGGAGCCGCGGACGGAGGCGGGCCCGGGCGGCGAGATCGCCCACCACCTGCCGGTCACCGTGCGCGGCGAGCGGCTCGGGGTGCTCACGGTCCGGCTGCCGGGGGACCGCTCGACGGCCGAGACGGTCGTGGAGCTCGCCCACATCGCGGCGCTGCTGGGGCACGAGATCCTGGTGGCGGAACGGGACACCGACTTCTACCAGCGGGCCCGCCGCGTCACCCGTCTGACCCTGGCCGCCGAGATGCAGTGGCAGCTGCTGCCCGGGCGGTCCTACGCCCAGCCCGAGTTCGAGATCGGCGCCCAGCTGGAGCCGGCCTACGCGATCCACGGCGACAACTTCGACTGGTCGTCGGACGCCTCCACGCTCACCCTCGCGGTCACCAACGGGATGAGCGAGGGCACCGAGGCGTCCCTGCTGACCAGCCTCACGGTCAACGCGCTGCGCAACGCGCGCAGGGCCGGCATCGGCATCGCCGACCAGGCGGCACTGGCCGACCAGGCGGTGTACGCCCAGCACCGGGGCGCCCTGTACGTCTCGACCCTGCTCATGCGCTTCGACCTGCGGACGGGCCTGGCGTGCGCGGTCGACGCCGGCTCGCCCCAGCTGTGGCGAAGACGCGGCAGAAGCGTGGAACGCGTCCCGCTCGACGCGCAGCTCCCGCTGGGCATGTTCGAGGAGTCCGACTACCGCGCCCAGGAGATCGACGTACGGCCGGGCGACCGGCTGCTGGTGGCGAGCGACGGCGTCTACGAGGCGGCGTCCCCGCAGGGCGAGGCCTACGGCGTACGGGCGCTGGCGCGCGCGATCCAGTCCACCAGCCTGCTGCCGGCCGCCTCGGTACCCGGGGCCGTCCTGCGGGAACTGGCCGCGCACCGGGGATCCGAGACGTCCGACGACGCCCTGGTGATCTGCCTGGACTGGCACGGCCCACAGGAGAAGACGGCCTCCTGAGAGACGGCGCGGCGGGTCACGCCGCCCGGTCCCGCACGGCCGCGGGGCGGCGGGTCACGCCTCCGGGTCCAGGGCGAAGTCGGCCCTGACCCGCTTGCCGACCGGCACGTTCTCCACGGTGACCCGGTCGCTCACGGCGTGGACGATCTCCATCCCGTGGCCGCCGACGCGCCCGGGGTCGCGGCCGTGCCGCACGGGCGTGGCGCAGCTGCTGTCGTAGACCGTGACGCTCAGCCACTTCGCGCAGCCCTCCAGTTCGAGGAAGTACGGCCCGAAGCTGTGCCGGTCGGCGTTGGTCACCAGCTCGCTGACGACCAGCCGGACGTCCTGGGCCGTGCGGGCCGGCAGAACGGCGAGCCACTCGGCGGTGAGCTGCTGGAGGAACGTGTCGGCCAGGTCCCGGGCCGCCGCGATGGACCCGGGCTCGCCGGTGTACTGCGCGGCTCGCAGAAGGGTCTGGGACGGCCGGAGAAACCGGACGGCGTGCTCGTCGGTGCTCATATCAGCGGTCATGTGCTCCTGCCCCCGGAAAGCGGCCCTCGGGCCGGTCCACTTCGGACCGGCGTCTACCCCGTGTTCCGCGAAGCATTCCACCCTCTCTTCCGACTCTTCACACACCCGGCGTTACGGTGAGGGCATTGCTTACCCGCCGACGACGGAGGATCGTTGCCGGAGGTCCGCAATGACGTCGGAAGTCCGAGAGGGTGAAAGGGGTTCGTGCCACCGGCACGGTATCCCACCGTTTGAGGCAAGCACCGAAGAACGCCGAAGCGCGTGACGTGAACGACGCGAACCTGGACGGCATGCTCCTCCATGCCTCCCCGCACCCGGCCGTCGTCGCCGACGAGGACGGTGTCGTACGGCTGGCGAACGACTCCGCGGGCCGGCTGTTCCCCGGGCTGAGGCCGGGGGCGCGGCTGCGCGGGCCCGGACGCGAGTGGCTGGCCGACGCACACGGGCGGGGCATGGCCGAGGCGGCCGGCGCGTGCGGGGACCGGTACTACACGGCGACCGGCGCCCGCTCCCGCCAGGGGCGCCTCATGACCTGGTGGCTGCGGGACGACACCGAGCAGCTGGCCGCCCGGACCGCCCTGAGCTCGGAGCGCGAGCGCACCTCCTTCCTGGTCGAGGCGTCCAACCAGCTGCTCTCCTCCCTCAACGCCCGCAAGTGCATGGCGACCACCGCACGGCTGGCGGCCCGCCATCTCGCCGACGCGGCGCTGGTCATCGGCCCCAACGACCGGCGGCGGCTGCTGATGTCCCGCGCCGGGGCCGACGGAACGGTGACCCATGAGGTCCTCGGCGGCGAGACGGCCGAGGTGCCCGGGCTCGCCGAGGCCCTGCAGGGCTTCCCGCCCGTGCCCTCCCGGTGGATCGACCCGGCCGGCGCCCCGTCCTGGGTCCGGCCGGAGGGCTTCGGCGACATCGGCTCGATGGTCGTCACGCCGCTCCCGGGCAACGGGGTCCCGGCGGGCGCCCTGATCCTGCTGCGCCGCGCGGGCGGCACGTCCTTCACCGAGTCCGAAGAGGTCTTCGCCCGTATCTTCGCCGCCCGCGCGGGTGCGGCGATCTCCGCGGCCCTGCTGTACGCCGAGCAGTCCTCCGTCGCCGACATGCTCATGCGCGACCTGCTGCCGCCGCGCCTGGAGCAGGTCGACGGCGTCGAGCTGGCGGGCGGCTACCGCACCTCCGGGGACGACCAGCGGATCGGCGGGGACTTCTACGACGTCCACCCGGCGGGCGAGCCGGGCGGCACCACCCAGATCGTGCTCGGCGACGTCTGCGGCAAGGGCCTGGAGGCGGCGGTCCTGACCGGCAAGATCCGCAACACCCTGCAGGCGCTGCGGCTGGTCGAACCGGAGCACGAACGGATGCTGCAGCTCCTGAACGGTGCCCTCCTGTCGTCGCACCACACCCGGTACGCCACCCTCGTGCTGGCCTCGGTCAGCCGCGGCGCGCACGGGGCCGACCTCCGGCTCACCAGCGCCGGCCACCCGCCGCCGCTGATCGTCCGCTCCGACGGCCGGGTGGAGACCGCGCGGACCGGCGGCACCCTCGTCGGCGCGCTGCCCGAGGTGACCGCCCGCACCTTCCGCACCTCGCTCCAGCCGGGCGAGGTCTGCCTGCTCTACTCGGACGGCATCACCGAGGCGAGGGGCGGCCCGTTCGGCGGGGAACTGTTCGGCGAGGAGCGGCTGGCGGCGGCCCTGGCCGAGTGCGCCGGCATGCCCGCCGAGGCGGTGGTCGAGCGGATCCAGATGCTGGCCGGCGAGTGGGTCGGGCAGGGGCGCCACGACGACATGGCCCTGGTCGCCATCACCACGCCCCGCCGCAACCACCTGAGCGCCGTGGGCGGCCACGGACCGGGCCGGTTCACCGCATGAGCGCGAGGGACGAGGCCGTGCGGCGCCTGTGGGAGGCGGCCACCGGCGGGGACGAGCGGGGAGCGGTCCGCACGGTGCGGGAGGCGCTCGACGCGGGCATGGGCCCCGAGGAGGTGCTGCTCGACGTGATCGCGGCGGTGCAGCGGCGGGTCGGCGAGGAGTGGGCGGCCAACCGCCTCTCGGTGGCGGACGAGCACGCGGCGACCGCGATCGACGAACGGGCGGTGGCCGCCGTATGCCTGCACCCGGCCGCCCGCACCCAGGTCACCCGTGGGCGGATCACCGTCGCCTGCGTGGACGGCGAGTGGCACGCCCTGCCCGCCCGGCTGCTGACCGAGGTGCTGCGGCTGCGCGGGTGGCAGGTGGACCATCTGGGCGCCCAGGTGCCCGGACCCCATCTGGTCAAGCAGGTGCACCGCGGCGGACCGGACGCGGTGGCGCTCTCCGGGTCGCTGGTGACCCGGCTGCCGGCCGCGCACGCGGCGATCACCGCCTGCCAGGCCGCGGGCGTGCCGGTCCTGGTGGGCGGTGCCGCCTTCGGGGCGGACGACCGGACGGCCCGTCGGCTGGGCGCCGACGCCTGGGCCGCCGACGCGCGCGGGGCGGCGGACCTGCTGGCCGCCGGGCTGCCCGCGCCGTCCCCTCTGCGGGTGGCGCGGGACGCGCTGCCGCATCTGGCCGACCAGGAGTACACCCTCGTCGCCCGGGCCAGGCCCCAGCTGGTCCGGGACGCGATCGGCGACCTGGCCGGGGTCTTCCCGCCCTTCGCGGAGTACGACGAGCGCCGGCGCGAGCACACCGCCGAGGACGTGGCCCACGTCGTCGAACACCTGTCGTGCGCGCTGTACATGGACGACCGGGAGATGTTCCTGGGGTTCGTCCGCTGGACCGCGGGGATACTGGAGAACCGCGGTGTGCCCGCGTACGCGCTCGCCGTGGTGCTGCGGCTGCTGGCCGGGTACCTGCGCGACTTCCCCAGGGCGACGGCGCTGCTGGACGGCGCCCGCGCGCACCTGGACCGCTCCTTGTCGACCGCCGCACAGGAAAACACGCGATGACCTACGAAGAACCCCAGCCGCTGGAGCTGCTCGCCACGGACCGAGGGCCGGACGTCGTCGAGATCCGGATCTCCGGTGATCTGGACTACGAGACGGCCGACGACCTCGTGCGCGCGGTCGACGAGGTCCTCGCGGCCCGCCCGGACGTGCGGGAACTGGCCCTGCACTGCGGTGGTGCGGGCATGTGCGACTCGATGGGGCTTTCGGCGCTGCTCATGGTGAAGCGCCGGACGCTGGCGCAGGGGGTGCGCCTCAGGCTCGTGGAACGGCCTCCGGCGCTGACCCGGCTGCTGGGGCTGACCGGTACCGACGTGTATCTCGGCGACGACCGCGCGGCGGCGCCCGAAGAGGGCCGTCAGCCGTCGTCGGGCGACACGCTCCCCGGCTGAGCCCGCCGCCCGGCCGGGGCCCGGCGGTGACGCGGGTGCGCGCCGCCGCCGGACACCGCGGGTGTCAGTACACACTCACCCCGTACGCGCTCAGCGCCTCCTTCACCGGCTGGTGGATGGCCGAGCCGCTGGTGCCCGTGCAGCCGGAGCTGCCGGAGTGGATGCCGAGGGCGACCGATCCCGCGAAGTGGGCGCCGCCGCTGTCACCGCCGGAGGAGCAGGCGGTCGTACGGACCATTCCGTAGACGGGCCCGTCGCTGTAGTTCACCGTGACGTTCACGGCGGTCACCGTGCCGCTGGTCACCTTGGTGGTGGAGCCGCTCTTCTTGATGGCCTGGCCGACGACGGCGTCGGCGGCCGAGGCGATGTCCTGGAAACCGCCGTTGTAGAGGTCCACGCTCCCGGCCGGCGCGGAGCCGTCGGTGTAGCGGACGATGCCGTAGTCGTTGGTCGGGAAGCTGGTGCCCTCCCGGACGCCGATGACGGGGCCGCCGGAGGTGGCGGACCAGTCGGCGGCGGCGTTGGTGCAGTGGCCCGCGGTGACGAAGTAGCGCGTCGTGCCCTTGGAGACGTTGAAGGCGGAGGAGCAGCGGAAGCCGCCGCCGTAGATGGCGCCGCCACCCGCCACCTCGCGGTGGAAGGTGCCGGGCACCCGGGTGACGCGTACGGCCCCGTCCAGCGAGGCGGCGACCGCGTTCAGCCGCGCCAGGTCGCGGGCCGGGACCGACCGGTCGGCCTCGACGGCGATCTGGTTGGTGCGCGGGTCCAGGCCCCAGGAGGTGCCGGGGATCTTGGCGCGGGCCTCCAGGGCCGCCATGGCCGCGTCGAGCTGCGCCGCGCCGCGCTCGACCCGCTCGGGGGTCGCCCCGGCCGCGCGGACGCGCTCGGCGGCGGAATCGGAGGTGACGGTGACGATCAGCCTGCCGGTGGCGGCGTCGAGATAGGTACCGGCGCTGTCGGCACCGAGCTGCCGCTCGACGGCGGAGTCGAGGGCGTGGATGCCGACGGGATCCGCCGCTCCGGCCGGGGTGGCGCCGAGGCCGAGGGAAGCGGCGACGAGCAGGGCGGACAGACCTGTACGCGCACGGAGGGTGCGTCTCATGTCAGGGGGCTCCTTCGTCGGTGACGCGTGGGGACGTACCGACGAATGAATTTGACATGTACACCACCTACACCACTTGAGCACAAGGGCGCCTGTGAGAACCGCCCCCGTCCGGCGTGGGGGCCGGAGGGGGGCGGTGTCCGAGGGGCCCGCGGGCCCGGGGGCGTCAGCCCATGTGCGGGTAGCCGTACTCGGTCGGCGGAACCAGCGTCTCCTTGATGGCGCGGGTCAGCGTCCAGCGCATCAGGTTCTGCGGCGCACCGGCCTTGTCGTTGGTGCCCGAGGCGCGGCCGCCGCCGAAGGGCTGCTGGCCGACGACGGCGCCGGTCGACTTGTCGTTGATGTAGAAGTTGCCCGCGGCGTACCGCAGCTTCTCCATCGTGTACGCGGCGGCGGCGCGGTCGCCCGCGATGACCGAGCCGGTCAGCGCGTACGCCGACACCGACTCCATCTGCTCCAGCATCGCGTCGTACTGGTCGTCCTCGTAGACGTGCACCGCGAGGAACGGGCCGAAGTACTCGGTGGTGAAGACCTCGTTGGCCGGGTCGGAGCACTCGACGACCGTCGGGCGGACGAAGTAGCCGACCGAGTCGTCGTAGCTGCCGCCGGCGACGATCTCGCAGGTCGGGTCTTCCTTCGCGCGGTCGATCGCGGCCTTGTTCTTGGCGAAGGAACGCTCGTCGATGACGGCGCCCATGAAGTTCGTCAGGTCGGTGACGTCACCCATCGTGATGCCGTCGACCTCGGCCGCGAACTCCTCCTTGAAGCCGGAGTTCCAGATGGACGCGGGGATGTACGCACGCGAGGACGCGGAGCACTTCTGGCCCTGGAACTCGAAGGAGCCGCGGGTCAGCGCGGTCTTCAGCACGGCGCGGTCGGCGCTCGGGTGCGCGACGACGAAGTCCTTGCCGCCCGTCTCGCCCACGATGCGGGGGTAGGAGCGGTACTTCTCGATGTTGTTGCCGACCGTCTTCCACAGGTGCTGGAAGGTCTTGGTCGAGCCGGTGAAGTGGATGCCGGCCAGGTCCGGGTGGTTCAGCGCCACCTCGGAGACGGCGATGCCGTCACCGGTCACCAGGTTGATGACGCCCTTCGGCAGGCCGGCCTCCTCCAGCAGCTCCATGAGCAGCACGGCGGCGTGGGTCTGGGTCGGGGACGGCTTCCAGACCACCACGTTGCCCATGAGGGCCGGGGCGGTGGGCAGGTTGCCCGCGATGGCCGTGAAGTTGAAGGGCGTGATCGCGTAGACGAAGCCCTCCAGCGGACGGTGGTCGAGGCGGTTCCACACACCCGGGGAGTTGGCCGGCGGCTGCTCGGCGAGCAGGTCGCGGGCGTACTTCACGTTGAAGCGCCAGAAGTCGACGAGCTCGCAGGGGGTGTCGATCTCGGCCTGCTGGGCGGTCTTGGACTGGCCGAGCATGGTGGAGGCCGCGAGCGTCTCGCGCCAGGGGCCGGCCAGCAGCTCGGCGGCGCGCAGGATGATCGCCGCGCGGTCGTCGAAGGACATCGCGCGCCACGCCGGAGCGGCGGCGAGGGCCGCGTCGATCGCGTCCTGGGCGTCGTCCTGGGTGGCCGCGGCGAAGGTGCCGATGACGGCCTTGTGGTTGTGCGGCTGCACGACGTCGAAGCGCTCACCGCCACCCATGCGCTTGACGCCGTTGATGGTCATCGGGAGGTCGATGGGGTTCTCGGCCAGCTCCTTGAGCTTGGCCTCCAGACGGGCACGCTCGGGGGACCCGGGGGCGTAACCGTGCACCGGCTCGTTGACCGGGGCGGGGACCTGGGTGACAGCGTCCATGAGTTCCTTGACTCCTTTGTGAGGGGTGGAAGGGCTCGGCCCTTGGGTCAGTTCTTGGTGATCATCGAGCGCACGAAGAACAGCAGGTTGGCCGGCTTCTCGGCGAGGCGCCGCATGAAGTAGCCGTACCAGTCGGTGCCGTACGCGGTGTAGACGCGCATACGGTGGCCCTCGGCCGCGAGCCGGATCTGCTCGTCGGCCCGGATCCCGTACAGCATCTGGAACTCGTACTCGTCCAGTTTGCGCCCGGCACGGCGGGCGAGCTCCTGTCCGATGGCGATGAGTCGCGGATCGTGGGACCCGATCATCGGGTACCCCTCGCCCTCCATCAGGATCTTCAGGATGCGGACGTACGCCTTGTCGATCTCGGCCTTGTCCTGGATCGCGACGGAGGCGGGCTCCTTGTAGGCGCCCTTCACGATCCGCACCCGGCTGCCGTCGGCGGCGAGGCGCCGGGCGTCGTCCTCGGTGCGGAAGAGGTACGCCTGGATCACACAGCCGGTCTGCGGGAAGTCCTTGCGCAGCTCCTCGTGGATGGCGAACATCGAGTCGAGGGTGGTGTGGTCCTCCGCGTCCAGAGTGACCGTGGTGCCGATCGCGGCGGCGGCCTCGACGACCGGGCGGACGTTGGCGAGCGCCAGCTCGTGGCCGTTCTCCAGCGCCTGGCCGAACATCGACAGCTTGACCGACATCTCGGCCTTGGCGCCGTGACCCAGGTCCTTGAGGCGGTCGATCAGCTCCAGGTAGGCGTCCCGCGCGGCCGTGGCCTGCTCGGGCGTGGTGATGTCCTCGCCCACCACGTCCAGGGTGACCTCCAGGCCCTTTCCGACGGTCTGCTCGACGATCGGAATGACCCGCTGGACGGTCTCACCGGCGATGAAGCGGTCGACGACCTGCTTGGTGCCCGGCGCGGCAGAGACGAAACGGCGCATCTTGTCGCTGCGCGACGCGGCGAGGATCACGGGACCCAGCACGGGGCACCTCCACGGAACAGGGATTGAGAGGGGGCCGGAACCGACATGTCGGCAACGGCACGGAGAACCACCGTGAAACCTAAGGATCACCCCGATCGTCGGCCATCGACAGCTGTCACGCATCCGTGGGCGCCATCTCAGACATATGTCTGAAGAGCCAGGTCGGAGGTGGGAGAATGTCCGGATGAAGGCCGATTATCAAGACCTGGTGGACGAGATCTCGGCGCTGCTGGGCGCCCCCGCCACCCTGGAGAACCGGGATTTCGGCCTGATCGCCTTCGGAGCCCACGACAGCGGCGACTTCGACGAGACGACGCTCGACCCCGTCCGCACCCGCTCGATCCTGACCAGGAAGTCCACTCCCGCCGTCCGGGCCTGGTTCGAGGGCTTCGGCATCACGCGGGCGACCGGCCCGGTCCGCATCCCGGCGGCACCGGACGCGGGCGTCTTCCGGGACCGGCTCTGCCTTCCGGTACGCCACCGGGGCGTCGCGCTGGGGTACGTCTGGCTGCTCGACGCCGACCCCGGGCCGGCGCCCGGCCGCCTGACGGCCGCCATGGAGGTGGCCGCCCGGATCGGGGCGCTGCTCGCGGACGAGGAGCGGGCCGGCGGCGACCTGTCGAGGGAGCTGCGCGCCGTACTGACGGCGGAGCGGGGATGGCAGTACGACATGGCCCTGGCCGCGTTGCGCACGGCGCTCGGCCCGGACGCCGACGGCCTGCACGCGCTGGTGTGCGTCGCGCCCTGGCCCGGCGACGACACCCCCTCCGTGCGTACGGCCCCGGGGGCGGCCGCGCTGTGCGCCCTGCCCTGGCGCACGGCGGGGACACACGGGCTGGCCGCGCTGATCCGGCTGCGCTCGGCCGACGCCCTGGCGCCCGCGCTCACGGCGGCGACCAGGCTGCGCGACGCGGCGGCGACGGGCGCCGGTGCGGATGCCACGGGCACCGGTGCGGCCGGTCGGGCGAACCCGGGCGAGGGGGCCGTGGCGGGCATCGGTGACCCCCGCAAGGGGCTGGCCGAGCTGGGCGAGGCATGGCACGAGGCGGTCTCCGCCGCCCGCGCGGCCACGGCACAGCCACGACTGGGCCCGGTCGCCCGCTGGGCGTCGATCGGCCCGTACCGCCTGCTGACCGCGCTGCCGCCGGCGCCCGCGCACGACGCGGCGATCCGTCCGCTGTTGTCCGCCGCGCACCGGGATCTCGCCCGTACGGCCGAGGTCTTCCTCGACTGCGCGGGCCAGGCGGGCCGCACGGCGGCGACCCTGGGCATCCACCGGCAGACGCTGTACTACCGCCTGTCGAGGGTGGAGCAGCTGACGGGCCTGGACCTGGACGACGGGGAGCACCGGCTCCTGCTCCACATGGCCCTGAAGTCGGCCGGCCTGTGACCGCTCCCGGCGTCGTCGTCGCGGCGCCGGGCCCGGCCGGCTTCAGCCCGTCTCCCCCATGAGCACCTTCAGCCCCTCGGCCAGGTCCTCGGCCGAAGGGGCGCTGTCCGGGTCGACCATCCGCTGGATCATGACCCCCGCCGCGAGGGCCTGGCAGAGGAGTCCCGCCACCCGCGTCTTCTCCGGATCCGCCTCCGGATCCGGACCGGGGAACATCCGGGCCATCCCCAGCCGCCCCTCGCGCTGCTGCTCCTTGAGGGCCTCGCGCAGCTCCTCGTCCTCGTCCAGCCGGGTCACGGCCTCCAGCTGGAGCTTCCAGACCGCGCGGTCGTCCCCGGCGGTGGCGATGAGCTGCCCCCACGCCTGGCGGAACCGCTCGTACGGATCCGCGGACGGCTCCACCTCCCGCGCCCCGGCCGGACCGGCCGCCTCGCCCCGCTCCTCGGTCACCGCGAGGAACGCCTGGTTCAGCAGGGCTTCCTTGGAACCGTAGTGGTAGCCGATGGAGGCCAGGTTCGTCCCCGACGCGGCGACGATGTCCCGCGCGGTCGTCCGCGCGTACCCCTTCTCCAGCAGGCAGCGCTTGGCGCCTTCGAGCAGAGCCTCACGGTGTCCCATGAACGCAGCGTACCCGGCCTCCAGACGCTTGTGTAAGACGAGCGTCCAGGGGCCGGGTACGCGGATGCGGAGGGGTCAGTCCCGCAGGTTCACCGACCGGGCCGACGTCGCGCCGACCTCCTCGGCGACCTCCGCGAGGACCGGCGCGGGCACCGTGTCGTCGACGGTCAGGACGGCGAGCGCCTCGCCGCCCTCCTCGGCGCGGGCGACCTGCATACCGGCGATGTTCAGCCCGGCCTCCCCGAGGATCCGGCCGACGGTGCCGACGACACCGGGACGGTCCTCGTAGCGCAGGACGACCATGTGGTCGGCGAGCGCCAGGTCGACGTCGTAGTCGCCGACGGCGACGATCTTCTGGAGGTGCTTCGGGCCGGCCAGCGTGCCGGAGACCGCGACCTCCTCACCGTCCGCGAGGGTGCCGCGCACGGTCACCACATTGCGGTGGTCGGGCGACTCGCTGCTCGTGGTCAGACGGACCTCGACACCGCGCTCCTGGGCGAACAGCGGCGCGTTGACGTACGAGACGGTCTCGTCGACGACGTCCTCGAACACGCCCTTGAGCGCGGACAGTTCGAGCACCTTCACGTCGTGCTGGGTGATCTCGCCGTACACCTCGACGTCGAGACGGACCGCGACCTCGCCCGCCAGGGCGGTGAAGATGCGGCCGAGGCGCTCGGCGAGCGGCAGACCCGGCTTGACGTCCTCGGCGATGACGCCGCCCTGGACGTTGACCGCGTCCGGGACCAGCTCACCGGCGAGCGCCAGGCGCACCGAGCGGGCGACCGCGATGCCCGCCTTCTCCTGCGCCTCGTCGGTGGACGCCCCGAGGTGCGGGGTGCACACGACCTGGTCGAGCTCGAACAGCGGGGAGTCGGTGCAGGGCTCCTTGGCGTACACATCGAGGCCCGCGCCGGCGACCCGGCCCTCCTTGAGCGCCGAGTACAGCGCCTCCTCGTCGACGATCCCGCCGCGCGCGGCGTTGACGATCCGCACGGCCGGCTTGACCTTGTGCAGCGCCTCGTCGCCGATCAGGCCGAGCGTCTCGGGGGTCTTGGGGAGGTGGACGGTGATGAAGTCGGAGACCTCCAGCAGCTCGTCCAGGGTCAGCAGCTTCACGCCCATCTGGGCGGCGCGGGCCGGCTGGACGTAGGGGTCGTACGCGACGATCTTCATTCCGAACGCCGACATGCGCTGGGCGACCAGGACACCGATGCGGCCGAGGCCGACGACGCCGAGGGTCTTCTCGCTGAGCTCGACACCCGTGTACTTGCTCCGCTTCCACTCACCGTTCTTGAGCGCGGTGTTGGCCTGCGGGATGTTGCGGGCGGTGGCGACGAGCAGGCCGCAGGCGAGCTCGGCGGCGGTGACGATGTTGGAGGTCGGCGCGTTCACGACCATCACGCCGGCCTTGGTGGCGGCGGAGACATCGACGTTGTCCAGGCCCACACCCGCGCGGGCGACGACCTTCAGCTTCTTGGCCGCGGCGATGGCCTCGGCGTCGACCTTGGTGGCGGAGCGCACCAGGATGGCGTCCACATCCGCGACGGCCGGCAGCAGTTCGGCTCGGTCGGCGCCGTTGCAGTGCCGGATCTCGAAGTCCGGCCCCAGCGCGTCGACGGTGGCGGGCGACAGCTCTTCAGCGATGAGTACGACAGGTTTCGAGCTCACGTGAGTCCTCACAAGTCCAGTGCGGACGGCCGTCCCGACGGCCGCAGGCGGTGGAGGGGCTTGCCGCGTGGAAGACGCACGACGCTGTGGGCCTGACGCGTATATGTGGTTGATGCTGCATTTTCCCGGTTCCCCGGAGCCTGTGACAATGGTGGCGACGTCACGGACCCCCGGGCCCCCGGCCGCGGGAACACCGGCGCGAGGGTGGGCCTAAGTGTAGTGGCGGCACGTGGCGTATCTTCCGCCTCGGCGGAAGGATCACCCGTCCGGGTTGGACTGTCCGTCCAACGACGGCCGGCGGGGCCGGGCACCTGCCCGACCCCGCCGGTGAGGACTACGCCTCGTCGTTGTCCACCCAGCTCATGAGCTTGCGCAGCTCCTTGCCGGTGGTCTCCAGCAGGTGCTCGGAGTCCTGCGTCTTGTACTCGTCGTACTTCTTCAGGCCGCCGTGGTACTCGTCCATCCAGTTCTTGGCGAAGGTGCCGTCCTGGATCTCGGAGAGGACCTTCTTCATCTCGGCCTTGGTCTGGTCCGTGATGATGCGGGGGCCGGTGACGTAGTCGCCCCACTCGGCGGTCTCGGAGACCGACCAGCGCATCTTCTCCAGGCCGCCCTCGTACATCAGGTCCACGATCAGCTTCAGCTCGTGGAGGCACTCGAAGTACGCGATCTCCGGCTGGTAGCCGGCCTCGACCAGGGTCTCGAAGCCCGCCTTGACCAGCGCGGAGGCGCCGCCGCAGAGCACGGCCTGCTCGCCGAAGAGGTCGGTCTCGGTCTCCTCGGTGAACGTCGTCTTGATGACGCCCGCGCGGGTGCCGCCGATGGCCTTGGCGTAGGAGAGCGCCAGCGGGAAGGCGTTGCCCGTGGCGTCCTGCTCGACGGCGGCGATCGCCGGAACGCCGCGGCCCTCCTCGTACTGACGGCGGACCAGGTGGCCCGGGCCCTTCGGGGCGACCAGGGCGACGTCCACGCCGGCCGGGGGCTTGATGAAACCGAAGCGGACGTTGAAGCCGTGGGCGAAGAACAGCGCGTCGCCGTCCTTCAGGTTGCCCTTGATGGACTCCTCGTACACCTGGGCCTGGATCGGGTCCGGGATCAGGATCATGATGAGGTCGGCCTCGGCGGCGGCCTCCGCCGGCGTGACCACGCGCAGGCCCTGCTCCTCGGCCTTCGCCTTGGACTTGGAGCCCTCGTGCAGACCGACGCGGACGTCGACGCCCGAGTCACGGAGCGACAGCGCGTGGGCGTGGCCCTGGCTTCCGTAACCGATCACCGCGACCTTGCGGCCCTGGATGATGGACAGGTCGGCATCGTCGTCGTAGAACAGCTCGGCCACTGGGTTTCTCCTTGGTGTGCTGGTGTTGCTCCCACCGTACGGTGGGCTCGGGTGGGGAAGGTGCGGGGTCTCGCCAGGCGGACCGGTCCGGCGCCCGGACCAGTCGCGGGCGGGGTCAGGCCGAACGGTCGAGGGCTCGCAGCGAGCGGTCCGTGATGGACCGGGCGCCACGCCCTATGGCGATCGTGCCGGACTGGACGAGTTCCTTGATGCCGAACTGCTCCAGCATCTTGAGCATCGCGTCCAGCTTGTCACTCGAACCGGTGGCCTCGATGGTGACCGCCTCGGGCGAGACGTCCACGGTCTTGGCGCGGAACAGCTGGACGATCTCGACGATCTGGGAGCGGGTCTCGTTGTCGGCGCGGACCTTCACCAGGACGAGCTCGCGCTGGATCGCGGCGCTGGGCTCCAGTTCCACGATCTTGAGGACGTTGACCAGCTTGTTGAGCTGCTTGGTCACCTGCTCCAGCGGCAGGTCCTCGACATTGACCACGATGGTGATGCGGGAGATGTCGGGGTGCTCGGTGACACCGACCGCGAGCGAGTCGATGTTGAAGCCGCGGCGGGAGAACAGGGCGGCGATCCGCGCCAGGATGCCGGGGGTGTTCTCCACCAGGACGGAGAGCGTGTGCCTAGTCATGTGGGTCGTTCCTCTTCCTACGGCTCTCGGTCTCAGTCGTCTTCGTTGTCGCCGAAGTCGGGGCGGACACCGCGGGCGGCCATGACCTCGTCGTTGGAGGTGCCGGCGGCGACCATGGGCCACACCTGCGCGTCCTCGTGGACGATGAAGTCGACGACGACGGGGCGGTCGTTGATGGCGTTGGCCTCGGCGATGACCTTGTCCAGGTCCTCGGGCCGCTCGCAGCGCAGCGCGACACAGCCCATGGCCTCGGAGAGCTTCACGAAGTCCGGGACGCGGGTGCCCTTGTTGGGCTGCAGGTCGTCGGGGCCGGAGTGCAGCACCGTGTTGGAGTAGCGCTGGTTGTAGAAGAGGGTCTGCCACTGGCGGACCATCCCGAGCGCGCCGTTGTTGATGATCGCGACCTTGATCGGGATGTTGTTCAGCGCGCAGGTGACCAGTTCCTGGTTGGTCATCTGGAAGCAGCCGTCACCGTCGATCGCCCAGACCGTGCGGTCCGGCCGGCCGGCCTTGGCACCCATGGCGGCCGGCACGGCGTACCCCATCGTTCCGGCGCCGCCCGAGTTGAGCCAGGTGGCGGGCTTCTCGTAGTCGATGAAGTGGGCGGCCCACATCTGGTGCTGGCCGACCCCGGCCGCGTAGATGGTGTCCTCGGGGGCGAGCTGCCCGATGCGCTGGATGACCTGCTGCGGCGAGAGGCTGCCGTCCTCGGGCTGGTCGTAGCCGAGGGGGTAGGTCTCGCGCCAGCGGTTGAGGTCGTTCCACCAGGCGGTGTAGTCGCCCGTGTTGCCCTCGGTGTGCTCGCCCTGGACGGCCTGGACCAGGTCGGCGATGACCTCGCGGGCGTCACCGACGATCGGCACGTCGGCGGCGCGGTTCTTGCCGATCTCGGCCGGGTCGATGTCCGCGTGGACGATCTTGGCGTACGGGGCGAAGCTGTCCAGCTTGCCCGTGACGCGGTCGTCGAAGCGGGCTCCGAGGGCGACGATCAGGTCGGCCTTCTGCAGCGCGGTGACGGCGGTGACCGCACCGTGCATGCCCGGCATTCCCACGTGCAGCGGGTGGCTGTCGGGGAACGCGCCCAGCGCCATCAGGGTGGTGGTGACGGGGGCCTGGGTGAGCTCGGCGAGGACCTTCAGCTCGGCGGTCGCGCCGGCCTTCAGGACGCCGCCGCCGACATACAGGACGGGGCGCTTGGCCTGCGTGATCAGCTTGGCGGCCTCGCGGATCTGCTTGGCGTGCGGCTTGGTCACCGGCCGGTAGCCCGGCAGGTCCAGCTGCGGCGGCCAGCTGAAGGTCGTGCTGGCCTGGAGGGCGTCCTTGGCGATGTCGACCAGGACCGGGCCCGGGCGGCCGGTGGAGGCGATGTGGAACGCCTCGGCGATCGTCCTGGGGATGTCCTCGGCCTTGGTGACCAGGAAGTTGTGCTTGGTGATCGGCATGGTGATGCCGCAGATGTCCGCCTCCTGGAAGGCGTCCGTGCCGATCGCCTTGGAGGCGACCTGGCCGGTGATGGCGACCAGGGGGACCGAGTCCATGTGCGCGTCGGCGATCGGCGTGACCAGGTTGGTGGCGCCGGGGCCGGAGGTGGCCATGCAGACACCGACCTTGCCGGTGGCCTGCGCGTAGCCGGTGGCGGCGTGGCCCGCGCCCTGCTCGTGGCGGACCAGCACATGACGGACCCGGGTGGAGTCCATCATCGGGTCGTACGCCGGGAGGATGGCACCGCCGGGGATCCCGAACACCGTCTCGGCCCCGACCTCCTCGAGAGAGCGAATGAGGGACTGCGCACCCGTGACGTGTTCAACGGTGGCGGAGGGCTGTCCGCCGTTACGGGCCCGCGGCTGGGGGTGGTGGGCCCCGGTGGCCTGCTCGGTCATCGGCATTCTCTTCTCGAAGCTGAGGGTTTTCGCGAGGGTTTAGCGGGTTTGGCAGGTGCCAGTGCAACAAAAAACCCCTCGTGCCGTGAGGCAAGCGAGGGGAGCGCGTCGGAGTGAGTCCAGCAGGGCCATGCTCAGGCCCTGCTCAGCCGACGCGCTTTCCAAGTACGAGAATTCGGGTGCGCATGGCAATGACCCTCCACCCGGCGCACTGTCAGTGTCAAGTGGGTGGGACGCGAGTCTCATTATGTGAGCGCATCGGGGGAAGGGAGCCGCCGGTCAGCACCGGCAGGGCGACTCCTTCGGGCACCGGGAACTCGTCCCTGACCAGCGCACGGCGCAGCCGGTACTCGTCGAGCGGCCCGGAGAAGGCCATGCCCTGCCCGTGGGTGCACCCCATGGCGCGCAGGGCGAGAACCTGTTCCGGTACGTCGACACCGTCGGCCACGGACTGCATGCCGAGATCGCAGGCGATCCTCAGGAGTCCGGCGGTGATCTTGTGGAGCCGGGCGGACTCGACGACACCCTCGACCAGGCCCCGGTCCAGCTTGAGCATGTCGACGGGGAGCCTGCGCAAGGCGTTGATCGCGGCGTACCCGCTGCCGAAGCCGTCCAGCGCGATCCGCACGCCGATCCGCCGGAGGTCGGCGAGGCGCTGCTCCAGCTCGTCGAAGGAGATGCGCGGATCGCTGTCGGCCAGCTCGATGATCAGGAGGCCCGACGGCAGCTCGAATTTGGCCAGCAGGGCCTCGATGGTGCCGAGCGGCATGGACTGGTCCAGCAGCCGGCGGGCCGGGAGGCGGACGCTGACGGGCGCCTCATGACCGAGCCGGCTGCGTTCGGCGGCCTGTGCGACGGCCTCCTCCAGGAGCCAGCGGCCCAGGTCGGCGGAGCGCTCGCTCTCCTCCGCGCCCCGGAGGAACTCGGCGGGGGTGAACAGGATGCCCTGGGCGGAACGCCAGCGCGCCTGGGCGGCGACAGCGGTGATCCGGCCACTGCCGAGGTTCACCACGGGCTGGTGGAGCAGGGCGAACTCGCCGTCGTCCAGGGCGCTGCGCAGCCGGGTGGCCACTTCCGTGCGCCGGACGACGTCGGCCTGCATCTGCGGGGCGTACAGCTCCACCCGGTTCTTGCCGCCCGCCTTGGCGCGGTACATGGCGAGGTCCGCGTTGCGCAGGAGGTCCCCGGCGTTGATGCCCGGTTCCGCGAAAGCGACGCCGATGGAGGCGGCGACCCGGACCTCCTTGCCCTCCACGCGGTACGGCTGGGACAGCGTGAGGCGCAGCCGTTCGGCGATCTCCTGGACCTGCGCGTCGCGGGCGGCCTGGCCCCGGATGCCGTCCCCGAGGATCAGCGCGGCGAACTCGTCACCGCCGAGCCTGGCCGCGGTGTCCCCGGCCCGGACCGACTCCTGGAGGCGCCGGGCGGCCTGGATCAGCAGCTCGTCGCCCGCCTGGTGGCCATGGCGGTCGTTGATGCCCTTGAAGCCGTCGAGGTCGATGAAGAGGACCGCGGTGCCCGCGTCACCCGCCCGCCGGCCGCCGAGGGCCTGGCGGACCCGCTTGGTGAACAGGGCGCGGTTGGGCAGGTCGGTGAGGGGGTCGTGTTCGGCGTTGTGCTGGAGCTGGGCCTGGAGCCGGACCCGTTCGGTGACGTCCCGGCTGTTGAAGATCAGCCCGCCCTGGTGGCGGTTGACGGTGGACTCGACGTTGAGCCACTCCCCCGTGCCGGACCTGAACCGGCACTCGATGCGGGTGGTGGGCTCCTCGGCGGGCGGGGCGGCCAGGAACCGTCGCACCTCGTGGACGACACCGCCCAGGTCCTCGGGGTGGATGAGGGAGGCCAGCTCGGAGCCGATCAGTTCGTCGGCCTCCCGGCCGTACACCCCGGAGGCCGCCGGGCTCACGTACCGCAGGACCCCGGTGGGCGCGGCGATCATGATGACGTCGCTGGAGCCCTGCACCAGGGACCGGAAGTGGTTCTCCTTCTGGGCCAGCTCGTGGGTGAGGGCGATGTTGTCGAGGAGCATGATGCCCTGGCGCACGACCAGGGCGAGCACGACCGTACAGCCGGTGAAGACAACTACGCGGTCCACTCGGCGGCCCTCGATGACGTTGTACAGGATGCCGAGGGTGCAGACGGCGGCCGCGAGGTACGGCGTGAGGGCTGCGAGCGAGCCGGCGACAGGGCGGCTGGGGTGGCGCGGCCCACGGGGCGGCGCGGCGGCCTCGACCGCCCGGCGCGCCCCCCACGGGGCGTACGCGAGGAGGAGGGAGCCGGCGAACCAGCCCGCGTCGAGCAGCTGGCCCGAGCGGTAGTGCTCGCGCAGCAGCGGCGAGGTGAACAGGGCGTCGCACAGGACGGTCAGGGCGAGGGCGGCGATGGCGGTGTGCACGGCGGAGCGGTTGACCTGGGATCGGCGGAAGTGCAGCGCGAGGACCATGCTGACCAGCACGATGTCGAGCAGCGGGTAGGCGAGCGAGAGCGCGGCCCGCGAGACGCTCTCCCCCTCGAACTTCGTGGTGTGGGCGAGGGCGAGGCTCCAGGAGAGGGTCAGCAGCGAGCCGCCGATGAGCCACGAGTCCAGCGCGAGGCAGACCCAGCCGGCCCGGGTGGCGGGCCGCTTGGCGAGAACGAGCAGCCCCACGATGGCGGGGGGCGCGAAGAGCAGGAAGAACAGGTCGGCGACCGAGGGACTGGGCACCTCGCGGTCGAGCACGACCTCGTACCACCCCCAGACGGCGTTCCCCCCGGCCGCCATGGCGGAGGAGAAGGCGAACAGCAGCCAGGCCGGCCTGGAACCGCTGCCGCCGGAGCGCGCGTAGGCGAAGCAGGAGACGCAGGCGATCAACGCCGCGGCGCTGAGACCGAAGTCGCCCATGATCGTGGCCATCGCGGGGGAACCCCAGCCGACGGCGGCCCCGGCGGCATATCCTCCGCAGCCCAGCGCGAGCAGGATCTGGCAGAGCAGGCTGCCCCCGCCGGCCGTCTCCCCGGCCTCGCCCCCGGAGACGGGCCGCCGCTCGATGACGGCGCCCGGGGCGCTCACCGGAACGCCTCGTCGTGTGCGGTGTGCGTGCGGTCGGGCCGCGCCTGGGCCTTCGGTCCGCGCGTCGGGTCCGGCCGGCCCTCGGGCGGGCCGCCGGGCGGCCCGGTCGGCGGGCCCGCCGTGTTCGGAGCGGGCCGCGAGGCGCCCCGCGATCGCAGCCGACGGTCCCGCCGCGTCGGTTCGTTGGTCCATCGCCCGTGCATCGCCCGTCGCCCCCCTCGGATTCTGATCGGCAATCACGTCGCTCCCCTGCGTCGTCCCGTACCCGACGCGTCCCCCCAAGTCGGGACGATACACCAGTCTCGTCACGCAGGGACAGGGGTGATCTACGCTCCGTGACGAACCGGCGGGTTAGCGGTACTCTGCGCACGCACGCCGATGCGGAGCGTGTCTCAACCCGTGGTGAGGACCACGTTCCGCAACGGTTCGCGCGCCGCGAACCGGGCGACCTGTCCCGCGATCAGCCGCTTCGCGCGGGGCAGGAACGCGGATGTCGAGCCTCCTACATGGGGGCTGATGAGAACGCCGGGCGCGTGCCACAGCGGGTGCCCGGCGGGCAGCGGCTCGGGGTCGGTGACATCGAGGGCGGCCGTGATCCGACCGCCCTCGGTCTCCGCGAGCAGCGCCTCGGTGTCGACCACCGGGCCGCGCGCCACGTTCACCAGCAGGGCGCCGTCCTTCATCCTGGCCAGGAAGTCCGCGTCCGCGAGGTGGCGGGTCGCGGTCGTGAGGGGCGTGGACAGGACCACCACATCGGCCTGCGGAAGCAGCACGGGGAGATCGGTCAGCGCGTGGACGGGGCCGCGCGCCGTGGTGCGCGCCGTGCGGGCGACCCGCGCGATGCGGGCGCACTCGAAGGGCGCGAGCCGGTCCTCTATCGCGGCGCCGATCGATCCGTACCCGACGATCAGTACGGACCTGTCGGCGAGCGCGGGGTAGAAACCGGCCCGCCACTCCTCGGCGTCCTGGCCGCGCACGAAGCCGGGAAGGCCCCGCAGCGAGGCGAGGATCAGGGCGAGCGTGAGCTCGGCGGTGCTGGCCTCGTGGACGCCCTTGGCGTTGCACAGCGCCACGCCGGACGGGAGCGCGTCGAGACCGGGGGTCACGTGGTCCGTGCCGGCCGACAGGGTCTGCACGACGCGCAGGGACGTCATGGCGGCCATCGGGCGCACCGCGATCTCGGACCCCTTCATGTACGGGACGACGTAGAAGACGCAGTCCGCGGGGTCGGCCGGATAGTCCTCGCCACCGTCCCAGAAGCGGTAGTCCAGGGCGGTGGCGGAGGGGTCGGGAAGCCCCTCGATCTCGTCGGCCGGAATGGGGAGCCACACATCGGAAGTCATGGTCAGGAGGCTATGCGAAGCGGTCCATGTGCCATTGGTTAGTTTGGGGAGCGGAACAGGGAGGGGTACGGGGAGTTGGAGCGCAGGACAATCGGGGCGACGGCGCTCGAAGTAGGTGCGATCGGCCTCGGCTGCATGCCGATGAGCTGGGCCTACACCGCTTCGCAGCAGCGTGGCGACCGTTCGGTCCGCGCCGTGCACGCAGCGCTCGACGCCGGCGTGACCCTGCTCGACACGGCCGACATGTACGGACCCTTCACCAACGAGCTGCTGCTGGGCCGGGTGCTCAGGGAGCGGAGGGCGGACGCCTTCGTGTCGACGAAGTGCGGGCTGCTCGTCGGGGAGCAGCACATCGTGGCCAACGGCCGGCCGGGGTACGTGCGGCGGGCCTGCGACGCGTCGCTGCGGCGGCTGCAGACGGATGTGATCGACCTCTACCAGCTGCACCGGGCCGATCCGGAGATACCGGTCGAGGAGACCTGGGGCGCGATGGCGGACCTGGTGCGGGCGGGGAAGGTCCGGGCGCTCGGGCTGTGCGCGATGGGGGTGCGCGCCTCGCGCCGCTCGGGGGCGCACCTGTACGACGGAACGATCCGGCAGCTGGAGCGGGTGCAGCAGGTGTTCCCGGTGAGCGCCGTGCAGGCGGAGCTGTCGGTGTGGTCTCCGGAGTCCCTGGAGCGGCTGCTGCCGTGGTGCGACTCGCGGGGCGTGGGTTTCCTGGCCGCGATGCCGCTGGGCAACGGCTTCCTCACCGGCACGCTGACGCCCGGGGGCGGCTTCGAGCCGGAGGACCTGCGGGCGCGCCACCCCCGCTTCACCGCCGAGATGATGGCGGCGAACCAGCCGGTGGTCGCGGGGCTGCGGCGGGTGGCCGAGGCGCACGGCGGGGAGGCGGCGGGGGTGACTCCGGCGCAGGTGGCGCTGGCGTGGGCACTGGGGCGGGGACGGCATGTGGTGCCGGTGCCGGGGACCAAGCAGGAGCGGTGGGCGGTGGAGAACGCGAGGGCGGCCGACCTGGTGCTCACGGCCGAGGACCTGGCGGAGATCGCGCAGCTGCCGCGGGCCCAGGGGTCCTGGGACTGACCGCGGGCCGTACGGCTGCCGCCGGCGGTAGCCGTACGGCAACCATGCGGGCGGGGGCCCTGGGGCCGATCACCGGCGGGCGGCGGCGATGTGCGGGACCCTGGTCGACAGGAGCGGTGTGTCAGAGGTAGTCATGCAGCTCACGCAGCCCGCTCGAAGGGATCAGAACTGTGCAACGTCCTGCTGTGACGGCCGTGTTGGCCGCTGCCGCGCTGGTGCTGGCGGCCGGTTGCTCACCGGGCGCCGGAGCCCCGGCCGCGGACGGCAAGAGCGCCGCCGCCCCGTCGTCCGCGCCGTCCGCGCCGTCGGGGGCCGCCACCTCCGCGGCGCCCTCGCCGTCGGCGCCGCCCGCGAAGGGGTCGGTGAAGGTGGCGTCGACCCTGGCCCAGGGGTTGAAGTCGCCGTGGGGGCTGGCCGCCCTGCCCGACGGGGACCTGCTGGTGTCCTCGCGTGACGAGGGCACGATCACCCGGATCGACGCGGAGAGCGGCGAGCAGACCCCGATCGGCTCGGTGCCCGGGGTGGCGCCGGGGGGCGAGGGCGGCCTGATGGGGCTGGCCGTGTCCCCCTCGTACGCCTCGGACCGTCTGGTGTACGCGTACTTCACCACGGAGTCGGACAACCGCATCGCCCGTCTGCTGTACGACGAGCGGAAACCGGCCGGGCAGCAGCTGGGGGCGCCCGACACGGTGCTGCGGGGCATCCCCAAGGGCACCATCCACAACGGCGGCCGGATCGCCTTCGGCCCGGACCGGATGCTGTACGCGGGTACGGGCGAGACGGGTGAGACGGGGCTGGCCCAGGACAAGACGTCACTGGCCGGGAAGATCCTGCGGATGACCCCGGACGGGCAGCCCGCAGACGGCAACCCCTCGGCCGATTCCGTCGTCTACTCCTCCGGACACCGCAATGTGCAGGGGCTGGCCTGGGATTCCGAGAAGCGGCTGTGGGCCGCCGAGTTCGGGCAGGACACCTGGGACGAGCTGAATCTCGTCGAGCCGGGCGGGAACTACGGCTGGCCGGAGGTCGAGGGCAAGGGCGGCAGGGCCGGGTTCGTCGACCCGGTGGCCCAGTGGAAGACCGACGACTCCTCGCCGAGCGGCATCGCCTACGCCCGGGGATCGATCTGGATGGCGGGGCTCAAGGGCGAGCGGCTGTGGCGCGTCCCGCTGGCGGGCGAGGCACCCTCGGCACAGCCCCAGCCGTTCCTGGAAGGGACCTACGGACGGCTGCGGACGGTCCTGGCCGCGGGCGGGAACACGCTGTGGCTCGTCACCGGCGAGACGGACGGCCGGGGCACCCCCGAGGCCGGGGACGACAGGATCCTCCGGCTTGAGGTGAGCTGACGGGCGGCAGCGCGCACCGAACCCGGCGAAGGACCCGCCGAGGGCTCCGGCCGACCGCTCCGCACCAGCCGGGGCGGACGGTCAGGCCGTCGCCTCCGGAAGCAGGTGGAGGCGGTGCGCCAGGGCCGCCGCCTCCCCGCGGCCGGAGACGCCCAGCTTGGCCAGGATGTTCGAGACGTGCACGCTGGCCGTCTTCGGCGAGATGAACAGCTTCTCGGCGATCTGGCGGTTGGTGCGTCCCGCGGCGACCAGGTGCAGTACGTCCTGCTCGCGCGGGGTCAGCCCGAAGCCCTCGGTGACCGGCTCCGGGCCGGCGGCGACCGGGGCCAGCAGCGAGAGCCTGGCCCGCCCCGCGAGCAGCTCCACCTCCTCGCGCAGCGGCCGGGCGCCCAGGTGGACGGCGACGAGGTGGGCCTCGCGCAGCAGCGCGGCCGCCTGGTCGCGCCGGCCGCCCTCGACGAGCAGCGCGTCCGCCCAGCGGTGGCGGGCCCTGGCCAGCTCGTAGGGGCGCTCGACGGGCCCGAAGGCGGTGACCACCTCCGCCCACCGGTCGGCGCTCGCCCGGTCCTCGGCCCGGGCCAGCTCGGCGGCGACGAACAGGGCGTGGCCGTGCCACACCGGTACGGGCGTGGCGAGCGTCCTGGCGACGGAGCCGATGAGCTCCAGCGCCTCGGCCCGTCCCTCGGCGGCGGCCGGCAGCCCGCGCGCGTCGGCCTCCGCGGCGGCGGCGGTGAGCAGCATCGGCCAGGCGTAGCGGTGGATGCCGGGCGGGATGCCCGCCTCGGCCGCTTCGGCGACGGCGGCGCGGACGTCGGTGAGACGGCCCCGGGCCGCGGCGATGGTCATCTCGACGTGGGCGAGCGGCAGCAGGTACTGCATCATCGGATCGTGCTTGCCGTACGCCTCGTGGGCGAGCGCCGCGTGCTCGGCGGCCGAGTCCAGCTCGCCGCGCAGGCCGGCCAGCTGGGCCAGCCTCAGGTGCGCCGCGCCGCGCGGCTTGGAGCTGTAGGCGACGCGCTGGAGGCGCCGGGCGCCCTCGCACGCCTCGTCCCAGTGCCCCAGGGAGACCTGCGACTCGACGACGTTGCCCAGGACCCAGCCCTCGTTGTCGAGCAGGCCGCGGCTGCGGGAGTACGCGACCCCGGCGACGCCGACCTCCACGGCCTCGCGGGAGCGCCCGACGCCCTCCAGGCTGGAGGCGAGGTTGGTGTGGGCCCGGCCCGCCTCGCTGACCAGGCACAGGTCCAGGGTCCTGCGCCGGACCGCGTACATCTCGGCGAGACCGGCCTCGATGTCCCCCGCGTCGACCATGAGGCCGCCGAGGGTGAGCCGGGCGTTCAGCTCGATCTGCTCGGCCTTGACGAGGCGGGCGTACTCCACGGCCCGCTCCGCGGCGGCGAGGCTCTCGGGGCCGGGGGCGTGCAGCATGCCCCAGCCGGCCGCGACGGCGAGCACCTGGGCGTGGACGGCCGACGGCGGCAGTCCGCGCACGAGGTCCTGGGCGGCGGCGATCTCCGGCCAGCCGTCACCGCGCCCGAGGCTGGAGACGAGCCGGGAGCGTTCGGTCCAGAACCAGGCGGCGCGCTGGGGGTCGCCCCCGGCCCCGTCCGCGCCGGCGGCGTGCTCGTGCTCCTCGGCGTCGATCAGACGCAGGGCCGTCCTGGCTATCTTCAGGGCCCGTTCGCGCTCGCCGCACAGCCGGGCCGCGACGGCCGCCTCGGCGAGCAGGTCGAGATAGCGCAGCGGGGTGGTCTCCGGATCGCAGCCGCACGCCGGGTACGCCTCCGCGTAGTCGATGGGCCGCAGGGATTTGCGCACCTCGTCGGGCGCCTCGTCCCACAGCTCCATGGCCCGTTCCAGCAGCCGCAACTGCTCGGCGTAGGCGTGGCGCTTGCGGGTCGCGACGGCGGCCCTCAGGACGACGGGCAGCGCCTTGGCCGCGTTGTGGGCGTGGTACCAGTAGCTGGCCAGCCGGGTCGCCCGCTCGTCGGCGCGGACGAGCGCGGGGTCGGCCTCCAGCGCTTCGGCGTACCGCCGGTTGAGGCGCGAGCGCTCCCCGGGCAGCAGGTCGTCGCTGACGGCCTCGCGGACCAGGGAGTGGCGGAAGCGGTAGCCGTCGCCGTCGGGCACGGCCAGCAGGATGTTGGCGTTGACGGCGGCCCGCAGCGCCTCGATGAGGTCGTCCTCGGACAGCCGGGCGACGGCCGCGAGGAGGTCGTACTCGACGGTGGAGCCGCCTTCCGCGACGATCCTGGCGACCCGCTGGGCGTCCTCGGGGAGCCGTTCGACGCGGACGAGCAGCAGATCGCGCAGGGAGTCGCTCAGCGCTCCGGAGGAACAGCCGTCCTCCTGGCAGACGACCAGTTCCTCGACGAAGAAGGCGTTGCCGTCGGAGCGCGCGAAGATGTCGTCGACCATGGCGGCGGCGGGCTCGGCGGCCAGGATGCCGGTCAACTGGTGGTGCACCTCGGTGCGGTTGAACCGGGACAGCTCGATGCGCCGGACGGTGCGCAGCCGGTCCAGCTCGGCCAGCAGCGGTCGCAGCGGGTGCCGGCGGTGGATGTCGTCGGCGCGGTAGGTGGCGACCACGACGAGCCGGCCGCTGCGCAGCGTACGGAACAGGTACGCGAGCAGGTGCCGGGTGGAGGCGTCGGCCCAGTGCAGGTCCTCCAGGGCGAGGACGACCGTGCGGTCGGCGGCGACGCGCTCCAGCAGGCGCACGGTGAGCTCGAAGAGCCGGGCGGTGCTGTCCTCGTTGTACGGTTCGTGGCCGCCCGCGTCGCCCAGCTCGGGCAGCAGGCGGGCGAGTTCGCCCTCCTGGCCCTGCGCGGCGGCGGCCAGTTCGTCCGGGAGCTTGCGGCGCAGGGCGCGCAGGGCGGTGGAGAACGGCGCGAACGGCAGCCCGTCCGCGCCGATTTCGACGCACCCGCCGACGGCGACGACCGCGCCCCGGCCGCACGCCTCGTCGAGGAACTCCTCGATGAGGCGCGTCTTGCCCACGCCGGCCTCGCCGCCGACGAGCAACGCCTGCGGTTCCCCCGCGCCGGCGCGGGCGAGTGCTTCGGTGAGCGCGGTCATCTCGTCGGCCCTGCCGACGAACACCGGGCTGACTGACCTGGTCTCCACGTCGCCGAGCATCGCACAGCGCGTGGCCGGCGCGGCACCCGGCGTCGGCACGACGATCATGGCGCGGGGGTCACGCGGCCTGCGTGAAGCGGCTGCGGTGGGTCCTCACCCGCCCTTCCGGGGCGTTGTCGCCGGATCCGCGGGAGGCGGTGCGGCGGGCCTTGCGGGCCGCGCGGGCGAGGCCGACGAGGCGCTGGGCCTCGGCTTCGCGGACCAGTTCGGCGTGGTGGGCGCGGTGGAGTTCGTAGGCGAGCATCAGGTCTCCCTGGTAAGTGATGTCGTTCTGTGGTGCCTTCACTTTCGTTTCCCAGGGGGTGGGGGCGCATGGGGCGAGTGCCGCATGTTCACGGCCGCGGGGGCCTTAGGGGGACGGCGGGGGGCCGGCCGGTGGCCTAAGGCACCGGGCCCCGGTGCCTTAGGCCACCGGCCTGGACGGCTCAGGTGCCGGTCGCCGGCAGGGGAAGCAGCAGGTCGAAGTACAGGCCGGCGGACAGGAGCAGACCGAGGCCGCCCGGTACGGCGCCGGCCAGCGAGACGGCCCTGACCCAGGCGGGGCGCCCGGGCCCGGCCAGCACGGTCAGGCCGGTGATCAGGGCGAGGAGGGCGAAGATCCCGTTGACGAGGGCGGTGGTGTGCCAGGCGTCGCCGTAGAGCTCCGAGATCTGCTGGGCGGCGCTGCCGGTCCGGGAGGTGTTGATCTGGCCCACGAGCGTCTCGCGCTCGGCGGCCACGCGTCCCACCCAGCTGCCGGTGAGGGAGGCGATGCCGAGGGCTGCGGAGACGACGGCCGCGGCGCCCGCCCCGATGCCCGTCGACGCGGCGCCCGCCCGCTCCCGGTGCCGCTGTCGACGCCCGCACGGGGTCCGGCGTCCCCCGCGGGGACGTCCGGGTCGTGCGGGTCCCCCGGGCCGTCCGCCGGCCCGCTCTCCTCACCGGTCTCGAACTCGGTTCCGTACTCGGTCCGGTACTCGATGTGCTCGTCGCGGACGGCGGCTTCGGTGTTCGTCGTCGTACGGTTCATGCGGGCACGCCAGGTGCCCTGTCCGAGAGGCGCCTGAGAGACATCCGGGCTCCCGGTCGCGAGGCCGGGCCCGCGGGAGCGGGAGGGCCCGGCCCCCGGCGGGCGGGCGGCGCGGATGGCGGCCGGCACGGATGGCGGGCGGGCGGCGCGGATCAGGAGGCGGGAGTCCGGTGCCGGGCGGTCCACTCGGGGGCGAGCACCGACCAGATCTCCGTGTCGTGGCGTACGCCCCGGTAGAGGACGCTCTCCCGCAGGACGCCCTCCTTGGTCATCCCGAGCCGCTGGGCGACCCTGATGCTCGCGGTGTTGCCGGAGGCGACCTGCCACTCCACGCGGTGGATGCCGCGCTCCCGCACCGCCCAGTCGATGATGACCCGCGCCGCGCGGGTCACCAGTCCGCGCCCCGCCGCGGCCGGCTCCAGCCAGCAGCCGACCTCACAGGTGCCCTGGGCGGTGTCCATGACCCGGAAGAGCACACCGCCGACGAGGGTGCCGTCGAGCCGGATCCCGTAGATGCGGCCCGTGTCGGCGGCCGCCTTGTCGGCGTACAGCTGGAGGAAGGACCGTGCCGACGCCAGGTCGGCGGACACGTCCGCCAGGGCGATGAAGCGGCCGATGAACTCCCGGCCCCGGTCGATGTGGGCCAGATACTCCTCGGCCTGCCAGGGCTCCAGCGGGCGCAGCTCGGCGCCTTCCTCACCCAGGGGTATCGCGAACATGAGTGTGATCCTCCACCGTCACGGCGCGAGCCGTCCCTTGCCGCTCGCGCGCTCCACGGTGATCCTTCCACGGCCGGCGGGGCCGGGGCGGGACGCGGGCGGGACGCCTTGCCGGCGGCCGGGCCCGCGGGTGCCGGGACGCCTTGCCGGCGGCCGGGCCCGCGGGTGCCGGGACGCCTTTCCGGCGCCGGGCCCGCGGGTGCCGGGACGCTCGCGCCGCCGGCACCCGTACGCCTGCGGTACGTCAGCCGGAGACGCTCGCGCGCCCGTTCTCGATGTGGCCCATCAGCCGGCGCCGGAAGCCGTCCGGGGCGGTGACCTCCACGTCGTACCAGCCGTGCGCGTCGGCGGCCGAGTGGACAACGGTACGGCTGCGGCCGGGCTTGACGGTGATCCTGCGGGTCCAGTCCTCGAGGTCGGCCTCGTCGACGTACCCGAGCGGCCGCAGGGTGAAGGTGACCGGCTTGTCGCCGCCGTTGCGCAGGGTGAGGTGCAGGTCGCGGTCGTGGGGGTCGAGGTACGAGGAGACGTCGGCCCCGCCCGAGGCGGCGCCCTCGAACTCGCGGCGGAAGCCGTTGGGCCCGGTGACGGTGAAGCGGTACGCCCCACCGCTGAGGGGCACGGTCCACGCCGCCCTGCCCTTGACGTCCCGGTGCTGCGGGGCGGCGAACTCACCGGCGTACGGGTAGAGGGCGAAGTGGGCGGAGGCCCGGCCGGTGTTGCTGAGGGCGAGGGTGGCGGTCCCGTCGGCGATCCTGGCGGACGCGTCCGGCTGGTAGGGCAGCGGCCTGGCCGGGCGGGAACCGGGTTCCTGCACGGGCATGCGCTGCTCCAGCGGCGGCTGGGGGCGCCAGCGCCCGGTGAACGGCGGGACGGGCCCGGGCTGCTCGACCTCCGGCTGCCGGTGGCCGCGGCGGAAGTCGAAGGCCGAGGTGAGATCGCCGGTGACCGTGCGCCGCCAGGGGGTGATGTTGGGTTCCCGGACACCGGTCCACCGCTCCAGGAACCGGATCACCGAGGTGTGGTCGAAGACCTCGGAGCAGACGTACCCGCCGACCGACCAGGGCGAGACGACGAGCAGCGGCACCCGGATGCCGAGGCCGGTCGGCAGGCCCTTCCACCGCTCGTCGGTGTCGTCGGCGGGCGGCACGGGCGGCGGGACGTGGTCGAAGAAGCCGTCGTTCTCGTCGTAGTTGATCAGGACGACGGTGTGGCGCCAGACGTCCGGATGGGCGCCGAGCGCGTCCAGCACCTTGTAGACGAGGGTGGCCGAGGCGATCGGCGACGAGGACCCGGGGTGCTCCGAGTCGACGGCCGAGGGCACCAGGTAGGACACCTCCGGCAGCGTGCCGGCGGCCACATCGGCCCGGAAGCGGTCGGCGAGCCGCCCGGGCTCGACCCGCCTCAGCCCGCGCTCGAAGAGCGAGCGCTCCTGCGCGGTGAGGGTCGCGACGCCCTCCTCCAGCAGGGCCAGGAGCCCGGCGCGCTCGGCGGCGTCGTCGGTGTCGCGCACCCGGGCGTAGAAGGACTCCATGAAGGTGTGGCCGCCGGTGCGGGCCAGCGCCTTGCGCGCGATCTTCTTGAAGGTGGTGAAGAACTCGATGTTGTTGTCGGTGAAGTTCTCCCACTCCGTGTACGTCTGCCAGCTCCGCCCGGCCTTCTCCAGGCGCTCGGCGTAGGTGGGCCAGGGGTAGCCGGGGTGGGTGCCCTCGGCGTACGCGGCGTTGGTCACGGCCCGGCTGCCGTCGGCCTCGAAGCCGGTCCAGCCGGACCACAGGTGGTTGCGGTTGGGGCTGGTGGAGGTGTGGATCGACGAGTGGTACGCGTCGCAGACGGTGAAGGTGTCGGCGAGCTCGTAGTGCAGCGGCAGGTCGCGCCGGTCGTAGTACGCCATCGTGGCGGCGGTCTTGGCCGAGACCCAGCCGTCCATCCACCCGTCGCGCCACGCCTTGGCGCCGCCGCCCCAGGAGTGGTCGAGGTCGCCTATGTACTGGAGGTCCTTCTTCTGCGCCTCGGCCGCGTCCCGGATGGGGAAGGGGAGCACGGTGCGCAGCGGTCCCGGCTGTTCGAACACCGGCTTCCCGGAGGGCAGTTCGACGGCGTTGCGGTCGCCGAACCCGCGCACCCCGCGCAGGGTGCCGAAGTAGTGATCGAAGGAACGATTCTCCTGCATCAGGACCACCACATGGCGGATCGCGTCCATGCCGCCCTTGGGGGGACCGGCGGCCATGGCCGCCTGGAGCGAGGGCGGCAGCAGCGATCCGGCCGCGGCGGCGCCCAGAGCGCCTCCGCCCAGCGCGAGCATCCTCCTGCGCGAAATCTCCGGTGACACGCGTGACCTCCCAGTCGCGACCAATGGTTCGCCTTCGAGCCATTGAGTGGTACGGGCGCGACGGTAGTGAGACCACCATTCCCGGGGAAGACCCTGGATGAACGGAGAGGTGAACGTCCAACAGGTGGCCCGGGAAGTCCAAGCGGTTGGCCCCGTCCTCCGTAACGACGCCTCCGGTGGTAGCCGCCCGGACCATTGGCACCGGCGCACCATCCGGCCGGCCCCCTCCGGGGTCCGCGGCGGGACTTCCGGGATGCCCGGCGGGACTTCCGCACCGCCCGCGGGGCACGACGAGGCCCCCGTACTCGGTGAGTACGGGGGCCTCGTCGTGCCCCGCGGGGCGCGCCCGGCGCGCGGGACAGGCCGCAGGAGAGGTGCCGCGCAGACGCCGGGTGGCGGCCGGGGGTGCCGGCCCCCGGACTCACCCGGCCTCTTCGGGACGGGCCCCTGTCAGCCCTCGGTGACGCCCAGCTTCTCCAGGATCAGCTCGCGCACGCGGGCCGCGTCCGCCTGGCCCCGGGTCGCCTTCATGACCGCGCCGACCAGGGCGCCGGCCGCGGCCACCTTGCCGCCACGGATCTTGTCCGCGATGGCGGCGTTGGCGGCGATCGCCTCGTCGACGGCCGTGCCCAGCGCGCCCTCGTCGGAGACGACCTTCAGGCCGCGCTTCTCGACGACGGTGTCCGGGTCGCCCTCACCCGCGAGGACGCCCTCGATGACCTGACGGGCCAGCTTGTCGTTGAGGTCGCCCGACGCGACCAGCGCGGCCACCCGCGCGACCTGGGCCGGAGTGATGGCCAGCTCGTCCAGGGACGTCCCGGTCTCGTTGGCGTTGCGGGCCAGCTCACCCATCCACCACTTACGGGCCTGGTCGGCCGGGGCGCCCGCCTCGGTCGTGGCGACGATCAGGTCGACCGCGCCCGCGTTGAGGATGGACTGCATGTCGTGCTCGGAGACGCCCCACTCCTCGCGCAGCCGGTTGCGGCGCACGCGCGGCAGCTCGGGCAGCGTGGCGCGCAGCTCCTCGACCCACTCGCGGGACGGCGCCACGGGGACGAGGTCGGGCTCCGGGAAGTACCGGTAGTCCTCGGCCTCCTCCTTGACGCGGCCCGACGTCGTGGAGCCGTCGTCCTCGTGGAAGTGACGGGTCTCCTGGATGATCGTGCCGCCGCCGTTCAGCACGGCGGCGTGGCGCTGGATCTCGAAGCGGGCCGCGCGCTCGACGGAACGCAGCGAGTTCACGTTCTTCGTCTCGGAGCGCGTACCGAACTTCTCCCGGCCGTGCGGGCGCAGCGACAGGTTCACGTCGCACCGCATCTGGCCCTGCTCCATCCGGGCCTCGGAGACACCGAGGGCCTTGATGAGCTCGCGCAGTTCGGCGACGTACGCCTTGGCGACCTCGGGAGCTCGCGCACCGGCGCCCTCGATGGGCTTGGTGACGATCTCGATCAGCGGGATGCCGGCCCGGTTGTAGTCGAGCAGGGAGTGGGACGCGCCGTGGATACGGCCGGTGGCGCCGCCGACGTGCGTCGACTTGCCGGTGTCCTCCTCCATGTGGGCGCGCTCGATCTCCACGCGGAAGGTCTCGCCGTCCTCCAGCTGGACGTCCAGATAGCCGTTGAAGGCGATCGGCTCGTCATACTGCGAGGTCTGGAAGTTCTTCGGCATGTCCGGATAGAAGTAGTTCTTCCGGGCGAAGCGGCACCATTCGGCGATCTCGCAGTTGAGGGCGAGGCCGATCTTGATGGCGGACTCGACGCCGATCGCGTTGACGACCGGGAGCGATCCGGGCATGCCGAGGCAGGTCGGGCAGGTCTGCGCGTTGGGCTCGGCGCCCAGCTCGGTCGAGCAGCCGCAGAACATCTTGGTCCTGGTGCCGAGTTCGACGTGCACCTCGAGCCCCATGACGGGGTCGTAGGCGGCGAGGGCGTCCTCGTACGACACCAGCTCAGTGACGGTCACGATGAAACTTTCCCTCTCAGCCGAACAGGACGTCGTCGTCACCGATGCGCTTCACTTCACGCACCAGGATGGCCAGACCGGTGACGATCGCCGCGGCGGACACGAACGCGTCCAGCAGCAGAAGCGTGTCGCTCTCGGTACGGGCCTTGCGGGCCTGCTTGACCACGCTGAGCACACCGAAAGCGGTGGTGCCGATGGACAGGTAGGTGCCGGTCTTGGACTTCTTGAAGCCCTTGGCCTTGGTCAGTGCGCTCACGGTGCCTCCCCGTTCTCCCCCAGGGCCGACGCCTGGGAAGGGCCCCCGTCTCCGCCCGAGGGGCGCAGAGGTGCGGCTTTCGTCGTCCGCGGCCGGGCGGCCGCGCGTACGTCACTCACAGTGAAGGAGCCTCCTCCAGCAGCGGGTGGCCCCAGCGTGCCACGAAGGCGGCCTCGACGGCCGCGCCCACCTTGTAGAGGCGGTCGTCCTTCATGGCGGGGGCGATGATCTGCAGTCCGACCGGCAGGTCGTCCTCCGGCGCGAGGCCGCAGGGCAGCGACATGGCCGCGTTGCCCGCCAGGTTGGTCGGGATGGTGCACAGGTCGGCCAGGTACATCGCCATCGGGTCGTCGGCGCGCTCGCCGATCGGGAAGGCGGTGGTGGGTGTCGTCGGGGAGACGATCACGTCCACCTGCTCGAAAGCCTTCTCGAAGTCCCGGGTGATGAGGGTGCGGACCTTCTGCGCCGAACCGTAGTACGCGTCGTAGTAGCCGGAGCTGAGCGCGTACGTGCCGAGCATGATGCGCCGCTTGACCTCGTCGCCGAAGCCGGCCTCACGGGTGAGGGCGGTGACCTCCTCGGCGGACCGCGTGCCGTCGTCGCCGACCCGCAGGCCGTAGCGCATGGCGTCGAAGCGGGCCAGGTTCGAGGAGCACTCGGACGGCGCGATCAGGTAGTACGCGGAGAGCGCGAGGTCGAAGGACGGGCAGTCCAGTTCGACGATCTCGGCGCCCAGCTCCTTGAGCAGTTCGACGGACTCGTCGAAGCGCTGGAGCACGCCGGCCTGGTAGCCGTCGCCGCGGAACTGCTTCACGACGCCGACGCGCATGCCCTCGACGGACCCGTTCCTCGCGGCCTCGACGACCGGCGGAACCGGCGCGTCGATGGAGGTCGAGTCGAGCGGGTCGTGCCCGGCGATGACCTCGTGCAGCAGCGCGGCGTCCAGGACCGTACGGGCGCAGGGCCCGCCCTGGTCGAGGGAGGACGAGAACGCCACCATGCCGTAGCGGGAGACGCCGCCGTACGTCGGCTTGACGCCGACCGTGCCGGTGACGGCGGCGGGCTGGCGGATGGAACCGCCGGTGTCCGTGCCGATGGCGAGCGGGGCCTCGAAGGACGCGAGCGCGGCGGACGAGCCGCCGCCGGACCCGCCGGGGATCTTGGCGAGGTCCCAGGGGTTGCCGGTCGGGCCGTAGGCGCTGTTCTCGGTGGAGGACCCCATGGCGAACTCGTCCATGTTGGTCTTGCCGAGGATGACGACGTCGGCGTCCTTGAGCTTCTTGGTCAGCGTCGCGTCGTACGGCGGACGCCAGCCCTCGAGGATCTTCGAACCGACGGTGGTCGGCATGTCCCGGGTGGTGAAGATGTCCTTGAGCGCGAGCGGCACGCCCGCGAGAGGACCGAGCTCCTCGCCGCGCTCGCGCTTCTCGTCGACGGCGCGGGCCTGCGCGAGGGCGCCCTCACGGTCGACGTGGAGGAAGGCGTGCACCTTCTCGTCGACGGCCTCGATCCGGGCCAGATGGGCCTCGGTGACCTCGACCGCGGTGAGCTCGCCGGAGGCGATCGCGGCCGCGATCTCGGCGGCGGTGAGCTTGATGATGTCCGTCATGGTGATTAGTCCTCCCCCAGGATCTGCGGCACCTTGAAACGCTGCTGCTCCTGTGCCGGGGCGCCGGAGAGCGCCTGCTCGGGGGTGAGCGACGGACGGACCTCGTCCGCGCGCATGACGTTGGTCAGCGGCAGCGGGTGGGAGGTCGGCGGTACGTCTTGGTCGGCGACCTCGGAGACGCGGGCGACCGCGCCGATGATGTCGTCGAGCTGACCGGCGAAGTGATCGAGCTCTTCGCCCTTCAGCTCCAGACGCGCCAGCCGTGCGAGGTGGGCGACCTCCTCGCGCGTGATGCCAGGCATGCAGCGATCCTCAGGGGTGAGTGTGATGGTTTTGGCCCAATCCTATGGGTCGGCCGCCCGTGCCGGTGAAACGGTTTGCGCGGGGCGGGCCGGGAGGCGCGCGTTTCCCGGCCCGGACCGGGCCGCGACCCGCCCGGGAACCGGGGCCGGAAGGCCCTGACGGCGGGCTAGGGGGGCGCGCCGGGTACCGCGGCGCGACTCGGGACGGGGGGGTCGGGTCCCGGAAAGCGGGCGCGGACCGGCCGGTGACACACCCGGACACGGCGCGGCGCGGCGCACCCCGCCCCGGCGGTCCGGCAGCGGGGCTGGGGCCCCGGCGGCTCGTGGGCACGGCAACGCGGGCGGGCCGGCACCCGGAGGCGAGGCCCGGCTCCTGGAGGCCCGGCTCCCGGGCGGGCCCCACGCCCCGGTCCGCCCCGTGCCGGCCGCCCGGTCAGTTCACGACGCGCGAAGGGCGTTCCGCGTCCGTGGGGGCGGGCGGGAGCTCCGCCGTGGGGCGGTGCCAGCCGTGCTCGCCGCGCGCCCGCAGCCACGCCGTCGTCTCGCTCGGCGGCATCGCGGCGGCGACCAGCCAGCCCTGGACCGCGTCACAGCCCAGGTCGCGCAGGCGCTCCCAGGTCTCGTCGTCCTCCACGCCCTCGGCGACCACGAGCAGGCCCAGCGAGTGGGCCAGGTCGACCGTGCAGCGGACGATCTCGGCGTCCTCGTTGTCGATGGCGAGGCGGGCGACGAACGAGCGGTCGATCTTCAGCTCGCTCACCGGCAGCCGACGCAGGTGGACCAGGGAGGAGTACCCGGTGCCGAAGTCGTCGAGGGACATCTTCACGCCGTGGCCGGTCAGCCCGGCGAGGGTGTCCGCGGCGCGCTGCGGGTCCTCCAGCAGGACGTGTTCCGTTATCTCCAGCTGGAGCGAGCCCGGCGGGACCCCGTGGCGGGCCAGCCGCGCGGCGACCGCGCCCGCGAAGCCCGGGGTGTGGACGTCGCGCGGGGAGACGTTCACCGCGACCGGCACCTCCAGACCCTGCGCGCGCCACTTCGCCACCTGGCCCAGGGCCGTCTCCAGCACGTACTCCGTGAGGTGCGGCATCAGGCCCGAGGACTCGGCGATGGCGATGAACTCGTCCGGGGGGACCCGGCCGCGCTCCGGGTGGACCCAGCGGACCAGCGCCTCCAGGCCGGCCACCCGGCCGTCGAACTGGACCTTGGGCTGGTAGTGCAGCTCCACGTCGCCGGCGTCCAGGGCGCGGCGCAGATCGCCGAGGAGGCCGAGCCGGTCGGGGGTGTTGGAGTCCCGCTTGGACTCGTACACCTCGACGCCGGTGCGGTCGCGCTTGGCCTGGTACATCGCGACGTCCGCGCGCTGGAGCAGCCCTTCCGCGTCGCCCGCGTGGTCCGGGAAGACGGCGACGCCCGCGCTGGCCTCCAGGACGAGGGTGAGTCCGTCGAGGTCGAGGGGGGAGGAGAGCTCCGCCACCAGGTGCCGGGCGATCCGCTGCGCGCTGGTGGTGGAGTCGGCCGTCGGCAGCAGGACGGCGAACTCGTCACCGCCCAGCCGTGCGGCCTCCGCCCCGCGGGGCAGGGCGAGTCGGAGCCGGTCGGCGATTTGGAGCAGCAGGCGGTCGCCCGCGAGATGGCCGAGCGTGTCGTTGACCGAGCGGAACCGGTCCAGGTCGATCAGGACGAGCGCTGCCCGGGCGCCCTCGCCCTCGGCCTCCTCCAGCGCGGACCAGGTGCGCTCCAGGAGCCACTGGCGGTTGGGCAGGCCGGTGAGGGGGTCGCGCAGCTGCTCCTCGGCGCGGGCGCGGGCGATCCAGAGCGTGGAGTCGAGGGCGATCAGCGGTACGGCGAAGAGCGGCAGCAGTACCGGCAGGGAGACCGCGACGACGCAGATGAGCGGCGCGATGCCGAGGAGAGCGACGGCGACGAGCCCCTGCCTCAGCAGCGCCGTGCGGGCCGCGGTGGGCAGCCGGCCGCTCTGCGGCGCCAGGGTGTACCACAGCAGCAGCCGGGTCACCACCAGATAGGCGGCGGCCGCGAGCGCGACCTCCGGTACGGCCGCGATGCCCCATTCGAGGGGCCGCCACGGCTGTTCGACGGAGGGGACCTCTCCGAACGCGGCGAGGACCAGGGCGGCCGCCCCTATCCCGAGGATGTCCGCGGCGCCGTGCAGCAGCCCCTGGCGCCAGCGGTGCCGCCGGGCGGCGCCCACCAGGACGACGACGGCGAGGCTGACCAGCCCGGCCGGCACCCAGCCGTACAGCAGCAGGACGGCGAGGGTGAGGGCGGCGCCGGAGCCCGTGCCGCCCCACCAGCGGTCGCGGCCCAGGGCGACCAGGTGGCCGACGATGATGCCGGTGAGCACGGCGAGCGACCAGCCCGCGGCGCCGGCGGGGAAGAGGGCGTGGCCGTCGCGCACGGCGCGGCAGATCCCGGTCGCGAGCAGCAGGCCCGCGACGGCCACGACGACGGAGGGGAGCCTGGATGCGATGCCCGCGAAGGCCGCGTGCGCACGCGGCCACAAGACCGGGGCGGCACTCTCGGTCGGTTTCATTCCGTCCCTCTCACAGCCGGCTGTGCCGTTGCCACGATGGCCCGTTGTCATGCCACCACGACCGGAATCACACCCTGCGGCCGCGCACGACAGGCGCACGTCTCAACAGTAGGCCGCGAAGGGCTCCGACGGGCAGCGCTCTACAGCTCTTGCCCGAATGCGACCCGGCCACCCTTATCCATCTGGTATGCGCTGAACGGGTGACCTTCGACTGCCTTTTCTCGCCCTACTGTTCGACCGGAACCGCCACTTCCCGCGCAGCCTCCACACCCTGTTCGAGCAGCACGGCAAAGCCGTCCTCATTCAGAACCGGAACCTTCAACTGCATCGCCTTGTCGTACTTGGATCCCGGGTTGTCACCCACAACAACAAACCCGGTTTTCTTCGAAACGGAACCGGTCACTTTCGCTCCGCGGCTTTGCAGCGCTTCTTTTGCGCCATCCCGTGTGTGATTCTGCAGCGTTCCGGTGACGACCACGGTGACCCCCTCCAGCGGGCGGGGCCCCTCGTCCTCGCCGCCGCCCTCGTCCTCCGTCCGGACCCCGGCCGCCCGCCACTTGCGCAGGATCTCCCGGTGCCAGTCCTCCTCGAACCACTGCTTGAGGGAGGCCGCGATGGTCGGCCCCACGCCCTCGACGGCCGCCAGCTCCTCCTCGGTGGCCTGCTCGATGCGGTCGATCGAGCGGAACTCGCGGGCCAGCGCCTCCGCGGCCACCGGTCCCACGTGCCGGATCGACAGACCGGTGAGGATCCGGGCCAGCGGCCGCTCCTTCGCCGCCGCGATGTTCTCCAGCATCGCGAGGGCGTTCTTCCGGGGCTCGCCCTGCTGGTTGGCGAAGACCGTCGCGACCTTCTCCTCGCCCGTTTTCGGGTCCCGCTTGGGCAGACCACTGTCCTGGTCGAGGACGTACGCCTTGATGGGCAGCAGCTGCTCGATGGTGAGGTCGAAGAGATCGCCCTCGTCGACCAGCGGCGCGTCGGCCGGCTCCAGCGGCTTGGTCAGCGCGGCCGCCGCGACATAGCCGAAGTTCTCGATGTCGAGGGCCTTGCGCCCGGCCAGATAGAACAGCCGCTCCCGCAACTGGGCGGGGCACGTGCGGCCGTTGGGGCAGCGGAGGTCGATGTCGCCCTCCTTCATCGGCCGCAGCGCCGTACCGCACTCGGGGCACTCGGCCGGCATGACGAACTCCCGCTCGCTGCCGTCCCGCAGGTCCGCGACCGGCCCGAGGATCTCCGGAATGACGTCACCCGCCTTGCGCAGCACCACCGTGTCACCGATGAGCACGCCCTTGGCCTTCACCACCTCCTGGTTGTGGAGGGTGGCGAACTCGACCTCCGAACCGGCGACCGTGACCGGCTCCACCTGCGCGTACGGCGTCACCCTGCCGGTCCGGCCGACACCCACACGGATGTTGACCAGCCTGGTGTTGACCTCCTCCGGCGCGTACTTCCAGGCGATCGCCCAGCGGGGCGCCCGCGAGGTGGACCCGAGCCGGCCCTGGAGCGGGATGTCGTCGAGCTTGACGACCACACCGTCGATCTCGTGCTCCACCGAGTGCCGGTTCTCACCGAAGTACGTGATGAAGCCGCGCACGCCGTCGAGGTCGTCGACGACCTTGTTGTGCCGGGCGGTCGGCAGGCCCCACTCGCGCAGCAGTTCGTACGCCTGGGAGAGGCGGTCGATGTCGAACCCGTCACGGGCACCGATGCCGTGGACCACCATGTGCAGCGGCCGGGTGGCGGTCACCTTCGGGTCCTTCTGCCGCAGCGAGCCCGCCGCCGCGTTGCGCGGGTTGGCGAAGGGCTTGTCACCCGCCTCGACCAGACGGGCGTTCAGCTCCTCGAACCGCTCCATCGGGAAGTAGACCTCGCCGCGGATCTCGACGAGGTCGGGGATCCGGTCGCCCTTCAGCCGGGCGGGGACGTCGGCGATGGTGCGGACGTTGGGCGTGATGTCCTCACCGGTCCGGCCGTCGCCCCGGGTCGCGGCACGCGTCAGCCGCCCCTTCTCGTACGTCAGGTTGACGGCGAGGCCGTCGACCTTCAGCTCGCACAGGAAGCGGTACGCCGAGGTGCCGACCTCCTTGGCGACCCGGTCCGCCCAGGCCGCCAGCTCCTCGTCGTCGAAGGCGTTGTCCAGCGAGAGCATCCGCTCGCGGTGCTCGACCGCGGTGAACTCCGTCGCGTACGCCCCGGCCACCTTCTGCGTCGGCGAGTCGGGGGTGCGCAGCTCGGGGTGCTCCTCCTCCAGCGCCTCCAGCTCGCGCAGCAGCCTGTCGAACTCGCCGTCGCTGACGATCGGCCGGTCCTTCACGTAGTACCGGAAGCGGTGCTCCTCGACCTGCTCGGCCAGCTGCGCGTGCTTCTCCCGTGCCTCCGCGGGCACCACGTCATGCTGTTCGACAGCCACCGTCATTCCTCCGTTACTCTGGGTTCTCCGCGAGCGATCTCGCCGCCCGGCCGGCGTGGGCGAGCGCCGCACGGGCATACGCGGGCGAAGCGCCCGCCAGCCCGCACGTCGGAGTGATCACCACGGACTCGGCGAGAGTCCCCGGATTCAGCCCCAGCCTGCGCCACAGCGTCCTGACACCCATGACGCTACCGGCAGGGTCCGACAACGGGCCGTCGGTGGAGCCGACGACGCCCGCGAAGAGCTTCGTACCGCCTTCCACCGCCTCACCGATCGCTTCCTCGTCACGCTCGGTGAGCAGGCCGAAATCGAACGAGATGCCCGCCACGCCGGCCCGGCGCAGCAGGGCGAACGGCACGTCCGGCGCGCACGAGTGCACGATCACCGGCCCGTGGCCCTCGTTCACCGCGATCACGTCCCGCAGCGCGCTCTCCACCACCTGACGGTCCACGGCACGGTGGGTCCGGTAACCGCTCGCCGTCCTGACCTGCCCGCGCAGCACGGCGGTGAGGGACGGCTCGTCGAGCTGGAGCACCACCCGCGCCCCCGGCACCCGGCGCCGTACCTCCGAGAGGTGTTCACGCACCCCCTCGGCCAGCGACGCCGTCAGGTCCCGGCAGGCCCCCGGGTCGCCCAGCGCGGCCTCGCCGCCCCGCAGCTCCAGCGCGGCGGCCAGCGTCCACGGGCCGACGGCCTGGACCTTCAGCGGGCCCTCGTACCCCTGGGTGTACTCCTCCAGGGCGTCGAGGTCCTCCCCCAGCCAGGACCTGGCTCGCCGGGTGTCGCGGCCGGGGCGGTCGCCGACCCGCCAGCCGCTCGGCTCGACGTGCCCGTACATGTCGACGAGCAGTCCGATGGTCCGCCCGGTCATGTCGGCGCCCGGTCCGCGTGCGGGCAGCTCCGGAAGGTGGGGGAAGTCCTCGAAGGAACCTGCGACGGTCTTGGCGGCCTCGCGCGCGTCGCCGCCCGGCATCGACCCGACACCGGTGGCGGGGCCCCAGCTGAACTCGTTCTTCTCGCTCACCCGGGAAGCGTACGTGCCGGCACGGGGCGACCCGGCCGGGACCTCAGTGTCCCGGCCGTACCGTCAGGTCGTTGACCTCGGCGTCACGCGGCAGGTCGATGGAGGCGAGGATCGCCGTGGCGACCGACTCCGGATCGATCCAGCGGGACGCGTCGTACTCCTTGCCCTCCTGGGAGTGGACCTTCGCCTGCATCGGGCTGGCCGTGCGCCCCGGGTAGACCGAGGTGACGCGTACGCCGTTGCCGTGCTCCTCCGCGCGCAGCGAGTCGGCGAGCGCCTTCAGACCGTGCTTGGAGGCGGCGTAGGCGGACCACTCCGCGTGTGCGTTGAGGCCGGCGCCGGAGTTGACGAAGACGACGTGCCCCCGCGCGGTCCGCAGTTGGGGCAGGAAGAGCCGGGTCAGCTCGGCCGGGGCGATGAGGTTGACCTCCAGCTGGCCGCGCCAGGCCCTGGTGGTCAGCTCGCCGACGGGGCCGAGGTCGACCACGCCGGCGCTGTGCACCAGCGAGTCGATCCGGTCCGGCAGGGGCTGGTGGGAGAAGGCCCAGGAGAGCCGGTCGGGGTTGGCGAGGTCGCCGACGAGCGTACGGGCGCCGGGAAACGCGCCGGCGAGCTCCTTGGCGCGGCCCGCGTCGCGGGCCAGCAGCACGAGTTCGTCGCCCCGCTCGTGCAGGCGGCGCGCGACGGCCGCGCCGATGCCGGAGCCCGCCCCGGTGATCATGTGAGTAGCCATACGGGCCATGCTCGCACTCCTGGCGGCCTACCGGACGCCCATGCTCTCCTCAAGGTAGGCCAGCGCCGCCACGCCGTCCTCCGCGAAGAAGACGAGCTCGGTGAGGGGAACCGGCAGGAAGCCTTCCGTCTCCATGCGCCGGAACTGCTGCTTCAGGCCGTCGTAGAAGCCCGCCGTGTTGAGCAGCACCACCGGCTTGGTGGTGAGGCCGTGCTTCTTCAGCTCCAGGATCTCGGTGGCCTCGTCGAGGGTGCCGGTCCCGCCGACCATGATGACGATCGCGTCGGACCTGGCCAGCAGCTGCGCCTTGCGTTCGGCGAGGTCCTTGGTGACGATCATCTCGTCCGCGCCGGGCCGGGCCTTGGCGGCCAGGAAGTCGACCGAGACGCCGACGAGCCGGCCCCCCGCCTCCTGGACGCCGTCCGCCACGACCTTCATCAGACCGACGTCGGAGCCGCCCCAGACCAGGGTGTGACCGCCCTTGCCGAGCAGTTCGGCGAACTCCCGGGCGGGTCCGGTGTAGCGCTCGTCGAGGTCGGCCGCGGAGAGGAAGACACAGATGTTCATGCGCCCACGGTACGGGGAATCGGCCGGCGGCCGGCGTCGTTGAAGCAGGGTATGGCCACAGGACACCGCATCACCGTCGAGCCCGGCACCGAGCATGTACGGGTCGTCCTTGAAGGGCGTCTGATCGCCGAGAGCCGGCGCCCCCTGGTACTGCGGGAGGCGGGCTGCCCGGTCCGGTACTACCTGCCGCCCGACGACGTCAGGACGGAGCTGCTGACCGAGTCCGCGACCCGGACGCACTGCCCGTTCAAGGGCGCGGCCTCCTACTGGTCCGTGAAGGACGCCGCCGACGGGCTCGACGTCGTGTGGGCGTACCCGGAGCCGAAGCCGGAGGTCGCCGCCATCACGGGGCACTTCTGCTTCTACGCGGCCGAGACCGTCGCGGAAGAGGACTGAGCGATTCCCGCTCCGGAGCGATGCGTTCCGGCGCGGACGCCGGTCCGTATCGGCACGGGTCATGGGAACCGGACACCGGACAGGACCGGGGGCCGGATGCCCTCGAAGGACGGCACCCCCGTCACGTACGAGCGACGCGGGCGGGGGCCGCCCGGCCCGGGGGCCGGGCGGTCCCGGTCAGACCGCGGCCGCGGCCGCCCGCCGCGTCGTCGCGATCGTCGCCGAGCCGACCACGCGTGTGCCGTCGTACAGCACGATCGCCTGGCCGGGCGCCACACCGCGTACCGGCTCGGTGAAGGTGACGCGCAGTTCGCCGTCCTCCAGGGCGGCGGTCACCTCCGTCTCGCCGCCGTGGGCCCTCAGCTGCGCGGTGTACGTGCCCGGGCCGGACGGCGCCGTGCCGCACCAGCGGGGCTTGATCGCGGTGAGGGCGGTGACGTCGAGCGCCTCGACGGGGCCGACGGTGACCGTGTTGTTCACGGGGGAGATGTCCAGGACGTAGCGCGGCTTGCCGTCCGCGGCCGGGTGGCCGATGCGCAGTCCCTTGCGCTGCCCGATGGTGAAGCCGTACGCGCCCTCGTGGGTGCCGACCTTCCGGCCGGCCTCGTCGACGATGTCGCCCTCGGCCCGGCCCAGGCGGGAGGCGAGGAAGCCCTGGGTGTCGCCGTCGGCGATGAAGCAGATGTCGTGGCTGTCGGGCTTCTTGGCGACGGCCAGGCCGCGGGCCTCGGCCTCGGCGCGGATCTCGTCCTTGGTGGTGAGGGTGTCGCCCAGCGGGAACATCGCGTGGGCGAGCTGCTTCTCGTCCAGGACGCCGAGGACGTACGACTGGTCCTTGGCCATGTCCGAGGCGCGGTGCAGCTCGCGCGAGCCGTCCTCCCGGAGGACCACGGTGGCGTAGTGGCCGGTGCAGACGGCGTCGAAGCCGAGGGCCAGCGCCTTGTCCAGCAGCGCGGCGAACTTGATCTTCTCGTTGCAGCGCAGGCACGGGTTGGGGGTGCGACCCGCCTCGTACTCGGCGACGAAGTCGTCGACGACGTCCTCGCGGAACCGCTCGGCCAGGTCCCACACGTAGAACGGGATGCCGATCACATCGGCCGCGCGGCGCGCGTCGCGCGAGTCCTCGATGGTGCAGCAGCCGCGCGCACCGGTACGGAACGACTGCGGGTTGGCGGAGAGGGCCAGGTGTACCCCGGTGACGTCGTGCCCGGCTTCGGCGGCACGGGCGGCGGCGACGGCGGAGTCCACACCGCCCGACATGGCGGCGAGCACACGGAGGGGGCGCTGGGGAGTCTGAGTCATAGCCCTACCAGAGTACGGGCCCGCGGGAACCGCAGTCGCGTGAGTACGCGTTCACGATCACATGGGAAGTCACACGGGCCGGGGCGGCCGGAGCGGGAAGAGCCGCGGCATAGGCCGGCGCGCGGTGCTGATCGGCGGCGGGGCGGCCGTGGTGGGCACGGCCGTGGTGGTCCGGGACGAGGTCCGCCGTGTCTGGTGGCGGCTGCCGGGCATGGAGAAGAAGCGGGTGGAGGGGGAGCTGGACCACCGGGGCGCCGAGTGGTCGGCGGCGGCACGCGCGAACTGGCGGCGGGCGGACCGTCCGGACGACTACACCATCGACCGGGTCGTCATCCACGTCGTGCAGGGCAGCTACCCGACCGCGCTGAAGGTCTTCAAGAACCCGGGGCACGGGGCGGCGACGCACTACGTCGTACGCAAGGACGGGCACATCGCGCAGATGATCCGCGAACTGGACGTGGCCTTCCACGCGGGCGACCGGGACATGAACGAGCGCAGCATCGGCATCGAGCACGAGGGCTTCGTGGACCGTCCGCAGGACTTCACACCGGCGATGTACGCGGCGTCGGCCCGGCTGACGGCGGGCATATGCGCGCGGTACGGCATACCCGTGGACCGGGAGCACATCATCGGCCACGTCGAGGTCGAGGGCACGGACCACACGGACCCGGGACCGCACTGGGACTGGGACCGGTACATGAATCTCGTACGGTCCGTCTCGGTGCCCTCGCCGAAGGCGGCGGAGAGCTGACCGGCGGCGGGCGGCACCGGGGCGCGGGAGCGGCCGCCGGTGCCGGCCCGGGCACCGGCACTGGTGGGACCGGGCAGGACTTCAGGTGAGCCCGGCCGTCCTGGCGCGTTCGACGGCCGGGCCGATGGCCTTGGCGACGGCCTCGACGTCCGCGGCCGTGGAGGTGTGGCCGAGCGAGAAGCGCAGGGTGCCGCGCGCCAGGTCGGGGTCGGTGCCGGTGGCCAGCAGGACGTGGCTGGGCTGGGCGATCCCGGCCGTGCAGGCGGAGCCGGTCGAGCACTCGATGCCCTGGGCGTCCAGCAGCAGGAGGAGCGAGTCGCCCTCGCAGCCGGGGAAGGCGAAGTGGGCGTTGGCGGGGAGCCGGTGCTCGGGGTCCCCGCCGAGGACGGCGTCCGGAACGGCGTCGCGGACGGCGTCGATCAGCCGGTCGCGCAGGGCTCCCACATCGCGTACGAACTCCTCGCGGCGCTCCGCGGCCAGCCGCGCCGCGACGGCGAACGCCGCGACTGCCGGGACGTCGAGGGTGCCGGAGCGCACATGGCGTTCCTGTCCGCCTCCGTGCAGCACCGGTACGGGGGTGTACTCGCGGCCCAGCAGCAGCGCCCCGATGCCGTAGGGGCCGCCGGTCTTGTGGCCCGAGACGGTCATGGCGGCGAGCCCCGAGCCGGCGAAGGCGACCGGGAGCTGGCCGACGGCCTGGACGGCGTCGGCGTGCAGCGGCACGTCGTACTCCCGCGCGACGGCGGCGAGTTCATGGATCGGCATGACGGTGCCGATCTCGTTGTTGGCCCACATGACGGTGGCCAGGGCCACGCTCCCCGGGTCCCGCGCGATGGCGGTGCGGAGCGCGTCGGGGTGCACGCGCCCGAACGGGTCGACGGGCAGGTACTCGACGGTCGCGCCCTCGTGGTCGCCCAGCCAGTGCACGGCGTCGAGGACGGCGTGATGCTCCACGGGGCTGGCCAGCACCCGCACGCGGCGCGGGTCGGCGTCCCTGCGGGCCCAGTAGAGGCCCTTGACGGCCAGGTTGTCCGCCTCGGTGCCGCCCGAGGTGAGGACGACCTCGCTGGGGCGTGCGCCGAGCGCTTCGGCGAGGGTCTCCCGGGCCTCCTCGACGGCACGGCGGGCGCGTCGCCCGGCGGCGTGCAGTGAGGACGCGTTGCCGGTGACGGCGAGCTGGGCGGTCATCGCCTCGATCGCCTCCGGGAGCATCGGAGTGGTCGCGGCGTGGTCGAGGTAAGCCATGGTGCCCTGATTCTACGAGCACCGGGAAGGTCTCCCGGCGGGGCGGTGACCCGGCGACCCGCCCGCCGTGCCGTGCGGGTCCTTGCGCCCCCGCGGCACCGGCCGTGGCCGCCGTGTCCCGCGCACCGCCGACGGCCACCGGGCCGGCCCTGCCCGGCGGGGCGCGAGCGCCGTCCGGGTCAGGTGATGCTCCAGGACCAGGTGTGGTCCACGGAGACCAGAACGGCCAGCACGACGAGGTCGGCGACGCCCAGGCCGAGGCCGAGCAGGGCGCGGCCACGGCGCGCGGTGCCGCGCCGCAGGGCGATGGCGGCCAGTCCGATGGCGACCGGGCCCAGGACGATGTTCATGACCAGCAGGCCCACCAGGCCGAGCACGAACGAGGCGACGGCCATGCCGTCGGTGTCCCGGCGGCCGACCGGGCGCTCGCCGGCGGGCCGGCCATCGGCGTCCGGGGCTCCGGTCGCGGCGGGCCGGCCGGTCTCACCCGTCGCGCCGGGCGCTTCGGCCGGGCGCCGACCGGCCGTGTCGCGTGGGTCGGCCGTGTCGCGCGGGTCGGCGCTCCGGCGGGGGCCGGTGCCGCGGTGCGGTCCTGTGCCGCGGGACGTGTGGCCCGGGGCGGTGCCGTGCCGCGGGAGGTGCGGCCCGGCGGTACGGGCCGTGTGGCGCCGGGTGGATGTGGTGGGTTCCATGACAGGACTCCTCCGAACCTCAGTGGTGGTGCCGCTTGCGGCCGAATCGCTCACGGGTGGCGAAGATCAGCAGCCACGCGCCGATGACGGCGGCGCCGATCAGGCTGACGGGAACCGGCACATGGGCCACGGTCCCGAGGGCAACGCCCAGCAGAAGCAGGGCGGCGACGATGAAGAGCATCGGGCGACCTCCCTCATTGAGGAAACAGTTGTTTACTGACTGCCCAGTCTAGCCGTCCTCATGCTGGAAGAATCCGGAGAACGGTTGTTTACTGAATGTCATGAGTCACACCGCCGGAATCCGTCAGGCCCAGAAGCAGAAGACCCGTCAGGCCCTGCTGGACGCGGCACTGCGCCTGCTGGAGGAGCAGAGCCTCAGCAGCCTGGGCCTGCGCGAGGTGACCCGCGCCGTCGGCATCGCGCCGACCGCCTTCTACCGGCACTTCCGCGATACCGCGGACCTGGGGGTCGCCCTGGTCGACGAGGCTCTGGGAAGCCTCCACGGCACCATCCGCACCACCCTGGCGGCGACCGGCGACGCGGACGAACGCATCACCGGAACCGTGGAGTTGATCGCCGGTCTGGTACGCGAGTACCCCGCCCATGTCCGTTTCATCGCACGGGAACGGCACGGAGGCGTACAGAGCGTGCGCGAGGCGATCGGCGGCCAACTCGACCGGTTCGCCCGGGAGGTGGCCGAGGAGCTGGGCCGCCACCCGGACAGCGAGGGCTGGGACCGCGACGACCTGCTGATGCTCGCCGGGCTGTACGTCGACCACATGGTGATGACGGCCTCCGCGTTCCTCGCGGCCGGGCCCGATCCCGTCGAGCGCGAACGGGTGGCCCGCAACGCCCGCCGCCGGATGCGACTGGTCAGCTTGGGCCGTCGCCACTGGCTGGACTGAGGCCGTACAGCTCCACGACGGCCGCGGCCATCGCCGCCAGCTCCGCCCGCGCCTCGGGCGGGTCGAGGATCTCCAGGTGGGCCCCGAGGGCCAACAGGCCCCGGGCGTGGCGCACATCGGGGAGGGCCAGCTCCACCCGGGTCCATCCGCCGGCGTCCACCGGGCCGCCCCCGGGTCCTCCTCGGGCCCCCGCTTCCGGCGCGCCCGCCGCCCCGCCCTCGGGTTCGGGGGCGGTGACGAGCAGGCCGCCATGGAGGCGCAGGAAGAGGTCCAGACGGGAGGCGCGCACCCGGGCCGTCACCCGCAGGCCCGCCGGACGGTGCTCGACCCGGCGCCGCAGCACCTCCCAGACGTCGGCCAGTTCCACGCCTGGGCGCCGCCGCACGGGATCGTCCGTGACCGTCGCCCTCCCGACCCGGTCGGCCCGGAAGAGCCGGGGCGCACCCCGGTGGTCGGCCACGAGGTACCAGACGCCGGCCTTGGCCACCAGGCCGTACGGGTCCACGGTGTACGCCCTCGGCCCCTCGGTGCCGCTGTGCCGGTAGCACAGCCTCAGCCGCCGGTCGGCGAAGACCGCGTCGTGCAGGGTGTCCAGGTCGACCGCGGGGCCCGGCCCCCGCATCCAGCGGTCGGGGTCCACCAGGATGCGCCGGCTCGTCAGCTCGGCGGCCGGACGGTGGGGTTCGGGCAGTGCGGCCATGACCTTGCGCAGGGCGGAGCCCAGCGCCCGGTCGAGCCCGAGCGCGGCGTGGGCGCCCTCGGCGGCGAGAACGAACAGGGCGCGCGACTCGTCGGCGGTCAGCCCCGTCACATCCGTACGGAAGCCGGGCAGCAGCGCGATCCCGCCGTGCCGCCCGCGTTCGGCGTAGACCGGCACCCCGGACGCGGAGAGCGCCTCGACGTCCCGGTAGATGGTGCGTACGGAGACTTCGAGGCGCTCGGCGAGCTCCGCGGCCGGGACGAGTCCACGGGTCTGGAGCAGCAGGAGGATCGACAGCAGCCGGTCGGACTTCACCCGGCCAAGCTAACGCGGCCGGTTCAGCCCCGGGGCGCGCGGGCCAGCTGACGGGACTGGGCGACCAGGCGGTCCGCGCTGTCCCAGACCTCGGCGTCCTCCTCCAGGAAGCCGCCGGCCAGGTTGCGGGTGGTGATGGCGACCCGGAGCGGGCCGGGGGCCGGGCGGCACCGGATGTGGGCGGTGAGTTCGACGGTCGGCGTCCAGCCGCTGAGGCCGAGCTCGAACGAGGTCGGCGGCAGCGCGTCGACGGTGAGCAGCAGGGACAGCGGGTCGGGGTCGCGGCCGTCGGCCAGGCCGAACCAGCCGCGCATCTCGCCCTTGCCGGAGGGCGCGCCGACGGCCCAGCCGACGGTCGCCGGGTCGAGCTTGATGTCGAGCCGCTCGGTGATGGCCGAGGAGCCGGGGATGCGCGCCGGGCCGTCCGACGCGCCGAGGCAGTGCTCGATCGGCGGAATGGCCGGGGGCTTGGCCGTCGTACGGACGTCGTCGGGAAGCGCGTCGAGGTCGCCGTAGGAGGCGAGCACGCGGATGCGCTCCACCTCACTGCCGTCCTCGGCGTACTGGAAGAGCGACGCCTGTCCGGTGGAGAGCGTGCGGCCGGTGCGGACCGTCTCGGTCCGGATCACCGCGGGGCCCGGCACGGAGGGCGTCAGGTAGTGCGCCGAGATCGTGAACGGGTCGGGATGCGGCAGTGCGTCCCCGAGGGCGCGGCCCAGCAGGGCCAGGAGATAGCCGCCGTTGACGGCCTGGATGATCGTCCATCCGGCGGAGAGCTCGGCGTCGTACACGCCGGATTCGCGCAGGGTCACCGCCGTGTCGCGGTCGAACTCGCTGTCCATGGGGCGACCGTACAACAGAAAATTACTGAGCGGTAGCTTTCCCGGGGAGCTGCTCCTCGGTGGCGGCCGAGCGCCGGTTCCAGGCCCGGGGCGCCCGCCAGTGGAAGCGCATCGCGAGCAGACGCAGGACGAACGCGGTCATCACCGCGATCCCGCTGGTGAACGGGTTGAGCATCTCGAACCGGATGCACAGCGCCACCATGATGGCGCCGACCATGGCGGGCACGGCGTACAGGTCCCGGTCCCAGCGCAGCAGCGAGGGCACCTCGTTGGCCAGCACGTCCCGCAGGACACCGCCCCCGACGGCGGTGGCGAGACCCAGCGCGGCCGAGGAGGTGAGGCCGAGGCCGTACTCGTACGCCTTCGTCGTGCCGGTGACGCAGAAGAGGCCGAGCCCGGCGGCGTCGAAGACGTTGACGGCGGTCTGGGTGCGCTCGACCTGGGGGTGCAGGAAGAAGACGAGGGCCGTGGCGACCAGGGGCGTCAGGAAGTACCCGAGATCGGTGAAGGCTGCGGGCGGAACGGCGCCGATGATCAGGTCCCTGAGCAGGCCCCCGCCGAGCGCGGTGACCTCGGCGAGGACGGCGATGCCGAAGACGTCGAAGTTCTTGCGCACGGCGAGCAGCGCGCCGGAGATCGCGAAGACGAAGATCCCGACGATGTCGAGCGCGTGTTGAACGGAGGGCGTGAACAGATCCTGGAGCACCGGCCAATTGTGCAGCGTCCCCGGCGCGCTCCCGCCCCGCGCCCCGCGCCCCGCCCTGCGCCCCGTGCCCCGCACGGCCCGCCCACCGGCATCTCCCGCGCCTCCCGCGCCTCCCGTGCCCGCGCCGCCCGTGCCGCCCGCGGCAGGGCGGAAAGGGCGACGCCCCGGGCCCATGAGGGCTCCGGGGCGTCGACGGCCGGTCCGCGGACCGGGCTCACACCTTCTTCTTCGGCCCGCCGTCGTTCCCGGGGGCCGCGTCGGTCTCCTCGGCCGCGTCGGTCTCCTCGGCGGCCCGGGAGTCCCCGGCCGGGAGGTCCGCGGCGGTCGCCGGTTCGGCCTTCTCCGCCGACTGCGCCGACTGCGCCGACTCCACCGACTTCGCCGTCACCTCCACGACCTCGATGGCCTCCCGCGCCGACGCCAGGACCTCCTCGCCGGGCGCCTGGTCCGGGGCGTTCTCCGGGTGGTGGCAGGCGACCCGCTGCCCCGGCCGCAGCTCCAGCAGCGGTGGCTCCTGCGTCTTGCAGATCTCCGTCGCCTTCCAGCAGCGCGTGTGGAAGCGGCAGCCGCTCGGCGGGGAGATCGGCGACGGTACGTCGCCCTTGAGCAGGATGCGCTCGCTCTTGGCCGTCCGCCGCCTCGGGTCCGGGATCGGCACCGCCGACATGAGGGCCTTGGTGTACGGGTGCATCGGCGCCTCGTACAGCGACTTGCGGTCCGCCAGCTCGACGATCTTGCCGAGGTACATCACCGCGATCCGGTCCGAGACGTGCCGGACGACCGAGAGGTCGTGCGCGATGATCACATACGTGAGACCGAGCTCCTGCTGGAGGTCGTCGAGCAGGTTCACCACCTGCGCCTGGATCGACACGTCCAGCGCCGAGACCGGCTCGTCCGCGACGACGAGCCTCGGGTTGAGCGCGAGCGCCCGGGCGATGCCGATGCGCTGGCGCTGACCGCCCGAGAACTCGTGCGGGTAGCGGTTGTAGTGCTCCGGGTTGAGGCCCACGACCGACAGCAGCCGCTGGACCTCCTTCTTCAGGCCGCCCTCGGGCTTGACGCCCTGGAGCCGGAAGGGAGCACTGACGATCGTCCCGATGGTGTGGCGCGGGTTCAGCGAGGAGTACGGGTCCTGGAAGATCATCTGCACATCGCGGCGCATCGGGCGCATGGCGCCCACGCCGAGATGGGTGATGTCGCGGCCCTCGAACTCGATCGTGCCGCCCGTCGGTTCGAGCAGCCGGGTGATCAGCCGGCCCATGGTCGACTTGCCGCAGCCGGACTCGCCGACGACGCCCAGGGTCTCCCCCGCGCGCACCTCGAAGTCGATGCCGTCGACGGCCTTCACCGCTCCGGTCCGGTGCCTCAGCAGGCCCTCGCGGATGGGGAAGTGCTTCTGCAGGCCGGTCACCTTCAGCAGGATCTCGGGCTCCGGGGCACCCGTACCGCTGCCGCCGCCGCTCTGTGCGGGAATGCTCACGGCTGTGTCCTTCGCGTTCTCGCTCACAGCTTGGGCGCAATCTCTTCGGTCCAGATCCGGTCCCGCTGCTCCGGCGTCATGTGGCAGGCGGCCCAGTGCCCGCTGCCGACCTCACCGAGCTCGGGACGGACCGTGCGGGTGATGTTGTCCTTGGGCACGTCGGCGTACGGGCAGCGCGGGTTGAACGCGCAGCCCGACGGGATGTTGATCAGTGACGGCGGGGACCCCTTGACCGGGATGAGGCGCTCGGTCTGGTCACGGTCGAGCCGCGGCATGGAGCCGAGCAGGCCCCAGGTGTACGGGTGCCGAGGCTGGTAGAAGACCTCCTCGGCCGGCCCGCGCTCGACACAGCGCCCGCCGTACATCACCAGCAGGTCGTCGGCGAGTTCTGCGACGACGCCCAGGTCGTGGGTGATGATGATGACCGCCGAGCCGAACTCCTTCTGCAGGTCCCGGATCAGGTCGAGGATCTGCGCCTGGACGGTGACGTCGAGCGCGGTGGTCGGCTCGTCCGCGATGAGCAGTTCGGGGTTGTTGACCAGCGCCATCGCGATCATCGCGCGCTGGCGCATACCGCCGGAGAACTCGTGCGGGTAGCTGTCCACACGCTTGTCGGGCTGCGGGATGCCGACCCGGTCGAGCATCTCGACGGCCCGGCGGCGCGCGGTCTTCTTGTCCACGTCGTTGTGGATCCGGTACGCCTCCACGATCTGCTTGCCGATCGTGTAGTACGGGTGCAGCGCCGACAGCGGATCCTGGAAGATCATCGCCATCTCGCGGCCGCGCAGCTCGCGCACCTTGTCCGGGTCGGCCGAGAGCAGCTCCTGGCCGTCCAGCCAGATCTCGCCGGATATCTGTGCCTTGCGCCTGCCGTACTGGCCGGCGGTGTGCAGGCCCATGATGCCGAGCGACGTCACCGACTTGCCGGAGCCGGACTCACCCACGATGCCGAGGGTCTTGCCCTTCTCCAGCGTGAAGCTGAGCCCGTCGACCGACTTCACCAGCCCGTCGTCGGTGGGGAAGTGGACCTTCAGGTCGCGGACGTCCAGAAACGCGGAGGGCGCGGAGGGCGCGGAGGGCGCGGAGGAAGGGGCGGACGCGGCGGACACCGGTTCGCCGACCGCTGCTCCGGTCTTGCCGATCTCTGTCATGCGAGCCTCACTCGGGGGTCGATCGCGGCGTACAGGATGTCCACGACGAGGTTCGCGACGATCACCGCGAGGGAGGTGATGAGGGTGACACCGACGATGATCGGCAGATCCCGCTCGCCGATCGCCTTGAGGACGGCCTGGCCGAGACCCGGCAGGTTGAAGGCGGTCTCGGTGAGGATGGCTCCGCCGATCAGGGCGCCGAGGTCCATGCCGAGCATGGTCAGGATCGGCGTCATGGTCGAGCGCATCGCGTGCTTGCCGATCACGACCGGTTCCCTCAGGCCCTTGGCGCGGGCGGTACGGATGTAGTCCTCGCCCATCACCTCCAGCATGGTGGCCCGGGTGATGCGCGCGTACATCGCCGCGTACAGGAAGGCGAGGGTCACCCAGGGCAGGATCATGCCCTGGAGCCAGCCGCCGACACCCTCGCCGATCGCCATGTACTGGCCGTCGATCACACCGAGGCCGTAGGTGAAGACCGCCAGCGAGATCATGGCGGTGAAGTAGATCGGCAGCGACACGCCGGAGAGCGCGATCGTCATCACCGAGCGGTCCCACAGGGAGCCCCGCTTCAGCGCGGAGAGCACGCCCGCGGAGACGCCGAGCAGCAGCCAGAGCACGGCCGCGCCGAGCGCCAGCGTCAGGGTCACCGGCAGGCGGTCCGTGATCAGCGGCCAGATGGCCTGCTCGCTGCGGAACGAGTAGCCGAAGCAGGGGGACGCGCAGTGCGTCACGTCGCCGCCGGAGGAGTACGTACGTCCCACGAACAGGCCCTTGAAGAACTCCAGCGCCTGGACGTAGATGGGTTCGCCCAGTTGCAGCTTCTGCCGGACCGCCTCGACGGCCGCGGCGTCGGACTGCTTGCCGACGTACATCGTGGCCGGGTCGACGCCCGTCCACGAGGGGATGAGGAAGAAGATGCCGAAGACCACCAGGATGATGACCACCAGCATCACTGCGGCGGCGAAGAGCCGCCTGATGAGGTATGCGAGCACTGCTCTCGGCCCAGCGGGGGCCGCGGGCCGCCGGAGGTCGTCCGGTGGCCCGCGGTCAGACCGCTCCGGCCTTCACCTGCCTTTCGTACCGTGTGGCGGGTGTGCCGGTGGTGATTACTTCAGACCCAGGCTGGTGAAGTCGTACTGACCGCTGTACGCGTCCGTCGTGTAGACGTTGGTGAGCTGGGGCGAGCGCCAGTTGACGAACTTCTCGAAGACGAAGGGCAGGTAGTGCGCGCCCTCCATCACCTTGTGGTTGATGTCCTTGGCGAGCTGTTCCTTCTTCGCGTCGTCCAGCTCGACGGCGTAGTCGTCGAAGGCCTTGTCGATCGCCGGGTTCTTGATCATCCCGAAGTTGTTGTTGCCGCTCTCGAGGATGTAGGAGCTGTCCCACAGCGGCTGGCCGTAGCCCTGCACGGACGGGAAGTCCGGGCCCCAGCCCATGATGATGATGCCGTAGTTCTTGCTCTTGACGACCGACGGGTTGCCGATGATGCCGGAGGTCTGCGAGCCGTCGTACTTGTCGATGTCGACCTCGATGCCGACCTTCTTCAGCGACGCCTGCATCGACTCGGCGGTGGCCACCTCGACCGGCTTGTTGTTGCGGACCGCGATGGTGGTCTTGAAGCCGTTCGGCTTGCCGCAGGCCTTCAGGGCGGCCTTCGCCTTGGTGACGTCCGCCGCGCCGTCGTTCTTCGTCAGCTCCCACGGGTCGTACTTCTGGCCCTCGGAGCCCGGCACGGACGGCGGCAGCATGTTGGTGCCGATGTCGCCGCCGGCCACCGGGCCGCCGCGCGCGGTCTGCAGCGACTTGTGGTCGGAGCCGTAGATGACGGCCTTGCGGCACTCGATGTTGTTGAACGGCTCGACCGTCTGCGGGAAGACCGCGTAGCGGATGAAGCCGGAGACCGGGTTGTCCAGATTGCCCTTGTGCTCCTTCAGCGCCTTGGTGCGGCCCTGCGGGGACATGCCGGTCTGGTTGATGTCGAGGTGGTAGTCGCCGTTGATCAGGCGGTTGTCCATCTCGTTGGCGTTGGAGAACAGCGTCAGCGAGATCTTGTCCGGGAGCGCCTTGCGGACCGGGTCCGAGGACTGCTTCCAGTTGGTGTTGCGGACCAGCTCCAGCGACTTGTTCGGCGTGTACGACGCGAACTTGTACGGGCCCGAGGAGAACGGCTTGAGGCCGTACTTCGACTTGGTGTCCATGTCCTGGCGCACCGGCGAGGACGAGGTGAGCGCGAGGATGTCCTCGAAGTCGCTGTTGGGCGAGGGGAGCTTGAAGATGATGGTCTTCGCGTCCGGCGTCTCGATGGCCTTCAGGCCCAGCTTGTCCGGCGCGGTGTCCTTGTACGGGCCGGGGTACTCCTTCTTCGGGTCGAGGATGTCCCGGAGGTAGACCGGACCGCCGGAGAGCACGTCCTGTGCCCACTGGCGCTCGATGCCGTACTTGATGTCCTGGGAGGTGATCGGCTTGCCGTCCTCCCAGGTCGAGCCCTCACGCAGGGTGTACTTGTACGTCTTGCCGTCGGGCGAGATCTCGGCCCGTGCCGTGGCGAGGTCGGGGGTGAGCTCCGTACCGGCCTTGCCCGGCTCGGTCTTGAAGGTGACCAGCTGGCGGCTGTAGTAGCGCATGAAGTTCCAGGCGAAGCCGTAGTAGCCGCGCGTGGTGTCCCACGAGTCGGCGTCCTGGGCGCCGGCGAACTTCAGCGTGCCGCCCTTCTTGTCCGACGCGTTGGCGACCTTGTTGTTGGCCGCGTCGAAGCCGGCCGCGCCCTTCTTGTCACCATTGCCGCCACCGCCGCCGCACGCTGCCGTGGTCAGCAGCGCCGCGACCACGGCAGCAGCTGCCACGGCCTGCTTGCGCCGCCCTGAAGTGGGTTGGGTAGTCACGATCTCGGATCCTCCGTGTGAGTAGCGGCCTGCGGATAACAGGGCTTGGGGGTACGGCAGTTCAGCGCGAGCCCTTCGGGTCGAGCGCATCGCGTACGCCGTCGCCGAAGAGGTTGAAGGAGAGCACGGTGATGAAGATGGCCAGACCCGGGATCACCATGAACATCGGGTCCGCGTCGAAGTAGTCCACCGCGTCGGAGAGCATGTCCCCCCAGGAGGCGGTGGGCGGCTTGACGCCCACACCGAGGAAGCTGAGCGCGGCCTCCGTGAGGATGTTGGTGGGGATCATCATCGTCGTGTACACGACGATCGGCGCGACGAGGTTGGGGAGCAGCTCCTTGACGAGGATGTAGGTGCGTCCCGCTCCGAGACTGCGGGCCGCCTCCACGTACTCCCGCTCGCGCAGCGAGAGGGTCTGGCCGCGCACCACACGGCCGATGTACGGCCAGCCGAAGAAGCCGATCACGAGGATCATCACCATCACGCGCACGCTGGTGCCGGTGAGACCGAGCAGTTCGTTCGGCATGACGGAGACCAGCGCGATGATGAAGAGCAGCTGCGGGAACGACAGCAGCATGTCCATCACACGGCTGATGGTGGCGTCCACCCATCCGCCGAAGAAGCCCGCGAGGATGCCGAGGACGGTGCCGAGGACGACGGCGACGACGGCCGACAGGAAGCCGACCAGCAGGGAGATCCGGGCACCGTAGACGATGCGGGCGAACACGTCGCGGCCGTTGACCGGCTCGATGCCGAACCAGTGCTCACCGCTGACGCCGCCGAAGGACCCGATGGGGGTCGAGAAGAGCGGGTCGATGAGGTCTTCGTGGTGCTCGTCGGGCGACTGGCCGACGAGCGCGGTGATCACCGGCGCGAGGAGCGCCACCACGATCAGGAAGAGCACCACGGCGCCACCGGCGAGAGCCAGTTTGTCGCTCTTGAGGCGCTCCCAGGCGATACGGCCGGGAGAGCGGCCCTGCACCTGCTTTCCCTCGGAGACGCCTGCCGCTTCCGCGGCGGCGCTCGGGGCGGCTTCCGCAGTCGGCTCGTGCAGTGGTGCCGTCATCTGGCAGGGACCCCTCTCAACCGGCGGTGGCCGGCCCGCACTTGCCGCTCGTGGCGGCGTGTTCCGTCCGTCGTACTCAGTCGCACGCAGGGGCGAATCCACCCCTTGGAGCGGGAGTCTTCAACGCGGTTGCGATCCGTTACCAGACTTGACGGGGAATGGATGCGCAAACGTGATGCTGTCTGGGGAGTTCCGTTATCCGAACGTCCGTGAACGCGGGCCGGACGTGGGGCAGTTGCGTCCTAAGGGGTACGCGCGTAGATGTGCCGTACTTGTCTCATCAGGTGACATCAGACCCGGGCACCTGGCACGAAAACGCCACCAGGGCGGTCAAGTCACTGTGCCCACCGACGGTTCACGCAGCGCACGGGCATCGGTGGCGGCGCCGGCCCGCGCGGTCGGCGGGCTCGACGATCCCTCGGGCGCCGCCGGGGGGCGCGCGTGCGGAGGAAGGCCCGCGTGCGTGGAAGGCCCGCGGGACAGCGGAGAGCACGGGGCGCGGGGGGGCGCGCCATGGGGTGGCGGTGGCCGGAACCCGACGGAGGGGCGGGACGGGCTCGCACCGCGCGGCGTCAGGAGGCGCGGCGCCGGGCCGGGCGGTCCCCCCGGCGGCCGGACGTCACCCGCCGGGCGTCAGGCGCCCTGCCGGTACGCGCCCGGTCAGTACGCGCCGCGGGCCGGCGGGTACCCGTACCCGGCGGCGGGCACGACCGGGGCCGTGGCGTGCGCCTCCCGGTCGTAGAAGGGCCGGGTGTTGGCCCGCAGCCACATCGTCACCGGGTCGTACTCGTCGGACATCGCGACCGTCGAGACGGGCAGGCCGTCGGGGACGGCCCCGATCGACTGCTGCATCATCGCGCGCACCGCGTCGACGGACGCCTGGCCGGTGTCGTACAGGTCAAGGCCGATGGCGAGGTACGGGGAGCCGAGGGCCGGCTGCACCCAGGCGCGGCGCAGCGCCCGGACGGCGGGCGTGCGGTGGGCGTTCTGCGTGAGCTGGGCGTAGAACTGCGGGATCTGGATCGCCGGTTCGGACAGCCGCAGCGGCCCGGCGGGCATCCGGTCGAGACCGGTGGCGATCCGGCGCAGGTCGGGCCACGGGATGCCGACGCCGCCGCCGGGGGCGTGCGGATTGAGCCAGATGCCCCAGCGGTCCGGGTAGAGGGCGCGGGCGATGTCGCGGCCGGTGATCACCTCGTGGGCGCGGTTCCAGCCGGAGGCGGCGAGCTCCTGGGCGGAGGTGACGCAGGGGGCGTAGCCCAGGCCGTCGACCTCCATGTTCCCGTACTGCGCGTCGGGCGAACCGGCCTGGCCGTGCCAGAGCAGCATCCACACCGGGCCGTCGGCGAGGGCGTGCAGCAACGCCTCGTACGCGTCGTACCGCCCGGGGGTCACCTGGCGCAGCTTGTGCTCGACCTGTCCGGCCGCCCCGGTGCCTGACGCACTCACCCTGGTCCCCGCCCCTCTTACGTCCACCGGACCAGCTTAAGCGGCCGGGCCCGCCACGGACTCGTTCCCCGTACGTCCTACCGCTGGTAGAACGGCCGTACCTTCGCCAGCATCCAGTCGCCCACCGGATCCTGCGCGATGTCGAGCAGGACCAGGTTGACCGGCCACGGCACCTGGGCAGGACCGCCCCGGCCGAGCGCCCGGCCGAGGGCGTCCATCGGTACGTCACGGTCGACGCCCTCCCAGGAGGAGAGCTGGACGCCGATGAACAGCGTCGGGCTCCCGCCCTCGATGCTCGCGAGGGCGCGGCGGGCGGTGAGGACCGTGCCGGCGGCCTGGAACTCCTCCGCCGCGGCCGCCAGGAAGTCCACCGGGTCGTCCTGCCAGTCGGGCTCGAAGAGCCGCACACGGGCGCCGCTCGCCGCCCCGTCCAGCGGGGTGCGGCCGGCCCGGCACAGCTCGGCCACGGCGGGCGGCGGCAGCGGGGCCCCGACGGCGCCGCCGGGGTTCACGGCGATGCCCAGCTGCGGCGGGAGCCCGCGGGCGAACTCGACGGCCGGGGCGACGGTGAAGGGCGTATGGGCGCCCACGCAGTGCTCGAACTGCTGCCGGGAGCTGAAGACCGGTACGTAGGGCAGGCCGTCGATCTCCAGGGTGGGCAGGTCCAGGCTGGGGCTGTCGGGCCCGCCGCCGTTGGGCAGGGGGACCCAGACGCGGCTGCGGCCCAGCACCTCGACGAGCCGTGCGCCGGATCCGGGGTTGCCGAGCGAGGCGGTCAGGACCTCTTCGAGCTCGTTGCCCGGCCATGCGGTGACCACTGCGTCCACTGGTCCTCCTCCCTCCGCGCCGCCCGGCCCGCTTCGCCGCGCGGCACCCCCTGTGCTTGCCGCAGCACCCTAACGCGCCGGACTACGGAAAGCCGATGCGCGTCAGGACGCCGGCCGCGGGGCGGTCCAGGAGCACCGCGGAGGCGCAGCCGCCCGGCAGGACGCCCTGCTCGGCGTCCCGCACCAGTCTGCCCACCGCTCTGCGGTGCCGGGCGAAGGCGTACCCCGAGACGCCCCGCCCCCGCTCCCGCTGCCCCGCCCGGGCCTCGTGGGCCGTGACGTCCAGCAGGACCAGGTGCAGGGCGCGGCCGCGGCGCCGGGCCTCGCGGGCCAGCCAGCGGCGCACCCAGGCCTGTGTGCCGCAGTCGTGGACGACGAGGCTCGCCCCGGAGCGCAGCCGGCGCCACAGCCCCGCGTAGTGCGAGACGCGGACCAGGGGGCGGTAGACCGCGTACGGCAGGAAGGCCGGCATCCGCGCGTCCCAGCGCTCGCGGGCGTCCTGGGAGTCGATGCCGAGGCCCGCGGCGGCCCGGCGGATCAGGGTGGACTTGCCGCTTCCGGGCAGTCCGGAGACGACCACCAGGTCACCGGCGGCGAAGGACAGCGTCCGGGGGCAGCGCCCGGCCCGCTCCCGCAGGTCCCGCAGGACCGGGGCGGCGGCGCGCCGCCGGGCGCGCAGGCGGGGCCGGGCGGGCCGGGCGGGCACTCCCGCGGTCGTGGCGTAGACACCGGTCCGCTGCAACGTCATCGCTTCTCCCCCTGCTCGGGCTCGGCTTCCCCGACCCTTGCCCAAGAAGTGTAAAGAAAGGGTAATGAGGCACAAGCGATTTGCCGGGGACACCCCTCGTGCAATGATGTGCGCGCCAAGAGCAGCACAGTCGTGCGACTGGCCCACAACCTCATACCGGCCGCTTGAATCCGCGCGGGAGAGTCCCGGGGCACGCCCCGGGCGCCGAAGGAGCAAGTCCCTCCCTTGAATCTCTCAGGCCCCGTACCGCGTGGATGAGGCAGATCTGAAAAGCGAGCCGCCGCGGCGGCTCCACCCAAGGTGCAAGCCGAGCCCGCCCGGGCACTCTCGGCGAACCTCTCAGGTTCCGATGACAGATGGGGAGGATCGTCCTCGCCAGCCATGTCCTGGGACCCGGGAGCCACATCCATGAGCACTGCCCCCCGTCTGACCGCCCTCGACGCCCTGCATCGTTCGCTGGGCGCGACCATGACCGACTTCGCCGGCTGGGACATGCCGCTCCGGTACGCGAGCGAGCGGGACGAGCACAACGCCGTACGCACCAGGGCGGGCCTCTTCGACCTGTCCCACATGGGTGAGATCACCGTCACCGGCCCGCAGGCGGCGGCCCTCCTCGACCACGCCCTGGTGGGCAACATCGGCTCGATCGGCCCCGGCCGGGCCCGCTACACCATGATCTGCCAGGAGGACGGCGGGATCCTCGACGACCTGATCGTCTACCGGCTGGGCGAGTCCGGCGCCCCGGAGTACATGGTCGTCGCGAACGCGGGCAACGCCCAGACGGTGCTCGACGCCCTGACCGAGCGGGCCGCCGGCTTCGACGCCGTCGTCCGCGACGACCGCGACGCGTACGCGCTGCTCGCCGTCCAGGGCCCGGAGTCCCCCGGCATCCTGAAGTCGCTCACCGACGCGGACCTCGACGGTCTGAAGTACTACGCCGGCCTGCCGGGCACCGTCGCGGGCGTGCCCGCCCTCATCGCCCGCACCGGCTACACCGGCGAGGACGGCTTCGAGCTCTTCGTCGAGCCGCTCCACGCCGAGCGGCTCTGGCAGGCGCTGACCGAGGCGGGCCGGGACGTCGGCCTGATCCCCTGCGGGCTCTCCTGCCGCGACACGCTGCGCCTGGAGGCGGGCATGCCGCTGTACGGGCACGAGCTGACCACGGGGCTGACCCCCTTCGACGCGGGGCTCGGCCGGGTGGTCAAGTTCGAGAAGGAGGGTGATTTCGTCGGCCGTGCGGCCCTGGAGGCCGCCGCCGAGCGCGCCGTCGCCAGCCCTCCGCGCAAGCTGGTCGGCCTGATCGCCGAGGGGCGCCGGGTGCCGCGCGCGGGCATGCAGGTGGTCGCGGACGGCCGGGTGATCGGCGAGGTCACCTCCGGCGCGCCCTCCCCCACGCTGGGCAGGCCGATCGCCATGGCGTACGTGGACGCGGCGCACGCCGCGCCCGGCACCCCGGGTGTCGGGGTGGACATCCGCGGTACCCACGAGCCGTACGAGGTCGTGGCGCTGCCGTTCTACAAGCGCCAGAAGTGACGTTCCGGTCCCCGGACGTGACCCCCCGCACAACAGCCCCGTTCACCAGCACTCCCCCGCGTACAGGAGAATTCAGGTCATGAGCAACCCCCAGCAGCTGCGCTACAGCAAGGAGCACGAGTGGCTGTCGGCCGCCGAGGACGGCGTGTCGACGGTCGGTATCACGGAGCACGCGGCGAACGCCCTCGGCGACGTCGTGTACGTGCAGCTCCCCGAGGTCGGCGCCACCGTGACCGCGGGCGAGACCTGTGGTGAGCTGGAGTCGACCAAGTCCGTCAGCGATCTGTACTCCCCGGTGACCGGTGAGGTCGTCGCGGCCAACCAGGACGTCGTGGACGACCCGTCGCTGGTGAACTCCGCCCCGTTCGAGGGCGGCTGGCTGTTCAAGGTGCGCGTTTCCGGCGAGCCGGAGGACCTGCTCTCCGCCGACGAGTACACCGACTTCGCCAGCTGACCAAGAGACCCGTAGGGACCGCCTGATGTCGCTTCTGAACACCCCTCTCCATGAGCTGGACCCGGACGTCGCCGCCGCCGTCGACGCCGAGCTCCACCGTCAGCAGTCCACCCTGGAAATGATCGCCTCGGAGAACTTCGCTCCGGTCGCGGTCATGGAGGCCCAGGGCTCCGTCCTCACCAACAAGTACGCCGAGGGCTACCCCGGCCGCCGCTACTACGGCGGCTGCGAGCACGTCGACGTGGCCGAGCAGTTCGCCATCGACCGCGTCAAGGACCTGTTCGGCGCGGAGTACGCGAACGTGCAGCCGCACTCCGGCGCGTCCGCGAACCAGGCCGCGCTGTTCGCGATCGCCCAGCCCGGTGACACGATCCTGGGCCTCGACCTCGCCCACGGCGGTCACCTGACGCACGGCATGCGCCTGAACTTCTCCGGCAAGCAGTTCAACGTGGTCGCCTACCACGTGGACGACGCCGGCCTGGTCGACATGGCCGAGGTCGAGCGCCTGGCCAAGGAGAACCGGCCCAAGGTGATCATCGCCGGCTGGTCGGCGTACCCGCGCCGGCTGGACTTCGCGGCGTTCCGGCGGATCGCCGACGAGGTCGGCGCGCACCTGTGGGTCGACATGGCCCACTTCGCGGGTCTCGTGGCGGCCGGTCTGCACCCCAACCCGGTCGAGTACGCGGACGTGGTCACCTCCACGACCCACAAGACGCTCGGCGGCCCGCGCGGCGGCATCATCCTCGCGAAGAAGGAGTTCGCGAAGAAGCTGAACTCCTCGGTCTTCCCCGGTTTCCAGGGCGGCCCCCTGGAGCACGTGATCGCGGCCAAGGCCGTCTCCTTCAAGATCGCGGCCTCGGAGGAGTTCAAGGAGCGCCAGCAGCGCACCCTGGACGGCGCCCGCATCCTGGCCGAGCGCCTGGTCCAGGCGGACGTCACCGAGCACGGGGTGTCCGTGCTCTCCGGCGGCACCGACGTGCACCTGGTCCTGGTCGACCTGCGCAACAGCGAGCTCGACGGCCAGCAGGCCGAGGACCGCCTCCACGAGGTCGGCATCACGGTCAACCGCAACGCCGTCCCGAACGACCCGCGGCCCCCGATGGTCACCTCGGGCCTGCGGATCGGCACGCCGGCCCTGGCGACCCGCGGTTTCGGCACGGAGGACTTCACCGAGGTCGCCGACATCATCGCCGAGACGCTGAAGCCGTCCTACGACGCCGACGCGCTGAAGGCACGGGTCACCGCCCTCGCGGCGAAGCACCCGCTTTACCCTGGTCTGTAACCTTCAAGCAGCACTACGGACACCTTCGTCCGTTAGGTACGTAACAGACTGAACTGCGGGGCACCGCGCACACTGGACAGTGAGTGCGGTGCCCCGCCTCTTGCCCCATCGCGTTGCCCCTGCACCACCCCGGCAGACAGCGACGTCTACCAACCCAAGGAGTCTCCCGTGGCCATCTCGGTCTTCGACCTGTTCTCGATCGGCATCGGCCCGTCCAGCTCCCACACGGTCGGCCCCATGCGGGCCGCCCGGATGTTCGCGCGCCGTCTGAAGAACGAGGGCCTGCTGGCCCACACCGTCTCGATACGCGCCGAGCTGTACGGCTCCCTGGGCGCCACCGGCCACGGCCACGGCACCCCGAAGGCGGTCCTGCTGGGCCTGGAGGGCGACTCTCCGCGCACGGTGGACGTCGAGACGGCGGACGAGAAGGTCGAGCGGATCAGGACCGGCGGGCGCATCAACCTGCTGGGCATGCACGAGATCGACTTCGACTTCGACGAGGACCTGGTCCTGCACCGCCGCAAGGCGCTGCCGTACCACGCCAACGGCATGACCCTGTGGGCCTACGACGCCGACGGCGCGACCCTGCTGGAGAAGACGTACTACTCGGTCGGCGGCGGCTTCGTCGTGGACGAGGACGCGGTCGGCGAGGACCGGATCAAGCTCGACGACACCGTGCTGAAGTACCCCTTCCGCACCGGCGACGAGCTGCTGCGGCTGGCGCGGGAGAGCGGACTGTCGATCTCCGCGATGATGCTGGAGAACGAGAAGGCCTGGCGCACCGAGGAGGAGATCCGCGAGGGGCTCCTGGAGATCTGGCGGGTCATGGAGGCCTGTGTATCGCGCGGCATGTCCCGCGAGGGCATCCTGCCGGGTGGGCTGAAGGTCCGCCGCCGGGCCGCGAACACCGCGCGCAAGCTGCGTTCCGAGGGCGACCCGCAGGCGCTGGCGATGGAGTGGATCACCCTCTACGCCATGGCGGTGAACGAGGAGAACGCCGCGGGCGGGCGGGTGGTGACCGCCCCGACCAACGGCGCGGCGGGCATCATCCCGGCGGTGCTGCACTACTACGTGAACTTCGCGGCCGGCTCGGCCTCCGCGGCGGAGAAGGAGGAGGGCGTGGTCCGCTTCCTGCTCGCGGCGGGCGCGATCGGCCTGCTCTTCAAGGAGAACGCCTCGATCTCCGGCGCCGAGGTCGGCTGCCAGGGAGAGGTCGGCTCGGCGTGCTCCATGGCGGCCGGGGCGCTGGCCGAGGTCCTGGGCGGCAGCCCGGAGCAGGTGGAGAACGCCGCCGAGATCGGCATGGAACACAACCTGGGCCTGACCTGCGACCCGGTCGGCGGACTGGTGCAGATCCCGTGCATCGAGCGCAACGGCATGGCCGCGGTGAAGGCCGTCACGGCCGCCCGGATGGCGATGCGCGGCGACGGCAGCCACAAGGTCTCCCTGGACAAGGTCATCAAGACCATGAAGGAGACCGGCGCGGACATGAGCGTGAAGTACAAGGAGACCGCGCGCGGCGGTCTCGCGGTGAACATCATCGAGTGCTGAGGTCCTCGGGAGCGACCGGGTACCCCTTGCGCGGGGCCGGAGCGCCGTGCGGCGGACACCGACCCCCACGGGGTCAGCGCACGCCCAGGCGCGTGCTGACCCAGTGGGGGTCGGGCACCACCGTCAGGGCCGCGGAGACGACGACCACCACCGCCAGCACCGCCAGCTCGGCGCGGGCCGGTGCGGCCGTGTCCCCGCCGCGGCGCAGCCGGCGCCGTGCGGCCACCGCGAAGGCGCTCGCCACCAGCACCAGGGCCAGCTTGGCGATCAGCACCCTGCCGTAGGCGCTCGCCGTGATCACGTCCGCGGGCAGCCGCCGCAGCGCGGAGCAGGTGCCGGTGACCGCGAGCGCCGCGTACAGCCAGGCGGCCAGCCGCGCGTACCGCAGCAGCACCTCCCGGCCGCCCCGGCGCAGCCACATCGTGCGCAGCGCGTACAGCAGGGCGCCCGCCCACAGCGAGGCGGCGATCAGATGGACGACGGTGAGGGCGGTGCCGATCTCGGGGGTGTACGGCTCGGGGTGCGCGCGCAGCGCCTCCGCGCCGATCACCAGGGCCAGCGGGGCCGGCGCCCAGAGCGGACGGCGGAAGGCGACACAGGCGGCGGCCAGGGCGAACCCGTTGGCCATGACCAGCAGCAGCCGGCCGTCCCGGGTGCCGTAGGTGGTGGCGAGGTCCAGTCCGCTCACCACGGCCAGCACGACGATCTGCCCCGCCGACGCGACGGCCCCCGTGACCGAGGCGCCCAGCGCCCAGGCCCGGGGCAGCGGCCCGGGTCCCGCCAGCCGGAGACCGGCCGACTCGCCCAGGTGCACGGCGAGGGCGGCGAAGACCAGGGCCCGCAGCGCGGTGGTCGTGCCGGCGGCGGGAATGTGCAGCTCGCCGGTGCCGCGCGCGGCCAGGGCCGCGCCGTACAGGGCGATGAACCCGGCCGTGAGCGCCCCGCCGGCGAGCAGCGCGGTCCGCTTCCAGTGGGGCGGGCCGGCGGGCCGGGCCCGCGCGTCCCGGCCGGGAGGAGTGGGGGGAGGGGTGCGGGGGCTGCTGGGGGTGGGAGGGCCGGGGAGCGTCACCGGACGATCCTCCTGGAAAGGCAACGGGCGGGCAAGTCAAGCCACTTCGGCACACTTCACCCGCGCAGGCGGCATGGTGGGTACGCGGACGGCGCCGCCCGGGTGTCCGGTCGGCGCCGTTCGGGAGCAGCGAGGCTCAGCGGGCTCAGGCCTTGCTGAGCTGCGCCCAGAACTCGTCGAAGGAGAGCAGACCGTCGCCGTTGCCGTCCTTGGAGTTGATGACGGCCTGAGCAACCGTCTCGGTGACGTTGAAGTCGCCCAGCTGGGCCATGACGCTCTTGTACTCGGCGGCAGTGATAAACCCGTCGCCGTCCACGTCGAACCGCTCGAAGGCCTTGCGCGCCGACTCGATGTCCGCCACTGGTCCACCCCATTCTTGGTGCGTTACTGATGGCGGTCAGATTATCGGCAAGGGGGCCGGGGCCTGCCCCGGGGGCCGGGACGGGGCGGGCCGGGGGCGGCTCCCGGACGGCGGGCCGCCGGCCGGCCGCAGGCGCTGTCCCCGGCGGGCCGGCCGGAGGCCCCCCGGACCGTCAGCCGCGCCAGGGCTCGTAGTACGGGTTGTCCTCGCACCCGGCCATGATCTCGGTCTTCCGCACCGTGTCGACCGGGCAGACACCGACGATGTGCTCGCGGGCGATACCGCCGGGGAAGGCGACCTCCTCCTGGTCGGCGTACTTGTGCGTGTCGCCGATGGTCCCGTTCACGTCCACACCGCCGGGAGCGTCGACGTAGTAGTTGTAGCCGCTCTTCCACTTCTTGTAGAGGTCGTGGTCGTAGGTGGTCGAAACGAACGGCGAGGGCTGGTTCACCAGCACGTACCGCTCGATGTCGTACTGGCCGTCCAGCGGCGCCTTGGGGTGGAAGCCCTCCTGGAAGATCACGGCGGGTGCGCGGTTGTCGGCGCGGTAGAGCTGCTTGCAGTCCGTCCGCCAGACGGGAGCGGGGGTGATCCGGCCGGGATCGACCCGGCGGTCCGCCGCCGCGTACAGCCGGTCGGTGACGACCGGGCAGGCGGCGGCCCGGGCCTTCGTGGTGAGCGCCGGAGCGGCGGCGGGGACGGCGTCCGGGGACGCGGCCCGCGTGGAGGCGGCGGGCGCGAGCAGGGCGGCGACGGACAGGGCGAGGGCGACGGCCCGGCGCCGCGGATGCGTGGTGATCATGGGGCCAAGAATCCCGGCGGCGCGCCGACGGATCGGGGATCCTCACCCGATCGGCGGCGTGTCAGCGGAAGATGCCGACAGACCCGAGCGCAAAGCGATAAGGCGATGAAACAACCGGCAGAGCCCATATTTATTCATGCTTTATGAGGCTCGTGGCCCACCTCACCTGCGATTCACGACTCGGACGCCCGTTTTCATCATGTACGTCGCCATAAGTTCTTTTGGCGGCAAGGCCCCCTGTCTGCCATAGTCGATGCCACGACCCCCATTGACCCGGGCCAGGTCGTCGACAGCGGTCGTGGAGACACCCCTTTTCCTCCACGGCGCTCTTCACAGAAGCCCCCGACGGCGCCGCATCCCGGCCCCAGGGGGCTTCTGCGTCATGCGCGGCGGGACGCCGCCGCGGGGCGGAGTGCGTACGGAGCGGCGGCGCGGGCCCCGCCCCCGCTCTCCTCGCGACCCGGCCGCGTCAGCGGTCGCAGACACGCATCTCGAACCAGGTGGTCTTGCCGCGCGGCAGCAGGTCCACGCCCCACCGGTCGGAGAGCTTGTCCACCAGGAAGAGCCCGCGCCCGCTGGTGTCCAGCTCGTGCACCGGCATGAGGCAGGGCAGACCGCGGGAGGGGTCGCGCACCTCGATCCGGATCCAGCCCCGGCGGCGCAGCATGCGCAGGCCGAAGACGCGCGCCCCGGTGTGCCGGACCGCGTTGCCGACGAGCTCGGAGACGAGCAGGATCGCGTGCTCGGCGATCTGCGGGGTGAGCGCCCACTGGCGCAGGACCACGCACTGCGTCAGCCGGCGGGCGGTGGCGGCGGATTCGGGCCGGGAGGGCAGCCGCACCTCCTCCTCCGTCGGGTCGCCGAACAACTCCAGCGCCTTGAGCGCCTGTTCGTCGTCCGCGGAGAGCACCCACCGCGCGGCGGTAGCGCCGCCGCGCTGCCGCGGTTGCTCTACACCTTCCAGCCCGGCCATGCCCCCCATGATGGCTGCCCGACGGGCTCCGCGTGGCCGTTCCGAGGGAATCGTTCCCCCAGAATGAAGCATTCCGGGGGCTCGTCCGGCATATGACTCCGGCAGGCCGGAGTCGCTCGGCCCGGCCTGACCTGGGGTGCGTTACCCATACGAATGAGCGGCACACACGCCCCGGTGACGCCGTTCGGCGCCACCCCGGGCCGCCTCGGGGCGGCGCCGAACCACCCGCATGGTGGACACCGGGGCGACCCGGGCCGGACGGAACGCGAACGAAAGGCCCTAGAGGAACTTGGCCTTCCCCGGACCCTCCTCCACGAAGCTGCGCATGCCGCGCTCCCGGTCCTCCGTGGCGAACAGGCCGGCGAACCAGGTCCGCTCGATGGTCAGACCGGTGTCGATGTCCGTCTCCAGGCCCGCGTCGACGGCTTCCTTGGCGGCCCGCAGGGCGAGCGCCGGCCCCTGTGCGAGCCTCGCGGCCCAGGCGTGCGCCTGCTCGTACACCTCGGCGGCCGGGACGACCCGGTCGACCAGCCCGATGGCCAGCGCCTCCTCGGCCTTCACATGGCGGCCGGTGAAGATCAGGTCCTTGGCCTTGGAGGGGCCGACCAGACGGGCCAGGCGCTGGGTGCCGCCCGCGCCGGGGATCAGGCCCAGCAGGATCTCCGGCTGGCCCAGCCTGGCGTTGTCGCCCGCGATGCGGAAGTCGGCGCAGAGCGCGAGTTCGCAGCCGCCGCCCAGCGCGTAGCCGGTGACGGCCGCGACGACGGGCTTGGGGATGCGGGCGACGGCGGTGAACGCGTCCTGGAGGGCCTTGGAGCGCACCACCATGGCGGCGTGGTCCATCGCCTGCATCTCCTTGATGTCCGCGCCCGCCGCGAACACCTTCTCGCCGCCGTACAGCACGACGGCCCGCACGTCGTCACGGCGGGCCGCCTCCTCGGCGAGCTCGCGCAGCCGGTCCTGGGTGGCGATGTCCAGCGCGTTCATCGGCGGGCGGTCCAGGCGGAGGGTGCCGACACCTTCGGAGACTTCGAGAGTGACTGTCATACGGGGCAGGTTAGCCTCCGTTAACAGAGGCGGGCCCGGCGCCGTGGGAGGTCTGGGGGTATCCCCCGGTATGTCCCCACGGCGGCGGGCCCGCGCCGGTCGCCGTCCTCGGTCGTGTCGGGAAGGTCTCGCCCTGACCCCGGCACTTACCGCAGACTTCTCAGGCGATCCACTCCGACCACGGCATGTTCCAGCCGTTGAGACCGTTGTCCGGCTTGATCTTCTTGTCCTTGGAGTTCTTCACGATCACCACGTCGCCGATGATCGAGCTGTCGTAGAACCAGGCCGCCGGGGTGGAGCCGTCACCGGCGCCGCGGGCGTCGCGCAGACCGACGCAGCCGTGGCTGACGTTGGCCGAGCCGAACGTTCCGGCGGACGCCCAGTAGTTGCCGTGCACGAAGGTGCCCGAGGTGGACAGCCGCATGGCGTGCGGGACGTCCTTGATGTCGTACTCGCCGCCGAAGCCCACGGTGGCGCCGTTCATCCGGGTCACCTTGTACTTCTCGCTGATGACCATCTCGCCGTTGTACGTCGTGGTGGACGGCGCGCCCGCGGTGATCGGGATGTTCTTGATCTGCTTGCCGTCGCGCACGACCTTCATGGTCTTCTCCTCGGCGTCCACGGTGGAGACCTGGCTGCGGCCGATGGTGAACTTCACCGTCTTGGCCTGCTTGCCGTAGACACCGGGGCGGCCCTCGACGCCGTCCAGGTTCAGCTGCACGGTCACCTTGGTGCCGGCCGCCCAGTACTTCTCCGGGCGGAAGTCGAGGCGGTCGTTGCCGAACCAGTGGCCCTCGATCCGCACGGCCGGCTCGGCCGTCACCTTGATGGCGTTCTCCACGGCCTTCGGGTTGGTGATGCCGCGGGTGAAGTTGATCGAGACCGGCATGCCCACGCCGACGGTCGAGCCGTCCTCGGGCGTGTAGTGGCCGATGAAGGTGTTCTTCGGCACAAGCGTGGTGAACGTGGTGTCCTTGGCGGACTCGCGGCCCTCGGCGTCCGTCGCGATCGCGTGCACCTTGTACTTCGTACCGCCCGCGAGGTGACCCACCGGCTCCCAGCTCGCGCCGCCGGCCGCGACCTTGCCCTCGACCGCGTTGCCCTTGGAGTCGGCGACGGTGACGGTGGTCAGCCTGCCCTTCTCGGCGGTGATCCTGAGGGCGCCGCTGGTGGCGACCGCCGCGGCACCGTCCTTGGGGGCGATGGTCACCACGGCCTGCGAGGCCGCGTTCTCCACCTTCCCCCCGTCCTTCCTGTCCTGCTCGCCCTTGCCGCTGCCGGAGCCCCCGCCCCCGCACGCCGTCACCAGCAGCAGCAAGGCTCCCAGTACCAGAGCCAGCGGCCCGGTACCCCCGCGCCTGCCGCCCGCTCCGGCCGATGCCCCCGATATCGGCTGCCCGTTCACGATGGTCCACTCCCCTCGCACCGGCCTGGCACTGCCACGGCCCGCACCCCCGCGCGCCCCACGCGCACATATCGCGCTAGATAATCACACTGCGAGCGCTGCCGAGCGGCCGCCAATGTCACCGTTCAGTTCCAAGTGAGGGGAACGGCTGCGGGCCTGCCGGGCCGGTGCGGGATCAGCGGAGGGCGGAGCCGGCCTGCCACTCCTTCCACTCCATGTTCCAGCCACCGAGCCCGTTGTCGGGAGCGACCTTCCGGTCACGGGAGTTGACGACCTCCACGACGTCCCCGATGAGCGTCCGGTCGAAGAACCAGCCCGCCGGGGACTCCGGGCTGCCGCCCTTCACGTCGCGCAGGCCCACACAGCCGTGGCTGACGTTGGCCGACCCGAACGTCGAGGAGTCCACCCAGTAGTTGCCGTGCAGGAAGGTCCCCGACTCGGTCAGGCGCATCGCGTGGGGCACGTCCTTGATGTCGTACTCGCCCTTGCCGTCCTTCTTCTTGAAACCGACCGTCGCCCCGTTCATCCGGGTCACGTCGAAGAGCTCGGTGACCACCATCCTCCCGTTGTAGGTGGTGGTCTTCGGCGCCCCCGCCGTGATCGGGAGCTTGGCCAGGACCTCTCCGTCACGCCGTACCTCCATGGTGTGCGCCTCCGCGTCGACCAGCGAGACCTGCGAGCGGCCCACGGTGAACTCGACGGACTTGTGCTGGATGCCATATACCCCCGGCGCGGCCTCGACATCCCGCAGCCTCAGATCGACGGTGACCCTGGTGCCCGGTTTCCAGTACTCGCGCGGCCGGAAGTCCAGCCGCTCCTTGCCGAACCAGTGGCCCACGACCTCCACCGGCGGCCGGGAGGTGACGCGGATCGCCCGCTCGACGGCCGCCCGGTTCTCGATGGCCCGGTTGAATCCGAAGGAGACGATCATGCCGCTTCCGACGGTGGAGCGGTTCTCCGGTTTGAAGTAGCCGATGAAGCGGTGCTCGGGGACCGCGGTGGTGAAGGTGGTGTGCCGGGCCGAACGGCGGCCGTGGCCGTCGAGGGCCACCGCGTCGACGGTGTACTTGGCCGCCAGGGTCAGCCGGGCGCCCTTCGCCGGACGCCAGCGCAGGCCGTCGCCGGAGATCGAGCCGGGCACGTCGGACGGCTGGGCGTCCTCGACCTTCCGCACCCGGACCCGCTCCAGCCGTCCGCCGGGCACCCTCACCTCGAGCGGGGTGTCGGGCGGGACGCCCTTCTCGCCGTCCTCCGGCGTCACCCGGATGGTGTCGCCGGGCGAGCGCCCCTTGCCCCCGATGTCCAGGCCGAATCCGCCCTCGCCGGCACACCCGGCCAGGCCCGCCATCAGTCCCGCCCATGCCACGGCCACGGCGATGCCGAGCCCTGCCCGATTCAGTACGTGTCTCACGATGCGCCCAACGACTGCCCCCCTCCAGGGGAAACGTCAGTACGGGTCATGTTGGGAGCGGGAGACTCCGGGCAGAACAGGTGGGAGGACCATGTGCGGGGAGCCTCGGCCGGGACGCCGCGGCCCGCGCGCGCAACACGGAGCCGGACGAGCCGCGGGAGGCCCGCAGGTGTCGAGCGCAGCCGAGCAGGAGGCGGTGCGGCGTGCGGTGCGTCACGCCGTGGACGCCGTACGCGAAGAGCGGATCGCCCCGACGGCGGAGCGGACAGGGCCGTACGGGCGACCGAGGGAGCCCGACACGCCCGGTCCCCAGGTGTGGCCCGGAGCGCCGACGCCCCTGGGCGCGCGGTTCCGGGTCGGCCCCGACGGGGTCGCCGGCACCAACTTCGCCCTGTGGGCGGGCGGGGCCGAGTCGGTCGAGCTGTGCCTCTTCGAGGAGGACGACGGCCCGGGCGGCGAGCTCCTGGAGCGGCGGCTGCCGCTGACGGAGCTGACGCACGAGATCTGGCACGGCTTCGTACCGGGCGTGCGGCCGGGGCAGCGGTACGGCTACCGGGTGCACGGCCGCTGGGACCCGTGGACGGGGGCCCGCTGGAACCCGGCCAAACTGCTGCTGGACCCGTACGCGCGGGCGGTGGACGGCGACTTCTCGCTGCCGCCCGAGGTGTACGGGCACGTACGCGACTGGCCCGAACAGCATGTCGCCGACACCGTCCGGGACACCAGGGACTCCGCCCCGTACGTCCCCAAGGGCGTGGTGGTCCACGACGACGCGCCCGACGACGAGTGGGCGGACGACCGGCGGCCGAAGACGCCGTGGGCCGACTCCGTCATCTACGAGCTGCACGTGCGCGGCTTCACCCGGCGGCACCCCGGCATCCCCCCGGAGCTGCGCGGCACCTACGCGGGGCTCGCCCATCCGGCGGCCGTCGAGCATCTGGTCCGGCTCGGGGTGACGGCGGTCGAGCTGCTGCCGGTGCACCAGTTCGCGCACGAGGACCACCTGCTGCGGCGCGGGCTGAGGAACTACTGGGGCTACAACTCGATCGGCTACTTCGCCCCGCACGCCGGTTACAGCGCCTCGGGGACGGCCGGCCAGCAGGTCGGCGAGTTCAAACGGATGGTGCAGGCGCTGCACGCCGCGGGCATCGAGGTCATCCTCGACGTGGTGTACAACCACACGGCGGAGGCAAGCGAGCTGGGGCCCATGCTGTCGCTGCGGGGCATCGACAACCGCGGCTACTACCGGCTCCAGTCCGACGCCCGCCGGTACACCGACTACACCGGGTGCGGCAACACGCTGCACGTGGTCCAGCCGCACGTGCTGCGGCTGATCACCGACTCCCTGCGCTACTGGGTCACCGAGATGGGCGTCGACGGCTTCCGCTTCGACCTGGCGGCGGCCCTGGCCCGTTCGATGCACGACGTCGACATGCTGTCCCCGTTCCTCGCGGTGATCGCCCAGGACCCGGTGCTGCGCAGGGTCAAGCTGATCGCCGAGCCCTGGGACGTGGGCAGCGGCGGCTACCAGGTGGGCGCCTTCCCGCCGCTGTGGACGGAGTGGAACGACCGTTACCGCGACGCCGTGCGCGACTTCTGGCGCGGCGCCCTGCCCGACGTGAGGGATCTGGGGTACCGGCTGTCGGGCTCCAGCGACCTGTACGCCTGGGGCGGGCGGCGGCCTTACGCCTCCATCAACTTCATCACCGCGCACGACGGATTCACCCTGCGCGACCTGGTGTCGTACGAGCGCAAGCACAACGAGGCCAACGGCGAGGGCAACCGGGACGGCACCAACGACAACCGGTCGTGGAACTGCGGCGCGGAGGGCGAGACCGACGATCCGGGGATCAACGCGCTGCGCCGCCGGCAGGTGCGCAACCTGCTCACCACGCTGCTGCTGTCGGCGGGGGTCCCGATGCTGGTCTCCGGCGACGAGATGGGCCGCACGCAGGGCGGCAACAACAACGCCTACTGCCAGGACAACGAGATCGGCTGGCTGGACTGGTCGCTCCTGGAGAGCCCGGGGCCGCGGGGGCTGTCGGAGCTGACCTCGCGTCTGCTGGCGCTGCGGCACCGCCATCCGGTGCTGCGCCGCCGCGCCTTCTTCTCCGGGCGCCCGCAGGGCGTGGACGGACTGCGGGACCTGGCCTGGTTCACCGCCGGGGGCGCGGAGATGACGGAGGGGGACTGGTACGCGCCGACCGCGACGCTCGGGTTCTACCTGTCCGGGCGGGACATCCCGGGCCGTGACGAGCGGGGCGAGCGGATCGCGGACGACAGCTTCCTGGCGATCCTCCACGCGGCGGGCGAACCGGTGGCCTTCCGCCTGCCGGGGCCGCCGTGGGGAGAGTCGTACGAACTGGTCGTGGACACCTCGCTGGAGGACCAGTCCGAGGCCCCGGGGACGGTGCACCGGGGCGGCGAGGAGGTGACCGTGGCCGCCCGCTCGGTGCTGCTGCTGCGGGTGAGGGGGTAGCCCGGGGGCGCGGCGCGCGGCGGGGCCGCACCGGAAGGCGAGCGGCCCCCGGGCGCGGAGCGCCTCCCGCGCGGTGGTCCGGTACAGGAGCTCGCCCGCCGGGGGCCGGGCGCCGTCACCGCATGGGTACGGGCCTGCCGGCCGGGAGCGTGCGGGCATCGCCCGTGCCGCCCGGAGCGGCGTCGGCCGATCGGCTGACGCGCCCGTGCGGCCCCGGCCGGACGGCCGAAAACCACATGAGCGATGTCCGCGCCGAATCGTAGGCTCGCTCCTGATGCCGCAAGAACATGCAACCACCAAGGACCGTTCGGCCGTTCGCTCACTGCTGCGGCTGTGGCCCTACCTGCGTCCCGTACGGGCGCGGGTGGGGACCGCGGCCCTGGTCGCCGTCGTGGCGTCCTGTCTGAGCCTGGTCATCCCGCTCGTACTGAAATGGATCGTGGACGGCCCGGTCAGCCGCCGCGACCCCGGTGAGGTGTGGTTCGGCGGGCTGGTCCTGCTGCTGCTCGGGGTGGCGGAGGCGCTGCTCTTCGGGCTGCGGCGGTGGCTGGTGGCACGGCCGCTGGCCGGGGTCGAGGCGGCGATGCGGGCCGATCTGTACCGGCACCTCCAGCGGCTTCCGGTGGCCTTCCACGACCGGTGGGCGTCGGGGCAGCTGCTGTCGCGGGCCACCACGGACCTGTCGCTGCTGCGGATGTTCATGGCGTTCCCGATGACGTTCCTCCTCGTCAACGGGGTGACCATCCTGGCGGGTTGCGTGCTGCTGCTCATGCAGGACCGGACGCTGGGGCTGGCGCTCCTGGTACCGGTCGTGCCGCTGATCGTCGTCTGCTCCCTCTTCGAGACCCGGTACTCCGTGGTGGCGCGGCGGGCGCAGGACCAGGTGGGGGATCTGACGACGGTCGTCGAGGAGAGCGTGCTGGGCATCCGCGTCGTCAAGGGCTTCGGGCGGCACCGCAGCCAGGCGCTGGCGTTCCGCTCGCTCGCCGAGCGGCTGCGCGGCACGGAGCTGGTCAAGGCCAGGCTGCTGGCCGGCATCTGGGCGGTCATCACGATCGTCCCGGAGCTGGCGATCGGCGGCGCCCTGGTGCTGGGCACGGTGCGGGTCGCGGACGGCGAGCTGTCCGCGGGCACGCTGGTGGCCTTCCTGTCGACGGCGCTGGCCCTGCGGTGGCCGGTCGAGTCGATCGGCTTCCTGCTGGCGATGAGCCAGGAGGCGGCGACGGCGACGGAACGATTCTTCGAAGTACTGGACGAACACACCGAGGAGTCGGCGGCCGTGACCGCGGCGACGGGCACGGCCGGTGTCCTCGCGAGGCCGCCCGGCGGGGGCGGACCGGAGGGTTCCGGCGGACCGGAGGGTTCGGGGGCCCGCCCGCAGGAGGGCGGAGTGCGGTTCGAGGGCGTCGAGTTCCGCTACCCCGACGCGCCCGCCGACGCGGCCCCCGTGCTGGCCGGCGTCGATCTGCACATCCGTCCGGGCGAGACCATGGCCCTGGTCGGCGCGACCGGATCGGGCAAGACCACCCTCACCGCCCTGGTCCCCCGCCTGCACGAGGCGACCGGCGGACGCATCCTGCTGGACGGTGAGGACATCACCGCGATGCCCCGCCCCCGGCTGCGCGCACTGGTGTCGATGGCCTTCGAGGAGCCGACGCTGTTCTCGGCGAGCGTGGGCGAGAACGTGCTGATGGGCGCCGAGGGGGCGGACGGCACCGCGCTGCGCCGCGCCCTCGGCATCGCCCAGGCCGGGTTCGTACGCGACCTGCCGCAGGGCGTCGACACCCAGGTGGGCGAGCAGGGGCTGAGCCTGTCGGGCGGCCAGCGCCAGCGGCTCGCCCTGGCCAGGGCGGTCGTCGGGCAGCCCCGCTTCCTGGTGCTCGACGACCCGCTGTCGGCCCTCGACGTGCACACCGAGGCCCTCGTGGAGGGGGCGCTGCGCGAGGTCCTGCGGCAGACGACGGCGCTGGTGGTGGCGCACCGCCCGTCCACGGTGATGCTCGCCGACCGGGTCGCGCTGCTGTCGGGGGGCCGGATCGCGGCGGTGGGCACGCACCAGGAACTGCTGCGGGAGAGCGCCGAGTACGCCTGGCTGATGTCGGGCGCCGGTACGAAGGGCGATGCGCGATGACGAAGCACCAGGACACGCGGACCGGCACGGGCTCACCGGCCGGCGCGGACGGCGGACCGCCGGACGGGGCCGTGGGCCCGGCGGCCGGCGGGGCCGACCCGTTCGACCGGGACGCGCTGCCCGTGCCCGAGGGGGCGACCGGGGCACTGCTGCGCTCGCTCCTGGGGCCTCGTCGCGCCCGGGTGGCGCTCGCCGCGCTGCTCCTGCTGCTCCAGCAGGCCGCGGTGCAGGCGGGACCGCTGCTCGTGGCGTACGCCATCGACCGGGGCGTGCCCGCACTGCGGCGCGGCGACCACGGGCCGCTGATCGCCGTCGCCCTGGGGTACGCCCTGTGCGCGACGGGCGCGGGCCTGCTCCACTACGCCTTCATCCGTGCCTCGGCGCGGGTCAACCAGGACGTGCTGCTCGATCTGCGGGGGCGCATCTTCCGGCACGCCCAGGCGCTGAGCGTGGACTTCCACGAGCGGTACACCTCCGGCCGGCTGATCTCCCGGTCGACCACCGACGTCGAGTCGCTGCGCGAGCTGCTCAGCGAGGGGCTCCAGGAGCTGATCGGTGTCGTCCTGTCGTTCGTGTACATCTCCGCGATGCTGCTCTGGCTGGACCTGGGCATCGGGGCGGTGGCGGTGGCGTCGTTCGTACCGCTGTACCTGTTCGTACGGCTCTACCAGCGGCGCGCGGCCGTCGCCTTCAGCGCGCGCTCGACGGCGATCGCGTCCGTCATCGTGAAGTTCGCCGAGACGATGAACGGCATCCGCCCGGTGCGGGCGTTCCGCCGTGAACGTGCCAACGACGCGCGGTTCGGCCTGCTCAACCACCGCCACGAGCGCAGCAACGGCGACGCCATCCTCGAAATGGCACGGTACGTCGTCGGTTCCCGGCTGGTCGCCAACACGGCGGTCGCGGGGATGGTCCTGTGGGGGGCGTACCGGGTGGCCGGGGGCACGCTGGCGCTCGGGGTGCTCGCCGCCGCGGTGCTGTACATGCGGCGGCTGTACGACCCGATCGACCGGCTCGGGATGTTCCTCAACTCGTACCAGTCGGCGGCGGCCTCGCTGGAGAAGATCGCGGGGCTGCTGGCCCAGACGCCGACCGTGCCGGAGGCCGTCGAGTCCCGTGAGCTCCCGCCGCGCCCGTCGGGGAGCCCTGGCAGGGAGGTGGTGTTCGACGGCGTCCGGTTCGCGTACCGCACCGGGGGCGAGGTGCTGCCGCGGTTCGCTCTGACGATCCCGGCCGGGCAGACCGTCGCGGTGGTGGGCTCGACGGGGGCGGGCAAGTCGACGCTCGCCAAGCTGCTGGCCCGGTTCTACGACCCGACCGAGGGGCGGATCCTGCTCGACGGGGTGGACCTGCGCGACCTGGCGACCCCGGAGCTGCGGCGCGGGGTGGTGATGGTGACGCAGGAGGCGTTCCTGTTCTCCGGGACGGTCGCGGAGAACATCGCGATCGGGCGGCCGGAGGCGACCCGGGAGGAGATCGAGCGGGCCGCGAAGGCGATCGGCGCGCACGACTTCATCGCCGGCCTCCCGGACGGCTACGACACCGACGTGCGCAAGCGGGGCGGCCGGATCTCCGCCGGGCAGCGGCAACTGGTGGCGTTCGCCCGGGCCCTGCTGGCCGACCCGGCGGTGCTGATCCTGGACGAGGCGACCAGTTCGCTGGACATCCCCGGTGAACGGGCGGTGCAGCGGGCCATGGACACGGTGCTGCACGGGCGGACGGCGGTGGTGATCGCCCACCGGCTGTCGACGGTGGAGATCGCGGACCGGGTCCTGGTGATGGCGGACGGCCGCGTCGTCGAGGACGGTTCCCCGGACGGCCTGATCGCCGCCACCGGGCGCTTCGCCGATCTGCACCGCGCCTGGCGCGACAGCCTGGTGGGCTGACCGCTCGCGGCGCGGGGTCCGGAACGAGCCATCGGCCGGGCGGTCCGTCGGAGCGGTCGTGTATGGCCTGCTCAACACGGCGTTCACATACGGCCGGTGCCGTCGGTGGCCGCCGCGCGCCCGGGATCCGGGCCCCGGGCGAACGGTCGGCGACACCGCGGTGATGCTCGACGAAACGTCCGCTTAACGAACACGGCTTTTCGGGCAACGGACGAATTTTGGCCAACTTGTTGACGCGCTCCTGACAGGAGCCCGCCCCGACTGCCACTCTTCCCCCGTTCCGCGCACCACTTGTTCCACCAGCTCTGTTTGCTCCGCCCGGACGGCTTACCCAGCTGCCGGTACCCCCCTCGCAAAAGGAGTCTGCGTGAGACCCACGCCAAGCCGTCGCGCCACCGCGACAGGCGCTCTTATCGCCGCCGCCGCCATGCTCGCCGTGAGCGTGCAGACCGGCTCCGCCACCGCCGACGACGGCTGGGGGATCGCCCCGAAGGCCCAGGCCACCGGCAAGGCCGACCCGGGTGCGCTGCCCGCCGACCTCTCCCCCGCCCAGCGTGCCGCGCTGATACGCGCGGCCGACGCTTCGAAGGCGGACACCGCCAAGGAGCTCGGCCTGGGCGCCCAGGAGAAGCTCGTCGTGCGCGACGTGGTCCAGGACCGCGACGGCACCACCCACACCCGCTACGAGCGCACCTACGCCGGCCTGCCGGTGCTGGGCGGCGACCTCGTGGTCGCCGAGAGCAGGGCGGGGGCGACCGAGGGCGTCACCAAGGCGTCCCGGGCGGAGCTCAAGAACGTCGACACCACCGCGGACGTCGCCCCGGCCGCGGCCGAGCGGCAGGCGCTGACCGCCGCCGAGGCGGAGGGCTCCAAGAAGGCCGCCGCCGACCGCGCCCCGCGCAAGGTGGTCTGGCTGGCGCAGGGCAAGCCGGTCCTCGCGTACGAGACGGTCGTGGGCGGACTCCAGCACGACGGCACCCCCAACGAGCTGCACGTCGTCACCGACGCCACCACCGGCAAGAAGCTCTACGAGTGGCAGGCCGTCGAGACGGGCACCGGGAACACGCAGTACAGCGGCCAGGTGACGCTGGGCACGGCGCCCTCGTACAGCCTGACCGACACGGCCCGCGGCAACCACAAGACGTACAACCTCAACCGCGGCACCTCCGGCACCGGGACGCTCTTCTCCGGCTCCGACGACATCTGGGGTGACGGTACGCCGCAGAACGCGGAGACCGCCGGCGCCGACGCCCACTACGGTGCCGCGCTCACCTGGGACTACTACAAGAACGTGCACGGCCGTTCGGGCATCAGGGGCGACGGCGTCGGTGCCTACTCCCGGGTCCACTACGGCAACGCGTACGTCAACGCGTTCTGGCAGGACAGCTGCTTCTGCATGACGTACGGCGACGGCAGCGGCAACACCAAGCCGCTGACGTCCATCGACGTCGCCGCGCACGAGATGACGCACGGCGTCACCTCCAACACCGCCAAGCTCGTCTACAGCGGTGAGTCGGGCGGCCTGAACGAGGCGACCTCCGACATCTTCGCGGCCGCCGTCGAGTTCCACGCCAACAACCCGCAGGACGTCGGCGACTACCTGGTCGGCGAGAAGATCGACATCCGCGGCAACGGCACCCCGCTGCGCTACATGGACAAGCCCAGCAAGGACGGCTCGTCCAAGGACGCCTGGTACTCCGGTATCGGCAGCATCGACGTGCACTACTCCTCCGGGCCGGCGAACCACTGGTTCTACCTGCTCTCCGAGGGCAGCGGCGCCAAGACCGTCAACGGCGTCAACTACGACTCGCCGACCTCCGACGGTCTGCCCGTCACCGGCATCGGCCGTGACAAGGCCGCGCTGATCTGGTTCAAGGCGCTCACCACCAAGTTCAACTCCACCACCAACTACGCGGGCGCCCGCACCGGCACCGTGGCCGTGGCCACCGAGCTCTACGGCGCGGCCAGCGCCGAGGTGAAGGCCGTCGAGAACGCGTGGGCCGGCATCAACGTCGGAACCCGCCCCGGCGGCGGCGACCCGGGCACCGGCAAGGTCTTCGAGAACACCGCGGACGTCGCCATCCCGGACAACGGCGCCGCGGTCACCTCGGCCGTCAACGTCACCGGCGTCACCGGCAACGCCCCCTCGGCCCTCAAGGTCGACGTGGACATCATCCACACCTGGCGCGGTGACCTGGTCGTGGACCTGGTGGCCCCGGACGGGTCGGTGTACAACCTGAAGCCGTTCAGCTCCTCCGACTCGGCGGACAACGTACAGGCGACCTACACGGTCAACGCCTCCTCCGAGGTGGCCAACGGCTCGTGGAAGCTGCGCGCGCAGGACAAGGCGGCGCAGGACACCGGGTACATCAGCGGCTTCAAGCTGACCTTCCCGTAGGTCCGCCGGTCGCCCGGCGACCCGGCACGGCGCAGCACAGCAGCACAGCACCACAGCACGACGGCCGCCCGGCGGGAACTCCGGTTCCCACCGGGCGGCTCCACGTATCGTGAACGGATGATCAGGGTGCTGCTGGCCGACGACGAGACGATGATCCGCGCGGGCGTGAAGGCGATCCTCACCGCCGCCCCCGGCATCGAGGTCGTCGCGGAGGCGGGCGACGGTCACGAGGCCGTCGAGCTCGTCCGCAGGCACCGGCCGGCCGTGGCCCTGCTCGACATCCGCATGCCGCGGCTGGACGGTCTCCAGGCCGCCGAGGAGCTGCGGCGTACGGCCCCGGAGACCGCGCTCGTCATGCTGACGACCTTCTCCGAGGACGAGTACATCGTCCGGGCGCTCGGCTCGGGCGTGAGCGGGTTCCTGCTCAAGTCCGGCGACCCCTACGAACTGATCGCGGGCGTCCGGGCGGTGGCCGGGGGCGCCGCGTTCCTCTCCCCCGACGTGGCCCACCGCGTCATCAACCACCTCGGCACCGGGCGGCTGTCGCGGGCCGCCGAGGCGAAGGAGCGGCTGGCGCCGCTGACCGGACGGGAGCGCGAGGTCGTGGCGCTCGTCGGAGCCGGGCTGGCCAACGGCGAGATCGCGGCGCGGCTGTACATCGTCGAGGGAACCGTCAAGGCGCACGTCAGCGCCGTGCTGGCCCGGCTGGGCCTGAAGAACCGCGTGCAGCTGGCGATCCTGGCGTACGAGGCGGGGCTGGTCGACCCGGCGGCCTGACCGCACCCCCTGCTTTCGCCGGAGGCCCCGCCCGGGGGCCGTCGGGCAAGGTAGGGGCATGCGGCGCGAACGACTCCGGCACCACCTGTGCGACCTGGCCCTGTGGGCCTTCCTGAGCGTCCCGGTCCTGCTCCGGTCCGATCCGAACGACGGAGGCAGCTGGCCGCGGGTCGGCGCCGGGGTGGCACTCCTCGGCGTGTGCGCGGCCCTGTGCCGGAGCCGGCCGCTGGTCCCGCTCGCCCTGGTGGCGGCGGCGTCGCTCGCCACCTCGCCGGAGCTGTTCACCGCGTCGTACGTTCTCGCGCTCGCCGCCTTCGGGTATCTGGCCGGCCGGCGTTCGGAGCACACCCGTCCGGCGCTGTGGCTGTTCGGGGCGGTGGCCGCGGCCGGTCTGCTGGTGACGCTGGCCGGCGGTTCCCGGCTGTGGGTGTGGTTCAGCCTGGTGATCACCCTGGCGCTGACCGTGGTGGCGCCCTGGCTGGCCGGGCGGTACGTACGCCAGTACGCGCAACTGGTACGCACCGGCTGGGAGCTGGCCGAGCGGATGGAGCGCGAACAGCGGGCGGCGGCCGACCGGGCACGGCTGCGCGAGCGGTCCAGGATCGCGGGCGACATGCACGACTCGCTCGGTCACGACCTGGCGCTGATCGCGGTACGGGCCGCGGCCCTCCAGGTCGCCGGTTCGGCGGACCCCGCCCAGCGGGCCGCGGCGGACGAGCTGCGCCGGGCGGCCGCCGAGGCCACCGCCCGGCTGCGGGACATCATCGGGGTGCTGCGCGCCGGCGAGGACGCCGCGCCCACCGCGCCGGCCGGGGAGACCGTGCGCCAGGTCGTCGACCGGGCGCGGGCCTCCGGCATGGCGGTGGAGCTGACCGACGAGACCGGGGACGCGGACGGCCCGCTGCCGCCGATGACCGACCGGGCGGTGCACCGGGTGGTGCAGGAGGCGCTGACCAACGCCGCCAAGCACGCCCCGGGCGCCCCGGTCACCGCCCGTGTCGTACGGGAGGCCGGGACCCTGACCGCCACCGTCACCAACGCCCCGTGCCCCGCCGGCCCCCGGCCCGCCCCCGTCTCGGGCGGTACCGGGCTGGTGGGACTCGACGAGCGGGTCCGGCTCGCGGGCGGCACGCTCACCCACGGCCCGGCGGAGGACGGCGGGTTCACGGTGACCGCGTCGCTGCCCGTCGGAGCCGCCGGCGCGGCACCCGCGCCGGCTCCGCCGCCCGCGCTGTCGCCGCTGTCGCCACTGTCGCCACTGTCGGCGGAAGCTCCCACCGCCAGCCGTGAACTCAGCCGCGCGACCCGCCGGGTGCGGCGTGGTCTGGCGCAGGCGATCCTGATCCCGCTCGCGCTGCTGACCGGGCTGGTCGTCCTGATGGCGGGGTTCGGTTACTGGACGCAGACGCACTCGGCCATGGACCGCGCCACCTACGACCGCATCCGGGTGGGGGACGCCCGCGCGGACGTGGAGACCCGGCTGCCGCCCCACTCGCTCGACGGCCCGCCCCGGACGGCGCCGGCGGAGCCGCCGGGGATGGACGAGTGCCTGTACTACCGGACGGGCGAGTTCACGGTCCTGCCGGTGTACCGGCTGTGCTTCCGCGACGGCCGCCTGGCCGACCGCGCGGTCGTGGCCGGTCCCGGCTCCTCCCCCACGACGTCCCCCGCCCCGCCACCCCCCGTGTGAGGGGGCGACGGGGCGGGTGCGCCGGATGCCGGACGGTCACCGCATCAGGACCCCGGCTCCCTCTCCGGTGCTCTCCGTCGGCAGCGCGACCAGCCCCAGGTCCGTGCCGGCCGCGAGCAGCCGGTGGGACGGCAGTATGCGGACGGTGTAGCCGAACGGGCCGGTGCGGTCGAGGGTGAGCGGCCCCTCGTAGATCCAGCGCCCCTGCTGGTCGGGGCCGCCCGCCGGCTTCAGCGGGAACGCCTGGCCGTCGGCGAGCGAGTCATGGGTGTCGACCCGTCCGGCGACCGCCTGCACGTCCACGTCCTCGGGCTGGAGGTCGCCGAGGGCGACCCGCACCCGCAGGGCCAGGGTGGAACCGAGCTCCGCGACGCAGTTGGCCTCGTCCACCTCGACGTGGTCCACCGCCACACCGGGCCAGGCCGTGCGCACCCGGCTCTTCCAGGCGGCCAGCTCCCGGGCCGCGCCGGTGTCCAGGGACCGGTGGGCGCGGGCGGCGGGGGCGTACAGCAGCTCCACGTACTCGCGCACCATCCGCCCGGCGAGGACCTTGGGGCCGAGGTGGGTGAGCGTGCGGCGGACCATCTCGATCCACCGCCCGGGCAGCCCGTCGCCGCCCCGGTCGTAGAAGCGGGGGGCGACCCGCTGCTCGATCAGGTCGTACAGCGCGTTCGCCTCCAGCTCGTCGCGCCGGTCCTCGTCGGTGGTGGGGCCGTCCGCGGTCGGGATGGCCCAGCCGAAGTCCGGCTCGTACCACTCGTCCCACCAGCCGTCGAGGACCGACAGGTTGAGGCAGCCGTTGAGCGCGGCCTTCATCCCGCTGGTCCCGCAGGCCTCCAGCGGCCGCAGCGGGTTGTTGAGCCACACGTCGCAGCCGGGATAGAGCTTCTGGGCCATTCCCATGCCGTAGTCCGGCAGGAAGACGATCCGGTGGCGCACGCGCGGGTCGTCGGAGAACCGGACCAGCTCCTGCACCAGCCGCTTGCCGCCGTCGTCGGCCGGGTGCGCCTTGCCCGCGACGACGATCTGCACCGGCCGGGTCGGGTGCAGCAGCATGTCCATGAGCCGGTCGCGGTCGCGCAGCATCAGGGTGAGGCGCTTGTACGAGGGGACCCGGCGGGCGAATCCGATGGTGAGGATGTCGGGGTCCAGCACCCCGTCGATCCAGCCGAGCTCGGCGGAGCCGGCGCCTCGCTGCCGCCAGGAGGCGCGCAGCCGGGTGCGCACCTCGCCCACCAGCTGTTCGCGCAGGGAGCGGCGCAGCTCCCAGAGGTCGGAGTCGGCGACGGCGTTCCAGCGCTCAGGGCCGTCGGCGCCGAGCGCGTCCCGGGCGGGCCCGGGGCCGTCGGCCCCCGCGCCGAGGCGCAGGACCTCCGGAGCGACCCAGGTGGGGGCGTGGACACCGTTGGTGATGGAGGTGATCGGCACCTCGTCGGGGTCGAACCCGGGCCACAGGCCGGCGAACATGCACCGGCTGACGGCGCCGTGCAGGGTGGACACGCCGTTGGCCCGCTGGGCCAGGCGCAGGCCCATCACGGCCATGTTGAAGAGGCCGGGTTCGCCGCCGGGGTAGGTCTCCAGCCCGAGCTGGAGGATCCGTCCGACGTCCACGCCCGGCAGCTCCGCGCCGTCGCCGAAGTGGCGGGCGACGAGTTCGCGGTCGAAGCGGTCGATGCCGGCGGGCACCGGGGTGTGGGTGGTGAAGACGGTGCCCGCCCTGACCGCCTCCAGTGCGGCGTCGAAGCCGACGCCGTCCGTGCTCAGCTCCTGGATGCGTTCCAGGCCGAGGAAACCGGCGTGCCCCTCGTTGGTGTGGAACACCTCGGGCTCGGGGTGGCCGGTGACCGCGCAGTAGGCCCGTACCGCCCGGACACCTCCTATCCCCAGGAGCATCTCCTGCAGCAGCCGGTGTTCGCTGCCCCCGCCGTACAGCCGGTCGGTCACATCGCGCTCGCCGGGCCCGTTCTCCTCGACGTCCGAGTCGAGCATCAGCAGCGGCACACGGCCCACCTGCGCCACCCAGACGTGGGCGTACAGGCAGCGGCCGCCGGGCAGGGCGAGCGTGATCCGCACGGGGCTGCCGCCTGGCCGGCGCAGCAGGGCGACGGGGAGCTCGTTGGGGTCGAGGAGCGGGTAGTGCTCCTGTTGCCACCCGTCGCGGGAGAGCGACTGGCGGAAGTAGCCGTGCCGGTAGAGCAGCCCGACCCCGATCAGCGGTACGCCGAGGTCGGAGGCGGCCTTGAGGTGGTCGCCGGCGAGGATGCCGAGGCCGCCGGAGTACTGGGGCAGGGCCGCGGTGACCCCGAATTCGGGCGAGAAGTAGGCGACGGCGGCGGGCAGCCGCGCGCCTTGGGCGTCCTGGTCCTGGTACCACCTGCTGCCGCGCAGGTAGTCCTCCAGGTCGTCGGAGGCGGCGGTGAGCCGGCCCATGAAGTTCTCGTCCCCGGCCAGCTCGGCGAGCCGGCCGGCGGAGACGGAGCCGAGGAGCCGGACGGGGTCGCCCCCCGCGGCCCGCCACCCCTCGGGGTCGACGGAGCGGAAGAGCTCACGGGTCTCGGCGTGCCAGGACCAGCGCAGGTTGCGCGAGAGGTCGCTGAGTGGTCGAAGTGGTTCGGGGAGGACGGGGCGCACGGTGAATCGACGGATTGCCTTCACGTGTTCCACCTTCGCAGGGGAGATGCCGATCGGGGCGGACGCGCAACGGTGCGCGCCCGCCTTCACCCTTCGACGTTAGTGGCACCCGGCCCCCTCAACCACGGCGCACTCAGGGGAGCGCGGCGCCCACCGGTACCTCGTACGGCGAGCCGAGGTTGACCGTCGCCGGGTCGAATGCGCCGGTCCCGGCGTACCGGGCCGCGATCTCCCGGCGTTCCCGCGGCGGTATGACGTCGTCGATGTCGAGGAACCCGCCGGGCGCACGCTGGTGGGCCAGATTGATGACGGCCTCCGGTCCGAGGCCGCGGTTCGCCAGCTGAAGCTCCGTCATGGCGGGCCTGCGCGCCTCCTCGTACGCCCGCAGCGCCTCGGCCGGACCGGGGTGTGTCGCCATGGCGTGGGCGAGGGCGCGGGCGTCGACGACGGACTGGGTGGCTCCGTTGGAGCCGACCGGGTACATCGCGTGGGCCGCGTCACCGATCAGGGTGGTGCGGCCGTGGCTCCAGCGGGCCAGCGGCTCCCGGTCCACCATCGGGTACTCGAAGGCGGCGTCGGTCGCGCGCAGCACGTCGGGGACGCTGACGCCGTCGAACCGCCAGCCGGCGTAGTGGTGCAGGAACCGGCCGACCGGGACGCGGCGGTCCCAGTCGCCGCGCCCGTGGTCCCCGGGGTCGTCGAGGGCGTCGGCGGGCATGGTCAGCGCCCAGTTGACGAGGACCTCCCGGCGGCCGGGGGACGGCTCGGTCAGCGGGTAGACGACGGCCTTGTGCCGGTCGTCGCCCGCGACGAGCATGAACGGGGCGGCCCTGCGGGCCTCCATCCGGGACACTCCCCGCCACACCAGGTGACCGTTCCAGGGCGGCTCGCCCTCGCCGGGGTTGAGGGCGGCGCGGACCGCCGAGCGGATGCCGTCGGCTCCGATCAGGACGTCCGGCTCGAAGGAGGCCAGGCCCCGGGTCGCGCCGTCGCGGTGCTGGAGCTGGACCCGGGTCCGGCCGTCCGGGAGGACGGCCAGGCAGTTCACCCGTACGCCCCCCACGATGGCGTCGGCGCCCAGCCGTCGGCGTACCGCCTCGGCCAGCACCTGCTGGAGGTGGCCGCGGTGCAGGGAGAGCTGGGGCCAGCGGTAGCCGGCCCGCAGGCCGCGCTCCTCTCGGCAGATCAGGCCGCCGCCGCGGTGGTAGTAGCGCAGCTCACGGGTCCGTACGGCGTGGGTCTCCAGCCGGTCGAGGATCCCCAGCGCGTCGAGTTCGCGCACCGCGTCGGGCATCAGGTTGAGCCCGGCGCCGATGGGGCGGATCCGGCGGGCCGCCTCGACGACGGTGATCCGTTCGTAGCCGACGGCGTGCAGGCTGAGCGCGGCGGTCAGCCCGGCGATGCCGCCGCCCGCGATGAGGATGTGCGGGGTCATGTCCGTGTCCTCTCAGGCAGCGCCGGTGCGCGGCCGCTGCGTGGCACGGCGCACCAGCGTCTCGTTGTCCCTGGTCAGGTCGAGCACCGCGCGCAGAAGCGCGAGGGGTGCGCCGCCGCTGCCCTCGTCGTACAGGCGCAGGTCGTCGCTGTACGCCTTGCGGGCGATGCCCATGTGGCGGGCCCGGAACGTCTTGAGGACGCGCAGGACCCGGGCGAGGGAGACGGCGGAGGCGGTGAGCCGGGGCGGCATGCGGTGCACGGTCTCCCAGCTGAGGGCGGCCGACAGTTTGCCGACGGCCGAGGTGCCCGCGCGGTGGGCGGCGTGGAAGGCGCGCCACGGCGGCAGGCTGTAGCGGGCCGTCTCGGTGAGGAAGTCGTCGTACTCGGGGGTGGAGCGGTCGCTCTGCCAGAGGGTCAGGTCGATCAGCCAGAGCGGCACCTGGGCGGCGGCGGGGCCGAGGTAGTCGCGGCCGTCGACGTCGATCTCCTCGAAGTACGGGCGCAGGGTCCGGGCGAAGAAGGCGGGCGGGACGTGGGCGACGGTGAAGTCGATCGAGTCGACCATGGTCTGCACGTGCTGGGCGGTACGGTCGAGCGCGACGGCGAAGCCCGGGTCGTACGGTTCGAGGCGGGCCAGTTCCCCGCAGGTGTCCAGGGCGGCGACGAGGCAGGGGAAGACCATCCGGACGGCTTCCTGGAGGTGGGCCTCGATCTGCTCGCCGGTGTACATGCGCTGGCGCCGTCCGAGGGGGTTCCAGGTGGTGTAGTGGTGCACGGTGTCGCGGGGCACCATGTCGGTGCGGCGGGCCAGGGCCTCCAGCACGGGCAGGACGTCGGGGACGGCGGCGACCGGTTCGGTGCCGTGCCGTTTGAGCGAGCCGAGCAGCATCCCGATGTCGCGCATGGCGGCGAGGGCCTCGACGACGCTCCACCCGGCGACGCGGTCGAGGTCGGGGACGAGGGCGCGCAGGGCGACGGTGAGCGCGGGGACGTCGGCGTCCCGGTTCATCGCGGGCAGCGCGGCGAGCACCGCGTCCGCGCCGAGCGGGTCGGCCGCGCGTATGTCGGCTATCCGGTAGCGCGGTTCCGCGCAGCCGGCGGTGCCGGGCGCGACAAGGTCGTACAGGGTCAACGGGATGCCCCCCTAGGGCGGTCGGTTCAGGAGTGACGCGGGCCGCCGGGTCGGGCGGTCACCGCGGGTCGCCCGGCCGCTCCTGGCGCGGCGGCGCCGGTGCGGGGGCGGGCGGGCTCTGGGACTGTCGTGCCGAGAGCAGGGCGGCGACCGCCGCGAAGGCGGCGCCGGTGCGCGGCGCCGCCTTGCGTCCGGCGGTCCCGGCCACCGCGGTCCCTGCCGTCGCGGTGGCGGCGCCCGACGCGTCCGTACGGGTGGTGTCGACGGCCGCCGGGGCGGTGAGGCCCGGCACGGAGCCGGACCGCCGGCCGGTGCTGACGAGGCCCGCGGCCGGTCCCGTCCCCTCGGGCGCGGCTCCGGCGGCGACTCCGAGGAGGAGGCTGCTGCGGCGGCCCGGGGCGCGGAAGGCGATGAGGCGGGTGCCGGCGGTCCCGGAGGGGCCGGCGGGCCCGGGGCCCTCGCCGCTCGACGGCGGCGCGACGTCGACGAGTGCCGTGTCCATGGCGAGCCGCAGCGGGGTGGCGGCCGGCAGCACCGGCGCCGCGCCCGCCCCGCGTCGCCGGGGCGCGGTCACCGGATCGCCTCCAGGCCGGAGCCGTCGGGACAGGCCGGTGCCGGGCTCCCGCACGCGGCGCCGTCGCCCTCCCACGCCTGCTGCGGCGGACGGACGGGCGGGCCTCCGCGGGAGAAGCGCTCGTACCGCTCGTGGCGCCCGGCGCGTTGTGAACCGAGCGCGTCCCCCACCGGCTTGAGCGGCGTGACGCGCTCCTCGGCCGGGGTGCCCGGCGAGCGTACGCCCGGCACCGCGGCGCCGCTCGCCGCGCAGTCGGGCGTGCGGCCGAGGAAGCCGGAGCCCGCCTCGGCCCACACCGCGGACGCCCGGCGGCGGGCGACGAGGTCCTCGTGGGCGCGGGGCACGGCGTACGCCGGGTGGACGCCGCCCCGGGTGGGCACCGGGGTGCGCTCGGAGTCATGGGCGAGGCCGTACGGCATCGCGAGGGACCCGGCGGTGCCGCGGATGCCGGGGTGCCGGGTGACGTCCTCGATCCGCTCGCCGTCGAGCCGGATCTCGCGGCCGTCGGGCAGCGACTCCCGGTACTCCTGACCTGACCTCGTCACCCTTGCTCCTCCTGCGGAACGGCATGCCGGTGCAGAAGCCTGTCGGGCGTGTGCGCCCAGGGCAATGAAGGACCGTCCAGTCGTCCTTAAGAACTCGCCAGTCGGCCTGTTATCGCCGTCAGGCTGCACTGCACGCGCTGGTGCGGTACTCCCCCGGCGTCACTCCGAACCATTTGCGGAAGGCGAGATGGAAGCCGACCGCGCTCTGATAGCCGACCCGCTGCGGCACGGCGGACTGGGGCAGCGATGTCTCGCCGAGGAGCCGGGCCGCCTCCTGCATGCGCCGGCCGGTCAGATGGCGGGCCGGGGCCTCCCCGACGAGTTCGCGGAAGGCCGCGGTGAACGCCGACCGGGACATGCCCGCCTCGCGGGCCAGCGACTCGATGGTCCACGGCTCGGCGAACCGGGTCGAGATCACCACCATGGCACGGCTGACCCCCGGGTGGTGGAGCACCGGCAGGCAGTCGGGGTTCTCGCTGAGCTTGCTCAGCAGCGGGCGCAGGGCGAGCACCATGGCCATCTCGAAGGCGCGCAGGGTGATCAGCCGGTCGCCGGGCCCGACCGGCCGGTCCGTGGCGGCGAGCAGCCGCAGGGTGTCGCGCAGCAGCGGTTCGCGCTCGACCTGGTCGCCGCCGAGGACGAGCACCCAGGGCAGCGCCTTGTACAGGCCGTTCGCCGCTCCGGCGTCGTAGTGCAGTCCGGCGCACAGCAGCCGGCTCACGGGCCCCGCGCCGTCGATGCGGATCTCGCCGGAGGTGCCGGGCTGCCGCTCGGGCAGGACGGCCTTGAGCGGTACGCCCTGCCGGTCCGGGTGGTCGGAGAGCCGGTGTGCCGCGCCGGCCGGGAAGAGGGCGAGGTCGCCCGCGCGCAGCTCCCTGGGGGCCTGCCCGGCGGCGGTGATCCAGCAGTCGCCCTCCACCACGTAATGGAGGACGGCGCAACCGTGTTCGGTGTCGCCCTCGATGGCCCACGGGGCGCTGACGTACCAGCGGCTGTCGAACACCCCGGTCAGGCGCAGTGGTTTCAGCAGCTCGCTGAGGAGGTCGTCTTTCTCGGTACCCACGGTATCCATGGACGATCCTTCAACCCCCGCCCCGGTTTGTTAATTGATCGGCCGAAGCCGCCGCCGCCAGCCTGAGAGGTGCCGTCCTGGCAGCAGTCACACCCTATCGAAGGGCCCTTCAGGCATATGTCCGAGCAGATTCCGATGCGGGTAGCGGTCGTGGGAGCGGCGGGATTCCAGGGGAGTGCCGTCGCCCGTCTCCTGGCGGAGCGCGGCCACCGGGTGCGCACGCTGACGCGCCGCCCGGAGGGCGACCGGCCGCCGCTGCGGGGGGTCTCGTTCGCCGCGGGCGACCTGGGCGATGCCGAGGACGTACGGCTGCTCTTCACGGGCGCCACCCATGCCGCGGTGGTGATGCCGCTCGTATACGAGCCGGAGCGGGTACGCGGGTACGCGCGGAACATCGCGGCGGCGGCGCGCGAGGCGGGGCTCCAGCGGCTGGTCTACAACGCCAACACCCGCATTCCGGCGCATCCGACCGGTCTGGCCGCCTTCGAGACGCGCCGGCTCACCGAGGAGCTGCTGCGCGACAGCGGCGTACCGCTGGTCGTGCTGCGCCCGCCGGTCTACCTGGACAACCTCTTCAGTCCGTGGAACGGGCCCGCCCTGGTGAACGACGGCGTCCTCGCCTACCCCCTGCCCGCGGACACGCCGACGGCGTGGATCTCGCACCGGGACCTCGCCGAGGCGGTGCACGCGGCGCTGACGGCGGACGGCGTGGAGGGCCGCACCTTCGACATCGGCGGAATGCGGACCCTGACGGGGCATGAACTGGCGAGGGAATTCGGCCATGGTCTGGGGCGTGAGGTGCGCTACCGGTCCCTGGCCCCCTCGGTGTTCGAACGGGAGGTGGCGCAGATGCTGGGCGGGGCCGCCGCGGCGGGTGTGGCGGGCGTCTACCACTACATGGCGTGCGGCGGCGACCCGATGCTGCTGGCGGGCGACGACGGCCTGTCGGCCGGGGTGCTCTCACTCGCTCCGGCGCCCGTGGACGAGTGGGTGACGCGCCAGCCGTGGCAGGTGTGGGCGGCCGACCCGGAGGAGCAGGCGGCGCGCGGCGTCTGACCTCCGGTCACCCCTGGTGGGGGCCCCGTCGGAGGGTGGCGGACGGCCGCCGCCGCACCCGTCCGGGGCCCGGTCGGGTGCCTTGACACTCCCGGCGCGACGACCGGCCCCGATTTCCATCGAACGGGGCCGGTTCTCGCCGTTCGGCCTACGTCCTGGTAGTTAACAATCCGTCGGATTGCCCACACGAAGAGTATGGGAAGGCTCCTGCGGTACCCGCCCACCCGAGTGAACCCGGACAGGAGCGGTGATGCCTGCGCCCCGCCACTCGTCAACGGAGCAGCTACAAAGAGCGATATCCGTACGCAACCCTCAGGTGATGCCGTGAATTCGCTGATTGGCCGCATTCCCGTTCTGGACGTCCGTCCACTGGTCGACTGCGGCAGAAAGCCCGCCAAGGCGGTGGCCGGCGAGACCTTCCGGATCACCGCCACCGTCTTCCGCGAAGGCCATGACGCGGTGGCCGCCAACGTCGTCCTGACGGACCCGGCCGGCCGGCCCGGCCCGTTCACCCCGATGCGCGAGCTCGCCCCCGGCACCGACCGCTGGGGCGCCGATGTGACGCCCTCCAGCGAGGGCCGGTGGTCGTACACCGTCGAGGCGTGGAGCGATCCGGTGGCCACCTGGCGCCACCACGCGGGGATCAAGATCCCGGCGGACATCGACACGGAGCTGGTGCTGGCGGAGGGCGCCGCGCTGTACGAGCGGGCCGCCGAGGGGGTACCGAAGAACGAGGGCCGGGAGGCGGTGCTCGCCGCCGTGGACGCGCTGAGGGACGTGCGGCTGCCCGCCGGGGAGCGGCTCGCCGCCGCCCTCGCCGCGGACGCGGACGAGGCGCTGTCCCGTCATCCGCTGCGCGAACTGGTCTCCTCGTCCAGGCCCCTGCCGCTGCTCGTCGAGCGCGAGCGGGCGCTCTTCGGGTCGTGGTACGAGATGTTCCCGCGTTCGGAGGGGGCGAGGTACGAGGACGGCCGGCTCGTCTCCGGCACCCTGCGCACGGCCGCCGAGCGGCTGCCCGCCATCGCCGCGATGGGCTTCGACGTGGTGTACCTGCCGCCGATCCACCCGATCGGCACCACGCACCGCAAGGGCCGCAACAACAGCCTCGCGCCGGAGCCCGACGACGTGGGCGTGCCGTGGGCGATCGGCTCCGCCGAGGGGGGCCACGACGCGGTCCACCCCGACCTGGGGACCCTGGAGGACTTCGACGCCTTCGTGGCGCGCGCCCGGGAGCTGCGTCTGGAGGTCGCCCTGGACTTCGCGCTCCAGTGCTCGCCCGACCACCCCTGGGTGGCCGGGCGCCCGGCGTGGTTCCACCACCGCGCGGACGGCTCCATCGCGTACGCGGAGAACCCGCCCAAGAAGTACCAGGACATCTACCCGATCGCGTTCGACCAGGACATGCGCGGCATCGTGCGGGAGACCCTGCGGGTGCTGCGGCACTGGATGGCCCATGGTGTGCGCATCTTCCGGGTCGACAATCCGCACACCAAACCGGTGGTGTTCTGGGAGAAGGTGATCTCGACCGTCAACCGGACCGACCCGGACGTGATCTTCCTGGCGGAGGCGTTCACCCGTCCGGCGATGATGCACACCCTGGGGGCGATCGGCTTCCAGCAGTCGTACACGTACTTCACGTGGCGCAACACCAAGCAGGAGCTGACCGAGTACCTCACCGAGCTGTCCGGCGACACGGCCGCCGTCATGCGGCCGAACTTCTTCGTGAACACGCCCGACATCCTGCACGCCTACCTCCAGGAGGGTGGCCGTCCGGCGTTCGAGGTGCGTGCGGTGCTGGCCGCCACGATGTCGCCCTCGTGGGGCATGTACGCCGGGTACGAGCTGTGCGAGAACACGCCCCTGCGGGCGGGCAGCGAGGAGTACCTGGACTCGGAGAAGTACCAACTCCGGCCGCGCGACTGGGAGTCGGCGGAACGCGAGGGGCGGACGATCACTCCGCTGATCACCAGGCTCAACCGGATCAGACGCCGCAACGCCGCGCTGCGGCGGCTGCGCTCGGTGCGGTTCCACCACGCGGACAACGACGCGGTCATCGCGTACAGCAAACGCTCCGGTTCGAACATCCTTCTGATGGTCGTCAACCTCGACCCGCACCATACCCAGGAGGCTACGGTCTCGTTGGACATGCCGGAGCTCGGGCTGGACTGGCACGAGACCGTGCCGGTGCGCGATGAGCTCACCGGCGAGACCTATCACTGGGGCAGGGCCAACTATGTGCGCCTAGAGCCTGGCGTCACGCCCGCGCACATCCTGGTCCTGCGACCGTCCCCGCCGATCGGAGGGTCACCCACATCATGATCGTCAACGAGCCCGTCCACGACACCTTCGAGGACACTCCCGCCAAGGACCGGGATCCCGACTGGTTCAAGCGCGCCGTCTTCTACGAGGTACTCGTCCGGTCCTTCCAGGACAGCAACGGCGACGGCGTGGGCGACCTCAAGGGCATCACCTCCAAACTGGACTACCTCCAGTGGCTCGGAGTCGACTGCCTCTGGCTGCCGCCGTTCTTCAAGTCCCCTCTGCGGGACGGTGGTTACGACGTCGCGGACTACACGTCGGTCCTGCCGGAGTTCGGCGACCTCGCCGACTTCGTCGAGTTCGTGGACGCCGCGCACCAGCGCGGCATGCGGGTCATCATCGACTTCGTGATGAACCACACCAGCGACCAGCACCCGTGGTTCCAGGAATCGCGCAACGACCCGGACGGCCCGTACGGCGACTACTACGTCTGGGCCGACGACGACAAGCAGTACCAGGACGCCCGGATCATCTTCGTCGACACCGAGACGTCCAACTGGACCTTCGACCCGGTGCGCAAGCAGTACTACTGGCACCGGTTCTTCTCCCACCAGCCCGACCTCAACTACGAGAACCCCGCCGTGCAGCAGGAGATCATGTCCGCCCTGCGCTTCTGGCTGGACCTGGGCATCGACGGCTTCCGCCTGGACGCCGTGCCCTACCTGTACCAGGAGGAGGGCACCAACTGCGAGAACCTCCCGGCGACGCACTCCTTCCTCAAGCGGGTGCGCAAGGAGATCGACGCGCAGTACCCGGACACGGTGCTGCTCGCCGAGGCCAACCAGTGGCCCGAGGACGTCGTCGACTACTTCGGCGACTTCCCGGCCGGTGGCGACGAGTGCCACATGGCCTTCCACTTCCCCGTGATGCCGCGCATCTTCATGGCGGTCCGCCGGGAGTCGCGCTACCCCGTCTCCGAAATCCTGGCCAAGACCCCGGCGATCCCGGCGGGCTGCCAGTGGGGCATCTTCCTGCGCAACCACGACGAGCTGACGCTGGAGATGGTCACCGACGAAGAGCGCGACTACATGTACGCGGAGTACGCCAAGGATCCCCGGATGCGTGCCAACATCGGGATCCGGCGCCGGCTCGCCTCGCTGCTGGACAACGACCGCAACCAGATCGAGCTGTTCACCGCGCTGCTGCTGTCCCTGCCCGGCTCGCCGATCCTGTACTACGGCGACGAGATCGGCATGGGTGACAACATCTGGCTGGGCGACCGGGACGCCGTGCGCACCCCGATGCAGTGGACGCCCGACCGCAACGCGGGCTTCTCCTCGTGCGACCCGGGCCGGCTCTACCTCCCGACGATCATGGACCCGGTCTACGGCTACCAGGTCACCAACGTCGAGGCCTCGATGGCCTCCCCGTCGTCGCTGCTGCACTGGACGCGGCGCATGATCGAGATCCGCAAGCAGAACCCCGCCTTCGGCCTGGGCTCGTACACCGAGCTGCCCTCGTCGAACCCGGCGGTCCTCGCCTTCCTCCGGGAGTACGGCGACGACCTGGTGATGTGCGTGCACAACTTCTCGCGCTTCCCACAGCCGACGGAGCTGGACCTGCGGCAGTTCAACGAGCTGCATCCGGTGGAGCTGATCGGCGGGGTCCGCTTCCCCGCGATCGGCGAATGGCCGTATCTGCTCACCCTCGCGGGTCACGGTTTCTACTGGTTCCGGCTCCGCAAGGACGCCGTGAAGAGCGTCAGGCCCAAGAAGCGCTGAGGAGCCGGGGGCGAGGCGTTTCTGCCGCCTCGCCCTGGGCACTCTCCCCCTCATACGTCGATTCGGGTCTATCCGGACCATCCCCGCCCGACACGTCCCGCACAGCCGGACAGCACTTGCCGCATTCCGGGACACTCTGCACATTCTGTGCATTCTGTAGTGCCCGGGGAAAGGACGCGCTGCCATGTCGGAGACCGCATCCACAGCCCGGGCCCCCGTCGCCCTGGTGCCGTCGCTCGGCCCGTTGCTCCACGAATGGCTGCCACGGCAGCGCTGGTTCGCCGGGAAGGGCCGCCCCGTCACGGGGTTCGCGCTCGTCTCGGCGACCGAGCTGCTGCCCATCGGCACGGCAGGCCCGGGCCTGCTCCATCTGCTCGTCCGGGTCCAGCAGCCGGGCCTGGCGTCCGCGCCGCCCGCCGACTGCTACCAGCTGCTGCTGGGCGTGCGGACGACACTGCCGCCGCAGCTGGCTCCCGCGCTGATCGGCCGGGTGACGGAGGGCCCGCTGGCGGGCCGTACCGTCTACGAGGGTCTGAGCGATCCGCGCCTTGCCGCACTTCTGCTGGAACGATTGCGCACACCCGGACCGCTCGGCCCGCTGCGGTTCTCCCGCACGGTGCACATCCCCGAGGGACTGCCCCCGCGCGTCCTGGACGCCGAGCAGTCCAACTCGTCCCTGGTGTACGGCGACGCGTACATCCTGAAGATCTACCGGCGCGTCTACCCGGGGGCCAACCCCGACCTGGAGCTGCCCCTCGCGCTGTCCAGGGCGGGATGCACCCGGGTGCCGGCGCCCGTAGCCTGGTACGAGACCGGCAACGGCCGCCCGGAGGGCGCGAGCACCCTGGGCGTCCTCCAGCCGTATCTGCGCGGCTCGCAGGACGGCTGGCAGCTCGCCCTCGACGCGCTCTCGTCCGGGCGCGACTTCACCACCGAGGCGCGGGCGCTGGGCCGGGCCACCGCCGAGGTGCACACCGCGCTGGCGGACGCCCTGCCGACGGTCACCCTGGGCCGGCCGCAGACCGAGAGCCTGGCGCTGGGGATGAGCCGGCGCCTGGACGCCGCCGCCCAGGCGGTGCCCGCGCTCATGCCGTACGTCCCCGGACTGCGCGCCGCCTTCGAGGCGGTCGGTGAACCCGGACGGAGCAACGGCACCTGGCGGGCCCAACGGGTGCACGGCGACCTCCACCTGGGCCAGACCCTGCGCACCCGCGACGGCGAATGGTCGGTCATCGACTTCGAGGGCGAACCCGCGAAGCCGCTCGCCGAGCGCTGCCGGCCGCAGCCTCCGGTCCGGGACGTGGCCGGCATGCTGCGCTCCTTCGACTACGCGGCCCGCTGGTACCGCCCCTGGAACCCGGACTGGGCGCAGCGGTGCAGGGACGCGTACTGCACCGGGTACGCCGACGCTTCCGGCACCGATCCGCGCGCCGAACCGGCGCTGCTGCGTGCCTACGAGACGGACAAGGCCGTGTACGAGGTGCTCTACGAGGCCCGGCACCGCCCCGACTGGCTGTCCGTGCCGATGGCGGCGATCCGCCGTCTGGCCGAACAGCCCTCCGACGTGAACGCTCCCTGAGGAGGCATTTCCCCGTGACCCCCCGCCGACCGACCCGTAACCCGGCGACCGCGCAAGCCCCCGAGGCCGCCAAGACGCCGAAGGTCCCGGCCGTGAAGTCCGCACAGCCGGCCCGGGCCGCGCAGGCCCCCGCACCGGAGGCCGCCGCGCTCCCGGTGCCGCCGGCCGGCACTCCGCCCCGGCCCCGCCGGAGCGGCGAGGGCGTTCCCGCGCACCCGGTCGACGCAGCAGACCGGTGGCGGCTGCTCGCCGGCGAACACCACGACCCGCACGGGCTGCTGGGCGCGCACCGGGTCGCGCAGGGTGTGGCCTTCCGGGCCCTGCGCCCCTGCGCACAGGCCGTGACCGTGCTAGCCGAGGGGGTGCGGGCCGAGCTGCACGACGACGGCGACGGCCTGTTCTCCGGGGTGCTGCCGCTGGACGAGGTACCGCGCTACCGCCTCCTGGTGACGTACGCGGACGGCCACGAGACCGAGACGGAGGATCCGTACCGCTTCCTGCCCACGCTCGGGGAGCTGGACCTGCACCTGATCGGCGAGGGCCGCCACGAGGAGCTGTGGACGGCGCTCGGCGCGCACCCGATGACCCACCAGGGCGTCGCGGGCACCCGTTTCACCGTGTGGGCGCCGAACGCGCGCGGGGTGCGGCTGGCCGGCGAGTTCAGCTACTGGGACGGGACGGGGCTGCCCCTGCGTTCCCTGGGCCGCAGCGGTGTCTGGGAGCTGTTCGTCCCGGGCCTCGGCGAGGGCACCCTGTACAAGTTCGAGGTCGTGGGGCCCGACGGCCACCACTCGCTGCGCGCCGACCCGATGGCCCGCCGCACCCAGTGCCCGCCCGAGACCGCCTCCGTCGTCACCGCCTCCGCCTACGAGTGGCGGGACCAGGAGTGGATGGCCCACCGCGGCGACCGGCCCGTCCACGAGGCGCCGTTCTCGGTGTACGAGCTCCACCTGGCGTCCTGGCGGCCGGGGCTGGGCTACCGGGAGCTCGCCGAACAGCTGCCCGCGTACGTGAAGGAGCTCGGCTTCACGCACGTCGAGCTGATGCCGGTGTCCGAGCACCCGTACAGCCCCTCGTGGGGGTACCAGGTCACCTCCTACTACGCGCCGACCGCCCGCTTGGGCACCCCCGACGACTTCCGGTTCCTGGTCGACTCGCTGCACCGGGCGGGCATCGGGGTGCTCGTCGACTGGGTCCCGGCGCACTTCCCGAAGGACGACTGGGCGCTGGCCCGCTTCGACGGCACGCCGCTGTACGAGCACCCCGACCCGCGCCGGGCGGAGCACCCCGACTGGGGCACGCTGGAGTTCGACTACGGCCGGACCGAGGTGCGCAACTTCCTCGTGGCGAACGCCGTCTACTGGTGCCAGGAGTTCCACATCGACGGCCTGCGGGTCGACGCGGTCGCCTCGATGCTCTACCTGGACTACTCGCGCGAGAGCGGCGAGTGGGCCCCGAACGAGTACGGCGGCCGGGAGAACTTCGACGCGGTGGCCTTCCTCCAGGAGATGAACGCCACCGTCTACCGCCGCTGCCCGGGCGTGGTGACGATCGCCGAGGAGTCCACGGCCTGGGAGGGCGTCACCCGGCCCACGGACAGCGGCGGTCTCGGCTTCGGGCTGAAGTGGAACATGGGCTGGATGCACGACTCGCTGGTGTACATGTCCAAGGAGCCGGTGCACCGCAAGTACCACCACAACGAGATGACGTTCTCGATGGTGTACGCGTACAGCGAGAACTACGTCCTGCCGATCTCGCACGACGAGGTGGTGCACGGCAAGCAGGCCCTGGTCACCAAGATGCCGGGCGACTGGTGGCAGCGGCGCGCCAACCACCGGGCGTACCTGGGCTTCATGTGGGCACACCCGGGCAAGCAACTGCTGTTCATGGGACAGGAGTTCGCACAGGGCGCCGAGTGGTCGGAGGCGCACGGGCCGGAGTGGTGGCTGACGGAGGACGCGTACCACTCGGCGGGCGACCACCGGGGCATCAGGGACCTGGTGCGGGACCTGAACGCGGTGTACGCGGCCACGCCGGCGTTGTGGGAGCGGGACACCGTCCCCGAGGGTTTCCAGTGGTCGCTCGGGGACGCGGGCGAGGACAACGTCCTCGCGTTCCTGCGGTACGACGCCCAGGGCTCCCCGCTGCTGGCGGTGAGCAACTTCTCGCCGGTGGTGCGCCACGACTACCGGCTGTGGGCACCGGAGGGGACCGCCGCCTGGGCGGAGGTCCTGAACACCGACGACGCCCGGTACGGCGGCAGCGACGTCCGCAACGCCGATCCGGTGAAGGCTGAGCCGGGTGCGGTGCGGCTGACGCTGCCGCCGCTGGCGACGGTGTGGTTCAGGCCGGCCTGAGGGTCCTGGACGTCCTGCCGGGGTTCAGCCCGCCAGGCGGATGATGCCGAGCCGCTGGGTCGCGCGGGTCAACGCCACGTAGAGGTCGTTGACGCCGTGCGGCCCGCCGGCCGCGATGGCCTCCGGGTCGGCGACCAGCACCGTGTCGAACTCCAGGCCCTTCGCCTGCCGGGGGTCCAGCAGCACCACCGGCCGGGTGAGGTCGGGGGTGGGGCCGTGGGCGGCGCCCGGGAGGGCCCGGGCGAGCGCCGGGAGGTGCGCGGCGGGGGCGATGACCGCGAGCCGCCCGTCGGCGGGGTGTTCCCGGGTGACGGCCGCGGCCACCTCGGCGGCCAGGTCGCCGGTGGTGACGTCCCAGGGCGGCACCCCCGTGGAGCGCACCGAGCGGGGCGGGACGAAGGAGGGGTCGTCGGCCCGGCGCACCTCGGCCGCGACCTCCATGATCTCGGCGGGGGTGCGGTAGTTGACGCCGAGCCGCACATGCTCCCAGCGCTCGCCCACGTACGGCTCCAGGATCTCCTGCCAGGAGCCGCATCCCGCCGCGTCGCCGGTCTGGGCGGGGTCGCCGACCAGGGTCATGGAGTGGGTCGGGACGCGGCGCATCAGCAGGCGCCAGGCCATGGCGGACAGCTCCTGCGCCTCGTCGACGATGACGTGCCCGAAGGCCCAGGTGCGGTCGGCGGCGGCGCGTTCGGCGGCGCTGCGGTGGTCGGCCTCCTCGTGGCGCTCGGCGAACCGCTCCGCGTCGATGATGTCGTGGGCCAGCAGCACCTCCGACTCCTCGTCCTCGAACTCGTAGGTCCGGGAGGCGTAGGAGACGTCGAGGACACCCTGGGCGTAGGCGATCCGCTGGTTGCGCTCGCGGACCGCCGCGGCACGGGCCGCGGTGTCGTCCGCGCCGAGGAGTTCGGCGGCCTCGTCGAGGAGGGGGACGTCGGAGGGGGTCCACGGGCCGGTGTCGCGGCGCACGAACTCCGCCTCGCCGTCGGGCAGGTACCCGTCCGGCGCCGCGAGGAACCCGGCGACGAGCCGCTGCGGTTCGAGCGCGGGCCACAGGGTCTCGATCGCGGCGTGCACCTCGGAGCTGGCGGCGATCTCCTTGCCCATCTGCACGATGTCGGAGGGGTCGAGGAGGTTGGGTCCTCCGAACGGGTCGGCGCCCAGCCGCTCGACGAGCTGGTCGGTGAGCGCGTCGATGATCCGGAACGCGAAGCGCGGCCGCGCCAGGTTGTGGGGCAGGCCGGTGCCCCGGGCGTCCCAGCGGGCGTCCTCGGCCATGTTCCGGTCCAGGAACAGGGTGCCGTAGTCGTCGTGGTCGATCTCCAGGGGCGCCTCGGTGGGCGGCACGGTCTGGTGGTCGCGCACCACCTGGGCGAGGACGTCGGCCATGGCGGCCCGGCCCTTGATCTCGGCCGCCTCGGGGCTGTCGGTGCCGGTGGCGTGCACACCGGGGTACAGCTCGCCCATGGTGGCCAGCAGGACGCCGGTCTCGCCGAGGGCGGGCAGGACTTCGCCGATGTAGCCGAGGAAGGCCGGGTTGGGGCCGACGATGAGCACCGCGCGGCGGGCGAGCAGCTCACGGTGCGCGTAGAGCAGGTACGCGGCGCGGTGCAGCGCGACGGCGGTCTTGCCGGTGCCCGGGCCGCCCTCGACGACCAGCACGCCCTGGTGCGGGGCGCGGATGACGCGGTCCTGTGCGGCCTGGATGGTCTGCACGATGTCGGTCATCCGCCCGGTGCGGGCGGCGTCGAGCGCGGCGAGCAGCACGGCGTCGGCGTCGGGGTTCTCGTGTCCGCTGCGGGTGGTGTCGCCCAGGTCGAGGATCTCGTCGTGCAGGGCGGTGACCTCGCGGCCCTTGGTGGTGATGTGGCGGCGACGGGTGAGGCCCATGGGCTCGTACCCGGTGGCGAGGTAGAAGGGCCTGGCGACGTCGGCGCGCCAGTCGACCACGAGCGGGGTGCGCTCGGGGTCGTCCCGCCGCATCCCGAGCCGCCCGATGTGGTGGTCCCGCCCGTCACGGAACGCGAGCCGTCCGAAGCAGAGGCCGTTCTCCCCCGCGTCGTAGGAGGCGAGCAGTCCGGACTGCTCGGCCACCAGCACGTCGCGCTCCTTGCGCGCCTGGTACCCGGTCCCGCCGGCCTTGAGCGCCGCCCGCACCGCGCTCTCGGCCTGGTCCCGCAGGTCGTCGAGTCGCGTGTAGAGCTCGCCGATGAACCGCTGCTCTTTCCGAAACTCTTCGGTTGACAATTCGACTCCTGACGCGATACTGTGCGTTTATTGAACTTCTCCGCGTGCCTTCCTGCGTGCTCTCCTTGCACGCATTGCTATGCGCATACGGAAACATCAAATATACGCGATGAAACACCCCGGCCGTCAATTCGGACCGGGGCATTTTTGTATCGCTCAGCGGCCGGCGCGCCCAGCGGCTACGGCATCGGCGCCAGTACGTCCTCCAGCTCCTGGAGGAGCCGGCGTCTGGGCCTGGCCCCCACCATCGAGCGCACCGGCTCCCCGTCGCGGAACACCATCAGGGTGGGTGTCGACAGCACGGCGTACCGGGCCGTGATCCCGGGGTTGGTGTCCACGTCGAGCTGGACGACCTTCACCCGGTCCGCCTCCTCGGCCGCTATCGCGCTCAGCACCGGGGCCAGCTGACGGCAGGGGCCGCACCAGTCGGCGGTGAATTCGACCAGGACCGGGCGGTCCGCCGCCAGTACCTCCCGCGCGAAGTCCGCGTCGGTCACCTCGGGCACTCCCTGTGCGTGGATCATTCCGTCGTACCTCCGAATTGGCAGCGTGGTGCGGGGGCCTCGGCGGCACGGGCCGCCTCGGCCAGGGCGAGCTGGGCGCCCACCTGCGCGCGGACCGCGGCGAGCTGGCCGATCAGACCGTCCAGCTCGTCGAGCTTGCGCCGGTAGACGGCGAGCGAGGCGGGGCAGGAGTCCCCGGCCGGATGCCCGGCGCGCAGACAGTCCACGAAGGGACGCGTCTCCTCCAGGTCGAACCCGAAGTCCTGGAGGGTGCGGATCTGCCGCAGCAGCCGCAGGTCGTCCTCGTCGTACGTGCGGTAACCGTTGACCGCCCGCCGGGCGGGCAGCAGACCGCGGGACTCGTAGTAGCGCAGAGCGCGCGTGGTCGTCCCCGCGCGCTCGGCGAGCTCGCCTATTCGCATGCACCCGACCGTAATCCTTGACGTCGGCGTCAAGGCAAGGGCCGGCGGCGGCGACAGGACAAGGGCCCGGGACGCCGCGGGGCGGGTCAGGGCAGCAGCGGCTTGCGCTCCACCGGGGACGACAGCACGATCGACGTCGTCGTGCGGCCCAGCGCCGACGTCTGCTCCAGCACGTCCTCCAGGTGGACGGTGTCCCGCACCGCCACTTTCAGGATCCAGCAGTCCTCGCCCACCACGTGGTGGGCCTCCAGGATCTCGGGACGGGCCAGCAGCTCCAGGGTCCTGGGGTGCTTGAGGGTGTAGCCGCCGTGCGGGTCGACCCGGATGAAGGCCCGGACGCCGAAGCCGAGCCGGGCGGCGCTGACGTGCGCTCCGTAGCCCGTGATGGCACCGCAGGACTCCAGGCGGCGCACCCGCTCGGCGACGGCCGCCGGGCTGAGCCGGACCCGCCGGCCGAGCTCGCTCAGTCTGATGCGTCCGTCGGTCTGGACGAGCTCCAGGATCTGCCGGTCGACCGGGTCGAAGGGGGACGCCGTCGTTTCGTCGGCGGCATTCGGCACATGCCGTCGTTCTTTCGGTGCGGTGGCCGGAACTCCCATGGTTCCCCCTTCAGGCTGCGGCTCGCCAACGTAACACTGGTCCCATGCTTGATATATGCCTCATCGGCGGGAGCCGCTATTTCGGAAAGCGGCTCATAGAACGGCTTCTGACGGCCGGTCACCGCGTCACCGTGCTCAATCGCGGCTCCTCCGTACCGCCCGCCGGGTCGGCCCATGTCGTCGCCGACCGCGACGACGAGGCGGCCCTGGAAGCGGCGCTCGGACCGCTGCGCTTCGACGTCGTCATCGACCAGGTCTGCTACACCCCGCGCCAGGCGGCGATCGCGCGCCGCGTGTTCGGCCCGCGGACCCGGCGCTACATCATGACGTCCACGGTCGAGGTCTACGAGCACGAGGACTCGCCGACGCCCGTGCGCGAGGGGGCCGTGGACCCGCGTACCGTCATGGTGGACCTGACGCTTCCCTGGGACGATCCCGGCTTCCGGGACGCCCACTACGGGGAGGGCAAGCGGCAGGCCGAGGCCGTCCTCGCGCAGGACCCGGTCCTCCCGTACGCCTCGGTCCGCGTCGCCCATGTGCTCGGCGGCGACGACGACTTCACCGGCCGGGTCGCCCACTACGCCGACCGGATCCGGGCGGGCGAGCCCATCGCCGTACCGCCCGTGAACCACCCGGCGACCTATGTCTACGTCGAGGAGATCGCCGACTTCCTCGCCTGGGCGGCCGAGCAGGACTTCACCGGGCCGGTGAACGCCCACTCCCCCGGCCCGCTCACGACCTCCGACCTCTGCGCGGCCGTCGAGCGGGCCATCGGCGGCAGGGCCGAGTTCCGTGTGGTGGACGCCGGTCCCCTCTCCCCGTACGCCTTCACCCGCGCGTACGCCATGGACGACTCCCGCGCCAGGGCGCTGGGCTTCACCTTCCGGCACACCTCCGCCTGGCTGGACCAGGCCGTCGCCGAGACGGTCGGACCCGGCCGGTAGGCCATGCGCGGCACGTCGGGGATGCCGGGGGCGGGCGGTACCGGGCTCGTCTCCGGCTCTTTGATCGAGGTCCGTCCCACCGCGCGGAACCCCACCGGGCCCGCCCTCGTGTGCGAGGTGCGGGCCCGGTGGGGTTCCGTGGAGCGGGTCGAGCGGACCCGACCGGACCCCGCTCGGGTCCGTGACGCGCAGCCCCCCGGCAGCGCGTCACGGACCGAGCCGTTCAGGGGGCGGGGCGGACGAGCTCCGGCGCCTCGGCCTCGGCCTCGGCCTCCGGCGGGGAGACCCGTGCCCGGCGCGGCAGGAGCACCGCCACCAGCACCGTTCCCACGCCCAGGATCACCGCGCCGATCAGGCTGGTGTGGGCGACCGCGTCGGAGAAGGCGGAACCGACGGCGTCCGACATCTGGCGCGCGCCCTGGGCGAGCTGCCCGGCCTGGGCCTTGAGCTGGGCGGCCTGCTCGGGGTGCCGGGCGGCCTGCTCCAGCAGCCCCTCGGCCTTGTCGCCGATGCCCTGGGCCACGGCGTATCCGGCGCCCACCGAGTCCTGCGCGGTCTCCAGCGCGGAGGCGGGCAGCTTGCTGCCCTCGGTGGCGTCGACGAGGCGGGAGGAGTACGAGGAGGCCAGCACCGAGCCGAGGAGGGCGATGCCGAGCGAGCCGCCCAGCTCCAGCGAGGTGTCGTTGACGGCGCCTCCGACGCCCAGTTCGGCCTCGGGGAAGGCGCCCATGATGGCGTCGGTGCACGGCGACAGCGCCAGGCCGATCGCCAGGCCCAGGACGATCAGGGGGGCGACGAAGTCCCCGTACCCGGAGCCGGCGTCGACGCGGGTGAGCAGCGCCAGCGCGACCGTACCGGCCGCCATCCCGGCGGAGACGGTGACCTTCATGCCGAGGCGCGGTGTGAGGAACCCGGTCAGCGCGGAGCCGACGAACACGGCGCCGGCCAGCGGGAGCATGCGGACGCCGGTGTCCAGCGGGTTGTAGCCGAGCACGAACTGGAGGTGCTGGGTCAGGTAGTAGAAGGCGCCGAAGACGGCGAGGAAGAAGAGCGCGACGGCGAGGTTCGACCCGGCGAAGCCGCGGTCGAGGAAGCGGCGCACGTCCAGCACGGGGCGCGGGTGGCGCAGCTCCCAGGCAACGAAGGCGACGAGGGCCACGCCCGCGACGACGGCCGCGCCGATCGCCTTGGCGTCCCAGCCGAAGTGCGGCCCCTGGATGATCATGTAGACGAGCGTGCCGACCCAGACGACCGAGAGCAGCCCGCCGACGTAGTCGATCCGGCCGTGGTGGGCCGCCTTCGACGGCGGCACGAGGACGAAGGTGCCGATGATCGCGAGTACGGCGACCGGCACGTTGATCAGGAACGTCGACGCCCAGCCGTGGTCCTCCAGCAGGGCTCCCGCGACCAGGGGCCCGGCGGCGATGGCGAGGCCCGCGGTGGCGGTCCACAGCACGATGGCCTTGGCGCGCTCGGCGCGGGGGAAGGTCGCGGCGAGCAGGGAGAGCGTCGCGGGCATGATCATCGCCGCGCCGAAGCCCATCACGGCGCGGGCGGCGATGACGCCGGACGCGCTGTCGACGAGTGACCCGGCCACCGAACCCGCGCCGAAGACCACGAGGCCGAGGACGAGCGCCCCTCGCCGGCTGTACTTGTCGCCTATCGCGCCGAGGAGCAGCATCAGCGCGGCGTACGGGACGGTGTAGCCGTCGATGACCCACTGGAGGTCGGAGCTGGTGAGCCCGAGGTCCTGGGTCATGTCGGGCGCGGCGACCGTCAGCGCGGTGTTCGCCATGACGATGATCAGCAGGCTCAGGCAGAGCACGAGCAGCGCCCACCAGCGCCTCGCGTAGGGCCGGTCCATTCTCTCGACCGGTTCGTTCATGACGAGGCGCACAGCCCAGCCACCCCTTCCATCCACGATCTGCACACGAATGTGCAACTACACAACGCTGTGCAATTTACGCGACTGCACAGGTGTGTGCAAAATGAGGGCGTGACTTCTGGAAGAGCCGACGCGAACCGGCGCCGCATCGAGCAGGTGGCACTCTCCGAGCTGCTGCGCGATCCCGACGCGTCCATGGACCAGATCGCCCGGGCGGCGGGCGTGGTGCGGCGGACGGTGTACGCGCACTTCCCCAGCCGCGACGCCCTGATCGCCGCGCTCGTGGACCACGCGGTCGACTCGGTCGCCCGGGCGCACGCGAGCGGCCGTGAGGGAGTGGACGATCCCGCCGAGGCGCTCGCCCGCGCCACCCTCGCCGTGTGGGAGATCGCCGACGGCTACCGGCTCCTGGTCGCCATGGCGCAGCGCAGCGTCACGATGGAGGGCATCCTGGAGCGCCTGGCGCCGGTGCGTGAGGCATGCGCGGATGTGCTCCAACGGGGCCTGGACGAGGGCGTGTTCCACTCACCGCTGCCGGCCGCTGCCCTCGCGTACGTGCATGAACAGGTGCTGTTCGGGCTGATGGAGGCCGTGAACGCGGGGGCGCTCGCCGCGGACCGGGCGGGCCGGTCCGCGGCCGCCACGATGCTGATCGCGGCGGGGATGCCGGCCGGCCGGGCGACGGAGCTCGTCGGATCGCTGCCGCCGGCCGCCACCGTCGGGCCCGGGGGCCTCCCTGCCGCGTGAGCGCCCCGCCGCGCGCGCCCGGACGGCGGCCCGGCGGCCCCCTTTCCGGCCCGTCCACCCCGGGGAGGCCGCCCGCCGGAACCGGGCGGCCTCCCGGGGGCAGCTCCTCACCCCCGCGTGAAGGACCGCTTCATCGCTTCGAGATCGACCGCTGCCTTGCACACGTTCCGCTCGATCCGGACCGCCCGGCGGCCGACCTCGGGCGCCGATTCGAGGGCCTTGAGGTCGTCCTTCGCCCAGGCGGCGAGCCGGTGCACCTCGGCGCAGTCCCGCGCCGTCGGAGGCGGCCGGACCTCGGCGACCATCATCGCGCTCAGGGTCCAGTACACCCGGGTGTACCGGGGCGCCTCCCGGTCCACATAGCGGTTGCGCCCGCCCTCGTCCGCCGAGATGACGAGAGCGGCCCGGTAGTGCTTCGCCATCGTGGTGGAATCCAGATTCTGCGCGGCGATGTCGGCCAGCACCCGGTGCGCCTGGAGCGCTTCCAGGGGGTCGGCCGTCCACGATCCGCCCGCACCGTCCGGCACCCGCGCGCCGGCGAGCTCCAGGGCCCGGTGGGCCATGCGCGAGGCGAGCTCCAGGTCCGTGGTCGACAGGGTCACGAACAGCCCCACGAGGCGGTAGGTCGTCGCGCTCAGGCCCAGCTTCTCCTGGCCGTACCTGGCGACCAGGCTGTCCACCTGCTTGCCCAGCACCCCGATCTCGTTGCGGCGGCCGGAACCGCCCTCGCGGTCCAACTCGCTCATGCGCACCACGTAGCCCGATATCTCCTCGCGGGCGTCGTCCTGCCTCTGCGCGTCGGCCAGGGAACGGGCGGCACTGATGGCCGCGTACGCGGAGAACACCGACGCCACCGTCGACACGAGAGCGATGACGGCGCTCGCGACGGCCGCCGTGGCGGACGCCCTGCCCCCGCCCTGGGGGTGCCCCGCCATCAGGCCCTCCTCACGGCCGTGCCCGCCCCGGGCGGTCAGGCCCCCGGCGGTCTGAAGTCGACCGACTTCCGGGCGGCCTCGTCGATGTCCTCCGGACTGACCAGCGGGATCGCCCGCGACTCCACCGCCCCGGTCGCGCGGACCGTGATGGCGGTGGCGAGCATCGAGACGTCGTCGGGCATGTCGATGACGCAGTAGAGGTCGTCGTCGCCGAAGGCGAAGTACATCCATTCGAGCGTGCCGCCGCACGACTTCACCACGTTCTCCACGGCGGCGCGTCGGCCCGAGCCGCCCTCGGCCAGCAGGCCCTTGGTGCCCTGGGCGGTGTAGCTGGCCTGGACGAGATACTTCGGCATCTGCCTCTTCCCTTCTGCCGGTGCCGCGGCACGCTCCTGTGCTCCGGACGCGTCGCGCCGCGGTACGCCGGGCCGCGCTTCCCACCCTCGGCCACCGCGGGCGGTCCGGCCATCGGGGTTCCCCCGGGCGGGGACGGCCGCGCCGGACGGAAAGGCCCCGTCCGGCGAGAACGGCTCCGCCCGGCCGTCACGAGGACGACCGGGCGGAGCCGCGGCGGTGCCGTGCGTCCGGCCCCCGACCGGGCCGGACGTACGGCGTCGGGTCACACCTTGACCGGGACCTCCGCCTCGCCGCGCTGCTCGGGCACGTCGTCCGGCCCGTCCGCCGGCGCGTGGTCGTCCACCAGCGTCTTCTCGTCGAACGGCACGCGGCCGGCGAGGACTTCGCCCACCCGGGCCTTGTCGATCTCCTTGGTCCAGGTGCCGACCAGAACGGTGGCGACCGCGTTGCCCGCGAAGTTGGTGAGGGCGCGCGCCTCGCTCATGAAGCGGTCGATGCCGACGATCAGGCCGACGCCGTCGACCAGTTCGGGCCGGTGCGACTGCAGGCCGCCGGCGAGCGTCGCCAGGCCGGCGCCGGTCACGCCGGCCGCGCCCTTCGAGGCGATGATCATGAAGACGAGGAGCGAGATCTGCTCGCCGACCGAGAGCGGGTTGCCCATCGCCTCGGCGACGAACAGCGAGGCCATCGTCAGGTAGATCGCGGTGCCGTCGAGGTTGAAGGAGTAGCCGGTCGGGACGGTGATGCCGACGACGGGCTTGCTGACACCCAGGTGCTCCATCTTCGCGATCAGGCGGGGCAGCGCGGACTCGGACGAGGAGGTGGACAGGATCAGCAGGAACTCGCGGCCCAGGTACTTCAGCAGCGCGAAGATGTTCACACCCGCCACCAGCCGCAGCAGGGCGCCCAGGACGAGGAAGACGAAGAGCGCACAGGTGATGTAGAAGCCGATCATGATGACGGCGAGGGACTTCAGGGCGTCCACGCCGGTCTCGCCGACCACGGCGGCGATCGCGCCGAACGCTCCGACCGGGGCGGCCCACATGATCATCGCGAGGATGCGGAAGACCAGCCGCTGGATGTGTCCGACACCGCGCAGGACCGGCTCGCCCGCCCGTCCCATCGCCTGGAGCGCGAAGCCCGCCAGCAGCGCGATCAGCAGGGTCTGGAGGACCTCGCCCTCGGTGAAGGCGGAGACCATCGTCTTGGGGATGATCCCGAGCAGGAAGTCCACGGTGCCCTCGCTGGCACCGGCCGCCTGCTTCTCGCCCACGGCGGCGGCTTCCTTGGTCAGGTGCAGGCTCGACCCGGGCTCCAGCAGGTTGCCGACGAGCAGGCCGATGCCGAGTGCGACGGTCGACATGACCATGAAGTAGCCCAGCGCCAGACCACCGACGGCGCCGACCTTGGCGGCCTTGCGCACCGAGCCGACGCCCAGCACGATCGTGCAGAAGATGATCGGCGAGATCATCATCTTGATCAGGTTGACGAACCCCGTGCCCAGGGGCTTGAGCTCGACAGCCACCCCGGGGGCGGCGAAGCCCACGACGATGCCGAGCACCACCGCCGCGATGACGGCGATGTACAGATAGTGGGTGCGGTCCCGTCGTGCGGCCACGGGTTCCTCCTCGTCGAGTTGCTCCACGTCCCGGTGGATCCCCGCGACTATCCACCACACCTGTGACGCCGGTCACCGTTGCGTACCTTTCGTTCACGCGAAATCAGCCAGGCAGACTTGAGCCATGCGTCTCCCCCGCCCCCACGCCCGCCCGCGCAGCCTCGCGGGCCAGCTCTTCGCGATGCAGATCGTGCTGATCGCGGCGGTGGTGGCCGGGTGCGCGGTCTTCGCGTACCTGACCGACCGGTCCCAGGCGGAGGAGACCGCGCGCCGCCAGGCGACGGCGACCGCGACGGCCGTCGCCAGGTCCCCCACGGTGGCCGCCGCGGCCGCATCGGACGACCCGACCGCCCTGCTCCAGCCGTACGCCGCCTCCCTCGTCGGCGACTCGGGCGTCACCTTCGTCGTGGTGATGTCCCCGGACGGAACGCGCTGGACACACCCCGAACCGGGCCAGATCGGCAGGAAGTACCTCGGGCACATCGACGCGGCGCAGCGCGGCGAGACGTACTCCGAGACACACCGGGGCGTGCTCGGCTCCTCGGTGCGGACGGTGACCCCGGTGCTCCAGGACGGCCGGGTCACGGCACTGGTGAGCGCGGGCATCACCATCGACCGGATCAGCGAACAGATCCGCGCGCAGCTGACCGCGCTGCTGGGGATGGCGGGCGCGGCGGTGGCGCTGGGCGGCCTCGGTACGTACGTGATCAACGCCCGGCTGCGGCGGCACACCCACGGGATGAACGCCGCGGAGCTGAGCCGGATGCACGACTACCACGAGGCCGCGCTGCACGCGGTGCGCGAGGGACTGCTGATGCTGGACGGGCAGCGGCGGATCGCCCTGGTCAATGACGGGGCGCGGGAACTGCTCGGGCTGGACGAGGACGCGGTCGGCCGCCATGTCTCCGCCCTCGGGCTGCCGGCGTCCCTGACCGGCGCCCTGCTCTCCGGCGGACCACGGGTGGACGAGCTGCACCTGACGGCCGAGCGGGTCCTGGTCGTCTCCACCCGTCCGGTGGTCGGCGGCGAGCGGCGCGGCACGGTGGTGACGCTGCGGGACCGCACCGAGCTCCAGGCGCTCTCGGGCGAGCTCGACTCCGAGCGCGGCTTCACGCAGGCGCTGCGCTCGCAGGCCCACGAGGCGGCCAACCGCCTGCACACCGTGGTGTCCCTGATAGAACTGGGCCGCGTCGACGAAGCGGTCGGCTTCGCCACGGCCGAGCTGGAACTGGCCCAGGCCCTGACGGACCGCGTCGTCGACGCGGTGGCCGAACCGGTCCTGGCCGCCCTGCTGCTGGGCAAGGCGGCGCAGGCCAACGAGCGGGGCGTGGAGCTGGTGCTGACCGAGGACAGCCGCATAGACGACGGCGTGCTGCCGCCGACGCTGCCCCCGCGCGACCTGGTGACCATGCTGGGCAACCTGATCGACAACGCCCTGGACGCGGCCCGGGGCACGGCCGGGTCGCGGGTCACCGTCACCGCCCGGACGGACGGGGGCAAGCTGCTGCTGCGGGTCGCCGACAGCGGTCCGGGGGTGGACCCGGAGGACTCGGACGCGGTCTTCGAGCGCGGCTGGTCCACGCGCGGGGCCGGGCGCGGCCTGGGTCTCGCCCTGGTGCGGCAGGCGGCGCACCGGGGGCGGGGCGTCGTCGAGCTGGGCCGGGGTCCGGACGGCGGGGCCGAGTTCACCGTGCGGCTGCCGCTCGGTGCGGCGGTGCCCGCGTGAGCGCCGCGAGCGGGCCTCCGGCCGGCCCGGCCATCAGGGTCCTGGTCGTGGAGGACGACCCGGTCGCGGCGGACGCCCACGCCCTCTACGCGGGCCGGGTGCCCGGGTTCACCGTGGTGGGCGTCGCGCACTCGCGCGCCTCGGCCGTCCGGCTGCTGGAACGGACGGCCGTCGACCTGATCCTCCTCGACCTGTACCTGCCGGACGGGCACGGGCTGCATCTGCTGCGGTCACTGCGGGCCGCCGGCCACGCCGCCGACGTCATCGCGGTCACCTCCGCCCGCGACCTGGGGGTCGTCCGCGAGGGCGTCTCGCTCGGGGTCGTCCAGTACGTACTGAAGCCGTTCACCTTCGCCACCCTGCGGGACAGGCTCAGCCGGTACGCCGAGTTCCACGCGGCCGCCGGGGAGGCGTCGGGCCAGGAGGAGGTGGACCGGGCGCTGGCCACCCTCCGCACGCCGCAGCCGGCCGCCCTCCCCAAGGGGCTCAGCGCCCCCACCCTGGCGGCGGTCACCCGCACCCTGCGCGCCTCGCCGGAAGGGCTCACCGCCGCCGAGGCCGGCACCACCGTCGGTATCTCGCGGATCACCGCGCGCCGCTATCTGGAACACCTGGTCACCGTCGGCCGCGCGGTCCGCAGCCCCCAGTACGGGCAGGTCGGGCGGCCGGAACTGCAGTACCGCTGGATCACCGCGACACGGTAGATTACCCACAGGCAGGGGCGAATATGGACGTTCCTCCGGCATTCGGTCTTGTCTGAACGCACCGTAGCCAGAAGTGACCCTGTGCTCCTACCGTGTGCCCGTGCACCCCGCTCCCCGCTCAGCCCCCTTCGACGCCCTTGCCGCCCGCCGTCTGCGCGAGGCTCTGGGGATGGCGCCCGGTCATGTCGCGTACGGTCTGCACGCGCAGTACGGGCTCCCCGTCCCACCGGAGACCGTGATCGCCTGGGAACGCGGTCACGCGGTGCCCGGGCCCAGGGAGCTGACGGCGCTCGCCGGTGTGCTGTGGTGCTCCCCGGCCGAGCTGCTGGCCTCCGCCATGACGCTGCGGGAGCACCGGATCGCCCGCGCCCTCGCGCCCGACGACCTGGCCCGCCGGGTCGGGGTCGACGCCAGGACGTACCTGCGGATGGAGGAGTCCGGGCGCTGGCGCGGCAACGAGCGGCAGACCGCCGCGCTGGCCGAGGCGCTGGGCCTCGGGCCGCGCGAACTGCTGACGGCGACCGGCCGCGACGACGAGCTGGCGGACCTGCTGCGGAGCGCGGCGACGACCCGCTGGCAGGCGTACGTACGCCCGGCGTCCAAGCTCGTGCCGATGCGGCGCGACCACCTGGAGGACGTCCTCCAGCAGCTGCACACCGACTACCAGACCCGTATGGTCGCGACCTCCAGCTGGGGCGCCACCGGGGACAGCGGCGGCGACTCGGGCCGGGCCTATCTGGAGCGGATCGTGGACCACTTCTGGGCCCTGGCCCGGGACTGATCCGGCCCGCCCGGGGCGGAGGGTTCAGCGCGGGCGGGGGTCGAAGCTGAACAGCTGGCCCCCGGCCTCGTCGGCGCACGGGTTCTGGACGACGTCGGTCCACGGCTCGTCGTCCCCGGCCCGTACCTCCACGCACAGACCGGAGTGGACCGAGCGCATCCGGTACCCCCTCACCCGGGTGTCGCCGTAGGGGTCTATGCGGAACTCCTCGCGCGGGCCCCGCTTGCCGCACTCCTGGTCCACCAGGGGCGCGCCGACCGGTTCGCCGGCGTCCACGGGTATCCCGGAGCAGCCGGGCCCGAAGTCGGGGTGGTCCGTCCTCAGCCGCCATAGGCCGCCGGCGAGCTGGACGAGGGAGTAGCGCGGCGTGTCCGCCTCCGCGCAGGGCACCTGGTACACCTGCCCGTTGCGCTCCCCGGGGCGCTCGTTGAGGCAGAGGCCGGAGTGGACGGCACGTATGCGGACCGGTCCCGCGCCGGGCCCTACCGGCTCCGCTGACTCAGCTGACTCAGGGTGCCGCTCGCCGCCGCCCCGCATGAAGCTCAGCACGGTGGTGACGGCGACCACGAGGGCGAGCACGCAGATCAGGGGGACGAGCGGGCGGGCGCCCCACCAGAGGCTCCCGTCGACCGCGCCGTCGTCGGCCGGCCCGGCGCCGGGCCCGTGGTCCGCCGCGCCGCCCGGTGGGGTCCCACCGACCCGGCCCAGGAGGTCGCCCGGTTCCCCGCCCGGTCGCCCGTCTGCTTCCCGGTCGGGCTGCTCCGGCCCCGCGCACCGTCCCGGGGCCGGCTCGGCGCGGCCGCGGACGGCGAGCTCCTTGCGGACGGCCAGCCAGCTGTCGAGTGCCTCCGGCCCGACGCCGCAGGCCCGCACGAACGCGGTCAGCAGTTCCTCGCGCGGCACGGTGGTGCGCGTCAGCATGTTGGCGACCGTCGAACGGGGCAGCACGTCGCCCACCGCCGCGGCGCGGGCCGACAGATCCCGGTAGGTCAGCCCCGACCAGTCCTTGAGGGCCTGTAACCGGGCGATGAATTCGCCGGGGTCGCATGCCTCCCGCGGATCGGGGGCCTTCTCCCCATCGGCCATGCGCCCTCCCTCTCCCCGCCCCGCCGGTCTGGCCCCGGACCGCCGCTCGGACAGGGTCGGGACATGTCCGGGACAGGCGTAAGCCTTGTTCAGACGGCCAATCAACTCAAGAGTGGAATCCGGCAATTCCGGTGGGGGCCGGAATGGCCGCGGCGGGGAGGCAGAACGGCCTTGGTCGACCACGGGGGCGATCAAGGCCGCTCGCGTCCCGTCCCTCCGGATACCGGAGGCGGAGCCGGGGGGCGGCCGGGTGCCGGGCCCGGGGGGGCGCCCGGGCGTCCCGGACACGGCACGTCCCGGCACCGCATTGCACGGCACGGCGCTGCGCTGCGTTGCAGCGGCACGGCTCGCGCGGAGCGCCGTCCGGCATCCGCGCCACGGCGGGGGCGGCGGGCCCCGGGACGGGCCGCGGGGCAGGGGACGGGGGACCCGTCCGGGGAGCCGTACCCGTCCCGGATCCCGGTCGGGCCGGGGCCGGCCGCCAGAGCCAGGGGGGCGGTGCCAGAGCCGGGGGCCGGGGGCCCTACCCGGCTCCGGTGGTCAAGAGGACCCGGTGGTCAAGAGGGCCGATGGTCGGCAGGGCCCCGTCCGTCAGGGGGCCCGGTGGTCAGGGGCCCCGTCGGTCAGAAGACCGACTCGGCCTCGTACATCCGCTTCTCGGGCACCGTCTTCAGCCGCGTGACCGCTTCGGCGATCGGCACCATCTGCACGTCCGTCCCGCGCAGCGCCGTCATCCGGCCGAACTCCCCGCGGTGGGCCGCCTCCACCGCGTGCCAGCCGAACCGGGTGGCGAGCACCCTGTCGTACGCGGTGGGGACGCCGCCGCGCTGGACGTGGCCGAGGATGACCGGGCGGGCCTCCTTGCCCAGGCGCCGCTCCAGCTCGACGGCGAGCCGGTTGCCGATGCCCTGGAAGCGCTCGTGACCGAACTGGTCGATGGCACCCTTGGCGTACTCCATGGAGCCCTCGGCCGGGTGCGCGCCCTCGGCGACGCAGATCACCGCGAACTTCTTGCCGCGCGAGAACCGCTCCTCGACCATCTTGACCAGGTCGTCGATCGCGAAGGGGCGCTCCGGCAGGCAGATGCCGTGGGCGCCGCCGGCCATGCCGGACTCCAGCGCGATCCAGCCCGCGTGCCGGCCCATCACCTCGACGACCATGACCCGCTGGTGGGACTCGGCGGTGGTCTTGAGACGGTCTATGGCCTCGGTGGCGACCATCACCGCGGTGTCGAAGCCGAAGGTGCGGTCGGTGGCGGAGATGTCGTTGTCGATCGTCTTCGGTACGCCGACGACGGGCATCCCCGCGTCCGACAGCATCCGGGCGGCGGTCAGGGTGCCCTCGCCGCCGATCGGGATGAGGACGTCGATCCCGTACCGCTTCTGCAACTCGTCGCAGTTCTCGGCGGCTTCCCGCAGCCGCGCCCGCTCCAGCCGGGCGGAGCCCAGGATGGTGCCGCCACGGGCCAGGATGCCGCTCACCGCGTTGAGGTCGAGCGGCCGATAGTGGCCGTCGAGCAGCCCCTTGAACCCGTCCTCGAAGCCGATGACTTCGTCGCCGTGTCCTGTGAGTGCCCGGTGCACGACCGACCGGATCACGGCGTTCAGGCCGGGGCAGTCGCCGCCTGCGGTGAGAACTCCGATGCGCATCGTGCTCTTGTCTCCTGCTCGGTCGGGGTACGGGTGACGTGCGGGTGAGCCTTACCGAATTGTCCCACGGCAGGCATGTGCGGGCGCCCGTGAAGGCTACGCCGAAGGGCTTCGCTCCCGTGCCACGCCGGTGCGCCCCACCCCGCGCGCCGGTGTGCACCCGCTGCCCGGGCGGCCGCGCGGGAGGTGTCCGCGCAGGTCCGCGGGGGCGTGCGCGGGCCGGACGTCCGGCCTGCGTATTAGCCACACGCAGAGGTATTGTCAAGAGGGTATTACGACCCCAACGATGTTTTTTGATCGCACACTCACTCGACAGGAGAGCACGCGTGGCGCGCAGCGTGTACGTGACCGGGATCGACCGCGGGGACGGCCGCCAGGTGGTGGAGCTGGGAGTCATGGAACTCCTCACCCGCCAGGTGGACCGGGTGGGGGTGTTCCGGCCGCTTGTGCACGACGGCCCCGACCGCCTCTTCGACCTGCTGCGCGTGCGCTACCGCCTCTCCCAGGACCCCTCCTCGGTGTACGGCATGGACTACCACGAGGCCTCCGCCCTCCAGGCCGAGAAGGGCACGGACGAGCTGGTCTCGCGGCTGGTCGAGCGCTTCCACCGGGTGACGCGGGAGTACGAGGTGGTACTGGTGCTCGGCACGGACTTCGCCGACACCCAGCTGCCCGACGAGCTGGCGCTCAACGCGCGGCTGGCCAACGAGTTCGGCGCCCCGGTGATACCCGTGGTGGGCGGCAAGGGCCAGGTCGCCGAGTCGGTACGGGCCGAGGCCCGCAACGCCTTCCGCGCGTACGAGAGCCTGGGCTGCGACGTCCTGGCGATGGTCGTGAACCGGGTCGCCGCCGAGGACCGCGAGACCATCTCCGAGCGTCTCGCGGCGCGCCTGCCGGTACCCAGCTTCGTGCTGCCCGACGAGCCGGCGCTGTCCGCCCCGACGGTCGCCCAGATCACCCAGGCGCTCGGCGCCACGGTCGTGCTGGGCGACGACGCGGGCCTGGCCCGGGACGCCCTCGACTTCGTGTTCGGCGGCGCGATGCTGCCCAACTTCCTCAACGCCCTGACCCCTGGTTGCCTGGTCGTCACCCCCGGCGACCGCGCCGACCTGGTGGTGGGCGCGCTGGCCGCGCACTCGGCCGGTACGCCGCCGATCGCCGGCGTCCTGCTCACGCTGAACGAACGGCCCAGCGACGAGATCCTCACCCTCGCCGCCCGCCTCGCGCCCGGCACGCCCGTGATCTCGGTGAGCGGCAACAGCTTCCCGACCGCCGCGGAGCTCTTCTCGCTGGAGGGCAGGCTCAACGCGGCGACCCCGCGCAAGGCGGAGACCGCCCTCGGGCTCTTCGAGCGCCATGTCGACACCTCGGACCTGCTGAAGCGGCTCTCCGTGGCGCGCAGCGGCCGCGTCACGCCGATGATGTTCGAGCACGACCTGCTGGAGCAGGCACGCGCCGACCGCCGCCGGGTGGTGCTGCCGGAGGGCACGGAGGAGCGGGTGCTGCGCGCGGCCGACGTCCTGGTCCGCCGCGACGTCTGCGACCTGACGCTGCTCGGCGATGTCGAGGTGATCCGCAAGAAGGCCGCGGACCTGGGCGTGGACCTGTCGGGCGCCCAGCTGATCGACCCGGCCACCTCCGAGCTGCGCCAGCGGTTCGCCGAGCGGTACGCCGAGCTGCGCGCCCACAAGGGCGTCAGCGTGGAGCTCGCCTTCGACGTGGTGTCGGACGTCAACTACTTCGGCACCCTGATGGTCCAGGAGGGGCTGGCCGACGGCATGGTCTCCGGCTCGGTGCACTCCACCGCCGCGACGATCCGCCCCGCGTTCGAGATCATCAAGACCAAGCCGGACGCCTCGATCGTCTCCTCCGTCTTCTTCATGTGCCTGGCCGACCGGGTGCTGGTCTACGGCGACTGCGCGGTCAACCCGGACCCGAACGCCGAGCAGCTCGCGGACATCGCGGTCCAGTCGGCCGCGACCGCCGCCCGCTTCGGCGTCGACCCGCGGATCGCGATGCTGTCGTACTCCACGGGGTCCTCCGGCTCCGGCGCGGACGTCGACAAGGTCCGCGCGGCGACCAAGCTGGTCCGCGGGGCCCGGCCCGATCTGCGCGTCGAGGGCCCGATCCAGTACGACGCGGCCGTCGAGCCGTCCGTCGCCGCGACGAAGCTGCCGGACTCGGAGGTGGCCGGCCAGGCGACCGTGCTGATCTTCCCGGACCTGAACACCGGCAACAACACGTACAAGGCCGTCCAGCGCTCGGCCGGTGCCGTGGCCGTCGGGCCGGTGCTGCAGGGCCTGCGCAAGCCCGTGAACGACCTGTCGCGCGGCGCGCTGGTCAGCGACATCGTCAACACGGTCGCCATCACCGCGATCCAGTCCCAGGCCACGTCCGCATGAGCGACGCCGCCCCGACGCACCCCACGACCGCCCCCGCAGCAGAAGGCCCCGCTTCCGTGACCCAGTCGACCCGTGTACTCGTCCTCAACTCCGGCTCGTCGTCGGTGAAGTACCAGCTCCTCGACATGCGCGACAGCGCGCGCCTGGCGGTCGGCCTCGTCGAGAGGATCGGCGAGGAGACCTCCCGCCTGGTGCACACCCCGCTGACCGGCGAGGGGGCGGGCCGGCGGGAGCGTACGGCCCCGATGGCCGACCACGCGGCCGCGCTGAACGCCGTCGCCGAGGAGCTCGCCGCCGACGGTCTCGGCCTGGACTCCCCCGAACTGGGCGCGGTCGGGCACCGCGTGGTGCACGGCGGGCTGAAGTTCTCCGAGCCGACGGTCATCACCGACGAGGTGATGAAGGAGATCGAGCGGCTGGTGCCGGTGGCGCCCCTGCACAACCCGGCCAACATCACCGGAATCCGCACCGCCCGGGCGCTGCGTCCCGACCTTCCGCAGGTGGCCGTCTTCGACACGGCGTTCCACACGTCGATGCCGGAGTACGCCGCCCGGTACGCGATCGACACCGTCACGGCCGACGCCCATCGCATCCGCCGTTACGGGTTCCACGGCACGTCGCACGCGTATGTCTCGCGCCGTACGGCGGCCCTGCTCGGCAAGGACCCGTCCGAGGTGAACGTGATCGTGCTGCACCTGGGCAACGGGGCGTCCGCCTCGGCGGTACGGGGCGGCCGCTGCGTGGACACCTCGATGGGCCTGACCCCCTTGGAGGGGCTGGTCATGGGTACCCGGTCCGGGGACGTCGACGCCGCGGTCACCTTCCACCTCATGCGGGTGGCCGGAATGTCGGCCGACGAGATCGACGATCTGCTGAACAAGAAGAGCGGATTGGTGGGGCTTTGCGGTGACAATGACATGCGCGAGATCCGGCGCCGGATCGATGAGGGCGACCAGCGGGCGCAGCTGGCCTTCGACATTTACATCCACCGGCTGAAGAAGTACATCGGGGCCTATTACGCCGTTCTCGGGCGGGTGGACGCGGTGGCGTTCACCGCGGGAGTCGGCGAGAACGCGGCTCCGGTCCGGGAGGCCGCCGTCGCGGGCCTGGAGGAGCTGGGCCTGGCGGTGGACGCCGATCTCAACGCCGTACGTTCCGACGAACCGCGGCTGATCTCGCCCGAGTACGCCTGTGTCGCGGTGGCGGTGGTGCCCACGGACGAGGAACTGGAAATCGCCCAGCAGACCTACTCGCTGGTAAACGCCTGAGCGACCCCCCGCCCATTTGTACTTTCCACCAGACGGAATATTCCGCAGTGAAACAAACCGATAGGATCCGCCTTATGCGCCGTTCCAAAATCGTCTGCACACTGGGCCCCGCCGTCGACTCCTACGAGCAGCTGAAAGCGCTCATCGAGTCGGGCATGAACGTGGCCCGTTTCAACATGAGCCACGGATCCCACGCTGAGCACGAGGAGCGGTACCACCGCGTCCGCAAGGCGTCCGAGGACACCGGCCACGCGGTGGGCGTCCTCGCCGACCTCCAGGGCCCCAAGATCCGTCTGGAAACGTTCGCCGAGGGGCCGGTCGAACTGGTCCGCGGTGACGAGTTCACGATCACCACGGAGGACGTCCCCGGCGACAAGTCCATCTGTGGCACCACCTACAAGGGCCTGCCCGGGGACGTCTCCAAGGGCGACCAGGTCCTGATCAACGACGGCAACGTCGAGCTGCGCGTCGTCGAGGTCGACGGGACGCGGGTCAAGACGATCGTCGTCGAGGGCGGAGTCATCTCCGACCACAAGGGCATCAACCTGCCGGGTACGGCGGTCAACGTCCCGGCCCTGTCCGAGAAGGACGTCGAGGACCTGCGCTTCGCCCTGAACATGGGCTGCGACCTGGTCGCGCTGTCGTTCGTCCGCGACGCCAACGACGTCAAGGACGTCCACAAGGTGATGGACGAGGTGGGCCGCCGGGTCCCGGTCATCGCCAAGGTGGAGAAGCCGCAGGCCGTCGAGAACATGGCCGACGTGGTCATGGCGTTCGACGGCGTGATGGTCGCCCGCGGCGACCTGGCCGTCGAGTACCCGCTGGAGCGGGTCCCGATGGTGCAGAAGCGGCTCATCGAACTGTGCCGCCGCAACGCCAAGCCGGTGATCGTCGCGACCCAGATGATGGAGTCGATGATCACCAATTCCCGCCCGACGCGCGCCGAGGCGTCCGACGTCGCCAACGCGATCCTGGACGGCGCCGACGCGGTCATGCTGTCGGCCGAGTCGTCGGTGGGCGCCTACCCGATCGAGACCGTGAAGACGATGTCGAAGATCGTCGCCGCGGCCGAGGAGGAACTGCTCTCCAAGGGCCTCCAGCCGCTCGTGCCCGGCAAGAAGCCGCGCACCCAGGGCGGTTCGGTGGCCCGCGCGGCCGCCGAGATCGCCGACTTCCTGGACGGCAAGGCCCTCATCGCCTTCACCAAGTCCGGCGACACGGCCCGCCGGCTCTCCCGCTACCGCGCCCAGCAGCCGATCCTCGCCTTCACGACCGAGGCCGCGACCCGCAACCAGCTCACCCTGAGCTGGGGCGTCGAGTCCTTCGTCGTCCCGCACGTGGACAACACGGACGCGATGGTCGACCTGGTGGACGCCGAGCTGCTCAAGCTCCAGCGCCACAACGCGGGCGACACCATGGTCATCACCGCCGGCTCGCCCCCCGGCGTCCCGGGCACCACGAACATGGTCCGGGTCCACCACCTGGGCGGCGAGGCCCGCGGCTGACGCGCGGTCCCCTCGGCACGACCGCGGGCGGCGCCCCTCGCCGAGAGGGGCGCCGCCCGGTGTGACAGCAGCGCGATGGCCTCCTCCCCCGGTCGGGGAGGAGGCCATCGCGTCACGCGGCTCCCGCAAGCTCCGCCGTGAGGCCGGCCGGTCAGCCCTCGATGTAGTTGTGCAGGCCCGGGACGGTGAGGTCGCCACCGAACTGGCCCGCCTGGGTCACCTTCACGTTGGTGAAGAACGCGTAGGAGACGTTCACCGGCGGCGGGGTCTCGGGGCTGAAGGTGATCGGGATGATGCCGAAGAGGTTGCCCTTCAGCTCCTCCGTGTACATCGTCACCGTGCCGCCGGTGATCGTGGACGTCGAGCCGGGACGGGACGCGACGTGTCCCGTACGCCCCTCGGAGTGCACCGTGAGCTGGTGCAGGTTCACGATGTCCACCGATGACGCGGTGAACTTCAGGACCTTCTTGACCTTGCCGCTGCCCGTCTGCACCTCGACGATGCCGTGGTAGTCGAGCCCGCGCAGGGTGAGCCGGCTGCTCTCCAGCTTCCACGGCTCGTCCGGCAGCAGCGGGAGACCCGGCTCCAGCTTCGCGTCGGCGAGCGCCTGCGGGTCCGGGGTGGGGCAGGGGAAGTTCGGCTTGGCGCCGTCCGGGATGTCCTCGTCCTTCTTGGGGTCGAGTCCCTTGACGTCCTCGGGCAGTTCCTCGACCTTGGCGCCGACCCGTTCGGCGGCGTCCTTGATCGCGTCCTTGGTCCTGTCGGCCTCGTCGTCCGCCGGCTTCGTGGACGGCCGGGCCGACGGCTTCGCCGACGGCTGGGCGGGCGGCTTCGTGGACGGCTGGGCGGGCGCCGGGGCGCTGGTCGACGGGGTGGCCGTCGGCTCGTCGTCCGGACCGTCGAAGAGGTCCTTCAGCGCGTCGCCGACACCCAGCGGGTCCAGGGGGTTCCTGGTTCCGGTCGGCGTGGGCGTGGCCGCAGGCGAGGTGGTGGCCGGTGCCTTCGGCTGTGCGGCCTGCCGTCCCGCCGTCCCGCTCGCGGACGGGCTCGCGCCGGGCGCCGGTTCCTTGTCGGCGTTCTCGGCGTTCTCGGTGTTCTCGGTGTTCTCGGCGTCGTCCCCGCCGCCCCGGCCGGCCGGCGCGCTCGCGCTCGTCGACGGCTTCGGGGAGTCCGACGCGGACGGCTCGGCCGACTCCGACGGCTCGTCGGAGCGGGTCACGCAGGGGCCCGGCGCGTAGGGGATGTCCTTCTCGTCGGCGAGCGCCAGCCTGGGCGTCAGACCGAGTCCGACGAGGACGGCGGTGGGCATCGCGGCCAGGGCTATCGCCTTGCCCGCCGGCGCCTGGAGCTTGGTCAGCAGCGACTTCCTCGGGGCCGCGTGACGCGGCCCTCGTCTTGCCAGAGTGGCGTCGTCCCCAGCCGTCGCCGACTGTGTTTCGTCACCCCGCACTGTTCCTCCCGCCGTTGGCTTCGATGTTCGGATGGCTCGCCCGCACGTCCTTCGCGTCCTGCCTCTCCGCGACCTCGCGCTGCTCCGGCACGTAGCCCGCGCCGGCCCCGTCCCCGGGTGCGGCACCGCCCTGCGCGGCAGCCGCCGGCGCGTCCTTGCCGGGGGCCCAGGAGATCGAGAGGGCGCCGCCGGTGAGGGCGAGCAGGAAGCCGATGAAGAAGCCGCCCAGATTGGCCACGGGGATGGAGACCAGGGCCAGCAGGATCGCGGCGACTCCCGCGAAGACCCGCACGAGGTACTGGAACCACATCGTCAGTCCCAGCGACATCAGCAGTACGCCGATGATGAGCGACGCCGCCCCCGCGGTCGTCGCCATGGAGAGCGTCAACTGGCCGAGCTGGAAGCTCGCGTACGGGAAGTAGGCGATGGGGATGCCACCGAGCAGGGTCAACAGTCCCGCCCAGAACGGCCGGTGTCCTCGCCACTCGCGGAATCGGCGCCGGAGGACGCTCAGGTGGTGCTCGTTCTGCCCCGAAGACACGGCGCTCATGGAAAACAGCTCCCTGGAACTGGTCGTGCTGTGTGGAGAAGGGATGGGGTGGGCGAGGGCGCCTCTGCTTCCTCACCCACCCGCACGCGGTGCGGTCAGTAGCACTCGACCTTCGGGCCATCGCCCTTGTGGAGGTTCAGCTTCAGACCGCTGAGCTTGAAGGTCGCGGCCGTGGTGGCCCAGGCCTTCTGCTTGACGTTGTCCAGCGTGGCGTTGGGCGCCTGCTGGGCGAAGCCGTTCTCCAGGATCTTGTCCTTGACCGCCGGGCCCTTGCCCGTCTTCGGGTCGTCGGTGTCCTTGGCCGCGACACCGATCTCGATGTCCTTGAACGTGGCGTCGGCCTCGAGCTCCGTGACGTCGAGGTACAGGTTCTCCGCGACGACGGGCTGCTTGCCGCCACCCGCCTCCAGACGCATGGTGATCTTGCCGACGAACGGCACATCGGTCACCACGGACTGGCACATGTCGTTGATCTCGGCGTGCTTGAACGCGGAGATCGCGACGGGGTGCGCCACCTTCTCCTCACCGCCGCCGACATTCTTGTAGCCCATGTCGACGCCGCCGTACTGGGCGAAGCCAGTACCTTCCAGGTGCCCGGCCCTGACCTTGAACTCCTGGCCGGAGACGCTGAACGACGCGGCGAGCGCGCCCTGCGCCAGGCTGACACCGATCACGGCCGTCGCGGCCACGCTCGGCACCATGACGACGGCGAACCGCTTCCATCTGGTCCCACCGCGGATCTGGGACTTCATAGATTTCCTCCTTCTCGGACGTACATCTCCGGATGGGCCCAGGGCCCGTCCTGGGATGGGAGAAGTGCTACGTCCTCGGGAAGGAGAGCGCCCGTGGAAACAGGCGCGAGCCGCGTCCGAATCACCGGCGATCACCCCCGAGCGACAACCACTGGCCACGCCTTCGCGCAACCCTGCCGGACAGGCCCTGCCGGATTCGGCGGGAACCCCCCTGTCCACGGCCGACGCCACTGCCGTCGGCCCACTCGGTGGGGAACCAATGCCTCCGGGCGCGGCTGGTTGCCGGGCTGGTGCGGTATTGGACCGAGCGTCGCCGATCGTGGTCCATTACCGGCCGAGGCACAAGGGGGTTCGTTACTCGCTAGTAACGGGTCGATAACCACGCCACGACGGCCTGCCGCCGCCCGGGCACTCAGGGTGCCGCCGTAACGCCCGAAAGAAAGAGATATCAACGGCTAAAGCCGGACATAAGGAGGGTGTTTATTTACTGCCAGTAACAGCGGCCGCGTTTACCAAGATTTGGCAAAGCGCGGCCGCCTTTTGTCACTCTGTCGCCAAATCGGCGACCGGCGCCACAGGGCGCTGCTCCTTCACGGCCAACCGGCCGCGCACCGTGCGCCGGCCGGGCCGCCGGCCCGCGCCCCCGCGGGCCCAGCCACCGGAGAACCGGTCGTGGCATCCGGCCGGGCGCCGGTCGCGGCGGTGCTCAGAACAGCACGCGGGCCAGGGCCGAGCGGGCCGAGCTCACCCGGGGGTCGTCCGGCCCGATCACCTCGAAGAGCTCCAGAAGGCGCAGCCGCGCCTGGTCCCGCTCCTCGCCCGCCGTCCGCCGCACCGTGTCGACGAGCCGGGTGAACGCGTCCTCCACATGACCGCCGACCAGGTCCAGGTCGGCCGCGGCGAGCTGGGCCGCGACGTCCGCCGGGTTCTCGGCCGCGTTCTTGCGGACCTGCTGCGGGTCCATGCCCTGGACCCGCCCCAGCAGCTGGGCCTGGGCCAGACCCAGATTCGCCTCCGTGTTCGCCGGGTCGTCGACCAGGACGTTCTTGTACGCCTGGACCGCACCCGCGAAGTCGTTGGCGTCCAGCGCACGCGCGGCCGCCTCCAGCAGGGCGTCGTGGGGACCGGCGGGCACCGCCGCGGGTGTCCCCTCGCCCTCGCCCTCGGGGCCCTGCGCGTCGGCGTCGACCAGGATGCCGGTCAGTCCGAAGCGCTCCTCGCCCACCTGGATCAGCTGGTCGAGGGTCTGCCGGATCTGCGCCTCGGGCGCGGCACCCTGGAAGAGCGGCAGCGCCTGACCGGCGACCACCGCGAAGACGGCCGGGATCCCCTGGATCCCGAACTGCTGCATCAGCATCTGGTTGGCATCGACGTCGATCTTGGCGAGAACGAACCGGCCGTTGTACTCGACGGCCAGCCGCTCCAGCAGCGGGCCGAGCTGCTTGCACGGCTCGCACCACTCGGCCCAGAAGTCGATGACGACCGGCACCTCGGCGGAGCGCTGGAGGACATCGCGCTCGAAGCCCGCCTCGTCGACATCGATCACCAGGGCGGAAGGGGGCACGGCACCGGCGCCGCCCTGCCGGGCGGCTTCCGCGCGGGCCTGCTCGGCCTTCGCCCTGGCCTCACCGGCCGCCTTCACCGCGGCGAGATCGACAACGCCGCTCATGGACATGTTCCTAGGCTGCATGAGTACATCCTCCCCCTTCCGCGCGTGTAACCGGTAAGCGATGGCAGAAGCCATGGCCGAACCGCGCCCGTCCGGCGTCCCCCGCCGGAATGCGGGACGTACGGACGTACGCGATCCAGCAATGTGTTTCGGCACCGGGTCCCCACCCGGGCGCCTGTGGTTGTCGCTGGGGCCGCTCAAAAGCCTTTCGCTACGCCTCGTAGCGTAACTGCAAGCGGACGGCCGGGGGGCGCGGGCGGCGGTGAACTGGCTCACACGAACGGACGGGGGGCACCCCACCTACTGGCCGGTATGGTCGGGCGTCATGTGCAGCCGTACCAGTCCGCGAAGTCGTACCGGACGCCCCCGCAGCGCCGAGGCCGACACCGCGATCCTGGAGGCGACCCGGGCGGCGCTGGTCGACCTGGGCTGGTCCAAGCTGACGATGGGGGACGTCGCCACCCGCGCCGGGGTCGCCAAGACCACCCTGTACCGGCGCTGGGCGAGCAAGAACGAACTGGTCGTCGACGCTGTCGCGGTCCTCTTCGACGAGCTCGAACTGCCCGACCGGGGCAGCCTGACGGCCGACATCGAAGGCGTGGTGCGGCAGTTCGCCGCCCTGCTGGAACGGCCCGAGGCCAGGACCGCCCTCATGGCGGTCGTCGCCGAGTCCACCCGTGACGAGCCGCTGCGGCGGCGCATCCGCGCCTCGATCGTGGACCGGCAGAAGCGGCTCGTCCTGCTGGGCCGCCAGCGGGCCCAGGCGCGGGGCGAGCTGCCGCTCGGCACGGAGCCCGGCGCGGCCGCCGGCACCGACGACCTGATCTTCGACGTGATAGCCGGAGCGGTGGTCCACCGCGCCCTGGTCAGTGCCGAGCCCGTGGACAGCGACTGGGTGCAGCGCTTCACGGTGCTGCTGCTGGGCGGGCTGGACGCGGCGACCCGGAGCTGAGACCGGGACGGCCGCGCCGTCGCGGGAGCGGGCGGTGCCGGAGCGGGTGTACGGGCGCGCCTCAGAGCGGGCGGTGCATGATGTGCAGCCCCACATAGCCCTCGCGCGGATGGCGGAAACCGTCCGGGACCGTGCCGATCACGCGGAAGCCGAGCGATTCGTACAGCCGCACCGCGTGCTTGTTCGTCTCCACCACGGCGTTGAACTGGATGCCCCGGAAGCCCGCGGCGCGCGCCCAGTCCAGGGTGTACTCGACCAGTGCCCGGCCGACGCCCCGCCCGCCGTGCGCCGGGTCGACCATGTAGCTGGCGCTGGCCATGTGGGCCCCGTTGCCCATCTGGTTGTTGTTCATCTTGGCCGTGCCCAGGATGACGCCGCCGTCGTCGACGGCCACCACGGTGCGGTTCGGCCCGGCCAGCAGCCACCAGTCGCGGCCCCGCTCCTCGTCGAGGTCGAGCGGGTAGGTGAACGTGTCGCCCGCGGCGACGATGGAGCGGAAGAACGGCCAGATGGCGGGCCAGTCGTCCGCGGTGGCTTCTCTGATCTGCATCCGCCCAGCATGCGGGCTGCCCGGCCGACGGTTCCACTGTGTTTTCGCGCGGTTCTCGCGCGCGGGCCACGGTCGCGGGTACGAGGCCACGGCCGGCCGGCACCGTATGCCGGCCGGCCGTGGGCGCGGCCGCCCGGAAGCCGGGCGGCCGACGTGCGTCAGAAGCCGGGCGGCTCCGTGTAGGTGCCCCATTCGTCGCGCAGGGCGTCGCAGATCTCGCCGAGGGTGGCCTCCGCGCGGACCGCGTCGAGCATCGGCCCGATCATGTTCGAGCCGTCCCGGGCGGCGGTGAGCATCTTCTCCAGGGACGACCTCACCAGGGCGTCGTCCCGCCGGGACCTGCGCTCGGCCAGGACGCGTACCTGCTCGCGCTCCACCTCGTGGCTGACCCGGAGGATCTCCAGGTCACCGGTGACGGACCCGTGGTGGGCGTTGACCCCCACGACCCGCTTGTCCCCCTTCTCCAGGGCCTGCTGGTAGCGGAAGGCGGACTCGGCGATCTCGCCGGTGAACCAGCCGTCCTCGATGCCGCGCAGGATCCCGGAGGTGATCGGGCCGATCGGGTGCCGCCCGTCGGAGTGGGCCCGCAGGCCCCGCTCCTTGATCTGGTCGAAGATCTTCTCGGCGTCGGCCTCGATGCGGTCGGTGAGCTGCTCGACGTACCAGGAACCGCCCAGCGGGTCCGCGACGTTGGCGACGCCGGTCTCCTCCATCAGCACCTGCTGGGTGCGCAGCGCGATCTCGGCGGCCTGCTCGGACGGGAGCGCGAGGGTCTCGTCGAGGGCGTTGGTGTGCAGGGAGTTGGTGCCGCCGAGCACGGCGGACAGCGCCTCGACTGCGGTGCGCACCACGTTGTTGTAGGGCTGCTGGGCCGTGAGCGAGACACCGGCGGTCTGGGTGTGGAAGCGCAGCCACTGGGCCTTGTCGGTCCTCGCCCCGTACACCTCCTTCATCCAGCGGGCCCAGATGCGGCGGGCGGCGCGGAACTTGGCGATCTCCTCGAAGAAGTCGAGGTGCGCGTCGAAGAAGAAGGACAGCCCCGGCGCGAACGTGTCGACGTCCAGGCCGCGGCTCAGGCCGAGCTCGACGTAGCCGAAGCCGTCGGCGAGGGTGTACGCGAGCTCCTGCGCGGCCGTCGCGCCCGCCTCGCGGATGTGGTAGCCGGAGACCGAGAGCGGCTTGTACGCCGGGATGCCCGCCGCGCAGTGCTCCATCAGGTCGCCGATGAGGCGCAGGTGCGGCTCGGGCTGGAAGAGCCACTCCTTCTGGGCGATGTACTCCTTGAAGATGTCGGTCTGGAGGGTGCCGTTGAGGACGGCCGGGTCCACGCCCTGGCGCTCGGCGGCCACCAGGTACATGCAGAAGACCGGGACGGCGGGCCCGGAGATCGTCATCGAGGTCGTGACGTCGCCGAGGGGGATGTCCCGGAAGAGGACCTCCATGTCGGCGGCGGAGTCGATGGCGACGCCGCAGTGGCCGACCTCGCCGAGCGAGCGCGGGTCGTCGGAGTCGCGCCCCATGAGGGTCGGCATGTCGAAGGCGACGGACAGTCCGCCGCCGCCCGCCGCCAGGATCATCTTGTAGCGCTCGTTGGTCTGCTCGGCGTTGCCGAAGCCGGCGAACTGGCGGATGGTCCAGGTACGGCCCCGGTAGCCGGTCGGGTACAGGCCGCGGGTGAAGGGGTACTCCCCCGGCCAGCCGATCCGTTCGAAACCGTCGTACGTGTCGCCGGGCCGGGGCCCGTACACGGGCTCCACGGGGTCGCCGGAGAGCGTGGTGAAGTCGGCGTCGCGCTTGCGGGCGGCGTCATAGCGGGCCTGCCAGCGTCGGCGGCCTTCCTCGATGGCGTCAGCGTCCATACCCCGAATTTACTAGGACGTCCTAGTAAATGTCGATGGGCAACCGCCGTACACCCGGTGTACGGCGGTGGAAGCCGGCTCCGCGGGGAGCGGCCGCACCGGCCCGGCGCGAGCCGGGCCCGGCACCCGCTCGGGCCTGTGCGGCGGGTCAGACCCTTGCGGTGGCCGGCGCGGCGTCCGTGATCAGCGGCCGGACCTCGCGCACGACCTTGCGCTCGACGAAGAAGGCGGCGGTCGGAATGGTCCCGGAGACCAGGATCCACAGCAGCTTGCCGAACGGCCAGCGGGCCTTGGAGCCGAGGTCGAAGGCGAAGATCAGGTAGATGATGTAGAGGACGCCGTGGGTCTGGGAGACGGCGAAGGTCAGATCCTCGCCCGTGTCGAACCCGTACTTGGCCACCATGCACGCACACAGCACGAGCAGCATGACAGCGGTGACATAGGCCATCACCCGGTAGCGGGTCAGCACGCTGGATTTCATGGCATCGAGCGTAACCGCCCGTTCCGGGCGATCTTCGGGCGGCCCACCCCCCGGGCGGCCCCGCCGTTCGTCCGCCGTTCCGCCGTTCGGGTGCTCGGCTGTTCGGCTATTCGGCGTCGAAGTCGTGCGCCGCCACCCGAAGCGGCCGGAGCATCGCGAAGATCTCGCCGCACTCCTCGGCGTCGTACGCGCCCAGGCCGAAGTCCATCGCCATCAGGTCGGAGGTCGCCGCTTCGACGACCTCCCGGCCCTTGTCCGTGATGGAGGCGAGGGTGCCGCGTCCGTCGTTCGGGTTGGGCCGCTTGTCCACCAGGCCGGACCTGACCAGCCGGTCGACGGTGTTGGTCACGGAGGTCGGGTGGACCATCAGCCGCTCGCCGATCTTGGACATCGGCAGTTCGCCCTCCTTGGAGAAGGTGAGCAGCACCAGCGCCTCGTACCGTGCGAAGGTCAGGCCGTACGGCTTGACGACGGCGTCGACCTCCGCCAGCAGGATCTGGTGCGCGCGCATGATCGAGGTGATGGCGGCCATCGAGGGCACGGGGCCCCAGCGGCGCTGCCACAGTTCGTCGGCGCGGGCGATGGGGTCGAACGGGAGACTGAGCGGCTTCGGCACGCCGTCGACCTTACCGACTGGTCACATGCTGGTCAGCCCTGTCTCGCGGTTCGGTCCTCCGCACCGCTGGGCCCGGCCATGGCGACGGCCCCGGTCCGTGGAGGACCCGGGGCCGTCGTGGCGGGGCGGGGGCCGCTCAGGAGGAGAGGTGGCGCTCCACCGTCTCGACCTTGGCGGTCAGACCGTCGGTGACGCCGGGCCTGATGTCGGCCTTCAGGACGACGGAGACGCGCGGCGCGCGGGCCTCGACGGCGGCTACGGCGCGCTTGACGACGTCCATGACCTCGTCCCACTCGCCCTCGATGGAGGTGAACATGGCGTCGGTGCGGTGGGGCAGACCGGACTCGCGCACGACGCGGACGGCGTCGGCGACGTACTCGCCGACCTCCTCGCCGACGCCGAGCGGGGTGACGGAGAAGGCGACGATCACGCGCTCACCGTGCCCTCGCGGCGGGCGCGGGAGGCGATGACGGCGTCATCGGCGGCGCGCTTGAGCCTGCGGTCGGCGAAGAAGCCGCCGAAGGGCAGGACGGAGAGGACGAAGTAGAGGGCCGCGGTCCGCAGCTCCCACTTGGTGCGGTTCCAGGCGTCCAGCCAGAAGAGCACGTACAGCACGAAGAGGATGCCGTGGACGGCTCCCATCACCGGGACGGCGTTGAACTCCGTCGTGCGCTTGAGCACCGAGCAGACCAGCAGCAGCAGGAAGGAGACTGCCTCCGGGGCGGAGACGAGTCGCAGGCGGTGGAGGGAGGAGGCGGTCTTGATGTCCACGAGGCAGCACCTTCGGCGTCGGGAGTCGTCGATCTGACAGACCTGGGCATCGATCTTGTGAACGGATGCACAAGCGCCTCTCATTGTGACAGGCGGCTTTGCCCATCCGTTATCAGGGTGGGGATCCTCCTCACGGTGGCTGCCGGTGCCCGGGACACCCGTTACCGTCTGGGCGTGGCAATGTTCCGACTCCAAGGCAGCAGGGTGCTCGCCGTCGACATGACCGGCGACGCCGTCCGAGCGAAGAACGGCTCGATGGTCGCGTACGACGGCCGGATGGCCTTCAAGAAGATGTCCGGCGGCGGCGAGGGCCTGCGCGGGATGGTCACCCGCCGCCTCACCGGCGAACAGATGGAGCTGATGGAGGTGAAGGGGCAGGGGACCTGCTACTTCGCCGACCGCGCGTCCGAGATCAACCTGGTGTCCCTGCACGGCGACAAGCTGTACGTGGAGGCGAGCAACCTGCTCTGCGCGGACGGCGGGCTGCGCACCGGCACGAACTTCACCGGTCTGCGGGGCGGCGCGACGGGCAACGGCCTGTTCACCACGACCGTAGAGGGCACCGGCCAGGCGGCGATCATGTCGGACGGCCCGGCGGTGCTGCTGCGGGTGACGCCGCAGTACCCGCTCTCGGTGGATCCCGGCGCCTACATCGCCCATCAGGGCAACCTCCAGCAGAGCTTCCAGTCCGGTGTGACGTTCCGCACGTTCCTCGGTGAGGGTGGCGGCGAGGCCTTCCAGATCCGCTTCGAGGGCGACGGGCTCGTGTATGTGCAGCCGAGCGAGCGCAACACCACCGGCGGTGACCTGTGAGCGGCGCGAGCGCGGCCACCGGCCCGCGGACGACGACGAACCGCACCTCCGCGCCGCGCGGGCGGAGAAGCGAACCACGGACACCGAGCGGCGCGTGCGCGGCCACCGGCCCGCGGCCGGCGGTGTCGGGCGCGGCTCCGGGTGGCGGGGACAGCGGGTGCAGCGGATCCCGGGCGGCGGCTCCGGGGAAGAACCTCGGGGGGAGTGTCTGATGCCGTTCCGTGAGATCAATTCGAAGGTGGTCGAGGCGACGGTGGTCCCCGGCCAGAAGATGTTCAGCCAGCGCGGCGCGATGCTCGCGTATCGCGGTGACGTCACTTTCACGCCGAACCTGGCCGGCGGCCAGGGCGGTGTGATGTCGATGATCGGCCGCCGGGTGGCGGACGAGGCGACCCCGCTGATGACGGTCGAGGGCAGCGGCACGGTGATGTTCGGGCACGGCGGCCATCACGTCCAGGTGATCCAGTTGTCCGGCGACACCCTGTTCGTGGAGGCGGACCGGCTGCTGGCCTTCGACGGGACGCTGCAGCAGGGCACGATGTTCATGGGTTCGCAGGGCGGGGTCATGGGCATGGTGCGCGGTCAGGTCACCGGGCAGGGTCTGTTCACCACGACGCTCAAGGGGCACGGCGCGGTCGCCGTGATGGCTCACGGCGGCGTGATCGAACTGCCGGTCGCCCCGGGGCGGGCGGTGCACGTGGACCCGCAGGCGTACGTGGCGCACCACGGCGATGTGCGCAACAGGCTGTCCACCGCGCTGGGCTGGCGCGACATGGTGGGGCGCGGCTCGGGCGAGGCGTTCCAGCTGGAGCTGAGCGGCAGCGGTGCGGTGTACGTCCAGGCGTCGGAGGAGAAGCTGTGAGCACACCGGTGGTCTTCGATCCCCTGTCGCTGCCGAGCGACGACAACGTCAATCCGTACACCTTCTGTGTGGAGCTCAAGGGCTCCCAGTGGTTCCTCCAGAAGGGCAAGATGATCGCCTATTACGGGCGGATCGACTTCAACGGCATCGGTCACGGCCGGCTGGAGCGGCTGGTGCGGACGAGCTTCCACTCGCCGCTGCACGCGAGTGACTGGGTGGTGGCGGAGGGCAGCGGGAAGATGCTGCTCGCCGACCGGGCCTTCGACGTCAACTCGTTCGACCTGGACGAGGGCAATCTGACGATCCGGGCGGGGAACCTGCTGGCCTACCAGCCGTCGCTGGCTCTGAAGCAGTCGATCGTGCCGGGCTTCCTGACCCTGATCGGGACGGGGAAGTTCGTGGCCGCGTCGAACGGTCCGGTGGCCTTCATGGAGCCGCCGGTCCGGGTGGACCCGCAGGCGCTGGTGGGCTGGGCGGACTGCCCGTCGCCGTGCCATCACTACGACCACGGGTACATGTCGGGTGTGCTGGGCGGGTTGCGGTCGCTGACGGGTCTGGGCGGCGCTTCGGGCGAGGAGCACCAGTTCGAGTTCGTCGGGGCGGGGACGGTGCTGCTGCAGTCGACGGAGGCGTTGATGCCCGACCGGGCGACGGGCCCGGTGCCGCAGGAAGCGGGGATTCCGGGCGGTTCGGGCGCGCACGGCCAGGCGTCCGGTTCCGGCCAGGGTCAGCACGGATCCACACCGCGTCTTCCCGGACAGCTCGGTGACCTCCAGCGTCGCTTCGGGCTGTGAGCGGTAGTCTGCGGAGTGTGACGTCCTCGAACGTCTGCACACCTGTGCGACGCCGAGGACGGGGGACCGGGGTGCCCGGCGTCACAGACCTCAGTTTCGTCCAGTTTTCAACTTCTTAGGTAGAATCCATACATGGAGACCGAGACGGCCACACCCTGGCTGACCGATGCCGAGCAGTGCGCCTGGCGCACGTATCTGGACGTCAACAGGCTTCTGACGTACCAGCTGGAGAAAGACCTCCAGCCGTTCGGCCTGACCAACAACGACTACGAGATCCTCGTGAACCTCTCGGAGTCACCCGAACGGCGGCTGCGCATGAGCGACCTCGCGGCGGCCACCCTCCAGTCGAAGAGCCGCCTCTCCCACCAGATCACCCGCATGGAGAACGCGGGGCTGGTCCGCCGGGAGAACTGCGAGTCCGACCGGCGCGGACTGTACGCGGTCCTCACCGACCACGGCATGGAGACCATGCACAAGGTCGCGCCGCACCACGTCGAGTCGGTGCGCAGAGCCTTCATCGACCTGCTGTCCCCCGAGGCCCTGGGCAACCTGCGGGAGTCTCTCCAGCCGGTCGCCGAGAAGCTGCGCGGACTGCGCGGCAAGCCCTGATCCCGGGCCGCGCTCGCGCCGGGGCGCCGCGGGGCGCCCCTGGCGCGTGGCGGTTCACCCGCCCGACGGGAGGCGCAGCTCGAACAGCGCACCGCCCGACGGGGACCGGCCCGCCCTGAGGGTGCCGCCGTGACGCGCGGCCACATCACGGGCGATGGCGAGGCCCAGTCCGGCGCCGCCCTCGTCCCGGCTGCGGGCGTCGTCGAGGCGGACGAACCTCTCGAAGATCCTCTCCCGTTCGCCCTCCGGCACCCCGGCGCCGTCGTCGGCCACGGTGAGCACGGCGTGGTCGCGCTCGCGGCGCACCGTCACGGTGACCCGGCTCTCCGCGTGCCGCTGCGCGTTGTCCAGCAGATTGGCCAGCACACGTGCCACCTGCCCGCGTGAACCGCTGACCTCCGCCTCCTCGCCGTCCTCGGTGTCGACGCGCGTCGGGAGGCGGTCCGCGGTGCGCTGGGCGACCTCCTCACGCACGAGCGCGGCCAGGGCGAAGCGTGCCCGTCCGGGCTTCTCCCCCGCGTCGAGCCGGGCGAGGAGCAGCAGGTCGGCGGCGAGCTGCTGGAGCCGTACGGTGTCGGCGACCGCCCCCGGCACGTCCAGCAGCTCCGGATGGGCCGAGCCGACCTCCAGCTGGGTGCGCAGGCTCGCGATGGGACTGCGCAGCTCGTGGGAGGCGTCGGCGACGAAGCGCCGCTGCCGTGCGACGGACGCCTCCAGCGCCGCGAGCGTCTCGTTGGTGGTGCGGGCGAGCCGGGCGATCTCGTCGTGGGTCCCCGGTTCCGGGACCCGGCGCGAAAGGTCCTCGGACGCCGTGATGGCGGCCATCTCCTGCCGGATGCCCTCGACGGGCTTGAGCGCGCGGCGGGTCACCAGCCAGGTGACGACCGCGACCACGAGGAGCAGGGCCGGCAGGGCGGCGAGCATCGCGTCGCGCACGCCGGAGAAGGTGGCGGCCTCGGCGGCGAGCGGCGCGCCGGCGTGGACGGTGGCCTCCTGGCCCCCCGGTGCGGCGGCCTCGACGGCGGCGAAGCGGTACGCGCTGGTCTCGCCCTCGACGGTGACGTCACCGGTCGAGTAGACGACGTCCTCGGAGACCTCGCCCGTGCCCTCCCCGCCGTCCTCCGGCCGGGAGGCCGTGGGGACGGCCTTCGTGGACCGGCTGCCGGTGCCCTCGATGGCGTCGACGTTCTCCCCGACGGCCACGACGCGGCCGTCGGAGTCGACGACCTGGACCGGGTGCTCCTCGGTGTCGTCGGGCAGGTCCAGCTCGGCGAAGGGCGTCCCGTTGGCGATCTGGGCGGCGACCGAGCGGGCGGTGACGTTGGCCTGCAGTCCGGCCTGGTCGACCAGGTTGCCGCGCAGTACGGCGAGGAGGGCCGCCCCGGCGGCGGCGAGCGCCAGGGCGACGACGAGGGTGGCGCCCAGCGCGGTCCGGGCGCGCACGGAACGCAGCGGGTGCCTCACCGGTCCTCCAGGCGGTAGCCGGCGCCGCGTACGGTCCGGATGGTCGCGGGGCCGAGCTTGCGCCGCAGGGCGCTCACGTACACCTCGACGATGTTCGGGTCGCCCTCGTAGGCGAAGTCCCAGACGTGCTCCAGGATCTCGGCCTTGGACACGACGTCACCGGCGCGGGTGGCGAGCTGTTCCAGCACGGCGAACTCCTTCGCCGTGAGCGTCACCTCCTCCTCGCCGATGCGGACCCGGCGGGCGGCGGTGTCGACGGTGAGCGCCCCGGCCCGCAGCACGGGCGAGGCGGTGCGCCCGCGGCGGCGCAGCAGGGCCTTGACCCGGGCCACGAGGACGACGTAGGAGAACGGCTTGGTGAGGTAGTCGTCGGCGCCGGTGTCGAGGCCCTCGGCCTCGTCGTACTCGCCGTCCTTCGCGGTGAGCATCAGGATCGGCACGTCGTGCCCGGCGGCCCTGAGGGCGCCGCAGACCCGGTAGCCGTTCATGCCGGGCAGCATGATGTCCAGGACCACGAGGTCGTACGAACCGGTGCCGGCCCGGTGCAGCCCTTCGAGCCCGTCGTGCACGACGTCCACGGCGTATCCCTCGGCCCGCAGGCCGGCGGCGAGGGACAGGGCGAGCCGCCTCTCGTCCTCCACGATCAACAGGCGCATGCGTTCAGGGTCCCAAACGGAACCTGAAAGGGGCTTCAGCCGGCTTCAGGCTGCGTTCAGCGGGCCCGGCGCAGGGTGGGTGCCGTACCTGGACGACACCACCTCTCGGGAGGCCTTTCCATGAAGCGCAACCTCGTCATCGCCACGGTCACCGCCGCGGCCCTGCTGGCGGGCGGCACCGCCGCGGTCGCCGCCTCGTCCGCCGGGCAGGCCCCCCAGGAGCCGCGCCACACGGCCGTGACGGCCCTGGCGGCGGACGGCGGCGACGACGGCGGCAGGGACGACGACGCGGACGACCGGGACGACGCCAAGGGTGCCCCGAAGGTCACCCGGGTCACCGCCGAACGGGCGCTGAAGGCGGTCGCCGACCGCGGCACGGTGGTCTCGCTCGACCTGGAGGACGACGAGGACGGCGGCCGCGCGTCCTGGGAGATGGAAGTGGTGACGAAGGACGGCACCACCCAGGAGTGGGACGTGGACGCCACGACCTCCAAGGTCACCCGGCACCAGGACGACTGACGAACCCGTCAGCGGCCGCGGGGCGCCGGCCCGGGCGGGCCGGAGCCCCGCGGATTCCCGGGCCCTTCGGGGCGGGATCCGGGCGCGCGGCCCCGTGCCGCGCCCGGAGCCCCGCCCGGGGGGCCCGGACGCGGCCTAACGGCCGGTCAGGCCCGCCACCAGTTCGTCCGCCGCCGCGTACGGGTCCAGCTCGCCGCCCACGATCCGCTCGGCCAGGGTGTCGAGGCGACGGTCGCCGTGGAGGTCGCCGATGCGCTCGCGCAGGGCCGTGACCGCGATGGTCTCGACCTCGCCCGCGGCACGCGAGCGGCGCCGCCGCGCCAGGACCCCGTGCTCCTCCATCCAGGCGCGGTGCTTCTCCAGCGCCTCGACGACCTCGTCGATGCCCTCGCCCCGGGCCGCGACCGTCTTCACGATGGGCGGGCGCCAGTCGCCCGGGCCGCGGGACTCGCCCAGGCCCAGCATGTGGTTGAGCTCCCGGGCCGTCGCGTCGGCGCCGTCGCGGTCGGCCTTGTTGACCACGTACACGTCGCCGATCTCCAGGATGCCCGCCTTGGCGGCCTGGATGCCGTCGCCCATACCGGGCGCGAGCAGGACGACGGAGGTGTCGGCCTGCGAGGCGATCTCGACCTCCGACTGGCCCACGCCGACCGTCTCGACGAGGATCACCTCGCACCCGGCGGCGTCCAGCACCCGGATCGCCTGCGGGGCGGCCCACGCCAGGCCGCCCAGATGACCCCGGGTGGCCATCGAACGGATGTAGACGCCCGGGTCCGAGGCGTGCTCGGACATCCGGACCCGGTCGCCGAGCAGCGCTCCCCCGCTGAACGGCGAGGAGGGGTCGACGGCCAGGACGCCGACCCGCTTGCCGGCCTTGCGGTAGGCCGTGACCAGCGCCGACGTGGAAGTCGACTTGCCGACACCGGGCGAACCGGTGAGACCCACCACGTAGGCGCCCCCCGCCAGCGGGGCCAGCGCCGCCATCACCTCACGGAGCTGCGGGGACGCCCCCTCCACGAGCGAGATCAGCCGGGCCACGGCGCGCGGCCGGCCCTCCCGTGCCTGGGCGACCAGTGCGGGGACGTCCACCATCTCGTACAGAGCTCCTTTACTTGGCTACTTGGCCGAGGCGCCGGGCACGCGGACGATCAGCGCGTCGCCCTGCCCGCCGCCGCCGCACAGCGCGGCCGCGCCGACGCCGCCGCCGCGCCGCTTGAGCTCCAGCGCCAGGTGGAGCACCACCCGGGCGCCGGACATACCGATGGGGTGCCCCAGGGCGATGGCGCCGCCGTTGACGTTCACCTTTTCGGGGGTCACCCCGAGGTCCTTCATCGACTGCACGGCGACCGCCGCGAAGGCCTCGTTGATCTCGATCAGGTCGAGGTCGGAGACCTGGAGGCCCTCCTTCCTGAGGGCGTGCTGGATGGCGTTGGACGGCTGCGACTGGAGCGAGTTGTCCGGGCCCGCCACGTTGCCGTGGGCGCCGATCTCCGCGATCCACTCCAGACCCAGCTCCTGGGCCTTCGCCTTGCTCATCACGACGACGGCCGCGGCGCCGTCCGAGATCTGCGACGACGTGCCGGCCGTGATCGTGCCGTCCTTGGCGAAGGCGGGGCGCAGCTTGCCGAGCGACTCGACGGTCGTCTCGCCGCGAATGCCCTCGTCCTTGGCGAAGACGACCGGCTCGCCCTTGCGCTGCGGGATCTCCACGGGCGTGATCTCGGCCTCGAAGATGCCGTTCTTCTGGGCGGCCGCGGCCCGCTGGTGGGAGAGGGCGGCGATCTCGTCCTGCGCGGGGCGGGCGATGCCGAGGCGGGTGTTGTGCTTCTCGGTGGACTCGCCCATGGCGATGTTCTCGAAGGCGTCGGTGAGCCCGTCGTACGCCATGGCGTCGAGCATCTCGATCGCGCCGTACTTGTAGCCCTCACGGGACTTCGGCAGCAGGTGCGGGGCGTTGGTCATGGACTCCTGGCCGCCGGCCACCACGACGTCGAACTCACCCGCGCGGATCAGCTGGTCGGCCAGCGCGATCGCGTCCAGGCCGGACAGACACACCTTGTTGATGGTCAGCGCGGGGACGTTCATGGGGATGCCGGCCTTGACGGCGGCCTGGCGGGCGGGGATCTGCCCGGCCCCCGCCTGGAGCACCTGGCCCATGATCACGTACTGCACCTGGTCGCCGCCGATCCCGGCCCGGTCCAGCGCGGCCTTGATCGCGAAACCGCCGAGCTCGGCGCCCGAGAAGGACTTCAGCGAGCCGAGCAGCCGGCCCATGGGCGTGCGTGCGCCCGCGACGATGACTGAGGTGGTACCGGTCGTTCCAGACATGAGGCACGGCCCCTTGGATTGGGAGTGAACGAGGGTTTACCGCCAATGTACTGAGCGGTACGGGCCGGGTCACCGGGCAGTCGGTGTGATCGCGCGCACGTTGCGTAACCACCTCTCCGGGCGCTGCACTGGTGCCATGCTGACGCGAATCGACCACATCGGAATCGCCTGTTTCGACCTCGACAAGACCGTTGAGTTCTACCGTGCCACGTACGGGTTCGAGGTCTTCCACACCGAGGTCAACGAGGAGCAGGGCGTCCGGGAAGCCATGCTCAAGATCAACGAGACCTCGGACGGCGGAGCCTCCTACCTCCAGCTGCTGGAGCCCACCCGCGAGGACTCCGCGGTCGGGAAGTGGCTGGCCAAGAACGGCGAGGGCGTCCACCACATCGCCTTCGGAACGGCGGACGTGGACGGGGACGCCGAGGACATCCGCGGCAAGGGCGTGCGCGTCCTCTACGAGCAGCCGCGCATCGGTTCGATGGGGTCCCGGATCACCTTCCTGCACCCCAAGGACTGCCACGGCGTTCTGACCGAACTCGTCACCTCCGCCGATCCGTCCGCAACGGAGCACTGACCTCAGGATTCTCGGCCCGGTAGAGTGGGCGGCTCCGGGCCGGGGCCGGGTCGGGGACACGCTTCGGCGTCGACCCCGGGGTCTGCGATCTGACACCATTCCCCGGGGGGCCGTTCGCCGGGCGAACGGTGCTCGTACAAAGAGAGTTGCGACCAGGGGACGGATGGGACCGCGCAGTGCGGGGCTACGAACGCCAGGAGAGCCACCGGGCTGACGACCACCTTTCGCGGTTCGAAGCCGAGATGGACCGGCTGAAGACCGAGCGGGAGAAGGCCGTCCAGCACGCCGAGGACCTCGGTTACCAGGTCGAGGTCTTGCGCGCCAAGCTCCACGAGGCGCGTCGCACCATCGCGACCCGGCCCGCCTACGACAGCGCCGACATGGGCTACCAGGCCGAGCAGATGCTGCGCAACGCCCAGGTCCAGGCCGATCAGCTGCGCTCCGACGCCGAGCGCGAGCTGCGCGAGGCCCGGGCCCAGACGCAGCGGATCCTCCAGGAGCACGCCGAGCACCAGGCGCGCCTGCAGGCGGAGTTGCACACGGAGGCGGTGCAGCGGCGCCAGCGCCTGGACCAGGAGCTGTCCGAGCGCCGGCAGACCGTCGAGGCGCACGTCAACGAGAACGTCGCGTGGGCGGAGCAGCTGCGCGCCCGCAGCGAGGCGCAGGCCCGCCGCCTCATGGAGGAGTCCCGCGCCGAGGCAGAGCAGGCCGTGGCCGCCGCCCGCGCCGAGGCCGCCCGGGTCGCCGAGGAGGCCCGCCAGCGGCTCGGTTCGGAGACCGAGACGGCCCGCGCCGAGGCCGAGGCCATCCTGCTGCGCGCCCGCAAGGACGCCGAGCGGCTGCTGAACGCGGCCTCCACCCAGGCGCAGGAGGCCACCAGCCACGCCGAGCAGCTGCGCAGCGCCACGACCGCCGAGTCGGACCAGGCGCGTCAGCAGGCCGCGGAGCTCAGCCGGGCGGCCGAGCAGCGCATGAACGAGGCCGAGGAGCGGCTGCGGGAGGCCCGCGCGGAGGCCGACAAGGTCCTCGCCGAGGCCAGGGACGCCGCCGCCAAGCGGCTGGCCGGCGCCGAGTCGGAGAACGAGCAGCGCAGCCGCACCGCCAAGTCGGAGATCGCCCGGCTGGTCGCCGAGGCGACCAAGGAGTCCGAGGCGCTCAAGTCGGAGGCCGAGCAGGCCCTCGCCGACGCCCGCGCGACGGCCGAGAAGCTGGTCGCGGAGGCCAGCGAGAAGGCCCGTACGGCCGCCGCGGAGGATTCCGCGGCACAGCTCGCCAAGGCCGCCCGCACCGCCGAGGAGGTCCTGACCAAGGCGTCCGAGGACGCCCGGGCGACCACCCGCAAGGCGGCCGAGGAGGCCGAGCGGATCCGCCGCGAGGCCGAGTCGGAGGCCGACCGGCTGCGTGGCGAGGCCGCCGACACCGCGGAGCAGCTCAAGGGCGCGGCGAAGGACGACACCGAGGAGTACCGCGCCAAGACCGTCGAGCTCCAGGAGGAGGCCCGTCGCCTGCGCGGCGAGGCCGAGCAGCTGCGGGCCGAGGCGATCGACGAGGGTGAGCGGATCCGCGGCGAGGCGCGGCGCGAGGCCGTCCAGCAGATCGAGGAGGCGGCGAAGACCGCCGAGGAGCTGCTGACCAAGGCCAAGGCGGACGCCGACGAGCTGCGGTCGGGCGCCGCCGCCGAGAGCGAGCGGGTGCGCACCGAGGCGATCGAGCGGGCGACCTCCCTGCGCAAGCAGGCCGAGGAGACCCTGGAGCGCACCCGTGCGGAGGCCGAGCGGCTGGGCACGGAGGCCGAGGAGCAGGCCGAGTCGGTGAAGGCCGCGGCCGAGCAGGCCGCCGCCGCGCTGCGCGAGGAGACCGAGCGGGGCATCGCGGCCCGCCAGGCCGAGGCCGCCGACGAACTGACCCGGCTGCACTCCGAGGCCGAGGCGCGGCTGGCGGCCGCCGAGCGGGAGCTGACCGGGGCGCGCGCCGAGGGCGAGCGGATGCGGCGCGAGGCCGCGGAGGAGACCGAGCGGCTGCGCGGCGAGGCCGCCGAGCGGCTGCGCACCCTCCAGGCCCAGGCCGAGCAGGAGGCCGAGCGGCTGCGCACGGAGGCGGCGGCGGACGCCTCGTCCTCCCGCGCGGAGGCGGAGAACGCGGCCGTGCGGCTCCGTTCCGAAGCGGCGGCCGAGGCGGAGCGCCTCAAGTCGGAGGCGCAGGACAGCGCCGACCGGATGCGCGCCGAGGCCGCGGCGGCCGCCGAGCGGGTGACCGCGGAGGCCGCCGAGGAGCTGACCGCCGCGCGCGAGGAGGCCAACCGGCGCCGCCGCGAGGCCGAGGAGACGCTGGGCGCCGCCCGGTCCGAGGCGGACCAGGAGCGGGAGCGGGCCAGGGAGCAGAGCGAGGAACTGCTCGCCTCCGCCCGCAAGCGGGTCGAGGAGGCGCAGGCCGAGGCGCAGCGGCTGGTGGAGGAGGCCGACCGGCGGGCGACCGAGATGGTGTCGGCCGCCGAGCAGACCGCCCAGCAGGTGCGGGACGCGGTCTCGGGGCTCCAGGAGCAGGCCGAGGAGGAGATCGCCGGACTGCGGTCGGCTGCCGAGCACTCCGCGGAGCGCACGAAGAGCGAGGCGCAGGAGGAGGCGGACCGGGTCCGTTCCGACGCGTACGCCGAACGGGAGCGGGCCGCCGAGGACGCGGGGCGGATCCGGGCCCGGGCCCAGGAGGAGTCCGACGCGGCCAAGGAGCTCGCCGAGCGGACCGTCACCGACGCGATCGCGGAGGCCGAGCGGCTGCGGGCGGACAGCGCCGAGTACGCCCAGCGGCTGCGGACCGAGGCGTCCGACTCGCTGGCCTCGGCGGAGCAGGACGCGGCGCGCAGCCGGGCGGAGGCCCGCGAGGACGCCAACCGCATCCGCTCGGAGGCCGCTTCGCAGGCCGACCGGCTGGTCGGTGAGGCGACGAGCGAGGCCGAGCGGATCGCGGCCGAGGCGGCCGGGATGCTCGCCACCGCGGAGCGGGACTCCACCCGGCTGCGCGCCGAGGCGGAGCAGGTCAAGGCGGACGGCGAGGCGGAGGCCGAGCGGCTGCGCGCGGCCGCCCGCTCCGACGGCGAGCAGGTACTGGACGAGGCGCGCAAGGCGGCCGACAAGCGGCGTGCCGACGCGGCGTCGCAGGCCGACCAGCTCATCGGCGAGGCGACCAGCGAGGCCGAGCGGATCGCGGCCGAGGCGGCCGAGCGGGCCGACCGGCTCGTCGCCGAGGCGACCGGTGAGGCGGAGCGGCTGCGCGCGGAGGCGGCCGAGACGGTCGGTTCGGCGCAGCAGGCGGCGGAACGGATCCGTACGGAGGCCGAACGCCACCGTGCCGAGACGGAGGCGGAGGCCGAGCGGATCCGCGCCGAGGCGCGGGACGAGGCGGACCGGACGGTCGACGAGGCGCGCGAGGCGGCTGCCAAGCGGCGCGCGGACGCGGCCGAGCAGGCCGACCAGCTCATCGCGAAGGCGCAGGAGGAGGCGCTGCGGGCGACCGCCGAGGCGGAGTCGCAGGCCGACACGATGGTGGGCGCGGCCCGCAAGGAGGCCGAGCGGATCGTCTCCGAGGCGACCGTCGAGGGCAACACTCTGGTGGAGAAGGCCCGTACGGACGCGGACGAGCTGCTGATCGGGGCGCGGGGTGACGCGACCGCCATAAGGGAGCGCATGGAGGAGCTGCGCACCCGGACCGAGGCGGAGATCGAGGAGCTGCACGAGCGGGCCCGGCGGGAGAGCGCCGAGCAGATGAAGACGGCCGGCGAGCGGGTGGACAAGCTCGTGAAGGCGGCGACCGAACAGCGGGCGGAGGCCGAGACCAAGGCCAAGGACCTGCTCGCGGACGCGAACTCGGAGGCGAGCAAGGTCCGTATCGCCGCGGTGCGGAAGGCGGAGGGCCTGCTCAAGGAGGCCGAGCAGAAGAAGGCCGGGCTGACCCGCGAGGCGGAGAAGATCAAGGCGGACGCCGAGGCCGAGGCCGAGCGGATGATCTCCGAGGGCCGGCGCGAGCTGGACGTGCTGGTGCGCAGGCGTGAGGACATTCAGGCGGAGATCTCACGCGTTCAGGATGTACTTGAGGCGCTTGAGTCTTTCGAGGCGCCTGCGGGGGGTACCAAGGAGGGCGGAGTCAAGGCAGGTGCGGCAGCAGGGGTTACCCGTTCGAGTGGCAAGTCATCCACGGACTAAGCCACTCAAAAGACTGGACATTCTCCAGATCAAACGGGCATCCGCTCGATGACACGCCGCCTCGGCCCCTAGGATTCCCCCTATCACCTCACCGGTCTCATTCGACAGGAACCCCATGAGCGACACATCCTCCCCCTTCGGCTTCGAGCTCGTGCGGCGTGGTTACGACCGCGGTCAGGTGGACGACCGCATTACCAAGCTCGTCGCCGACCGTGACAGTGCTCTGGCCCGAATCACCTCTCTGGAAAAGCGCATCGAGGAGCTCCACCTCGAGACTCAGAACGCTCAGGCCCAGGTCAGCGACGCCGAGCCGTCGTACGCCGGTCTCGGCGCGCGTGTCGAGAAGATCCTCCGTCTCGCCGAGGAGGAGGCGAAGGACCTGCGTGAGGAGGCCCGTCGCGCCGCCGAGCAGCACCGCGAGCTCGCGGAGTCCTCGGCCCAGCAGGTGCGCAACGACGCCGAGTCGTTCGCCGCCGAGCGCAAGTCGAAGGCCGAGGACGAGGGCGTCCGTATCGTAGAGAAGGCCCAGGGCGAGGCGAACTCGCTGCGCGCCGAGGCGCAGAAGGACGCGCAGTCGAAGCGTGAGGAAGCGGACGCGCTGTTCGAGGAGACCCGCGCGAAGGCCGCCCAGGCCGCCGCGGACTTCGAGACCAACCTGGCCAAGCGCCGGGAGCAGTCCGAGCGGGACCTGGCGTCGCGTCAGGCCAAGGCGGAGAAGCGCCTGGCGGAGATCGAGCACCGGGCGGAGCAGCTGCGCCTGGAGGCGGAGAAGCTGCGCACCGACGCGGAGCGCCGGGCCCGTCAGACGGTGGAGACCGCGCAGCGTCAGGCCGAGGACATCGTGGCCGACGCGAACGCGAAGGCGGACCGCATCCGCAGCGAATCGGAGCGCGAGCTGGCGGCGCTGACGAACCGTCGCGACTCCATCAACGCGCAGCTGACCAACGTCCGCGAGATGCTGGCGACGCTGACCGGTGCCGCTGTCGCCGCGGCCGGCTCCCCGGTGGACGACGAGCCCGCCACCCGTGGTGTCCCGGCGCAGCAGTCCCGCTGAGACCGCGGCGCCCGCGATCCTGTGGCGTCCCTGCCGGGCCGGGGCTCCGCCCTCCCGTCGAGGCACCGCGCAGGCAGTCAGGTGTTCCACACGGCCCCCCGTCACTCCGGTGGCGGGGGGCTCAGTGCGCCCGTAGCGTGGTCGGATGATCGAGCTTGAGGGGCTCACCAAGCGCTTCGGCGCCAGGACGGCGGTCGATCACCTCTCCTTCCGGGTGAGACCGGGTGTGGTGACGGGCTTTCTGGGGCCCAACGGCGCGGGCAAGTCGACGACCATGCGGATGATGCTCGACCTGGACAACCCGACCAGCGGCACGGTCCGGATCGACGGCAGGCACTACCGGGATCTGGCGGAGCCGCTGAAGTACGTAGGGGCGCTGCTGGACGCCAAGGCGATGCACGGCGGGCGCAGCGCCTACAACAATCTCCTCTGTCTGGCCCAGTCCAACCGCATTCCCGAGCGGCGGGTGGCGGAGGTTCTCGATCTTGTCGGTCTGGCGCCGGTCGCGAAGAAGAAGCCGAAGGGTTTCTCGATGGGTATGGGCCAGCGGCTGGGAATCGCCTGTGCGCTGCTGGGTGATCCGGAAATCCTGATGTTCGACGAACCCGTCAATGGTCTGGACCCCGAGGGAATTCACTGGATCCGCAATCTGATGAAGTCCTTGGCCGCCGAAGGCAGAACGATCTTCGTTTCCAGTCATCTGATGAGCGAAATGGCGCTGACGGCGGATCATTTGATCGTGATCGGTCAAGGCCGGCTCCTGGCCGACACCTCCATGACGGACTTCATCCGGCGGAACTCGCGCAGCTGTGTACGGCTGCGCTCGCCGCAGCACGAGCGGCTGCGGGACGTGCTGCGCGCCGAGGGGCTGCCGGTGACGGAGGCGGACGGCGGGGCCCTGGAGATCGACGGCGCCCGCACCGAGGAGATCGGTGAGCTGGCCGGACGCCACGGGCTCGTCCTGCACGAGCTCAGTGCCCAGCGCGCCTCGCTGGAGGAGGCGTTCATGCGGATGACGGAGACCGCCGTCGAGTACCACGCGCACGGCAGGGGCGCCCCGCGGTGGGGCGAGGGCACCGTGGGCCCGGGTGGCGGTCCGCGGTGGGGCGGCGGGCGCGGGCCGGACGGCGGCGGGCGCTCCCCGGGGCCCACGCCCCCGCCGGCCGGGACATCGGAAGGGGCCTGAACGGTGGCATCGGTACCGGCGGTCCTCCGGTCGGAGTGGACCAAGATCCGTACGGTCTCGTCGACGACCTGGACGCTGGCGAGCGCGCTGGTGGTCACCGTCGCGCTGGGCGCCGCGCTCTGCGCGCTGGTGAAGGCCACCTTCGCCGACATGTCCCCCATCGAGCAGGCCACCTTCGACCCGACCCTGATCAGCTTCTCCGGGATGGTGCTCGGCCAGCTGGCCATGGTCGTCTTCGGAGTGCTGGTCGTCGGTACGGAGTACAGCTCGGGCATGATCCGTACGTCCCTGGCGGCGGTGCCCCGGCGCGTCACGTTCCTGCTCGGCAAGATCGCGGTGGCCGGGGCGCTGGCGCTGGTGGTGGGGCTGGCGACCAGCTTCCTCTCCTTCTTCCTCGGCCAGGCCCTGCTCGGCGGATACCGCACGGACATCGGCGCGGACAACGTCCTGCGCGCCGTCATCGGCGGAGGGCTCTACATGGGCCTGATCGCCGTCTTCTCGATGGGTGTGGCGGCGATGCTGCGCTCGTCGACGCTCTCGCTGGGCATCCTGGTGCCGTTCTTCTTCCTGATCTCCCGGATCCTGTCGGCGGTGCCCAGGGCGAAGGAGGTGGCGCGGTACTTTCCCGACCAGGCGGGCGCCCGGATCATGCAGGTGGTGCCCGGCGCGATGAACAGCGGCGAGGCCCCGTACGGGCCCTGGGGCGGGCTCGGCATCATGGTGCTGTGGGTGGCCGCGGCGCTGCTGGGCGGCTGCGTCGTCCTGCGGAAGCGGGACGCGTAACGCCTCGATCACGGTTGGGGATTTCGTGGGAACCGTCAAGCGCTGGATAAGCTCTTACCTCTAACGGGGGGCCTTGAGCCATTGCGCCGCTGCCCCGACGACCTGAACTGTCGATGGGGCTGGAGAGCATGATCGAGGCAGTCGGCCTGACGAAGCGCTATGGCGCCAAGACGGCCGTGTACAACCTTTCCTTCCAGGTGCGGCCCGGCACCGTCACCGGATTCCTGGGGCCCAACGGCTCGGGCAAGTCGACAACGATGCGCATGATCCTCGGCCTCGACCGGCCGACGGCGGGGCATGTCACGATCGGCGGCCACCCCTTCCGGCAGCTGCCGAACGCGCCCCGCCAGGTCGGCGCGCTGCTCGACGCCAAGGCCGTGCACGGCGGGCGCAGCGCGCGCAACCACCTGCTGTCGCTGGCCCAGCTGGCCGGCATCCCGGCCCGCCGGGTCGACGAGGTGCTCGGTGTCGTCGGCCTCCAGGACGTGGCGAAGAGGCGGTCCAACGGCTTCTCGCTGGGCATGGGGCAGCGGCTCGGCATCGCGGCGGCGCTGCTCGGCGACCCGCAGGTGCTCCTCTTCGACGAGCCGGTCAACGGCCTGGACCCGGAGGGCATCCTCTGGGTGCGCAACCTGATGAAGGCGCTGGCCGCCGAGGGGCGGACGGTCTTCGTCTCCTCGCACCTCATGAGCGAGATGGCCCTCACCGCCGAGCACCTGATAGTGATCGGCCGGGGCCAGCTGCTGGCCGACATGAGCGTCAAGGACTTCATCTCCGCCAATTCCGCGGACTTCGCGCGGGTGCGCACGCCCCAGACCGAGCCGCAGCAGCGCGAGAAGCTCACGGCGGCGCTGACGGAGGCGGGCGGCCAGGTCATGTCCGAGCCGGACGGCGCCCTGCGGATCACCGGTCTCCCGCTCCCCCGGATCAGCGATCTGGCGCACGCCGCGGACGTCCGGCTGTGGGAGCTGTCGCCGCACCAGGCGTCGCTGGAGGAGGCGTACATGCGGATGACGCAGGGCGCCGTGGACTACCGCTCGACGACCGACCAGCGCTCCGGGTTCGTGGAGCAGCCGCCGATGGGGTACGCCCCGCCGCAGCAGGCCGTCCCCGAGGTCCCGCAGCAGGGCTGGTACGCCCCGCCGCCGCCCGGACAGAACCCGTACGCGCCCCAGGACGCCGCCCCGGCCGGTCCCGCCGCGCCCCCGATGCCCCCGGCCGGCGTTCCGGCCCCCGGCGCCCACACCGCGCCCGCCGCGCCGCCCGTCGCCCCCGCCGACCTGACCAAGAGCGACTCCGAGGACGCCCGATGACCACCCCGTACCAGCAGCAGCCCCCGTACCAGCAGGGCGGGTACCAGCAGCCGTCGTACACCTCGACGATCCCGGTCCGCCGCGCCCACCTCGGGGACGCGCTCGCCTCCGAGTGGACCAAGATCCGTTCGGTGCGCTCCACGATCTGGACGCTCGGCGTGATGGTCGTGCTGATGATCGGCATCGGTGTGCTCTCCGCCGTCGCGGTCTCCGCGTCGGGTGCGGATCTCGGCGACGAGTCCGCTCTCGGGCTCGGGTTCTTCGGCGTGCTGCTCGGCTCGATCTGCGTGATCACGCTGGGCGTGCTGACGATCTCGTCGGAGTACGGCACGGGCATGATCCGTACGACGCTGACCGCCTGCCCCAGCCGGGGACGGGTGCTCGCCGCGAAGTCGATCGTCTTCTTCCTGCTCGTCTTCGTGCTGACCACGGTGATCACGACGCTCGTCGGCATGATCCAGACCTCGATGGTCGACTCGGGTACGTCGTCCGGCGAGGACTGGTTCCGCGCCACGGTCGGCGTCGGCCTGTACGTGGCCACGCTGGGCCTGCTGTCGCTGGCCGTCGGCTCGCTGCTGCGCCACTCGGCCGGCGCGATCACGATCATGATCGGTGTCGTGCTGCTGCCGCTGGTGCTCGCGATGTTCATGTTCGCGGAGTCGCTCCAGGACCTGCGCCAGGCGCTCTTCGAGTACTCGATCCCCAGCCAGATGGGCGTGCTGTACAACACCGCGGTGGCCGACTCCGGCCCGTCCGGCTGGGACCCGCTGTGGATCATGCTGGGCGTGACGGCGGTGGCGCTGGCGGGCGCTTTCCTCGCGCTCGGCAAGCGCGACGTCTAGGGAGTACCTTCGAAATGGCGTCGTCCGCCCGAAGGGCGGGGCCGACACTCTCCTGACACTCCCTAGTACCGCGGCGCGTTACGGGACCGCTGCACCCGAGAGGTGCGGCGGTCCTTCGCGTTCCAGCACGCCTTGTGCCAGTGCCTCCGGTCGTCCACCCCGCCGAACTCCGGCCACGCCACCACGTGCGGAAGGCCCGAGGGGATCTCCTGGTCGCAGCCCGGGCAGCGGTACCGCTTGCCCGCGGCGCTCGCGCCCGCGACGTGCCGCACGGACCACTCCTCGCCCTGCCAGGACTCGGTCCGCTGGAAGCCGCCGTACCGGTCCCCGGCCTCAACGGGGGTCTCGGTCGGCTTCTCGCCGCCACGGGGGCGGTTACGGCGCGGAGACACGGAACACCTCACGGGGACGCACGCGAACAGTTCCCTCCAGCCTACGGGCCGTCGCCGGGGGTACCCGCCCCGCACGGCGCAACGCGGCGGTCCTGGTCACACCCCCGTGGGGGAGTTACCGGAAAATCGCAACAACTTCGCGTGCGGCCGTGCCTTTGGCACGTGTCAGGCGTTGTTGCCAGTGGGGGAGCCGCGCCGGCCGGTCAAGGAGGCATGAGGCGATGCGCGTGGGAGCTTTTGTACTGTCGGCCCAGTTTCCGGGCCAGGGCCAGGCGGAGACGCTGCACCGAGCGGTGCGGTCCGCCGAGGCCGCCGAGGAGTCCGGGCTCGACTCGGTCTGGCTGGCCGAGCACCACTTCATGCCGTACGGCGTGTGCCCGTCGGCCGTGACACTGGCCGCCCTGCTGCTGGGCCGCACCCGCCGGATCCGGGTGGGAACGGCGGTCAGCGTACTGCCGACCACCCACCCGGTGGCGCTGGGCGAGCAGGCCGCGCTGCTGCACCTCACCTCCGGCGGACGGTTCACTCTCGGCGTGGGCCGGGGCGGTCCGTGGGTCGATCTGGAGGTCTTCGGCACCGGGCTTGAGGCGTACGAGGAGGGCTTCCCGGAATCCCTGGACCTGTTGCTGCGCTGGCTGCGCGAGCCGCGGGTGGCGGCCGGGGGCGGACGCCACCGGTTCCGCGAAGTCGCCGTCGTCCCCAGGCCCGACGAGCTCATCGACGGGGATCCCGTACCCGAGACGATCCTCGCCTGCACCTCGCCGCGGAGTGTGAAGCTGGCCGCGCGGCGCGGTCTGCCGATGCTCCTCGGCATGCACTGCGGCGACGAGGAGAAGGCCGCCATGGTCGGCCTGTGGCGGACCGAGGCGCTGGCGGCCGGCCACCCGCCGGACCTGGTCGCGCGGACCGGCGCGGACCATGTGTCGGCCGGGGTGGCCCAGATCGCGGACCACGGGGCGGACGCGAGGGAGACCCTGATCAAGGCGATGCCCGGCTGGCTGGCGAGGGGACTTGAGGCGCATGTGACGGTCGACGGGCGCCGTCGGACCATGCGCGACCCGCTGGCGTACACCGAGTTGCTCTGCGGGCTGCATCCGGTGGGCACGGCCCGCCGAGCGGCGGACCGGCTCGCGTCGACCGCCGAGCGGACCGGCATCACCCGCTTCGCGCTGCTCGTCGAGGGATCGGGCGACCTCGCGGCCACGGAGGAGAACGTACGACGGCTCGGCGCCGAGGTGCTGCCCCTGCTCGGCTGACCTCCGCCCGGGACACCGTCCCGAAGCAGGCTCCGCCGCCCCGCCGCCGACCGGTGGCCGATCGGCCCGCGGGCGCCCGGTCCGCGCCCGATCGGCCCGGTGAACGGGCACGGGAGAGCTGCCGCTCCGGCACCAGTCGCATCTCCCCCGATGCGGAGCGGCAGCGCAAGGCTTTTCAGCAGTCGCGCAGTTCGGGCGACTGGTTCAGCAGCTGGCCACGGACGGAAGTGAAGCGGGCCAGCCGCTCGTCCACCGAGGAGTCCAGCGGGAACACCGCGACGCGGTGGCAGTTCTGGAATGCCAGACGGACACCGAAGTGCCGCTGCAGCGCACCCCGGATCGCGTCACTCGCGAGCGCGCGCAGCAGCTGGCCGCGCGCCTGCTCGTTCGGCGGCGGCGTCTGGTTGTCGGCGAAGGCACCACCGTCCACCTTCAGCTGAGCCACCAGCGAACTGATCATCTCCCATGCGAAGGGCAGGGAGGTCCGGACGCAGTCGACGAAGTCGGCTTCGTCGACCTCGCCTCGCTCGGCCTGTTCCAACAGCGCCGGTGAGACGTCGAGCGACATGGGTTCTCCTCTCGCGACCCCGAACCGCGGGGCCTTACGGGCAGGGAAGGAGAACGCTCGTACGACACGCAGAGTGCACGAGCGACAACCTCCTGCTTCCACCGTAAGCGCGCTGTCCGGACCGCACCAGGAGATTGGGACACAACCGGCCAACGACGAACGGGGGTTTAGGGCCGAATCGCGCGGAAGCGTATGTGTCGAGTAGCGTTGCCGACCATGCGTCTCGTCATCGCCCGCTGCTCCGTGGACTACGCGGGCCGGCTCACCGCCCACCTGCCCTCCGCCCCCCGTCTGATCCTGGTCAAGGCAGACGGCAGCGTCTCCATCCACGCAGACGACCGGGCGTACAAACCGCTCAACTGGATGTCGCCCCCCTGCACGCTCAAGGAGGGGGACGGCAGTGTGTGGACGGTCGTGAACAAGGCGGGCGAAAAACTGATCATCACGATGGAGGAGGTCCTCCATGACTCCTCGCACGAGCTGGGCGTGGACCCCGGCCTGATCAAGGACGGCGTGGAAGCGCACCTCCAGGAGCTGCTCGCCGACCGGATCGAGACACTGGGCGCCGGATACACGCTGATCCGCCGCGAGTACCCCACCGCCATCGGGCCGGTGGACATCCTGTGCCGGGACTCGGACGGCGCGACGGTGGCCGTGGAGATCAAGCGCCGCGGCGAGATCGACGGTGTGGAGCAGCTCACCCGCTATCTGGAGCTGCTGAACCGGGACCCCCACCTGGCGCCGGTGAAGGGCGTCTTCGCCGCGCAGGAGATCAAGCCGCAGGCCCGGGTCCTGGCGACGGACCGGGGCATCGGGTGCGTGGTGCTGGACTACAACGCACTGCGCGGCATCGAGGACGACAAGCTGCGGCTGTTCTGACCGGTTCCCCGCCCATGAGAGGGCGGGAACGCGCCATGTGCACGCAATGCGATGCGTACGGCCCCGGGCGGTTGCCACCGCCCGGGGCCGTACGCGTGTGCCGTCGGTCTCAGGACGCCGATTCGCTGGGCGCCGCCGCACTGGAGGTGACGGGGTCGCCGCCGCCGGTGGTGCCTCCCCCGGCACCGCCCGTGGTGGTGCCGCCGGTGTCGGTCCCGCCGGTCGTCGGCGAACCACCGGTGGTGGTGGAGCCTCCGGTGTCGGTCCCGCCGGTCGTCGGCGAACCACCGGTGGTGGTGGAGCCTCCGGTGTCGGTCCCGCCGGTCGTCGGCGAACCGCCCGTGGTCGGCGACGAACTGCCGCCCGTCGTGGGCGAACCGCTGCCCCCGGTGGTCGGTGACGAACTGCCCCCGGTCGTGGGCGAACCGCTGCCCCCCGTGGTCGGCGACGAACTGCCGCCCGTCGTCGGTGAGCCGCTGCCGGTCGTGGTGGAGCTGCCGCCGGTCGTCGGCGAGGTGCCGCCGGTGCTCGTGCCGCCGGTCGTCGACGGGTCGCCGCCCGGCTCCGAGGGGGTGCCGGCCGAGCCGGTCTCGCCGGGGCGGGCGGAGGAGCCGGGGCCGCCGGAGCCGCCCGTGGCGCCGGAGCCCCCGGTGGAACCACCGCCGTCGCCGGGGCGCCGGGTGGAGTGCTGGCCCGGTTCGTCCGCGACCATGCCGCCGTCGCCGCCGTCCTCGTTGGCCGACTGGTCGGAGGTGACCCGGTCGGAACCGCCTTCGGCGTCCTCGCTGCCCGAGGTCGCGCCCAGCGTCACCACCGTGCCGAGCACGGCCGCCAGCAGCGCGCCCGCCCCCGCGGCGACCAGGTTGCGCCGGGCCCCGCTGAGGATGGCGCGCCGGGTCGTCGGGGCGCTCCGGGCGACCGGCGGTTCCTGGCCGGTGACGACCGCCGGGGCGGCCTCGGCGGGCGGCCGGGAGAGGCCGGGGATGTACGGCAGGGCGGAGGCCCCGGAGGTCTTGGCCGGCGAGCGTGAGGACGATACGCCGCCGGGCGGCGAGGCGGACTCCTCGTACCGTGCGGCGGGGACCTCCTCACCGGCGGCCGTACGTCCGCCGAGCAGGGGTCCGCGCTCGCGGTCGGCGACGAGGGCGAGCGCCCTGCGTCCCGCCACCGTGCCGCGCTTGTCGGCGAGCGCCCCGCGCATGCCGATCGACGCCTCCAGCTCGGCGCGGGCGCGGTCGAGGTTGCCGGCGCACAGGGCGAGGACGCCCAGCTCGTGGTGGAAGTACGCCTCTTCGGCGACCTCTCCGGCGATCCGGGCCGCCTCCTGACCGGTGCGCAGCGCCCGTTCCCAGGCGCCCCAGTGCAGGCCGGCCGCGAAGGCGGGCGCCGCGCTGCGGGCCAGCAGGACGGCCGCGCTGGCGTGGCCGGCCTCGGCGTCGGAGCCCCCGGTGGCCGGCAGCAGCGCGGTCATCGCGGCGAGCACGGCGTCCGCCTCGGCGCAGGCCCGCTCGGCCGTGACCGAGGGATGCCCGGTCCACCAGGCGTAGTGCCGTGCGACGGTGTGGGCGCGGGCGTCGGCGCCCTCGCCGTACCCGGCCTCCAGCAGCTGGGCGGTGATGCCGGTGGCGAGCCGGTACCGGGTGCCGACCGGTGTCAGCAGGGAGCAGGTGAGCAGCTCGCCGAGGGCGGCGTCCGCGTGGGTGTCCCCCACGAGGGCCGGCAGGTGCGCCTGGTGCGGCACCTCGCCGCCGAGTGCCACGGCGAAGCGCAGGGTCTCGCGGGCGGACTCGGAGAGCCGGGAGGCGAGCAGCCCGGCGGGTGCGGCCCCGTCGCCGAGGCTCGGCAGCGGTACGTCGCGGCCGTCCGTGAACACGCTGTCGGGGTCGGGGTCGCCGTCGTCGGCCGGGGCGGGGCCCGTGCGCAGCAGGTCGCGCTGGCGCAGCAGGGCTCCGGCCTGGACGAAGCGCAGGGGCAGCCCCTCGGACTCGAACCAGAGGTCCCCGGCCCAGTTGGCCTCGTCGTCGGTGAGCGGCCGGTCGACGACCCGCTCCAGCAGCTCCAGCGCGGAGCCGCGTCCCAGTCCGGAGAGGACGATCTCTTCGAGGTGCGAGCCGGCCGAGGGTGCGGCGACGTCGGGGGTGACGGCGATCAGGAAGGCGCACTCGGGGGTGGCGTCGAGCAGTTCGTCCAGCGCGGACCCGCCGAACTCCAGGTCGTCGAGGACCACGACGGCGCCGATGTCGCGGACCAGGCCGAGCAGTTCCGCCCGGTCGGGGCGGTACGCGGGCGCGCGGTGGACGGTGGCGAGGAGTTCGTGGAGCAGTTCGCCGGGCGTGCGCTGGCGGCCGTTGAGCCGGACGACCCCGTCGGGGGCAAGCTCGGCGCAGTCCGCCGCGACCGCGTCGAGCAGGGCGGTGCGGCCCGAGCCGGCGGGCCCGGCCAGCCGTACGGAGCGGCCGCGGGCGAGGAAGCGCACCAGTCGCTCGCGCTCCTCGTCGCGCTCCAGCAGGGGCAGCGGCGGGGCCGCGGGTCCCGGCGGGACCGGCGGACCGGCGGCACGGGCCAGCTCCGCGCGCTCCTCGGGGGTGTGCCGGACAGGTGTGTCGGGCCGGCGGCCGGGCGGGCAGGGCTCGATCTCGCTGCCGTCCACCGGGTTGACCGTGAGCAGGAAGTCGCCCGAGACGAGCTGCGCGGTGCGCACGGGCGGGGGTGTCGTGGCGGCCGCCTGCCCGAGGTCGGGCGTCGCGTCGTCCCGCGAGGCGTGCGGCCGGCCGGAGGCCTCGCCGCTGTCGTCGTTGTCGTGGCCGTACTCTTCCGGTCCCCGGTTCATCGGGTCCATGGTCCAAAGCCCCCCAAAAGCGCTACGTGCGAAAGCCCCTCCCGGCCTGTCTGCACGCCCGCTGTCGCTTCCGGTCCGGTGCCCGCCGTATGGGTTCGTCAATCGGCAGGCGACCGAACCCTAGACTTCCGGACAGTATCCATGAACAGCCGGGGTGCCGTGCGCCCAGGACGTCACAGTCTCGTGAGGATTGTGCGAGTGGGGCGATTCGCCCGGACCCCTACGGCGCGGGTGCCGGGGTCGTCCGGGCCCAACGGGAGGGGGCCGGGGCCGCTGTCACACCCGGGGCAACGTTTCGGCTGCGATGCCGCCCTCGATGGCGAGGATGCGGTGCAGCCGGGTGGCCACCAGCAGGCGCTGCATCTGGGGCGGTACGCCCCGCAGTACCAGCCTGCGGCCGCACCGGCCCGCCCGCCGGTGGGCGCCCATGATGACGCCCAGTCCGGTGGCGTCCCAGGAGTCGAGACCGGTCAGGTCCAGCACCAGGTCGCCGGCTCCGTCGTCGACGGCCGAGTGCAGGACCGTACGGGCGTCCGCCGCGCTGCGGACGTCGAGGCGGCCCCCGACGACCAGCTCGGCGTGGTCGCCCCTGATGTGCATATGCGCTCCCCGAGAGTGCTTTGTCGTCACGTCTTTCTATGCAACAACTGACTGCCCGACCGGTCCGGAAGTTGCCAGCTGTAAGCGAACCGATACCGAATTCACCCCGAGGAGTGATGACGGACGGCTCGGAACGGCTCAGTGCTTGTAGAAGCCCTGCCCGCTCTTGCGACCGATGTCACCCGCGTCCACCATCCGGCGCATCAGCTCCGGCGGGGCGAACTTCTCGTCCTGGGACTCGGTGTAGATGTTGCTGGTGGCGTGCAGCAGGATGTCGACGCCGGTGAGGTCCGCGGTGGCCAGTGGGCCCATCGCGTGACCGAAGCCCAACTTGCAGGCGATGTCGATGTCCTCGGCGGAGGCGACGCCCGATTCGTACAGCTTCGCGGCCTCGACGACCAGGGCCGAGATGAGGCGCGTGGTGACGAACCCGGCGACGTCGCGGTTGACGACGATACAGGTCTTGCCGACGGACTCGGCGAACTCGCGGGTCCGGGCGAGGGTTTCGTCACTCGTCTTGTAGCCGCGCACCAGCTCGCAGAGCTGCATCATCGGGACCGGGGAGAAGAAGTGCGCGCCGACGACCCGCTCCGGCCGCTGCGTCACCGCGGCGATCTTGGTGATCGGGATGGCGGAGGTGTTGGAGGCGAGGACCGCGTCGTCCCGTACGAGCTTGTCGAGCGTACGGAAGATCTCGTGCTTGACCTCGAGCTTCTCGAAGACCGCCTCGACGACGATGTCGGCGTCGGCGACCGCGTCGAGGTCGGTGGTCGTGGTGATGCGGCCCAACGCGGCTTCGGCGTCGGCGGCTTCGAGTCTGCCCTTGGCGACGAACTTGTCGTACGACGCCTTGATGCCGTCCGTACCTCGGGTCAGGGCCTCGTCGGTGACGTCCCGCAGCACGACGTCCCAGCCCGCCTGGGCCGAGACCTGCGCGATTCCGGAACCCATGAGTCCGGCACCGATGACGGCGAGCTTCCTGGCCACGATCCACCCCTTAAGACACCTTCCCCCTCCGCCCGGCGGCGTGGGGGTACGCCCAACTTTTCAGCTCTCCGGCGGAGGTTAGCGCCCGGCGACGGCGCTGTGGCGGTGAAGAGATGCGCGTCACGTCTCAGATGACGGACATCACACTGATACGCGCCGTCAGGTGAGCCCGGTCATACGATCCGCACGGCGTAGGTGAGCACTTTCGGCGCGAGCAGCTCCTCCATCTCGTCGAGGACCCCGAGGGCCTCCCGGGCCACCTCGCCGATCTCGCGGCCCTCGGCCATCGCCGAGCCGATCCAGCCCATCAGGGTGCTGTGCACCCAGGAGAGCTGCCCGGCGACGAGGGTGGGCATGGGGTCGCCCTCGGCCGCGCCGGTCTCGGCGGCGAGGGTCGCGGTGAGGTCGTGCAGGGCTTCCTGCTGGATGGCCCAGAGGCGGGAGCGCAGGGTGGGCGCGTCGACGATGACCCGCATGAAGTCGGCCCAGCCGCCGAAGAGGCCGATGGAGGGCGAGAGGCTCACGACGGCGGCGCGCAGCTCGCGCAGGACGGCGTCGGCCGCCGACTCGCCGGCCCGGCGGCCGCGCACCTGACGGGAGAGCCGGTCCACGACGTCCTCGCCCCGGTCGAGGAAGAGGTCCTCCTTGGCCGGGAAGTAGTTGTAGACGGTGTTCACGGAGACGTCCGCGGCCTTGGCCACCTCGGCGACGGTCACCGCGTCGAAGCCGCGCTCCAGGAACAGGCCGGTGGCCACGTCGGAGATGAGCTGCCTGGTCTGCCGCTTCTTGCGCTCTCTGAGTCCCTCGGTCATGCCCCCATCCTAACTTTCTTGGGCCCGATGGAAACTTGGTGTCGTTGCAAAATTTAAGTCGCTCTGTTTTTCTGGGGGCATGGCAATCATCAGCACGGCCGGACTGGCCCATACCTTCCGCACTCCCGGCGGCCCCGTCGAAGCCGTGCGCGGCATCGACATGACCGTGGCGGCGGGCGAGATCCTGGGCTTCCTCGGGCCCAACGGCGCGGGCAAGACGACCACCCTGCGGATGCTCACCACGCTGCTCCCGCCGACCGGCGGCGCGGCCACCGTGGCGGGCTGCGACCTGATCGGCGATCCGGTCGGCGTACGGCGGAAGATCGGATACGTCGCCCAGTCCGGCGGCGTCGACCTCAGCGTCCCGGTGCGCGAGGAGCTCATCACCCAGGGCCGGCTCTACCACCTGAGCAGGGCCGAGGCCGCAGCCCGGGCCGGCGAGCTGGCCCGCGACCTGGACCTGACCGAACTGCTCGACCGGCCGTGCGCCGCGCTCTCGGGCGGTCAGCGGCGGCGCCTCGACCTCGCGATGGGCCTCACCCACCGCCCCGAGGTGCTCTTCCTCGACGAACCCACCACCGGACTCGACCCGGGCAGCCGCGCCGACCTGTGGCAGCTGGTGCGGCGGCTGCGCGACGAGTACGGCACGACCGTCTTCCTCACCACCCACTACCTCGACGAGGCCGACGAGCTCTCCGACCGGCTCGTCGTCGTCGACAAGGGCGCGGTCATCGCCGAGGGCACGCCGGCCGCGCTCAAGGAGCGGTACGCCGGGTCCCCCCACGCGACGCTCCAGGACGCCTTCCTGGCCATCACCGGGCGCGGCCCCGCGCCCGTCGACACCGCACCCGTAGCGGTCTGAACCCGCCCCGGCCCGCACGGCCGGGCGGTACCAAGGAGTTCCCGATGTTCTTCCACGACACCGCGCTCGTCTTCGGGCGGTACGCGCGCCAGACCCTGCGCTCCCGGTTCCAGATGCTCTTCGGCGTCCTGATGCCGCTGCTCTACCTGCTCTTCTTCGGCCCGCTGCTGACCGGTCTGCCGCTCGGCACGCAGGGCGACTCCTGGCAGATCCTCGTGCCCGGGCTGCTGCTCCAGCTGGCCCTCTTCGGAGCGTCGTTCTCCGGATTCGCGATCATCATCGAGAAGCAGATGGGGGTCGTCGAGCGGATGCGGGTCACGCCGGTCAGCAGGCTCGCGCTGCTGCTCGGGCGGGTCCTGCGCGACGCCGCCCTCTTCGTCTTCCAGGCGGTCCTGCTCGTCGTCGCGGCCGTGGCCATGGGGCTGCGGGCGCCGCTCGGCGGGATCCTGATCGGGTTCGCGTTCGTCGGCGTGCTCACCATGGCGCTCGCCTCGCTCTCGTACGCGCTCGCCCTGAAGGTCTCCAAGGCGCATGAGTTCGGGCCGGTCGTCAACGCGCTGACGATGCCGTCCATGCTGCTGTCCGGACTGATGCTGCCGATGGCGCTGGCGCCGGTCTGGCTGGACGTGCTGTCCCACTTCATGCCGTTCCGCTACCTGGTGGACGCGGTACGGGCCGGGTACGTCGGCGACTACGCGAGCACGGCCATGCTGTACGGCGTACTGGTCGCCGCCGCCTTCACGGCGCTCGCCCTGACGGTCGGCACCCGGGTGCACCGCAAGGCCGGGGCGTAGGAGCGCGGGGGCGGAGCACGGCGCGGACGCGCGCCGGACCTGGCCGGCGCGCGGGGAGGCGCGGGCGGCGCGCGAGCCCGGCCTGTCCCGGCGGACTCCCCCTTCACTACGCTGACCGCATGGTCAACCTGACGCGTATCTACACCCGCACCGGCGACAAGGGCACCACGGCGCTCGGCGACATGAGCCGGACCGCCAAGACGGACCTGCGGATCTCCGCGTACGCCGACGCCAACGAGGCCAACGCCGTCATCGGCACGGCCATCGCGCTGGGCCGGCTCGACGAGGCGGTCGTCAAGGTCCTGGTCCGCGTCCAGAACGACCTGTTCGACGTGGGCGCGGACCTGGCGACGCCGGTGGTCGAGAACCCGGAGTACCCGCCGCTGCGGGTGGAGCAGTCCTACGTCGACAAGCTGGAGGCGGACTGCGACCGCTTCCTGGAGGAGCTGGAGAAGCTGCGCTCCTTCATCCTCCCGGGCGGCACCCCGGGCGCGGCCCTGCTGCACCAGGCGTGCACCGTCGTACGACGGGCGGAGCGCTCGACGTGGGCCGCGATCGAGGTGCACGGCGACACGATGAACGCCCTGACGGCGACCTATCTGAACCGGCTCTCCGACCTGCTGTTCATCCTCGCGAGGACGGCGAACAAGGAGGTCGGGGACGTCCTGTGGGTGCCGGGCGGGGAGCGCTAGGGGCAGGCCCGGAAAACATCGGGGTCCGCCCGAAGGGGGTCCGCCCGAAGGGGGTCCGCCCGCCCTTCGGGCCGATCCGCGCGGGGGCTACCGCTCGATCCTGACCGGTTCCCGCTCCTTGGTCTCAGGGGCCTTCTTCGGCCACACGGCGTACGTGAGCGCGATCACGCCGTGGATGGCGGCCGCCCGCCACGCCCCGTGCATCCAGTCCTCCAGCGGACCGGTCCGGCTCGCGTCGCCCACGTACCGGATCGCCGCCATCAGCAGACCCGTCGCGACCGCCGCACCCGTCAGGGTGCCCAGCCAGATCCGGCCCTCGTGCCGGGCCCGGGCCATGCCGTAGCGCGGCGGCTTCGCCGGCGGCGGCGCGCCGCCGAAACGGTGCGCGGCGTGGCCGTCGAGCCAGGTGACGGTGCGGTGGCCGTGGCCGGCCGTGTAGCCGATGTACAGCGCGGCCAGTCCGTGCGTCCAGCTGGGGGCCGCGCCGTTCTTGAGGTCCAGCACGGTGGCGACCAGCAGCACGAGTTCCAGCAGCGGCTCGCACAGGAGCAGCGCCGCGCCCGCGCGGGGTCTTCCCCACAGGTAGCGGGTGGCGAGACCGGCGGCCAGCAGCACCCAGAATCCGACCTCACAGATGACGATCAGCGCGACGATCACGGCGCTCTCCCTTCGGTATGCCTCCAGCCTGTGCGGAGCCGGGCCGCGAATCGTCGTCGCGCAAGACGAAAGTACGCGGGGCGACTGCATCGTTCGATGGAGGCGAGGCTCAGCCCGCAAGTCGAGGCCGGCGCCGCGCCGACCGTGTTGGATGGGACCGTGACCCTCCCCCGCCCCCCTCGCGACGACGTGCTGATCGCCGCAGCCGGACTGGCCGGCGGCCTGCTGCTGTGGGGACTCGGGCTCACCAGCCAGACCCGTGCGCCGCTCACGGCGTCCTGGCTGGTGCTCGTGCCGCTCACGGTGACCGCCGCGCTGGAACTGGTGCGCAGGACCATGCCCCGGGCCGCCCTGGTCATCGGCACGGTGGCGATCGTCGCGGACCAGTTCACCTACGGCAGTCTGGCGACGGTCCTGATGTTCGCGGACCTCGTGTACGCCGCCGTCGTCTACGGACCGCCCGCCTCCGCCCGTCGCATTCCGGTCACCACCGCGATGATCACGATCGGTGTCACGATCGGCTCCCTGGCCTGGATCCGGGAGCCGGTCGCGCTGCTGATCGGCGTGGTGACGGCGCTGGTCTCGTTCTTCCCCGCCGTCACCGGGGCGATCGTCCGCAACCACCGGCAGGCCGCCGACGCCGCCCGGCTGCGGGCCGAGCAGACCGCCCTGCTGGCCGAGATGGACCGGGTGCAGGCGGTGACCGCGGAACGCGCCCGGATGGCCCGCGAGCTGCACGACATGGTCGCCAACCACCTCTCCGCGATCGCCATCCACTCCACCGCCGCGCTCTCGCTCAACACTCCGAAGACCTCGCTGGACGCCCTCGGGGTCATCCGCGAGAACAGCGTCGAGGGGCTGGCCGAGATGCGCCGGCTGATCGGCCTGCTGCGTGACAGCGGCGGCCAGGACGGACCGGCCGCCGCTCCGACCCTGGCGGGCCTGGACGCCCTGGTGCGCCAGGCCGGGGCCAACGGCTCGGCCGCCGGTCTGGCCTTCGTACTGACCGATGAGCGCGAGCCGGGCGCCGCGCTGCCGGCGCCGGTCGAGCTGGCGGCCTACCGGATCGTGCAGGAGTCGCTGACCAACGCGCTCAAGCACGCGGACGAGGGGCTGGTCACCGTCGCCCTGACGCACACCCAGGACGCCGTGACGGTCCAGGTGACCAGCCCGTTCGGCCGCGGGCCGGGCCCCCGGGCACCCGGCTCGGGCGCCGGGCTGGTGGGGATGCGGGAGCGGATCGCCCTGCTGGGCGGGGAGTTCGAGGCGGGGCCGGCCGATGGGCCGCCGGGGGGTCCCGCGAAGATCTGGCGCGTCCGGGCGGTGCTGCCCGTGGCGGAGGACGACAAGGAGCCGTCGGCATGACAGACACAGGCAGGCGCGTACGCGTCCTGGTCGCCGAGGACCAGAGCGCGGTACGCGCCGGGCTGGTCCTCATCCTCGGCAGCGCGGCCGACATCGAGGTCGTCGGGGAGGCCGGGGACGGCGAGGAGGCGGTGCGGCTGGCCCGCGAGCTGCGTCCCGATCTCGTCCTGATGGACATTCAGATGCCCAGGCTCGACGGGGTCTCCGCGACGCGCGAGGTGGTGGGGCAGGGCATCGCCGATGTGCTCGTCCTGACGACCTTCGATCTGGACGAGTACGTCTTCGGCGCGCTGCGCGCGGGCGCAGCGGGCTTCCTCCTGAAGAACACCGAGGCCGGGGACCTGCTGGAAGCGGTACGGACGGTGGCGCGCGGCGAGGGGCTGATCGCCCCGGCCGTCACGCGCCGGCTGATCGCCGAGTTCGCCTCGCCGCGGCCGGCGCGGGCCCCGGACGCACCCGGCACGGCGGTGCTCGACGCGCTGACCCGGCGGGAGCGGGAGGTGTTCTCGTGTCTGGGGCAGGGGCTGTCGAACGCGGAGATCGCGGTACGCCTGGGCATGGCGGAAGCGACGGTGAAGACCCATGTGAGCCGGCTGTTGGGGAAGCTGGAGCTGCGCAGCCGGGTGCAGGCGGCGGTGCTGGCCCAGGAACTGGGGGTCTGAGCGCCGGGGCCCGCAGGCCGGAAGGCGGGGGCCGGGGCAGGGCTACGGGCGCCGGCCACCGCGCCGGCACACCGGGTGGGGCGCCGACGGGCACCGGCGGGCACCGGCGGAGATCGGCCGAAGGCCCCTGCGGGCTCCGGGCGCGCTCCGGCGGGACCCCGTACGGACGCCGGGGGGCGCGGGTGGGAGCGGTCCCGGAGAGTGGCCGGCGAGTCGGCCGCGAGCCGGTGAAGGCGCTGGTCAAGGCCCTGAAACCGGGGAGCCCGAGGAGCTCGGTGCGGGGTGACGCCGACGTGCCGAGGGGGCGCCCGGCGAGAGGCGGGCAGTGGGTTCACGCCAACTCTCCTTTGGTCTGGACCTATTGACGATTGGTCCAGACCTCCCTAATCTCACGGCACGCGCGCACTTGTTCACGGACAACCCCTGCCCCGCCCATCCGCAACGTGAGGAGCACCGTTGAGCACCGAAGCGCCCCCGCGCAGAAGCAGATTCAGGTCCAGAGCAGCAGCCGGCGTCACCGCCCTGCTGCTCCCGCTGGCCGCCATGGTCGGCCTGGCCACCCCCGCCGAGGCCGCGGAGTCCGCCACCGCCGCCTACACCAAGGCGTCCGACTGGGGCTCCGGCTTCGAGGGCAGGTGGACGGTGAAGAACACCGGCACCACCACCCTCTCCAACTGGACCGTCGAGTGGGACTTCCCCTCCGGCACCTCCGTCACCTCCGCCTGGGACGCCACCGTCACCAGCACCGGCACCCACTGGACCGCCAAGAACCTCGGCTGGAACGGCACTCTCGCCCCCGGCGCCTCCGTCTCCTTCGGGTTCAACGGCAGCGGCACCGGCTCCCCCTCCGGCTGCAAGCTCAACGGCAACTCCTGTGACGGCGGCAGCGTCCCCGGCGACACCGCGCCCACCGCGCCCGGTACGCCCACCGCCTCCGACATCACCGACACCTCGGTGAAGCTGTCCTGGGCCGCGGCCACCGACGACAAGGGCGTCAAGAACTACGACGTCCTGCGCGACGGGGCCAAGGTCGCCACCGTCACCGGCCTGACGTACTCGGACACCGCCCTGACCGCCGGGACCGACTACTCGTACTCCGTCCAGGCCCGTGACACCGCCGGCCAGACCGGCCCGGTCAGCGGCGCCCGCGCCGTGCGCACCACCGGCGGCGACCCCGGCCCGGGCCCCGGCCCCGGCCCCGGCTCCTCGGTCAAGCTCGGCTACTTCACCAACTGGGGCGTCTACGGCCGCAACTACCACGTCAAGAACCTGGTGACGTCCGGTTCGGCCGCGAAGATCACGCACATCAACTACGCCTTCGGCAACGTCCAGGGCGGCAAGTGCACCATCGGTGACGCCTACGCCGACTACGACAAGGCCTACACCGCCGACCAGTCCGTCGACGGCAAGGCCGACACCTGGGACCAGCCGCTGCGCGGCAACTTCAACCAGCTGCGCAAGCTGAAGGCCCAGTACCCGCACATCAAGGTGCTGTGGTCGTTCGGCGGCTGGACCTGGTCCGGCGGCTTCCCGGACGCGGTCAAGAACCCGACCGCCTTCGCGCAGTCCTGCTACGACCTGGTCGAGGACCCGCGCTGGGCCGATGTCTTCGACGGCATCGACCTCGACTGGGAGTACCCCAACTCCTGCGGTCTGACCTGTGACACCAGTGGTCCCGCCGCCATCAAGAACATGATGCAGGCGATGCGTGCCAAGTTCGGCCCGAACAACCTCATCACCGCGGCCACCACGGCGGACGCCTCCGCCGGCGGCAAGATCGACGCCGCCGACTACGGCGGCGCCGCCCAGTACCTCGACTGGTACAACGTCATGACGTACGACTTCTTCGGCGCCTGGGCGAAGAACGGTCCGACCGCTCCGCACTCGCCGCTGACCTCGTACGCCGGCATCCCCCAGCAGGGCTTCAACTCCGCCGAGGCGATCGCCAAGTTCAAGGCCAAGGGCGTCCCGGCCAACAAGCTGCTGCTGGGCATCGGCTTCTACGGCCGCGGCTGGACCGGCGTCACCCAGAAGGAGCCGGGCGGCACCGCGACGGGCCCGGCGGCGGGCACGTACGAGGCGGGCATCGAGGACTACAAGGTCCTCAAGGCGTCCTGCCCCGCCAACGGCACGGTCGCGGGCACGGCGTACGCGCACTGCGGCACCAACTGGTGGAGCTACGACACCCCGGCCACCGTGACGTCCAAGATGAGCTGGGCGAAGACCCAGGGACTGGGCGGCGCGTTCTTCTGGGAGTTCAGTGGTGACACCAGCAACGGCGAGCTCGTGAGCGCCATCCACAACGGCCTCGGATAGTCCGCCGCGGACGGTCCGGCTCCCAACGGACCGTCCGGCTCAGCGGGGGCGGCGCAACGCGCCGTCCCCGCTGTGTGCCACCGCGTGCGCCACCGGCGCACACCCGGTGCCGAGGACGGCCACCGCGGCCCGGTAGCCGTCACCGGCACCGGTCCCCCCATCGGGACCGGACCCGTCGGGCACGTCGAGATCGCAGAGCCGCACCGGAAGGTGCGGCTCTGCGCGTCCGGGCCATGCGAGCAGCGCGGCCGGGGCGCCCGGCGGGCTCACCGTCAGCAGCGCCGGGTCGGTCATCAGCCCGTCCCCGGTGGCCTTGAGCACCGCTTCCTTCCGTGCCCAGTAACGGGTGAACGCCGCGGCCCGTCCGGACGCCGGGACCCGGTCGAGCTCGCCGCGCTCCGACGGTCCGAGCACGGCCAGGGGAAGATCGGGGTAGTCGGCGACCCGCTCGACGTCGACACCGACGGGCCCGGCGAGGGACAGCGCGACCGCCACCCGGTCCCCCGAGTGCGACAGCGAGAACTCCAGATCGGCGCCCGCGAGGCCCGGCTTGCCGTGCGGCCGGGGATCGTCGCAGTGCTTGCACACATGGGTGAACCGCACCTCGCGGGGATCGCTCCCCAGCTGGGCGGCGACCAGCCGGCGCAGCAGCGCGTGTGCGGTCAGGTACAGAGCGCGGGGGCCGTCCCGCAGAAACCCGTCATGGCGGGCGCGCTCCCCCTCGTCGAGCAGGTCCAGCAGGGCCGGCACGGACACGGCCTGGGCGATCCACACATGGCATTCGCCCGCCCTGACCAGGGGGATGTCGTACTTCTCGGCCGGCGGCACCGCTCCGGGGGCGTCGTACGGCAGGGCACGCGCGGGGCGCGACACCGGGAGCCGGCCTCAGGCCACGTTGACCCGCTGGCCGGGCGGCGCCGCCTCCAGCCACGCGAGGAAACCGGTGAGCGCGTCCTCGCTCATCGCCAGCTCAAGACGGGTCCCGTGGTGCAGGCACCCCAGGATCACGGCGTCCGAGAGCAGCGCCAGCTCCTCCTCGCCGTCGGGCATCCGGCGCGCCAGCACCTCGATGCCGGAGCGCTCCAGGATGCGGCGGGGCCTGGGCGAATAGGAGAAGACACGGAACCAGGCGACGCGGTCGCCGCTGTAACGGGCGACGCCGTACACCCAGCCCTTGCCGGAGGTGTCACCGTCCTCCGGAACGTTCCAGCGCAGGCTGCAGTCGAACGTACCGCCCGACCGCTGGATCAGCCGTCGCCGCAGTCCGAAGACGAAGAGCCCGATCACCACCAGTGCGACGACCAGAGCGCTCACAAGCAGAGCGAGGAACATCTCCACCGACCTCCTCGCATCGTCCCGTAACGGAAAAACACCTGCACCCGCATCGCCTCAGCCGCGGCACGGTCTGGATGATTCCAGACCGGCCGCGGCTGAGGGCACAACTGTCGGCGCGGTGCGCTAGCGCACCGCTACCGCGCGCAGCCGTACATCGGCGCGCCGCTCGGCGGCGGCGTCCGAATCCGACTTCGCGCGCTCCAGCGCACGCTCCGCGCGCTGGGCGTCGATCTCGTCCGCGAGCTCGGCGATCTCCGCGAGCAGGGACAGCTTGTTGTCCGCGAACGAGATGAAACCGCCGTGCACCGCCGCGACGACGGTGGCGCCCTCACTCGTACGGATGGTCACCGGGCCCGACTCCAGCACACCCAGCAGCGGCTGGTGGCCGGGCATGACGCCGATGTCGCCGGACGTGGTGCGCGCGATGACCAGGGTGGCCTCGCCGGACCAGACACTCCGGTCCGCGGCGACCAGCTCGACGTGCAGCTCAGCAGCCAAGGGTGGCTCCTCGGGTCACCACCCGGCGGATGTGCCGGGTGTTGGGTCAATTCTAAGGGGCGTGGAGAAGGGGGCGGGACGGACCCGCCCCCTTCGGGGAGCACGGGGCTCAGGAGACGCCGAGCTCCTTGGCGTTGGCCTTGAGGTCCTCGATGCCACCGCACATGAAGAACGCCTGCTCGGGGAAGTGGTCGTACTCACCGTCGCAGATCGCGTTGAACGCGGCGATCGACTCGTCGAGCGGCACGTCCGAACCGTCCACGCCGGTGAACTGCTTGGCGACGTGGGTGTTCTGGGACAGGAAGCGCTCCACGCGACGGGCACGGTGGACAACGAGCTTGTCCTCCTCGCCCAGCTCGTCGATACCGAGAATCGCGATGATGTCCTGGAGGTCCTTGTACTTCTGCAGGATCCCCTTGACGCGCGTGGCGGCGTCGTAGTGCTCCTGCGCGATGTAGCGCGGGTCCAGGATCCGGGACGTGGAGTCCAGCGGGTCCACGGCCGGGTAGATGCCCTTCTCCGAGATCGGACGGGAGAGAACCGTCGTCGCGTCGAGGTGGGCGAAGGTGGTGGCCGGAGCCGGGTCGGTCAGGTCGTCCGCGGGGACGTAGATCGCCTGCATCGAGGTGATCGAGTGGCCACGCGTCGAGGTGATGCGCTCCTGGAGGAGACCCATCTCGTCGGCCAGGTTCGGCTGGTAGCCCACCGCGGAGGGCATACGGCCGAGCAGGGTCGACACCTCGGAACCGGCCTGGGTGTACCGGAAGATGTTGTCGATGAAGAACAGCACGTCCTGCTTCTGGACATCGCGGAAGTACTCCGCCATGGTCAGACCGGCCAGGGCGACGCGCAGACGGGTGCCCGGGGGCTCGTCCATCTGGCCGAAGACGAGCGCCGTCTTGTCGATGACGCCCGACTCGCTCATCTCGTCGATGAGGTCGTTGCCCTCACGGGTACGCTCACCGACGCCCGCGAACACCGACACACCGTCGTGGTTGTTGGCGACGCGGTAGATCATTTCCTGGATCAGAACGGTCTTGCCGACACCGGCACCGCCGAACAGGCCGATCTTTCCACCCTTGACGTACGGGGTGAGAAGGTCGATGACCTTGACGCCGGTCTCGAACATCTCGGTCTTGGACTCGAGCTGGTCGAAGCCGGGGGCCTTGCGGTGGATCGCCCAGCGCTCGCCGATGTTGGCGTTCTCCTCGGGCTTGTTCAGCACCTCACCGAGGGTGTTGAACACCTTGCCCTTGGTGAAGTCGCCGACCGGGACGGTGATGCCGTCGCCGGTGTCGACCACCGCGGCCTGGCGGACCAGACCGTCGGTGGGCTGCATCGAGATCGCGCGGACCACACCCTCACCGAGGTGCTGGGCGACCTCGAGGGTCAGCGTCTTCAGCTTCCCGTCCTCGGCCGGGTCGGCCACCTCGACGTGAAGCGCGTTGTAGATCTCCGGCATCGCGTCGACGGGGAACTCCACGTCGACGACCGGGCCGATGACACGGGCGACGCGGCCCGTGGCTGCGGCCGTCCCGGTCTGCTCGATAGACGTCGTCATTTACCTGTCACTCCCCGCGGTCGCGTCGGCCAGGGCGCTGGCGCCACCGACGATCTCGCTGATTTCCTGGGTGATTTCGGCCTGGCGGGCCGCGTTGGCAAGCCGGGAGAGGCTCTTGATGAGCTCCCCGGCGTTGTCGGTCGCCGACTTCATCGCGCGGCGGGTGGCGGCGTGCTTGGAAGCAGCCGCCTGGAGCAGCGCGTTGTAGATCCGGCTCTCGACGTAGCGCGGCAGGAGGGCGTCGAGGACGTCCTCAGCCGACGGCTCGAAGTCGAACAGCGGAAGGATCTCGCCCTTCGTCCCCGACTCCTCCGCAGCCTTTTCCAGGCTGAGCGGCAGCAGCCGGCTCTGCACGGGGGTCTGCGTGAGCATCGAGATGAACTCGGTGAAGACGATGTGGAGCTCGTCCACACCACCCTCGGCCGTGTCCTTCTCGATCGCCGCGATCAGCGGCGCCGCGACAGCCTTGGCGTCCGCGTACGTCGGGTTGTCGGTGAAGCCCGTCCACGAGTCCGTGACCTTGCGCTCACGGAAGCCGTAGTACGACACACCCTTGCGGCCGACGATGTACGCGTCGACCTCCTTGCCCTCGGCGCGGAGGCGCCCGGTGAGCTCCTCCGCCGCCTTGATGGCGTTCGAGGAGTAGCCGCCGGCCAGACCGCGGTCGCTCGTGATGAGCAGGATCGCGGCGCGGGTCGGCTTCTCCGCCTCGGTGGTCAGGGCGTGCTTCGTCGTCGACCCCGTCGCCACCGCGGTCACCGCACGGGTGAGCTCGGTCGCGTACGGCGTCGAGGCCGCCACCTGGCGCTGCGCCTTGACGATGCGCGAGGCGGCGATCATCTCCATCGCCTTGGTGATCTTCTTGGTCGCGGTGACGGACTTGATACGACGCTTGTAGACCCGGAGCTGCGCTCCCATGAGTCAGGTCCCTTCCGTCGTTACTTGGCCGTGCTGACCGGAGCGTCCTCGCCCAGAAGCTTGCCGTCCGAGGTTTCGAACTGCTGCTTGAAGGCGGCGATCGCGTCGGCGACGGAGGTGAGGGTGTCGTCCGACATCTTGCCGCCCTCGGCGATGCCGGTCAGGAGGTCCTTGCGCTCACGGCGCAGGTACTCCAGCAGCTCGGCCTCGAAGCGGCGGATGTCCTCGACCGGGACGTCGTCCATCTTGCCGGTGGTACCGGCCCAGACGGAGACGACCTGCTCCTCGACGGGCATCGGCTGGTACTGGCCCTGCTTCAGCAGCTCGACCATGCGCTTGCCGCGCTCCATCTGCGCCTTGGAGGCCGCGTCCAGGTCGGAACCGAAGGCGGCGAACGCCTCCAGCTCGCGGTACTGGGCGAGGTCCACGCGCAGACGGCCGGAGACCTGCTTCATGGCCTTGTGCTGGGCGGAACCACCCACACGGGAGACCGAGATACCGACGTTCAGGGCCGGACGCTGGCCGGCGTTGAACAGGTCGGACTCCAGGAAGCACTGGCCGTCGGTGATGGAGATGACGTTGGTCGGGATGAACGCCGACACGTCGTTCGCCTTGGTCTCGACGATCGGCAGGCCCGTCATCGAACCGGCGCCCATGTCGTCGGAGAGCTTGGCGCAGCGCTCCAGCAGACGCGAGTGCAGGTAGAAGACGTCACCCGGGTAGGCCTCGCGGCCCGGCGGGCGGCGCAGCAGCAGCGACACGGCGCGGTAGGCGTCGGCCTGCTTCGAGAGGTCGTCGAAGATGATGAGGACGTGCTTGCCGTCGTACATCCAGTGCTGGCCGATGGCCGAGCCGGTGTACGGCGCCAGGTACTTGAAGCCGGCCGGGTCGGACGCCGGGGCGGCGACGATCGTCGTGTACTCGAGGGCGCCGGCCTCCTCCAGCGCGCCGCGCACGGACGCGATGGTGGAGCCCTTCTGGCCGATGGCGACGTAGATGCAGCGGACCTGCTTCTTCGGGTCGCCGGTGCGCCAGTTGTCACGCTGGTTGATGATCGTGTCGACGGCCAGGGCGGTCTTGCCGGTCTGGCGGTCGCCGATGATCAGCTGACGCTGGCCACGGCCGATCGGCACCATCGCGTCGACGGCCTTGTAGCCGGTCTGCATCGGCTCGTGCACCGACTTACGGGCCATGACGCCCGGGGCCTGCAGCTCGAGGGCGCGGCGGCCCTCGGTCGCGATCTCGCCGAGGCCGTCGATCGGGTTGCCGAGCGGGTCGACGACGCGACCCAGGTATCCCTCGCCGACGCCGACGGAGAGGACCTCACCGGTACGGGTGACCGGCTGCCCCTCCTCGATGCCGCTGAACTCGCCGAGGACGACCGCACCGATCTCGCGCTCCTCGAGGTTGAGGGCGAGACCGAGGGTTCCGTCCTCGAACTTCAGCAGCTCGTTCGCCATGGCCGAGGGAAGGCCCTCGACCTTCGCGATGCCGTCGCCGGCAACGCTGACCGTACCGACCTCCTCGCGCGAGGCCGCGTCCGGCTGGTACGACTGGACAAAGTTCTCCAGCGCGTCCCGGATCTCCTCCGGCCGGATCGTGAGCTCCGCCATCTGGGTTCCCTGCTCTCCTTGTTGGGCCCGAAGTTTCTTTGGGGGTCTGGGGGCGACCCCCAGGAATCTTCTGCAAGTTCTGCACGGCCCAACCGGGCCGCTGGTGATGCTTGTTGTCTTGACCGTCCGACGCCGCAGCGTCAGCCGGCCAGGCGCCGAGCCGCCTCTTCGAGACGGTCCGCGATGGTCCCGTCGATGACCTCGTCACCCACGCGCACCGAGATCCCGCCGACGACCGCCGGGTCCACATCCAGGTTCAGGTGCATCTGGCGTCCGTACAGCGACGCCAGGGCGGCGCCGAGGCGCTGCTTCTGCCGGTCGCTGAGCGGCACGGCCGAGACGACGACCGCGACCATCCGGTCCCGGCGCGCCGCGGCGAGCTTGGACAGGGACTCGAGGCCCGCTTCCAGGCTACGTCCCCGCGGGCGTGTCACGAGACGGACGATCAGTCGCACCGTGACCCCGTCGGCCTTGCCACCGAGCAGGCTGCGAACCAGCTCGCCCTTGGCGGAGGCCGTGGCCGACCGGTTGGTCAGCGCGGCCCGCAGCTCGGGGTTGGACGCGACGATCCGGCCGAACCGGAACAGCTCGTCCTCCACGTCGTCGAGGGCACCGGCCTGCTGGGCCGCCGTGAGGTCGGCGGTGGCCGCCAGCTCCTCGAGCGTGTCGACCAGGTCGCGCGACTGCGACCAGCGGGACCGGACCATGCCGGAGACCAGGTCGGCGGTCTCGCCACCCACCTGACCGCTCAGCAGTCGCGCGGCGAGCTCGGCCTTGGCCTCGCCGGCCTGCGCCGGGTCGGTCAGGACCCGACGCAGCGACACCTCGCGGTCGAGCAGCGCGGTGACGGCGGCCAGCTCCTCGGCGAGCTTCGCCGCGTCGACCGACGTGCTGTCGGTCAGTGCGTCGAGACGCTCGCGCGCGGCAGCCAGCGCCTCGCGGCTCGCTCCGTTCATCGGGTGGCCTCGGCCTTCTCCTCGAGCTCGTCGAGGAAGCGGTCGATGGTGCGGCTCTGGCGGGCGGCGTCCTCGAGGGACTCGCCGACCAGCTTGCCGGCCAGGTCGACGGCGAGCTTGCCGACGTCCTGACGCAGCGAGAGCGCCGCGGCCTTGCGGTCGGCCTCGATCTGGGCGTGGCCGGCGGCGATGATTTCCTCGCGCTGGCGCTGGCCTTCCGCCTTCATCTCCTGGATGATCGCGGTGCCCTGCTCCGACGCCTCCTGGCGGAGACGCGCGGCCTCGTGGCGGGCCTCGGCAAGCTGGGCCTTGTACTGCTCCAGCACACTCTGGGCTTCGATCTGGGCCGACTCGGCCTTCTCGATACCACCCTCGATGGCCTCGCGACGCTGCTCCAGAACGTTGTTGATGTTCGGGAGGAGCTTCTTGGCGAGGAAGCCGAAGACGATGACGAAGGCGATCAGGCCGATGACGAGCTCGTCGAGATGCGGGAGCAGAGGATTCTGAGGCTCCTCCGCCGCCGCAAGGAACAGAGCGTTCACATCAGTGCCTTCCGTGAAAGGGGTTGGGCTGTCGGTCCGGCTTACTTGTAGACGAAGCCCATGACGATGCCGATGAGGGCGAGCGCCTCACAGAAGGCGAAACCCATGATCTGGTTGGTACGGATCAGGCCGGCCGCCTCGGGCTGACGGGCGAGGGCCTGGGTGCCGTTACCGAAGATGATGCCGACGCCGACGCCGGGGCCGATCGCGGCCAGGCCGTAGCCGATGGAGGCGACGTTTCCGTTGACAGCGGCGAGAGTCTCGAGAGCGGACATGCCGGTTCTTCCTTCTCTTTCAAGGACCCGGTGGGGGTTGGCCACCGGACGTCTGTTGGTAGGGGGTGGGCTGGGCCGAAGCGCGCTCAGTGGTGCTCGGAGAGCGCGCCCTGCACGTAGCTGCTGGCCAGGAGCACGAAGACGTACGCCTGGACGGCCTGGATGAAGAGCTCGAAGGCCGTCATGATGATGACCATCACGAACGAGGCGCCGGCGTAGACGAAGCCGAGGCCGTTCATCAGGTACCAGGTCGCCAGCGAGAACATCACGATCAGCAGGTGACCCGCGAACATGTTCGCGAACAGTCGGACCGCGTGCGTGAAGGGCCGGATGATCAGGTTCGAGAAGAACTCGAGCAGCATGATCAGCGGCAGGATCGCGCCGAGGGACTTGTCGTAGCCGAGGATGTTCTTCCAGCCGCCCACGAAGCCGTGCTTCTTGAAGGTCAGGCTGACCCACATCACGTACACGACCAGTGCGAGACCGGCCGGGAAGGCGATCAGCGAGGTGACCGGGAACTGCGCGAGCGGGATGATGGACCAGAGGTTCATGATCCACACGAAGAAGAACAGCGACACCATGAAGGGGACGTACTTCTCGCCGTCCTTCTTGCCGATGATCTCGTAGACGATGCCGCGGCGGACGAAGTCGTACCCGGCCTCGCCGACCATCTGGAGCTTGCCCGGGACCAGCTTGGGCTTGGCGAACGCGGCCCAGAAGAACGCGACGACCACGATCGAGCTCAGCAGCGCCAGCAGCATCGGCTTCGTGAACTCGAAGCCACCGGCGGTGAAGATGGGCTCGTAAAGGAACGTGTGCAGGCCCGGAGCTGGGAACCCGCATCCGGTGAAGATGTGGCAGCTCGCGTCAAAGGCAAGCGTCTGGTCAGCACTCACCGCGGGCTCCTTCAGCGTGGCGCATAGGTACGGCAACCTCGTTGTGTCGGCGCGGCACGCAGCCGCGGGTCGGCACTGGACTGGTCTTACGGATAAGGGGGCGGCGGTTCGGCTTCGAGCCTCGCGCTGGGTCAGGCGTCAGCTCGGATGCCCGCGCCCGCAGTGCCGCAGTTGGCACCGGACGATAGCAGGATCTCGAACGGCCATTTATCCCGGCCCTACCCCTCACGACGAGGACCCTTTCCTGGCGGGCTTGTCACCCGAGCCGGAAGAGGGTTCCACGTAAAGGATCTTGGCCTTCATGTAGGCGCGCGCCTGGGCGGCGACCCACACGACGGTGGTGGCGAGAAGGGTGAAGGCGAACGCCTTGAAGTCGAACGCGGTGGTGTCCTTGAGCAGGGCCAGGAAGATGAACAGCACCAGCAGCTGGACCGTATAGAGCATCAGCCCCATGGCCTGGAACAGCTGCGGCAGCGACTTGGCCGTGCGCTGGAGCACCACCAGCCCGATCCCCATGAAGAGGACGACCACCAGCGTGCCGACGACGGCTCCGATCGCTCCCTTGCCACCGGCGACCACACCGCTGACCACGGTGGCGATGACGCCGGTGGCGAGCGTGGGTACGGCGGTGTGCAGGAGGAGGCGGACGTCGTTGGACGGCATGGCGGCATCTCCGCTTGCTGGTGGGGGCAAAGTGGTGTCGTCATGGACGAGCGTAAGCCCGGTCCGAGGCGAGTCTCGGGGTCGATGAACCGTCGCACTGGGGTTCTTCGACTCTGTCGCCGGGTCTCGTGAACCGTATCACAAACTATTTGATGAGGTCTTTACCCGGGCGTGTGCTGACTCTCACACATGAGAGTGACTGCGCCCGTGTGTGCAGTGCGGCTCGCCGTTTTGTCTGGTAATGGCCGCCGCTGAGCCCTTCGTCAACTCGGCGTTCCGGCCTTCCGCCGGTCGGGAAGGTGTGAACGAGCGCCGATCGCTGTCGCTCCGTTGACACCGGCCGGCACCGGAACGCGCTCCTCCCTCGACGGCCCCTCGTACGGGAGCGCCGCGGCCGTCCCCGGCACGGTCTTCCTGCGGCGGTAGCGCGGCGGCACGAACGACTCCGCCCAGCGCGGGGCGCGCGGCGTGAACCGGGGCAGCAGCAGGAGCACCAGACCGATCGCGCTCAGCGCCACGATCACCAGCACGATCCACATCGACGCCGAGTGCACCGAGTAGGCCAGGGTGCCGAAGGCGATGAGCGCCGACCAGAAGTACATGATCAGGACCGCCCGGCTGTGCGAGTGCCCGATCTCCAGCAGCCGGTGGTGCAGGTGCCCGCGGTCGGCCGCGAACGGCGACTGGCCGTGCCAGGTGCGGCGCACGATCGCCAGGACCAGGTCGGCCACCGGGATCGCGATGATCGTCAGCGGCAGCAGCAGCGGGATGAAGACCGGCAGCGCCGCATGGGTGGCCTGGCGCGTGGAGCCCTCGAAGATCTTGAGCGCGTCCGGGTCGACCTGGCCGGTGATCGAGATCGCGGCCGCCGCCAGCACCAGACCGATCAGCATCGAGCCGGAGTCGCCCATGAAGATCCGGGCGGGGTGCATGTTGTGCGGCAGGAAGCCCAGGCACATGCCCATCAGGATCACCGCGAAGAGCGTCGCGGGCGCGGCGGCCTCGATCGTGTAGCCGTACCAGATCCGGTACGCGTACAGGAAGAACGCCGTGGCGGCGATGCACACCATCCCGGCCGCGAGACCGTCCAGGCCGTCGACGAAGTTCACCGCGTTGATCGTGATCACGACCAGCGCCACCGTGAGGAGCGTGCCCTGCCACTGGGTCAGGGCGACCGTGCCGATGCCGGGGATGGGCAGCCACAGGATGGTCAGACCCTGCATCACCATCACGCCCGCGGCGATCATCTGCCCGCCGAGCTTGATCAGCGCGTCGATCTCGAACTTGTCGTCGAGGACGCCGATCAGCCAGATCAGGGCGGCCCCGGAGAGCAGCGCACGGGGCTCGTTGGACAGCGCGAAGACGCTGTTCAGGTTCGGCAGGTGGTCCGCGACGAGCAGTCCCGCGCACAGTCCGAAGAACATGGCGATGCCGCCGAGCCGCGGCGTCGGTTCTCGGTGGACGTCTCGCGCCCGGATCTGCGGCATCGCCCCGGCCGCGATGGCGAACTTCCGCACCGGGCCGGTCAGCAGATAGGTCACCGCAGCCGTGACACAGAGCGTCAGCAGATAATCACGCACGGGCTGCCCCACAGGAATAGCTGGCCATCTCAGCCCCACACCCTAGCTCTGGTGCCCATGTGCTGGTGGACACCCGGGTGCCCCGGACGGTTCCACCGACGCGCTTCTACCCCCTATACGGTGGAAATCGCTCGGTCAGTTCACGTACTCGGGCGCGAACCGTACGGGTCGCCGCGGCGTCCTCGCGCAGCGCGGCCGCGAACAGGGCGGCGATCCGCGCCATCTCCGCCGGTCCCATGCCCTGGGTGGTCACCGCGGCCGTGCCGAACCGGATCCCGCGCCCGTCCCCGTACGGCAGGGCGCAGGTGTCCAGCACGATGCCCGCCGCGGCCAGCAGCCCCCGGGCGGTGCGTCCCTCGACCCCCAGGGGGCCGGGGTCGGCCGTGATCAGATGGGTGTCGGTGCCGCCCGTGGTGATCGCGAAGCCCTCGTCGGCGAGCGCGGCCGCGAGCGTGCGGGCGTTGACCACCACCTGATGGGTGTACGCGGCGAACTCCGTCGTCGCCGCCTCGCCGAACGCGACGGCCTTCGCGGCGATGGTGTGCATCTGGGCGCCGCCCTGCGTGAAGGGGAACACCGCCCGGTCGATGCGCCCCGCGAGCTCCTCGCCGCACAGGATCATCCCGCCACGCGGTCCGCGCAGCACCTTGTGCGTCGTGGCGCACACCACGTCCGCGTACGGGACCGGGCTGGGCGCCGCTCCCCCGGCGACCAGGCCGATGGGATGGGCCGCGTCGGCGATCAGACAGGCGCCGGTCTCGTCGGCGATCTCGCGGAACTCCGCGTAGTCGATGTGCCGGGGGTAGGCGATCGAACCGCAGACGATGGCCTTCGGCCGGTGCCGGTGCGCCAGGGCGCGCACCTGGTCGTAGTCGATGAGACCGGACTCGGCGTCCACGCCGTAGGCGACGAAGTCGAACCAGCGGCCGGAGAAGTTGGCCGGGGAGCCGTGGGTGAGATGACCGCCGTGGGGCAGCCCCATCGCCAGCACCGTGTCCCCGGGCCTCAGCATGGCCGCGTACGCCGCGAGGACGGCCGAGGAGCCGGAGTGGGGCTGGACGTTGGCGTGGGCGGCCCCGAACAGCGCGGTGGCCCGTTCGACGGCGATACGCTCGGCGGCGTCCACCAGCTCGCACCCGCCGTGGTGCCGCGCGCCGGGGTACCCCTCGGCGTACTTGTTGGCGAGCGGCGATCCGAGCGCGGCGAGCACGGCCGGCGAGGTGAAGTTCTCGGCGGCGATCAGCTGGAGGCTGTCCGCCTGCCGCCGCACTTCCCCGGCGAGCACGTCGGCGATCTCGGGGTCCTGCCGTCGCAGGGCGTCGGCGTCCGCCCGGTAGGCGTGGACGCGCACATCGTCGGCAGCAGCGGTGACCGGCATCTCTGGCTCCAGGCGCGTGGGCGGGACCCCGTCAGCTCCAATGTAGGCCCGCGTGCCCGCGCCCGCCCGGCGGTCGCGGTTCAACCCGCCGCGAGCCCACCGGCACGGCTCAGTGCTTCGTCTCGACGCCCGTCAGGGCGGTCACCACGGGGTCCAGCGCCTGGTTGATCTCGTCGCCGATCGAGCGGAAGAAGGTGATCGGCGCACCGTACGGATCGTTCACCTCGTCCGCGTCCGGGCTGGGGGCCAGCAGCCACCCGCGCAGCGCCGCGGCCGCGCGCACCAGCGCGCGGGCGCGCTCGACGACGCCCTCGCCCAGCGGGTCGGGCAGCGTGGCCGGGTCTATCGCCCGTACCAGCCGGGTGAACTCCTTCAGCGTGAAGGTGCGCAGGCCCGCCGAATGGCCCATGGAGATGACCTGCGCCCGGTGGTCGCGGGTCGCCGTCAGCACCAGGTCCGCGCGGATCACGTGCTCGTCGAGGAGCTCACGGCCCACGAACCCGGTGGCGTCCGCCCCGAAGTCGGCGAGGACCGTGGCGGCGTTGGCCTCCATGGGCGCGCCCTCATGGCCCCAGGTGCCGGCGCTCTCCACGATCAGGCCGCCGCCGAGGTGCTCCCCCAGGCGGTCGGCCAGGGCATGGCGGGTCAGCCGCTCGGTGATCGGTGAGCGGCAGACGTTGCCGGTGCTGACGTGGAGGATTCTGAACGTGTCGCCGGTGGCGGCCGCACCTATGCCACGCCCCTCAGGGGCGGTCAATTGGCCACCTCGAGGTCGGGTACGACCTTGCGGAGCTCGTCCGCGCCGAGCGCGCCCTGGCGCAGGAGGACCGGAACCTTGCCCGTGACGTCGACGATCGACGACGGGACGATGCCCGGGGTCGGCCCGCCGTCCAGGTACACGGAGACCGAGTCGCCGAGCATCTCCTGCGCGGCGTCGCAGTCCTCGGGAGAGGGGTGTCCGGTCAGGTTGGCGGACGATACGGCCATCGGGCCGACCTCGGTGAGCAGCTCGATGGCGACCGGGTGCAGCGGCATCCGGATCGCGACGGTGCCGCGGGTGTCCCCGAGGTCCCACTGCAGGGACGGCTGGTGCTTGGCGACCAGGGTCAGCGCGCCGGGCCAGAAGGCGTCGACGAGCTCCCACGCCTGCTCCGAGAAGTCCGTCACGAGGCCGTGCAGGGTGTTCGGGGAGCCGATGAGGACCGGGGTCGGCATGTTGCGGCCGCGTCCCTTGGCCGCCAGCAGGTCGGCGACGGCCTCCGAGCCGAAGGCGTCCGCACCGATCCCGTACACGGTGTCGGTGGGCAGCACGACGAGCTCGCCGCGACGGACGGCGGACGCGGCCTCACGCAGGCCGGTCGTGCGGTCGGTCGCGTCGTTGCAGTCGTATCGCCGAGCCATTTAACGGGCCTCCTCGTACACATGCGTGGTCACATGCTTGGTCATGGCGTCGCCTTGCGCGCGGTCGCGAAGCGCGGGCGCTTGTTCAGGTCGGGGTGGTCGGCGGCGTCCGTCCAGCCGGCCTCCTCGTTGAAGATCCACGGCACCTGGCCGCCCTGGGTGTCGGCGTGCTCGACGACGACGAGGCCGCCGGGGCGCAGCAGCCGGTGGGCGGTGCGTTCGATGCCGCGGATGGTGTCGAGGCCGTCCTCGCCGGAGAAGAGGGCCATCTCCGGGTCGTGGTCGCGGGCCTCGGGCGCGACGTACTCCCACTCGGTGAGCGGGATGTACGGCGGGTTGGAGATGACCAGGTCCACCTGGCCGTCGAGCTCGGGGAGGGCCGCCAGCGCGTCGCCCCGGTGGACGGTGACCCTGGACCCCTCGGCGTTCTTCCGCGTCCACACCAGGGCGTCCTCGGACAGCTCCACGGCGTGCACGCGCGAGCGCGGCACCTCCTGGGCCATGGCGAGGGCGATGGCGCCGGAGCCGGAGCACAGGTCCACGATGAGCGGCTCGACGACGTCCATGGCGCGTACGGCGTCTATGGCCCACCCGACGACCGACTCGGTCTCGGGGCGCGGCACGAAGACGCCGGGGCCCACCTGGAGCTCCAGGTAGCGGAAGAACGCGCGTCCGGTGATGTGCTGGAGCGGCTCGCGGGCCTCCCGGCGCGCGACGGCCTCCCAGTAGCGGGCGTCGAAGTCCGCGTCCTTGACGTTGTGCAGTTCACCCCGCTTGACGCCGTGCACGAACGCGGCGAGCTCCTCCGCGTCGAAGCGCGGTGACGGCACGCCGGCGTCGGCCAGGCGTTGGGTGGCCTGGGCCACCTCCGCAAGCAGCACACTGCGGGGGCTTGGGGGTCGCCCCCCAAAATGTTGCTGCACGCTGGTCCTCCGGGCTGAGCGGGTCGGGTGTGGGCGGGGCGGGTCAGGCGGCGGCGAGCTTCGCGGCGGAGTCGGCGTCGACACACGCCTGGATCACGGCGTCGAGCTCACCGTCGAGCACCTGGTCCAAGTTGTACGCCTTGAAGCCGACGCGGTGGTCCGAGATCCGGTTTTCCGGGAAGTTGTACGTACGGATCTTCTCGGACCGGTCGACCGTTCGCACCTGGCTGCGGCGGGCGTCCGCGGCTTCCTTCTCCGCCTCCTCCTGGGCTGCGGCGAGCAGCCTGGAGCGCAGGATACGCATGGCCTGCTCCTTGTTCTGGAGCTGGCTCTTCTCGTTCTGGCAGGAGGCCACGATGCCGGTCGGCAGGTGGGTGATGCGGACGGCGGAGTCGGTCGTGTTGACGGACTGGCCGCCGGGCCCGGAGGACCGGTAGACGTCGATGCGCAGGTCGTTGGCGTGGATCTCGACGTCGATCTCCTCGGCCTCGGGCGTCACGAGGACACCGGCGGCGGAGGTGTGGATGCGGCCCTGGGACTCGGTGGCGGGCACGCGCTGCACGCGATGCACCCCGCCCTCGTACTTCAGTCGCGCCCAGACGCCCTGGCCGGGCTCGGTGGCACCCTGGCCGCCCTTGGTCTTCACGGCGACCTGGACGTCCTTGTAGCCGCCGAGCTCGGACTCGGTGGCGTCGATGAGCTCGGTCTTCCAGCCGACGCGCTCCGCGTACCGCAGGTACATGCGCAGCAGGTCGCCGGCGAACAGGGCGGACTCGTCGCCGCCGGCGCCCGCCTTGATCTCCAGGATGACGTCCTTGTCGTCGCTGGGGTCGCGGGGCACGAGCAGCAGCCGCAGCTTGTCCGTGAGGGCCTCGCGCTGCTTGTCCAGCTCCTTGACCTCGGCGGCGAAGTCCGGGTCGTCGGCGGCGAGTTCGCGGGCGGTCTCCATGTCGTCGCCGGTCTGCTTCCAGGAGCGGTACGTGGCGACGATCGGGGTCAGCTCCGCGTAGCGCTTGTTCAGCTTGCGCGCGTTCGCCTGGTCCGCGTGGACCGACGGGTCGGCGAGCTTCTTCTCCAGATCGGCGTGCTCGCCGATCAGTTCCTCGACCGCCTCGAACATCGGGGGCTCCTGGTTTCGTACGACTGTGTGTTCCCGGGGCTGCGACGTCGGCACCGAGCCGCGTGGTGCCCGGATCCCCCGGCGGGAAAGCGGGAGACGGCAAAGCGCCGGTCTCGGCCACCCCGCACCCGGGGCGGCCGTAGACCGGCGCAGTGGCTCGCTACTTGCTGGCGGCGGCAGCCTTGCCGAAGCGGGCCTCGAAGCGGGCCACGCGGCCACCGGTGTCGAGGATCTTCTGCTTGCCCGTGTAGAACGGGTGGCACTCGGAGCAGACCTCGGCACGGATGGTGCCGCCGTCGATCGTGCTACGGGTGGTGAACGACGCGCCACAGGTGCAGCTGACCTGCGTCTCGGCGTACTCGGGGTGGATGTCGCGCTTCAAGGTGTCTCCTAGTTTCGGGAGGGCTCCGGGTCGCACGGGCGGGATGCGGGTGCGTGAACCGGGGCCGACGTACCAGTCTGCCAGGACCGGCCGTATCTCCCAAAACCGGGGTGTCGCCGGATCTATTCCGGCCTACTTCACGACGCCCTCGGCCTGGCCCGTGGCGGTGTCGGCGGTCGCGTCCGCGGGGATCGGCCGGTCCTGCTTGAGGGCCGTCCAGACCTGCTGTGACCTGGCCTGGAGCGGCACGACCCGGTTGGGGTCGGCGGGGTCGTAGCGCACCGGCAGCGTGATCATGTGCACGTCCTGGGCGCCGAGGTCCTTCAGGCCGCCCGCGAAGCCGGCGAGCTCCTTGACCGAGTCGAGCTCGGAGTCGGGGGTGATCGTCTTGGTGGCGGTGTCGGCGAGGTCCCAGAGCTTCTTGGGGCTGCTGAGGACGCCGACGCTCTTGACCTGGTCGATGAACGCCTTCATGAAGGCCTGCTGAAGCTGTATCCGGCCCAGGTCACTGCCGTCGCCGACGGCCTTGCGGGTGCGGACGAGTGCCAGCGACTGCTCGCCGTCGAGGGTGTGCGTGCCCGCGGGCAGCCGGAGGTGGCTGCTCTTGTCGTCGATCGCCCTGGTGGTGGTGATCCCGACACCGCCGAGGTCGTCGATCAGCTTCCTGAACCCGGCGAAGTCGACCTGTATGTAGTGGTCCATACGGATGCCGGACATCTGCTCGACTGTCTTGACCGCGCAGGCCGGGCCACCGGCCTCGAACGCCGTGTTGAACATCGCCTCGCGCTGGGCGGGGACGGCCTCGCCGGACGGGGTGGTGCACCGGGGGCGGTCCATCAGGGTGTCGCGCGGGATGGAGACGACACTGGCCTTCTTGTGGCCCTCGTAGAGGTGGACCATCATCGCCGTGTCGGAGCGGGCGGCGCCCTCGTCCCTGCCGTATGCGCCGTTGGCCCCCGCGCGGGAGTCGGAGCCGAGCACCAGGATGTCCATGGAGCCGTCGTCGGTGTCCTGCGGGCGATCGTCGTCGCGCAGCTGGGAGTTGATGTCGACGCTCTCGATGTTGCCGTTGAGCGTGAAGTAGGCGTAGCCGAGTCCGGAACCGCCGGCCACCACCAGCGCGGCGGCCGACCAGGCGGCGAAGGCGAGTCCCCGGTGTCGCTTGGCCGGCTCCCTGCGGCGGCGTCCGGTGCCGCGTATTCGGCTGCTCCTGCCCTGCTCGGCCATGGTCTCCTCAGTCCTTGCTGACGCCCCTACCCCCCGGCGTGGCGATCAGGCATGTTTTGTCGGTGGTTGTCCGGCGCTTGTCAGACGGTGAAGCGGCCCAAAGGGTTGCACGGCGTCTTTAAAACGCCTTAAGAACGCGCTGTGCCCACCGCGCGGCGCGCGGTGGGCACAGCGGGCGGCCAAGGCTCTGAAGCCCTTCCCACCTGCGTGTTCATGGCTGGGCAGGCGCCCTGTGGAGACGGGGCGGCCTGTGACCAACCTCTCCGGAGCCCGATGGGGCCCCGGCGGGGCCGGACGAGGAGGCCGTGGCTCAGCCGAAGAGGTTGAAGCCGCCGAAGCCGGTGCCGGCCTGGACCGGCGCCCGCAGCATGCCCGTGTCGGCCAGGCCGGTGCCCCGGTGCAGCTGGAGGTTGCCGTCGGCGGTACGGGTGACCAGGTCGGCGATGCCGTCGCCGGACACGTCGCCCAGCGCGGCGATCACGTTGTAGACCTTCCAGTTCTCCGCGACGCGCACCGGCTCGCCGAACGGCGCCGAGGCGGTCCCGGTGCCCGGGATCAGGTACAGCGCGCCGGAGGCCGGCTCGTGCGCCACCAGGTCCGCCTTGCCGTCGCCCGTGAAGTCGCCGTGGCCCCGGATCGCGTTGAAGCGGTCGTAGCCGGAGCCGACCACCGCGAGAGTGCCGACGGTGCCGTTGCCGTTGCCCGGCAGGACGACCGGGACGCCGGTGCCGGAGACGCCGACCACGTCGGGCCTGCCGTCACCGGTGACGTCGCCGGGGGCGATGATCGCCTTGTAGCCGCCGAACCCGGTGGCCAGACGGACCGCGGTGTACGTGGCGTTCGCCTCCGTGCGGCGGATCCAGTGGAGCTCGCCGTTGGAGGTCTGGCGGCCCACGAAGTCCTGGTGCCCGTCACGGTCGAGGTCGGTCTGGACGACGACGTTGTAGCCGGAGTACGTGCCGGAGACGGCGTACTTGCCCGTGAAGCCGATGCCGTTGGAGTTGAAGCTCCAGTCCTCGCCCGTGGTCGTACGGGCGAACAGGTCGGCGCGGCCGTCCCGGCTCAGGTCGGCGTCGTCGACGCGCGCCTGAGCGGCGCCCTTGAACGTGGCGACCTTGGTGAAGGCCTCGTAGAAGCCGGCCATGTTGCACTGTTCACCGGTGGACTGGTTGCCGATGCCCCAGGAGACGATCCCGACGATCTTGCCCTTGACGATCAGCGGGCCGCCGGAGTCGCCGGGGCAGGTGGTCTTGCCGGTGGCGTCGTCGCCGGTGCCCGGCTGGCCCGCGCAGATCATCGGGCCGCTCGCGTCGTAGCCGAACTGGCCGAGGTTGGCGGTGCACGCCTCGTCGCCGTTGATCGGCAGCAGGACCTGCTGGAGGTTGGCGGCGACCTGGTCGCCGGTGCCCGAGGTGAGGCCCCAGCCGAGGGTCAGGCCCTGGGTTCCCGGCGTGTACGACGCGAGGTCGTCCGGCCCGGCCATCGGCAGCGGGGTGTACGGCATCGGCTTCGCGAGCGTCATCACCGCGATGTCGTTCTGCAGGGTGTCCGGGTTCCAGTTCGGGTGGACCCAGACGCGGCTCACGGCGGACGCCGTGCCCTCGTCCTCGGGACCGCCGCCGATCTTCGACGTACCGCCGAGGACCAGGCCGTCGGTGACGTAGTCGAGGTTCTCCGCCGAGGTGGGGCGGATGCAATGGGCCGCCGTCAGAACCTTGTTGGGGGCGACGAGCGTGCCACCGCAGTTGAAGTACAGGTAGCCGTCGTCGTAGAAGTTGTACATCAGCTGCACCATGTACGGCGCCTTGCTGAAGGCGGCGTCCGTGCCGCCGATGATCCGCTGCTGCTGCGACGGCCGCGAGACCGTCTCGTACCCCTTGGGCGCCCGCAACTTGTCGGTGGGGTTGTCGTCGGCCGCGTGGGCCGTCGTCGTGAAGGCACCGGCCGCGAGGGCGAGGGTGGCCACGGAGGCGGCTATGAGTCTGCGAACCCGGTTGACGGGCCCGCCATGGCGCGTAACGCGCACGCGTGTCTCCAGTCGGAAGAGGCTTCGAGGTGAAGTGGGGGACCGCGTGGGGGACGGCTGACCGATCGTACAAACACAAGGCCCGCTCCGTCACTTGCGTAACGGAGCGGGCCTTGTGCCAAAAGCCGCAGAATGTGACGAGTCGTCAGTCGTTGTTGTTTCCGGCCGACGGGGTCGTCTTCTGGATCTGCAGCAGGAACTCGCCGTTGGACTTCGTCTGCTTCATCTTGTCGAGCAGCAGCTCGATCGCCTGCTGCTGGTCGAGGGCGTGCAGCACGCGGCGCAGCTTCCAGGTGACGGCGAGCTCGTCGCTGCCGAGCAGGATCTCTTCCTTGCGGGTGCCGGACGCGTCGACGTCCACCGCCGGGAAGATCCGCTTGTCGGCGAGCTTCCGGTCGAGCTTGAGCTCCATGTTGCCGGTGCCCTTGAACTCCTCGAAGATCACCTCGTCCATGCGCGAGCCGGTGTCGACCAGCGCGGTGGCCAGGATGGTCAGCGAGCCGCCGTCCTCGATGTTGCGCGCGGCACCGAAGAAGCGCTTCGGCGGGTAGAGCGCGGTCGAGTCGACACCACCGGACAGGATGCGGCCGGAGGCGGGCGCCGCGAGGTTGTACGCGCGGCCCAGACGGGTGATCGAGTCGAGCAGCACGACCACGTCGTGACCCAGCTCCACGAGACGCTTGGCGCGCTCGATGGCCAGCTCGGCGACGGTGGTGTGGTCCTCGGCCGGGCGGTCGAAGGTCGAGGAGATGACCTCGCCCTTGACCGACCGCTGCATGTCGGTGACCTCTTCCGGACGCTCGTCGACCAGGACGACCATCAGGTGGCACTCGGGGTTGTTCGTGGTGATCGCGTTGGCGATCGCCTGCATGATCATGGTCTTGCCGGTCTTCGGCGGGGCCACGATCAGACCGCGCTGGCCCTTGCCGATCGGCGACACGAGGTCGATGATCCGCGTGGTCAGCACGCCCGGGTCGGTCTCCAGACGGAGCCGGTCCTGCGGGTAGAGCGGGGTCAGCTTGTTGAACTCGGGGCGGCCACGGCCCGATTCGGCGGCCATGCCGTTCGCCGAGTCCAGCCGGACCAGCGCGTTGAACTTCTCGCGGCGCTCGCCCTCCTTCGGCTGGCGCACGGCGCCGGTGACGTGGTCACCCTTGCGCAGGCCGTTCTTGCGGACCTGGGCCAGCGACACGTACACGTCGTTCGGACCCGGCAGGTAACCGGAGGTCCGGATGAACGCGTAGTTGTCGAGGATGTCCAGGATGCCCGCGACGGGGATCAGGACGTCGTCGTCGGAGACCTGCGGCTCGCCGCTCGCGAACTCGTCGCGGCCACGACGGCCACGGCGGTCGCGGTAACGGCCGCGGCGGCCGCGACGGCCACCGGCCTCGTCGTCGAAGTCGTCCTGGGGACCGGTCTGGCTCGGCTGGCCGCCCTGGCGCTGCTGGCGCTGGCCGCCGCCGGCCTGCTGGTCGTCGCCCTTGCCGCCGCGGTCGCGGCGGTCACGCTGGCGGTCACGGCGGTCGCCGCGCTCGCCGCCGCGCTCGCCGCCCCGCTCGCCGCGGTCACGGCGGCCACGGCCGTCGGCGCTGTCGAGAGCGCCCTCGCCCTTGGCGTCGGACTGCGTGTCGGTCCTGGTCTCGGTACGGACGTCGGCGCGGGCCTCCGTCTTGACGTCCGAGCGGACCTCCCCCTCGGGGCTGCCGGCGGGCGCGGTCGCGCGGCGGCGGCGGCGCTCGCCGACGGGCTGGTCGTCGCTGGCGGGCTGACCGGGGATGTCGATCTGCTGCTGCGCGACGGCCTTCTCGGCCTTCGGAGCCCGCTCGGCGGCCTTGTCGGTCGCCTTGTCGGCGCCCTCCTCACCCGTACGGGCCTTGGAGGTGGCGCGCCGCTTGGGCTTGGTCTCGGCACCTGCCGCGTCGGCGCTCTTCGCCGCGGACGCGCCGCCGCCGGCCTGCGCCTCCTTGATGACCTCGATCAGCTGGCTCTTGCGCATCCGCGCGGTGCCCCTGATGCCGAGGCCGGACGCGACCTGCTGCAGCTCGGCCAGGACCATGCCCTCGAGGCCGGTGCCGGAGCGGCGGCGCCGTGAGGTGGTGCCAGTGGCAGCACCTGCGGCGGGCGCGGCGGTGTCGACGCTGTTGTCGGCAGTCACGCCCATCAGATCGGTGGTGTCGCTCACGAAGGGTCCTTCCCTGGAGCGGACGTCGGCCTTCTGGCTCGGCGACCGGTTGTGCTGTCCGACCGCGGTCCCTGATGTGTGGACCGGATCGGGGCGGTGGTCCCGCCGGGTACGGCGGAGAAGAAAAAACGTGCTTGGGTCGGCCCGAGGCCCCCTGCTCGGCCCGCTCGCGGGAACTCACGGGAAGAACGAGGGATGTCGCGCGCCGGTTCCGGAGCGTGCTCGAAACTGCTCAGGCAGGCTGCTCAGGCAGTTGGGGAGGCTCCCGGAAGAATGGTGGTCCCGGACGGGGACACGAAGCACCGCGCCACAAAGACGTCGGGTGCAGACTTGAGGTTAACACTACCGGCTCCAACAAACATTCCCCCTCTCCAACACCGGCAATCCCTGTCCTACGGGGCGAGCGGCAGTACGCTCGCGCCCGACACGTCGAGGGCGAGCCGGTTGGCCGCCCACCCCTCGCCCGCCAGCAGCGCGGCCTTCTCGGCCGCGCCGTCCTCGGTCAGCGCCAGCACCGTGGGGCCCGCGCCGGAGATGACCGCGGGGATGCCGTCGGCGCGCAGCCGGTTCACGAGCTCGATGCTCTGGGGCATGGCGGGAGCGCGGTACTCCTGGTGCAGCCGGTCCTCGGTGGCGGCCAGCAGCAGCTCGGGGCGCCTGGTCAGGGCCTCGACGAGCAGCGCGGCACGGCCGGCGTTGGCGGCGGCGTCCACATGGGGGACGGAACGCGGCAGAAGGCCGCGGGCGGTCTCGGTCAGGACGGGTTTGCCGGGGACGAAGACCACCGGAACGATGGAACGGGCGGGGTCCATCCTGATCGCCCGTGCGGCGCCGCCCTCGGTCCAGGCGAGGGTGAAGCCGCCGAGCAGGCAGGCCGCGACATTGTCGGGGTGTCCCTCGATCTCGGTGGCGAGCTCCAGCAGCGCCGCGTCGTCGAGCCGGGCGTCGCCGCCTATGGTGACCGCCCTGGCGGCGACGATGCCCGCGCAGATGGCGGCCGAGGAGGAGCCGAGCCCGCGTCCGTGGGGGATGCGGTTGGCGCAGACGACCTCAAGGCCGCGCGGCTGTCCCCCGAGCAGGTCGAAGGCCGTGCGCAGGGAGCGTACGAGCAGATGGCCCTCGTCGCGGGGGAGGGTGTCCGCACTCTCGCCGGCGATGTCGATGTGCAGCCCTGAGTCGGCGACCCGGACGACCACGTCGTCATACAGCCCCAACGACAGGCCGAAGGCGTCGAAGCCCGGGCCGAGGTTGGCGCTGGTGGCGGGAACGCGCACCCGTACGGCGGCGGCGCGGAACGCTGGACCGGCCATCGCTCGATGACTCTCCTTGGTTCTGACTACGAGGTTTTCAAGAGAAGTGCGAACACCCGTGGGCCGAATGGCATCAACGGCAACGGCACCGCGGCATATGCGGCGGGGCGGGTTCGGTACAGCCTATCGAAGGAAGGTTCTGTGGCGACATAGGGCGCACAGGAGGCGCACGATGCGTGTCGCGAGGGGCCATGTGCTCCTGGGTACAGAGCTGTGCGGGTTGCGGTTTTGCGCCATTCTCCGCCATGCCGCCCCCGCCCGCACGCCCGCCCCTCCCCGCCTGTTCGCGCACCCCGCCGTGTGCGGGCGGCGCGCTCCGCCCCTCCGCCCGTCGCCGGGCGCGGACCGGTGCCCCCCGGACGCGTCCGAGGGGCCCGGAGGCCGCTGGACCGCCGTCTCACCGCCGCCGCCGGGGCGCCCCGTGGGCGGCCCGGCGGTCGCTCGGGCCCGGGTATGCCCCAGCCGCGTTGCCCAGGCCCTTCAGGACCCCTTCAGGACCCTCTCGGGTCACCTCCGGGGCCCCTCCGGCGTGGCTCTGCGCGAGGCCGGGCCGCTCGGCGGCGGTGGGTCTACGCGAGGCCGGGCCGCTCGGCGGCGGTGGGTCTACGCGAGGCCGAGCCGCTCGGCGGCGGTGGCCGCGTCGACCGGGACGGTGACCGGCTGGGGCGCTCCCGCCACCGCCCAGTCCGGGTCCTTCAGACCGTTGCCCGTCACGGTGCAGACGATCCGCTGGCCCGGGTCGACCTTGCCCTGCTCGGCGGCCTTGAGCAGACCGGCGACGGACGCGGCGGAGGCGGGCTCGACGAACACGCCCTCCTGCGCGGCCAACAGCCGGTAGGCGCGCAGGATCTCACGGTCCGTCACCTCGTCGATGAACCCGCCCGACTCGTCGCGCGCGGCCAGCGCGTACTGCCACGAGGCCGGGTTGCCGATCCGGATCGCGGTGGCGATGGTCGACGGGTCCTTGACGACCTCGCCGCGCACGATCGGCGCGGAGCCGGCCGCCTGGAAGCCCCACATGCGGGGCGTGCGGGACGCGACGCCATCGCGCGCGTACTCCGTGTAGCCCTTCCAGTACGCCGTGATGTTCCCGGCGTTGCCGACGGGCAGGACATGGATGTCCGGGGCGTCGCCCAGCATGTCGACGATCTCGAACGCCGCGGTCTTCTGTCCCTCGATACGTACCGGATTGACCGAATTGACCAGCGCCACCGGGTAGTTGTCGGAGAGCGCGCGGGCGAGGGTGAGGCAGTCGTCGAAGTTGCCGTCCACCTGGAGGATCTTCGCGCCGTGCACCAGGGCCTGGCCCATCTTGCCGAGCGCGATCTTGCCCTGCGGGACGAGCACGGCGCTGACCATGCCCGCGCGCACCGCGTAGGCGGCGGCCGAGGCGGAGGTGTTGCCGGTGGAGGCGCAGATGACGGCCTTGGCGCCCTCCTCCTTGGCCCGGGTGATGGCCATGGTCATGCCCCGGTCCTTGAAGGAGCCGGTCGGGTTGGCACCCTCGACCTTCAGGTGCACCTCGCAGCCCGTGCGCTCGGAGAGGACCTGAGCCGGGACGAGAGGAGTGCCACCCTCACGGAGCGTGACGACCGGCGTCTTTTCCGTGACCGGAAGGCGGTCCCGGTATTCCTCGATGATGCCGCGCCACTGATGGGTCCTGGTCATGGGTCCTTACTCCCCTTCAACACGCATGATGCTGGCGACACCGCGCACGGTGTCGAGCTTGCGCAGCGCTTCGACGGTCCCGGAGAGGGCTGCGTCGGGCGCGCGGTGGGTGACGACGACGAGGGACGCCTCGCCGCCTCCGTCCTGTCGGCTCTGCTGGCGCACCGTGTCGATGGACACGCCGTGCTCGGCGAAGACCGTCGCGACCTGGGCGAGCACGCCCGGTTTGTCGGCCACGTCCAGGCTGATGTGGTACCGCGTCACCACGTCGCCCATGGGGCTCACGGGCAGCTGGGTGTACGCGGACTCGCCGGGTCCCGTCGCGTCGTTGAGGCGGTTTCGGCAGACGGCGACGAGGTCGCCGAGGACGGCGGACGCGGTCGGCGAACCGCCGGCGCCCGGACCGTAGAACATCAGCTGTCCGGCCGCCTCCGCCTCGACGAACACGGCGTTGTAGGCACCGCGGACGGAGGCGAGCGGATGGCTGAGCGGAATCATCGCGGGGTGGACCCGCGCGGTGACGGACTCGCCGTCGGCGGCCCGCTCGCAGATGGCGAGCAGCTTGATGGTGCAGCCGATGCGCTTGGCGGACGCGAAGTCGGCGGCGGTGACCTCGGTCATGCCCTCGCGGTACACGTCGTCGAGGCGCACACGGGTGTGGAAGGCGATCCCGGCGAGGATGGCGGCCTTGGCGGCCGCGTCGAAGCCCTCGACGTCGGCGGTCGGGTCGGCCTCGGCGTAGCCGAGGGCGGTGGCCTCGTCGAGCGCCTCGGAGTAGCCGGCGCCGGTGCTGTCCATCTTGTCGAGGACGAAGTTCGTCGTGCCGTTGACGATCCCGAGGACACGGTTGACCTTGTCGCCGGCCAGCGACTCGCGCAGCGGCCTGATCAGCGGGATCGCACCGGCGACGGCGGCCTCGTAGTACAGGTCCTTGCCGTGCTTCTCGGCGGCCGCGTAGAGCGTCGAGCCGTCCTCGGCGAGCAGCGCCTTGTTGGCGGAGACGACGGAGGCGCCGTGCTCGAAGGCGGTGGTGATGAGGGTGCGGGCGGGCTCGACGCCGCCGATGACCTCGATGACCACGTCGATGTCGCCCCGCTGCACGAGGGCGGTCGCGTCGGTGGTGATGAGCTCCTGCGGAATGCCCTCACGGACCTTGGAGGGCCGGCGGACGGCCACACCGGCGAGCTCGACCGGGGCGCCGATGCGCGCGGCGAGGTCGTCGGCGTGCGTCGTCATGATGCGCGCCACCTCTGAGCCGACCACTCCACAGCCCAGCAGCGCCACCTTCAGCGGACGCGTACGCATCATCCGACCTCGTTTCCTTCTCACAGCTTGAATGCGAACCAGTCTCACTCACCGAACGGGAGTTTTTGCCCCCCGTCCGGATCCTGAGATATCTATTTCATCAGCCGACATCGAGACGCAGGAGATCTTCCTCTGTCTCGCGTCGGACGATCACGCGCGCCTCGCCGTCCTTGACCGCGACGACGGGCGGGCGAAGTGCGTGGTTGTAGTTGCTGGCCATGGAGCGGCAGTACGCCCCGGTGGCCGGTACGGCGATGAGGTCACCGGGTGCCAGGTCGGCGGGCAGGAAGGCGTCGCGTACGACGATGTCGCCGCTCTCGCAGTGCTTGCCCACGACGCGACTGAGCATTGACTCGGCGTCGGAGGTGCGGGAGACCAGGGCGACGGAGTACTCGGCGTCGTACAGGGCGGTGCGGATGTTGTCCGACATGCCGCCGTCGACACTCACGTACGTCCGCAGACCTTCGAGCGGCTTGACCGTGCCGACCTCGTAGAGGGTGAAGGCGGTGGGCCCGACGATGGCGCGGCCGGGCTCGACGGAGATGCGCGGTGTGCGCAGCCCGGCCGCCCCGCACTCCCGGGTGACGATGTCGCTGAGCGCCTTGGCGATCTCGTGCGGCTCGCGCGGGTCGTCCTCGGAGGTGTACGCGATGCCCAGGCCGCCGCCCAGGTCGATCTCGGGGAGCTCGACGCCGTGCTCGTCGCGCACCTCGGCGAGCAGCTGCACGACCCGCCGGGCGGAGACCTCGAAGCCGGCCATGTCGAAGATCTGGGATCCGATGTGCGAGTGGATGCCGATGAGCTCCAGTCCGTCGAGCTTCAGCGCGCGGCGCACGGCCTCGGCGGCCTGTCCCCCGCCCAGCGCGATGCCGAACTTCTGGTCCTCGTGCGCGGTGGCGATGAACTCGTGGGTATGGGCCTCGACACCGACGGTCACGCGGATCTGCACCCGCTGGCGCCTGCCCTGCGCCTGGGCGACGTGCGCGACGCGGGCGATCTCCTGGAAGGAGTCGAGGACGATGCGGCCGACCCCGACGCGTACCGCCTTCTCGATCTCGGCCAGGGACTTGTTGTTGCCGTGGAAGGCGATGCGCTCGGCGGGCATGCCGGCGTCGAGCGCCGTGGTCAGCTCGCCCCCGGAGCACACGTCGAGGTTCAGGCCCTCCTCGTGGAGCCAGCGCACGACGGCCCGGCTCAGGAACGCCTTTCCGGCGTAGAACACGTCGGCGTCCTTGCCGAACGCGTCGGCCCACGCGCGGCAGCGGGCGCGGAAATCGGCCTCGTCGAGGAAGTACGCGGGGGTGCCGAACTCCTCGGCGAGCCGGGTCACCGTGATCCCGCCGACGGTCGCGACACCGTCCTGGTCGCGTCCGACGGTGCGGGACCAGACCTTCTCGTCGAGCTTGTTCAGGTCGGCGGGCGGGGCGCTGTAGTGACCCTCGGGGAGGACGTCGGCGTGACGGGGCCCGGCGGGGTGTGCGGAACGGCTCATTCTTCTCTCACAGGTAGTCAGGGGCGCTGATGCCGAGCAGGGCGAGGCCACCGGCCAGCACCGTCCCGGCGGCTTCGGCGAGAGCGAGCCGGGAACGGTGGGCGGCCGAGGGTTTCTCGTCACCACGGGGCAGCACGGTGTGCTGGAACCCGAGGAGGGCGTCGGCGAGGGCCTCCAGCTGCCGGGCGACCCGGTCGGGGGCGCTGTGGCGTGCGGCGGCTTCGAGCACGGCGGGGTGATCGCCGAGAGCGGTGAGAAGAGCCGGTGCGTCGACATCCGTGTCGTACGCGGCGCCGAATCCCAGCTGCGCGGCGTTACGGACGAGGGCGCGGGCGCGGGAGTGCGCGTAACGCACGGTGAACAGCGGGTTGGCCTCGGTCTGGGCGAGGAGGCTCGCGGGGTCCAGGGCCCGGTCGTGCGGGCCGGGCCGCAGGAAGGCCCAGCGGACGGCGTCGGCGCCCGCGCCGGACAGGCCGGGGGCGGGCAGCGGCCGCAGCTCCCTGGCGCCTCCCGGGGCTGTGCCGGCGCGGGCCCCCTGGGCGCGGAGCAGGGCGACGACCGTCTCGGTGACGACGACGGCGCGCGGGTCGCGGCCGGGCGCGAAGGTGACGGGGTCGGCGGCCGCGAGGCTGCGGCCGTGTCCGTACCGCAGGCCCTCCCGCAGTACCCGCCGGACCAGCTCGGCGTGGGAGGCGGCGTGCAGGGTGAAGTTCAGGAACCCGGGGCCGGTGATCTCGACGCGCTCGACGCCGGGGGCTCCGTCGAGCCGGGCCTGGAGTATCTCGGCCACCCGGCGGGGCGGGAGGGCGGCCGTGCGGGCGAGCTGGAGCGCGGCGCTGGTGGCCCAGTCCCCGCGGCCGCCGGCCCGGGGGCGCTCGACCTTGATCCGCTCGGGCGGGTCCGCCCGCAGCACACCCTCGTCCACCGCGCGGCGCACGGCGCGCAGCACGGTGAGGGAGAGATCTGCGGGGGTCACGGGACAAGCGTATGGGAGGAAGGGGGGCGGTACGCGACCGGTTTCGCCAAACGGTCAACCGCGGGCGCTGCCGGCCCACCCGGCGCCATGTCTGCCGTCCAGGGACGGCGGGCCCTCCCCGCGGGTCAGCCGCCGGACCAGGCGGACCAGCTCGGCGGGCTCGAAAGGCTTCGCGAGGAAGGCGTCCACCCCGGCCGCGAGACCGGACTCGACCTCCGGCTGCGAGCAGGCGCTGATGATCGCGACGGGCACCTGGCCGGTTCGGGAATCCGCACGCAGCCGCTCGACCGTGCGCAGCCCGTCGAGGCGGGGCATGACGACGTCGAGCGTGATCACGTCGGGGCGGACCTGATGCACGACTTCCAGACACTCGGCACCGTCGGCAGCGGTCACGACCTCGAAGCCCTCCAGCTCAAGGTTGACCCTGATCAGCTGCCGAATGACGCGGTTGTCGTCGACAACGAGCACTCGGCCGGACACGCCTGACACAACTCGAGAGTAGGTCGCGATCCGGCCCCGCGTCCGGCGTTTCCCCACTTCCGCCCCACGCGGACGACACGGGGCGCGACGGCCCGGCGAAATACCTGTTCACAGGCACCCATCCGGAGCTGGTAGTGTTCAACCCGTCGCCGCCGAACGCGGCGCACGCCCCCGTAGCTCAGGGGATAGAGCAACGGCCTCCGGAGCCGTGTGCGCAGGTTCGAATCCTGCCGGGGGCACTTCGCAGGAAGTGTCATAGGGGCCCTGACCAGCAGAAATGCAGGTCAGGGCCTTTGTCGCGTCCGGGGAGCGCACTCCCCCGCCCTGCTGTTCCCACCGCCCTGTGCGGGGATGCGTCACTGTGATCGAGGTCTGACCGCTCCGGTCCGGGTCCGGAGTCTCCGGTCGCCCCCCGAGGGGTGAGTGTGCGGCAGACGTCGTGCCGGCCCGATCGCCTCACGTGCCGGCGCCGTGACGTCGGCGGCGCCACCGGCGGGGCACCGCGAGCCGCAGGACGCGTGGCCAGTCGGCCGCCGGTCTGCCCGCCGGGGCGCCGGGGCGGTGGCGGGGGACGTACACCCGCAGCGCGCCGGGTACGACGCGGCAGACGACCGGTGTCGGCAGCAGCACGTGTTCCCCGTCGATGCCGACCGGGACGGTGTCCGTCTCCGCCTCGACGACGACTTCCTCGGCGGTGAACCGCGTGAGGTCCGGGGAACGGGAACCGCGCACCATCCGCGCCGCCTGGGCGGTGTTGCCGACATGGACGCCCAGTACGCCCAGCTGCCCCGAGTCCAGGCGCTCCCTGCGGCCGGGGCGGGGCGAGTCGACGGCCCGGCGGTAGGGGTTGTTGCTGACGAGCAGTGCCTGAAGACCGTCGGCCCGCCGGGTGCCCGCGCGCACCCGGAGCCGGGGGGCGTCGGTGCCGGTGAGGAGCCCGGGCAGGGCCTGCAGGGCCGTACGTACCTTGTCGTCGCGGTAGGCGGGGTCGCTGACGACGGCCGCGTAGGTGCCGAAGGAGGCGTTGTTGACGAACACCCGGTCGGCCGCGAATCCCAGATCCACCCGCAGCTCCACCCCGTCGGTCAGGGCTTCCAGGGCGGCCGCCGGGTCGTCGCGGTCCAGGCCGAGGTCGAGGGCGAAGTGGTTGCGGGTCCCCGCGGGGATCACCACGAAGGGCAGGTGGTGCCGCGCCGCCACCTCCGCGACGAGGGCCTGCGTGCCGTCGCCGCCCGCCACGCCCAGCAGGTCGGCTCCCTCGTCCACGGCCCGCGCGGCCAGCGCGGCGACGTCCTGGTGCCCGGCGCCGAGCAGGTCGACACGGGCGCCCGCCGCCACGGCGCGGTCCCTCAGGTGGAAGCGGTCCACCTTGCCCCCGCCGGAGCGCGGGTTCATCAGGATCCAGGGGTGGCGCGGCGGCGCGGCGGGAGGCCGCCCGCGCCCGGCCGGGGAGGAGGGGTAGGCCGGTGCCGAGGCGACCCGGGCCGCCGCGACGGCCAGCCCCCACAGGGCCAGGGAGAGGAGGGCCGTTCCCAGCATCCCGTACGCGGCGTAGAGCGCCAGGACCGCGAGCGGCGCGAGGACGGTCAGGGCGCCTCCGGCCACGCGGGTCACCCCGGTGTGCGCCAGCGCCCACCACACCCCGACGACGGCCGCCGCCAGTCCGGCCACGCCGACCAGCACCCACAGCACGCTGCGCAGACCGGCGACGAGGAGGGGCACCAGCACGCTCGCCAGCAGGAGGAGCAGCGCCAGGCGCGCCCACCCCGCGTGACCACCGTCGTCGGCCGCCGGGAGTCCTCGTTCCATGGGACCCCTCCCGCTGTCTCGGGGACGGTCCGGACCCGTCCGTGCGGGCCCGTCCGTCGTCAGATGCCGCCCGCCGAGCGTCCGGTCGAGGCGTAGTGGTCGTCCTTGGGCGCCACGCACAGGGCCCAGATGATGAATCCCGAAAGGGCGATCATCACGACCGACCAGACCGGGTAGTACGGCAGGGAGAGGAAGTTGGCGATGATGACGAGTCCGGCGATGCCCACGCCGGCGACCCTCGCCCACGTCGAGGTACGGAACAGACCGACGCTGACGATGACGGCGAGCGCGCCGAGGACGAGGTGGATCCAGCCCCAGCCGGTGAGATCGAACTCGAAGATGTAGTTCTCCGTCGTGAGGAAGACGTCGTCCTCCACGATCGCCGCGAGGCCCCGCATGATGCCGAGTACCCCGGCGATCATGAGCATGACGGCTCCGAAGACCATCAGCCCGGTGGCCCACTCCTGCTTGGCCGTATGGACGTGTGACGGGTGTGTGGCGGTCATCATTGGGCTTCTTTCGATGTGAGTCGTCCGGCGGACGGTCGTCCGGCGGTGATCAACGGCCGGAGTCCGGGTGGACGCGGGGCGGTTGATCCCCGGCACCCGAACCGGTCAGGACCAGCTCCTTCGCTCGGCGGAACTCCTCCTCCGTGATGTCACCACGGGCCCGGATCTCGGACAGCCTGGCGAGTTCGTCGACGCTGCTGGTCCGTCCTCCGCCGCCCTTGGCGGTCTCCCGGATATAGCTGTCGAACGCCTCCTGCTGGGCGCGCGCCTGGGCGATCTCCCGGTGGCCCATGTTCTTCCCACGGGCGATCACATAGACGAACACGCCGAGGAAGGGCAGGAAGACGACGAAGACGAGCCAGCCCGCCTTGGCCCAGCCGCCGATGGAGTCGTCCCGGAAGATGTCGCCGATGATCCGGAAGAGCAGGATGAACCACAGGATCCAGAGAAAGAACACCAGCATGGTCCAGAAGGCGCTCAGCAGCGGGTAGTCGTACGCGAGGTACGTCTGTGAGCTCATGTCTCTCCTCCTTGCGGGCGGGTGGCCCGGCGGGCAGTGTGTGCCGTGTCCAGCGTGCCCATGGCAGCGTCCGGGCGGCCTCACCCGAAGCGGGTGAGCGTGGGTCGGCGCACGGAACCGGTGGCCATGGCTCATGGGACCGGTGATCGCCCCGGGGCGCCGGCGGGGGTGGCGGCAGGGCCGGGTCCGGTCGCGGCGGCGAGCACCGCCACGACGGCCAGCACGACCAGGACCAGGCCGAGGACGAGCGCCACCGAGCCGACCGTGGGGTGGTTCCACAGCACGAGGGCCAGGACGCCCGCCCCGATGACCACTCCGGTGGTCCACGGCCGGTGGCCGTCCAGCCAGTGGCCGGTCGCGCCGGTGTGCACGCCGGCGCGGTGCAGCGCCCGTCCGGTGGCCGTGGTGCCCCTCCGGGCGAGGGTCCGCACTCCACGGGCCACGCGTCCGGGGCCGTACAGGTAGGCGGCGAGCGCCGTGACGACGGCCACCACCAGGAAGGTGCGCGTGCTGTCGCGCAGGAAGCGCACGAACGTGTCGAAGATCGCCGCGGCGGCGTCCGGCGGCAGGGTCGCCGGGGGGATCGCGTCGAGGTAGACGCGTCGTACGACGGCCAGCGCGACGAGCAGCACCACCATCATCACGCCGACTCCGGCGGCCGCGACCAGGAGCATCACCCGGTGCGCGGGAGCGGTCCACACCGCGAGGGCGGCGATGACGACGGTCAGCGCCGGCAGCCAGGTGCCCATGATGTCCAGGAGCCGCATCGCGTCCTGCGCCTTGCCCAGGTTCTCGGTCTCGAACAGCGTGATCGTCCGGTCGGAGTCCGGGATGGCGGCGGCCTTCTCGAAGCCCTCGTCGACGAGGCGCTGCTTCACCTCGTCGACGACCGTTCCGATGTCCAGCTCGATGGTGTCGCCCGAGGCGCGCAGGGCGCCCTCCCCCGCTCCGGTGAGCATGTTCACCACGGCGGCGTGGGCCCGCCGGTTGGCGCCCTCCCACGCCTGCTCGAAGACGTCGCTGGTGACGACCCGGCTGACGACCCGGTCGACGACGGACGTGACCGCGGAGCGCAGCGGCCCTTCGAGCGCCCCGGCCCCTTCCACCGCGCGCGGTGGTGCCCCGGCGTCGGCGAGCGCCTTGCCGAGCGCGTCGGTGACCGCCTTGACGTCCACCTCGGCCACCACGCGGTCGGTCAGCCGGTTGATCACGGCCTGCTGGACGGCCGGATCGGACCCGAGCGGCGCGACCGTCGCCACGTACCGGTCGGTGTCGGAGACCTCGTCGTGCACCCAGGCCGCGACCACGGCCAGGGGCGCGAGCAGCAGGGCCAGCAGCAGCAGGAGGGCGGAGCCGGCCTGGCGTACCCGCCGGTGGCGCACTTTCGCGGCCCGGCTCAGGCGCTCGTACTCGGCGTGGTCCGCGGCCGTCATGACACGGCCGGTTTCCGGGGTTCCACCGGAGGGGGAGGGCCCGGAGGCGCTGTTCGGGACCATGGGTACTCCTCGGTCGTGGGTTCCGCCCCGGCTGTCGTCGGCTCGCCGCCGCCGGGTGACCGTGGCAGCGGGCCCCGGGCCGCCCGGGCGCCGTGCCGGACTGGTGTCAGGCGGCCGTGCCGGGTCCGGGCGGGGCCGGGGCACGGGACCCGCGCAGTGCGGCCCGCCAGGCGAGGGCGAGCACCAGCTCGAACAGGCCGAGCAGGACCAGCCACAGGCCGAGCAGCCGGATCAGCGCGTGGGCCGATTCGGCCGGCAGGGCCAGCACGACGATCCCCGCGACGATGCCGAGCACTCCGGCGGCGATGACGAGTCCGCGGTGCGGCAGGTCCGCGGTGGCCAGGCCCGAGTGGAGGGTGACCACGCCGGAGACCAGCCAGACGATCCCGACGAGCAGGGAGAGCGCCGTGACGGTCTGCAGGGGGTGCCGCAGGCACAGCACCCCCGCCAGCACGAACAGCACCGCGACCAGCAGCCCGGCGAGCCGATCGGCGTGCTCCCGGCGGGCGAAGGACGAGACGAACCGGAAGCAGCCGGTCACGAGGAGGTTCAGACCGAGGAGGACGGCCAGTACGTGCAGGGTCTCGTCCGGCCAGACCAGTATCAGGACGCCCGGCGCGAGCGTCGCGACCGCCGCCCCCAGGATCCACAGCCACGAGCGCCCGACGATCGCCAGCGTCCCGGCGGGGTCGCCCGCCGGACCGGTGGGCGGGCCGGGTACGGACTCCGGCCCGCTGGGCGGTGCCGAACCACGCGGCATGGCCATGGCTCCTCCTCGTGTGCGGCTCGCGCGCCCGCCCCGAGGAAGGGGCGGTAAGGGCGCCTCACCGGCACAAGCGTCCCGCGCGCCGCCGGTCGCGGGGTCACCCCCAGCGGGTGATCCGCCGACGGCGCCGGGGCGGTGAGGTGGAATCGGACGCGTCCGCCGTCGACCGGCGGACCGAGACGACAGAGACACGAGATGAGCGATCCCCCGGCTGCCCGGTGCCGGGCGCCCGGTACCGGGCAGGTCACCGGCCGCGGCCACGACCGTCCGGCCCGGCGGGCCCGGCGAGCCCGTGCGCGCCGCACCGTCGTGCCGTCCGCCGCCCCGGGACCGGAGCGGGCGCCCGCACGACGGTGCCCGTGGCCGGCGACCCGATCGTGGCCGTCCCCGGGCCCCGAGGCCCCGAGCCCCCGGAGAGCCCCTCGTACGTCCGACCGGGGCCGCGTACGTCCGCTCCGGGGCCGCCGCCCGCCCGGGAGGCGCACCCCGTGCTCTCGCGGCCGGCCGCACACCGGGACGGACGCCCTTCGGCCCGCGCCTCTCCGGGTGCACCGCCGCCCGCTCCCCCGTCCGGCGGGCCGCGGCTCGCGGGCCGGGCCGAGCGGGTGCGCGGTGGCGGTACGGGCGGCGGCGCCTCGGCGGGGCTTCCCGTGAGGAGAACGGCGACCCAGGAGGTCCGGCCATGAACACACCGAACACGTCGACGGCCTCACCGACACCGGACGAGAGAGCGGCGTACGGAAGGAACGCGCGCAAGCGGGCCCCGCGTGCCGGCCACGGCGGGTTCGTGGCGGGACGGCGACGGCCCGACCCGGTCGAGGTGCTGGAGCGGCAGTCGGCCACGCGGGTGGCGGAGCTGGTGCCGATCCGCTACAGCCGGATGCTGGAGTCCCCGTTCCGCTTCTACCGGGGCGCGGCGTCGATCATGGCGGCGGACCTCGGGTCCCTGCCGGACACCGGTCTGACGGTGCAGCTCTGCGGCGACGCCCATCTGCTGAACTTCCGGCTGCTGGCCTCGCCCGAGCGCCATCTCGTGTTCGACATCAACGACTTCGACGAGACCCTGCCGGGGCCGTTCGAGTGGGACGTCAAACGGCTGGCGACCAGCTTCGTCATCGCGGCCCGCGCCAACGGCTTCCCCGTCGAGGAGCAGAACGACGCGGTGCGGACCTGCGTGCGCGCCTACCGGGAACGGATGCGGGAGTTCGCCGGCATGCGCACCCTGGACATCTGGTACGCGCAGGACGACGCCGACCACCTGCGGGAGCTCCTGGCCTCGTCGATGGACCGGAAGGCCAGACGCCGCACCGCCGAGGCGACGGCACGGGCCCGTACCCGCACCCACCTCCAGTCCTTCGCGAAGCTCACCCATGTCACGCCCGAGGGCCGGCTGATCGCACCTGACCCGCCGCTGATCACCCCGCTGCGGGATCTGCTGCCCGACGCGCCGGGGAACTGGAAGCGGGGCGGACAGCAGAACGAGCTCCGGACGGTCCTGGAGGGGTACGCGCGGACCCTGCCCTCCGAGCGCCGGCATCTGCTGAGCCGCTACCGCCTCGTGGACATGGCCCGCAAGGTGGTGGGCGTCGGCAGCGTCGGCACCCGTTGCTGGATTCTGCTCCTGGTCGGCAGGGATGACGACGATCCCCTCCTGCTCCAGGCCAAGGAGGCCCAGGAATCGGTGCTCGCCGCCCACACGGACGGTGAGCGCTACGACAACCAGGGCCGCCGGGTGGTGGCCGGTCAGCGGCTGATGCAGACGGCCGGCGACATCTTCCTGGGCTGGACCCACATGGTCGGCCTCGACGGGCAGGGCCGGGACTTCTACGTACGCCAGCTGTGGGACTGGAAGGGCATCGCGCGGCCGGAGACCATGGATCCGGCCCTCCTCTCCCTCTTCGGACGGCTCTGCGGGGCCTCCCTGGCGCGGGCCCACGCCCGCTCGGGCGATCCCGTCGCCATCAGCGCCTATCTGGGCGGGAGCGACCGCTTCGACCGTGCTCTCGTCACGTTCGCGCAGGCGTACGCCGACCGGAACACACAGGACTTCGAGGCGCTGGGCGCCGCCGTCCGTGCGGGCAGGGTCCGGGCGGAGAGCCTCTGACGAGAACGAGGTCAGGGACCGAGGTCAAGGCCGAGAGAGTCAAGGCCGAGAACGGGACGGGAAGGGGGCAAGGGGGGGGGCAAGGGGGGGCAGGGGGGCAGGGGGGCAGGGGGGCGTCGCAGGCGGGGCGGGGTTCTGAGGGCGCTCGTCGGGGCGGCCGCGCGGCCGGATCACTCCGGCATCTGGCGCATCTCCACCACCCGCAACCCCAGCGAACGGCAGCGTGCCAGCAGCCCGTACAGATGTGCCTCGTCGACGACGGGTCCGTACAGGACGGTCTGGCCGGACATCACCACGTGGTCCAGCTCAGGGAATGCCTTGGACAGCGTCTCCGACATGTGCCCGTCGACGCGGATCTCATAGCGCATGAGCTGCTCTTCCCCGGGGTCGCCTGGGCGCCTGGGCTGCCTGGGGCAGATGGTGGGCACCCTCTGCTGCGATCGTCCGCCTCGGCGCGGCACCCGCCCTCACCCGGTACAGGTGATCCGGCACTCCCGGCACGGCAGTCCCCTTCAGTGCGTCAGACTCAGTGCGTCAGGATGATCTTGAACAGGGTGATCAGCAGACCAAGGACCAGGTTCACCGACGCCGTGACGGCCATCAGACGCGGGGAGGCGCCGGCCCGCCGCGCCGCGGCCATCGACCAGCCCACCTGCCCGGCCACGGCCACGGCGAGCGCGAGCCAGAGGGAGCCGCCCACCCCGAGACCCAGCAGAGGGCTGACGGCGACGGCGAGCGCCGGGGGGATCGCGGCCTTGAGGATCGGCCACTCGTCGCGGAACGCGCGCAGCACGGTCCGGCGCTCCAGGGGCTCCTGCGACAGGCGTGCCCCGAACAGCTGGGCGTGCACATGGGCGACCCAGAACACCGCGCCGGTGAGGACCAGCAGCAGCACGAGTTCCACGCGCGGGAACGATCCGAGGTGGCCCGCGCCCACGATCACGGAAGCCGCGAGCATGGAGCCGTAGACGCCGCCGGTGTAGTCGGCGTGGGCCCGGCGTTCCGCCCTGCGCGTCCGGGGCGCGCTCTTGCCGGTGCGGCGCATCGCGGCGCTCCGCTGCCTCAGCGGGCCGGGCCCGGTGGCCCGGCGGGGGCGTCGGAGCCGGCGGGCCGCTTTCCGCTCCCCCGCCCGGTGGGCAGGTGCGGGGTGACCAGGAAGCCGGCGAGCGTGATCCCGCCGGTGGCGAGGATCGCCGCCTTCAACCCGTCCAGCTGCGCCGACGCGTAGGAGTCCACGACCGCGTCGACCTCGGCGGGCGGCAGCCCCGCGCGTTCGGCCGCCGAGCGCACCTGCGTGGTGGGCACGAAGGAGATCCCGGCTTCGAGGGCGACGCCGGTCTGCGTGCGGGCTTCCTCCGACAGCCGCGGGTCGTCCTCGACATGGGTGGTGAAGGCGTGGGCCAGGGCACCGATGAGCAGCGATCCGATGAGCGCGGTGCCCAGCGCCGACCCCAGGTTCTGGGCGGTGAACTGCAGTCCACCGGTCTCGCTGCGCTCCTCCTCGCCGACGCTCGACTGGACGACGTTGCCCAGCTGCGAGGCGAGCAGGCCCATGCCCACGCCCATCAGGGCCATGGCCGCGGCGAACTGCGCGTCGTCGATGACCGGGTCGATGGTGGCCAGCAGCCACACGACGGACGCCGCCAGGGTCCCCAGGGCGATCCGGACCACCCTGCGCGGCCCCACCGCCCGGCCCAGGCGGGAGCCGGCCGTGGAGGCGACCAGCATGGTGACGGACACCGGGAGCAGCCGCAGGCCGGTCTGGAAGGCGTCGAAGCCCTGCACCACCTGGAGGTACAGCGGAATGGTGAAGAACAGGCCCAGCAGGATGAGGTTCTGGCTGACCAGCGTCAGCAGGCCGGCGCGCAGCGCGGGGACACGGAGCAGGGACAGGTGCACCAGGGGGTCGGTGCCGTGGCTCTCCCGCCGTCGCTCCCAGCGCGCGAAGACGGCCAGCAGGGCCACTCCGGCTCCGACGACGAACAGGGTCGGGGCGAAGCCGAGAACGGTGAAGGGCGGGTTGCGGGGCTGTACCCACCCCCAGGTACCGCTCTGCAGCACCCCGAACACGCCCAGCCCCAGCGCGGCCGCCGAGAGGGCCGCTCCCACGCCGTCCAGCCGGGGGCGCGGCCCGGTCCGGGGGGCCGTCGCGACCGCGCGGTGGAAGCACAGGACGGCCACGACGACGACCACCTCGCCGGCGAAGACCAGCCGCCAGGTGAGGTACGTCGTCACCCAGCCGCCCAGCAGCGGGCCGACCGCGATCCCCGCACCGGCCAGTCCGCCGACGACCCCGTAGGCGACGGCCCGCTCCCGCCCCGGGTAGTTCTCGGCGACGAGGGCCGCCATGGACGGCAGGACCATCGCGGCCCCCAGTCCCTCGATGACCGACCAGCCCACCGCGAGGACCCACAGGGTGGGCGCCATCGCGGTCAGGGCGGACCCGACGGCGTAGACGACGAGCCCGAGGAAGAACATGCGCCGCCGTCCGAGGATGTCTCCCAGCCGGCCGCCGACGAGCATGAACGCCGCCATGACCAGCGCGTACAGGGTGATGACGGCCTGGATGGCGGTGACCTCGGTGTCGAAGTCCTCGACCAGTCTGCTGATGGAGACGTTCATGACGGACGTGTCCAGGACCATCAGGAACTGGGCGGTGCCGAGGACGATCAGTGCCCGCCATCGCGCCACGGTGTCCACCTCGCCGGGTCGGCCCGGGACGTCGGTGTGGACGGCCGGGCGGCGGCCGGGGCGTGCCCCGCCGCCGGTTCCATCGCAGCGGAAAGGTCCCTCCGGCGCCTCACCCGTCACGGGCGAACGGTCACAGCAGCCGCAGTTCGCGCGCCCGGCGCACCGCGTCGTTGCGGCGGTTCACCGCCAGCTTCCGGTAGGCGCTCTTCAGATGCGTCTTGACCGTGTTCACCGACACGTACAGGTCGGCGGCGATCTCCTCCGTCGACATGGCCAGGGCCAGCCGCCGCAGCACATCGCGCTCGCGTCCGCTGAGCTCCTCGACGGGCACCGGGGGCGGAGGGGTCCCGGCCGGCCGGGGCGGCTCGCCGTGGCCGGGCGGACCGGGGACGAGCCAGCCCCGGGCGAGCTCCCGCAGGGGCCCGGTGCCGAGCAGCGGCCGCAGCCAGGGGCCGGCTTCGAGGAAGGGGAGCCGCAGCCGCTCGCGCCGGGCCTCCTGGAGGGCCTGGGCGACCAGTACGCGGGCGCCGGCGGGGTCTCCCGCCGTGTCGGCGGCCCGCGCCCGGAGGAGCAGGGCCCGGACGGTGACGGCGGGGCCGGTGCGGCCCCCGGTGCGCACGCCGTCGAGCAGGTCGGTCGCGGTGGCGGGGTCCCCCGCGGCGAGGTGCGCCCGCGCGGCGCCCACGGCGCACGCCGCCTGGCCTTCGGGTACCGCCCGCAGCAGCTCGGCGGCCGCGTCCGGGTGGCCCGCGGCCAGCTGCGCGGCCGAGGCGACCAGGGCCGTGTGGCCCTGTGCCCAGGGGGAGGCGGTCTCCGTGACGACGGCCGGTTCCGCGGCCGCGACGGCCGCCCGTACGTCTCCGCGGGCGAGCAGCAGCCGTGCCGTGGCGAGGGCCCGGCCCGCCACCGTCACCGGGTCCCGGGGCAGGGCGTGCGGGTCGGCCGCCGTGTCGAGGAGGGACCGGGCCTGCTCCAGCTCGTCGCGCTCGACGGCCACGGCGGCCAGGACCAGCCGGCCGATGTCGGAGCCGGCCGGGCACGGGGTGAACCGTTCCGTCTCGCCCAGCGCCGCCAGTGCCTTGCGTTCCGCCCTGCCGAGCCAGCCGTCGAGGTAGTCGATCAGCGCCAGGTGGCCCAGGGACTCCGCGCGCACCAGCGCCGTCGCGGTCCCGCCCGGGCCCGCGGCCACCGCGGACAGGACGGCGCGCGCCTGGTCGAAGCTCCCGGCCCACAGCCACGCCGAGCCCAGATGGGTCTCCAGCAGGGCGATGAGCTCGGGGTGCCTGTCCAGCAGGTCGGCGGGCACCTCCTCGCGCAGTCCCCCGGCCGCCTCCGCGGCACGCTCCGCCCTCCCGGGCGCCCCGGTCAGCCGGGCCGCCAGGGCTTCCAGCAGGGCGCAGCTCAACCGGGCGGCCGCCACGGCGGGCGTGTCCCCGGCCGGGCCCGCCCCGGCCAGGCTCGCCTCGGCGCGGGCCAGATGGGTCAGGCCCCGGTCGAGGTCGTTGCGGGACAGGTCACGGGCCGCGCGGACGAGCTCCGTCGCGCGACCGCCGGCCTCGGGCCCCATGCGGGAGAAGAGTCCGGTCAGATCGCCGGAGTGCCGGCCGGTGAAGAGCTGACCGATCGCGAGGTCGTCGACGAGGGCGCCGGCGGTGAACTCCCAGTCGGCGGCGGCGGCGCCGTGCGCGAGTGTCTCCGAGAGGGATCCGTGGCGCCGCAGCCACCGGGCCGCCCGCCGGTGGAGTTCGGGCTCCAGCCCCGGACAACGCTCCCGCAGGTGGGCGCGGAGGATGTCCCCGAACAGCGGATGGAGCCGGTACCAGGCGTGCCCGAGGTGCTCCACGAACGCGTTCGCGCGGTGCAGCCCGGCCAGCAGGGGCCCGGCGTCGCCGCGCCCGGTCAGCGCGTCCGCCAGATCGGGACAGAAGCGCTCCAGCACGCTGACGCGCAGCAGGAGATCCTGCGTCTGGGGTGTCTGCCGCTTGAGCACCTCCGCCAGCAGGAAGTCGGCCACCGTGCCGCGGTCCGCCTCGAACTCCTTGAGGTACCTCTCGGGGTCCGGGCTCTCCCGGGCGGCCAGGGCGCACAACCGCACACCGGCGGCCCATCCGCGGGTGCGGTCCACGAGGGCGCGGGCGGCGGGCATGGCGAGGCGCAGCCCGTGCAGGTCCAGCAGCACCGCGGCCTCCTCGGGCGTGAAGGCCAGTTCCGCGTCCCTGATCTCCGTCATGTCCCCGGCGGCCCGGTAGCGGTGCAGCGGCAGCAGCGGTTCGGTGCGGGTGACGAGGACCAGACGCAGCCCCTGCCCCGCGTGGTGCAGGACGAACTGCAGTTGCTCCGACAGCTCCGGGGCGGTGGCCCGGTCGTACTCGTCGAGCACGACGATCGCGGGCCGGTCCCGGCCGTTCAGGTCGGCGGCGAGCCGCGCCAGCAGCGCGTGGTCCACGCGGTTCGCCTCCTCGGGACGGCCGACGTGGGCGGACACCGGCGTACCGGAGGTGCGCAGGGCCTGGAGCAGGTACGCCCAGAACATGCCGGGCCCCTGCCCCACCATGTCGGTGGTGAGCCAGGTGACGGGCCGCTCAAGCCCTGCCGCCCAGTCGGCGACCAGCAGGGTCTTGCCCGCCCCGGCGCAGCCGTTGACCATGGTCAACGGTGTCAGGGACGCCTCGTCGAGGTGCCTGGCCAGCCGCTCGCGCCGCAGGAAGACGGCCGGCCGCGTCGGCACGGCGTACCGCGTCCGCAGGAACGGTTCGCCCAGGGGATCGACGCATGGATCGGCCGGTCCCCGGCCGGTCTCGCCGGTCCCGTCCACGGCCTCACCACCTGGATCCGTCGGTAAGGGGCTGGGCAGCGCTCCTGCACCCAGGATCCCCAGGTTTCCCCGCGGGCGCGCGCCGCCACGGTGGCTGCGACCCCGGCCACCGCGGTGACCTGCGGTTTCCCGTTCCCGGTGCCTTTTCGCCCCACCTGAGCCGAGGGCGAGGAGCACGAGGGGCCAGTGCCGGCAGGCCCGGAATACCCCCGCGTCCGAGGACGGCCGGCGGCTGGCGCGGGCGTACGCGCCGGGGTGCTGCCCCGGCGGCGTACGGGGGTGGCGCGCGGCGGCGTCCGGGGGTGGGGTGCGAGGAGTTCCCCGCCGGGCGCGTCCCCGCGCGCTGTCCGCAACCCGGCCGCGAGGGGTCCGGCGGCCGGTGCGCCCCCGTCCTCCAGGCTCATCGTGCCCTGGTGAGCGATCCGGAGAGCCCTTGGACGGCTGTTCCCCTCCCTGGCTGAAACGGTTGATCGAACCGGACTTGTGTGCGAGATTCAACCCCGCTGATCCGCTACGGACGTCGGGGTCTTCATGCGCAAGTCCTTACGTGTGGAGGGCGGCACCGAGCCACAAGCTCACCGCCCTGGCCGCTTCGCAGGGATGGGGGGTTTCTCGCTCATATGGGCCGGACAGGTCGTGTCGCTCGTCGGCAACTCCGTCCTCCGGTTCGCCTTCATCATCGAGGCGTGGTCCGCGGGTGAACGGGCCACCGCCGTCACCGCCCTCTCCCTGTGCGCGCTGCTGCCCCAGGTCCTGCTGAGCCCGGTGGCCGGTGCCCTGATCGACCGGTGCACCAAGCGCGTGGCGCTGCAACTGGCCGACGCGAGCGGCCTGATCGTCCTGGGAGCGCTGTGCGCGCTGCACTTCGCCGGGGGCGGGCTCGGCACCTGGCAGATCTATCCCGCCGTGGCCCTGCTCGGCGTGAGTGCCGCGTTCCAGTTCCCCGCCATGGCCTCGGCGGTGCCGATGCTGGTGCGCAAGGACCAGCTGCAGCGGGCCAACGGGATGCTGGCCGGCGCCAAGAGCGCCGCCGACGTGGGCGGTCCCGCGCTCGGCGGGCTGCTGGTCGCCCTGTCCGGCATCGGGGTCATCCTCGTCGCCGATGTGGTGAGCTTCGCCATCGCCCTCGTCACCATCCGGGTCGTGCGCTTCAAGGGCGACGTGGTGCCGAAGGGCTCCGCGGGGCCCCGCAAGCGCATCCTGCGCGAGGCCGGCGAGGGCCTGCGCTACCTCTTCGCCCAACCCGGCCTGCGCGACCTCATGCTGACGTTCTGCGCGGTCAACCTGGTGATGGTCTTCGGGTTCGCGGCCGTGCAGCCCATGGTCCTCGCCCGGACCGGCAACGACGCCGCCGCACTCGCGAGCGTCAACACCGCCATCGGGATCGGCGGGGTGGCGGGCGGGCTGCTCATGGCGGTCTGGGGCGGGCCTCGGGACCGGGGCCGCGGGATGATGGCCGGCATCATCGGCATGTGTCTGTCGGCCCAGGTGGCGATGGCCCTGGCCGGTGGTGTCGTGGGGTGGTGCGTCGCCATCCTGATCGGCGCGCTGATCATGCCCGTGGTCAACGGGGCGATGCAGTCCCTCGTCCAGACCAAGGTGCCGCAGGAGTGGCACGGCCGGGTCTTCGGTGCGGTCGTGTTCCTGTCGCAGCTCTCCGTACCGCTGGCCACCGCCGTGTCCGGACCGCTCGCCGACCACGTCTTCGAACCGCAGGCGGCCGCCGGCACGGGGGTCTTCGTGCTGCTCGGGCCGGTGCTGGGCGACGGACCGGGCAGCGGCATGGCCGCCATGCTGCTCATCGCCGGTGTGTGCGGAATCGCCGTGGCGCTGTGGGGGCTGGCCCGGCGCTCCGTGCGCGACATCGACGTACTGCTTCCCGACCTGAAGGGGGAATGAGTGGCATGGGTGATGTGAGGACGAATCCGTTCGAGGACGAGGACGGGCGCTACCTCGTGCTGGTCAACGACGAGGCACAGCACTCGCTCTGGCCCGAGGGGATCGACGTACCGCGGGGGTGGACCGTCGCCCTCGCCGCGAGCCCGCGGCCCGAGGCCCTCGCGTACGTCGAGGAGCACTGGACGGACCTGCGCCCGGCGTCCATACGCGGCGGCGGATCCTGACATGGGCCGGTGTGTGCACGAGCTGTTCGAGGAGCAGGCCCGCCGTACGCCGGACGCCACCGCCCTCGTGTACGGGGACGAACGGCTGACGTACCGCGAACTCGACGCGCGCGCCGCCCGGTTCGCCGCTCTGCTGCTCCGGAGCGGGGTGGGGCGCGGGGCGCGCGTCGGGGTGTACGTGGAGCGGTCCACGGAGATGGTGGTCGCCCAGCTCGGGGTGCTGAAGGCGGGCGCCGCCCATGTGATGCTCGACCCCGAGTTCCCCGCCGGACGGCTGCGGGCGATGGCCGCCGACGCGGGCGCCGATGTCGTGGTGGCGCGGCGCGGCGCGCCCTGGGACGGCCCCGGCCGGACGGTCCTGGTCGAGGACGGGGGCGGGGACGGGGACGGGGACGGGGACACGGGCGCGGCGGGACGGGCGGGCGGGAACAAGGGCGGGAACGGGGAGCGCTCCGGGGTTGTCGACGCGTCGCACGCCGCGTGCGTGATGTTCACCTCGGGTTCCACCGGGCGGCCCAAGGGCATCGTGGCGTCCCATCACTCCGTGACCGCCACCGTGACGGGGCAGGACTTCGCCCGGTTCGGCGCGGGCGCGGTGTGGCTGCAGTGTTCCCCGGTCTCGTGGGACGCCTTCGCGATGGAGCTGTGGGGTCCGCTGCTCAGCGGCGGGACGTGCGTGCTGCACCCGGGGCAGCGGCCGGACCCGGTGGTGATGGGCCGGCTGGTCGCCGAGCACGGTGTCACGTCGATGTATCTGTCCGGCAGCCTCTTCAACGTGATCGTGGACGAGTATCCGCACGCCCTGGAGGGGGTGCGCGAGATCGTCGTCGGTGGTGAGGCGCTCTCCCCGGGCCATGTGCGCCGGGCCCTGGAGCGGTGGCCGTCGGTGCGCCTGTCCAACGGATACGGGCCCGTGGAGGGCATGGTCTTCCTGACGGTCCACGCCATCACGCCCGAGGACGTGCGCGAGGGGCGTCCCGTGCCCATCGGAAGGCCGCTGGCCGGCAAGCGGGTCCACGTCCTCGACGCACGGCTGCGGCCGGTCCCGGACGGAACGACCGGGGAGCTGTACGCGGCCGGGGCGGGCATCGCCGACGGGTACGCGGGGCAGCCGGGCGTGAGCGCGGAGCGGTTCGTCGCCGACCCGTACGGCGGGCCGGGGACACGGATGTACCGCACCGGGGACCTGGTGCGGCGGCGCCCGGACGGGGTGCTGGAGTTCGTCGGGCGGTCCGACGCCCAGGTCAAGATCCGGGGCTTTCGCGTGGAGCCGGGTGAGGTCGAGGCGGTGCTGGCGCGGCACGCGGACGTCCGCCGGGTCGCGGTGGTGGCCCGCGAGGACCACGCGGGCGAACTGCGGCTCGTCGCCTATGTGGTGGGGCGCCCGGGGTACGACGAGGGCGAGCTCCGCCGGTACGCGAGGAGCGTGCTGGCCGCCCACCTGATGCCGGGCGCCTTCGTGACGCTGGACGCGCTGCCGTTGACGGGCAACGGGAAGCTGGACCGGTCGGCCCTGCCCGCGCCCCGGGCGGTGCGCGGCAGCGGCGGCGCCCTCGGCGCGGAGCCGTCCGGCGCGCTGGAGAGGGCGCTGTGCGGGCTGTTCTCGGAGGTGCTGGGCGTGGCGTCGGTGGGTGTCGACGACGACTTCTTCGCCCTGGGCGGGCAGTCCCTGCTCGCCGCCCGGCTGCTGGGACGCGTCCGTACGGCGCTCGGTGCCGAGATCGGCGTACGGACGCTCTTCGAGGCGCCGACCCCGGGCGGGCTGGCCCCCAGGGTCGCCGCCGCGCGGGCCACCGGGGCCGCGGGAGCCGCCCCCGCCCCGGAGGCGGAAGCCGCCGGCGGGACCACGGGCGGCGGCGGGGCGGGGGCCGACGAGCTGTCGGACGCCCAGCGCCGGCTCTGGTTCCTCGACCGGATCGACGCGGGCGTCGCGTACACCATGCCCCTGCTCGTCCGGCTGCGCGGCGACGTGGACGCGGACGCGCTCGGCGCCGCGCTCGACGAGGTCGTCACCCGGCACGAGGCGCTGCGCACGCTCTTCGACGAGGTCGACGGGGAGCCGGTGCGGCGGGTGCTGACGGGTGGGGCGGCCCGCCCCCGGCTGACGCGGTCGGTGGTGGCCGCCGCCGATCTGGAGAGAAGCATCTCCGAGGCCGCCCGGCACCGGTTCGACCTGAGTGGCGAACTACCGGTGCACGCCGTGCTGTTCACCGTCCGCGAGCGGCCCGACGAGCATGCCCTGCTGCTGGTCGTGCACCACATCGCGGCCGACGGCTGGTCCCTGTCACCGCTGTTCGGGGACCTGTCACGGGCCTACGCGGGGCGGGAGCGGACGCCCGTCCCCGCCGGGTACGCCGAGCTCGGGCGGCGAAGACGTGAACGGCTCGCGGGGCTTCGGGAGCGGCAGCTCGCCCACTGGCGCCGGACGCTGTCCGGCGCGCGGGTGCCCGCGCTGCCCCTGCGGGCCGGGGACACCGGGTCGGCGGCGGCCGGCACCGTCGTACGGCGGCTGGACGGCGCGGCCCACGCGCGGCTGCTGGAGCTGGGCCGCGCACACGGGGCCACCCTCTTCATGGTGCTGCACACCGCGCTGGCCGCCGTGCTCGCGCGGGCCGGGGCGGGCGAGGACACGGTCGTCGCCGCCCCCGTCGCCGCGCGCGGCACCGACGGGTCGGCGGACGACGTGGTCGGATTCTTCGTCAACATGCTGGCGCTGCGCACCGACGCGTCGGGCGACCCCGCCCTGCGCGACCTCCTGGCCCGGGTGCGCGACACCGACCTGGCGGCCCTCGCCCACCAGGACGTGCCGTTCGAGGCGGTCGTGGAGGCGGTGAACCCGGCCCGGCGGCCGGGCCGGCAGCCGTTCACGGACGTCGTGCTCGCCCTGCAGAACAACGCCCGGGCACGGGTGGACCTGCCGGGTGCCGGGACCGAGGTCGAGGTGGTGCGGACCGGAGCCGCCCGGTTCGAGCTGCTGATCGACGTGGCCGACCGCCACACCGCGGACGGGAGGCCGGACGATGTGGTGATCACCCTGGAGTACCGCACGGGCGCCCTGGAGCGGGAGACGGTGGAGTGGCTCGCGGAGGCGCTCGTACGGACGCTGGAGGCGGCGGTCGCCGACCCCGGCGTCCGCGTCTCCGGGCTCGACCTGCCGCGACCGCCGCACCCGGGAGGCGCGGTGGCCGGTGCGGCCCGGGAGGCGGCGGCGGGCGCGCCGGCCGCCCTGCCCGCGCCACTCGGCCCGCCCGGCCCGCTGGAGCGGCGCGTCGCCCGCGTCTGGGCGGACGTGCTCGGTGTCGAGCGGATCGGCGTCCATGACGACTTCTTCCTGCTCGGCGGGAACTCGCTGCGGGCGGTGCGGGTCGCGGCCCGGCTGACCACGTCCGGCGTCGGCACCGTCACGGCCGCCCAGCTCTTCGCCACGCCGACGGTCGCCGGGCTGGCCGCCGCGCTGGAGTCCGGGGCCGGCGGCGCGGACGGCGCCGCCGGCGCCCCGATCCCCCGGCGGGCCCGCGTGCCGCGCCGGAGCACCCGGAAGGCCGCGGCCCGGAGCACCCCGGCCGTGGATCCCCCGGCGGGCCCGCGTGCCCCGCAGGCCATGCCGGTCACGCAGGGCCCCCCGGCCCCGCTCACCCCGGCCGGGAACCCCCGGAAGCAGGAGCAGACGCAGGAGCGGGAGGAGGTGCCGTGGACCTCAGCGTGATGTTCTTCGGCGCCGACGCCGGTGCGACCCGGCACGAGCGGACGTACGACGACATCCTCGACATCGCCCGTACCGCCGACCGGCTCGGGTTCCACGCCCTCTGGACACCGGAGCGGCACTTCCAGCAGGTCGGGCAGGTCTTCCCCAGCCCGCCCGTGCTCAGCGCCGCGCTGGCCGTGGCCACCGAGCGGATCGGCATCCGGGCCGGCAGCGTGGTGCTGCCGCTGCACCACCCGCTGCGGGTGGCCGAGGACTGGGCAGTCGTCGACAACCTGTCGCACGGCCGGATCGGCCTGTCGGCGGCGACCGGCTGGCACTCCGCCGACTTCGTCCTCTCCCCCGGCAGCTACGCCGGCCGGCGGGAGCGGATGCTGGACGACATTCCGCTGCTGCGGCGGCTCTGGGCGGGCGAGGCCGCGGAATTCCCCGACGGCACCGGCGAGATGGTCCGGGTGCGGCCCCAGCCCCGTCCGGTGCAGGGCACGCTGCCCCTGTGGCTGACCACGTCCGGCAGCCCGGAGACCTGGGAGGCGGCCGGCCGGCTGCGCACCGGTGTCCTCGGGGCGACCGTGGGGCAGGGCCGCGACGGGCTCGCCGCCCACATCGCCCGCTACCGGGCCGCCTGCGCCGCCGCCCCCGACCAGGGCGGCACCGGCCCGCACGGCCGGGTCACGCTGATGGCGCACACCTTCGTCGGCGCGGACGACGAGGAGGCCCGGCGACTGGCCGAGGCGCCCCTGAAGACGTACCTCAGGTCGTACGTCCGCCAGACCTCGGCCAACCGGTCCGCGGACCGGCGCACCGCGGAGCTGACGGACGAACAGACCGCCATGATGGCCGACTTCGCCTTCCGCAGGTATCTGACCTGGGGGTCACTCCTCGGCTCGGCCGAGACCTGCCGCACGATGCTCGCCGACCTCGTGGACCTCGGCGTCGACGAGGTGGCGTGCTTCATCGACTTCGGCCTCGGCCGGGAAGAGGTGCTGGCCGGGCTGCACCGGCTGGCCGAACTCCAGAAGGATGTCCGATGACCACCGCTTCCCCCGCCGACCGGTTCAGCGCCCTCGGCTCCGAGCAACGGGTGCGGCTGATGCGCCGCCTGGTGGAGGCCGGCCGGGCCGGTACGGTCCCCGCCGTCGTACCGCCCAGGGACGGGAAGGGTCCGGTGCGGCTCAGCCCCGCCCAGGAGGACCTGTGGGTGTACGACTCGCTGTATCCGGGCACCCCGGCCCTCAACCTCTGCTCGGCCTACCACTTCGACGGGCCCGTCGACCCCGGGCAGCTGACGGCGGCCCTGACGCTGGTGCGGGAGCACCACGACATCCTGCGCGCCAGGATCAGCGGCGAGGCCGGGGACCTGTGGCTGGACTTCCCCGACGACGGGCCGTTCCCGCTGGAGCGCGAGGACCTGCGCGGGACGGGACTGGGGATCGCCGAGGCGTTCGACGCGTTCCGCCGGCGGCCGTTCGACCTGGCGCGGGACCGGCTGATCCGGGCCCGGTTCGTCACGGTCGACGACCGGCGCTCCACGCTGATGCTGAGCCTGCACCACATCATCACCGACTGGTGGTCCTTCGACGTGCTGCAGAGCGAGTTCGCCGAGGCGTACCGGGCGGTGCGGGACGGGGACACGCCCCGGCTGTCCCGCCCGCCGGTCCAGTACGCCGATTTCGCCTCGTGGCAGGACGAGCTGGACCGGTCGGGGGTGTTCGAGGCGCGGCTCGCCTTCTGGCGACGCTATCTGGAGCGGCCGCCGGGGGCGCTGACCGTGCCGGGCGCGCCCGCGGGGAACGGCTCGGGCATCGCCCAGGTGCCGTTCCTGATCGACCGGGAGACCGCCGACGCGGTGCGGGCGCTGGCCCGCCGGCGGGGCGCCTCCGTGTACGTCGTGCTGATGGCGGCCTTCGCGGCGCTGGCGCACCGGCTGTCGGGCGCGGACGACCTGGTGCTCGGCACGCCGACCGCCAACCGGTCCGCCAAGGGCCTCGAGCGGGTGATCGGGTACGTCATGAACGCCGTGCCGACCCGCTGGCGGTTCGGGCCGGACGACTCGTTCGGTGAGGTGCTGGCGCGGTTCGTGGCGGACTTCCCCGAGGTGATGGCGAACGCCGACGTACCCGTGGGGCGGATCGTCTCGGCGGCCGCGCCCGAGCGCAGCGCGGGCCGTTCGCCCCTGTTCCAGTGGGTGTTCATGCACCTGTCGCAGCAGCGCAGTGTGCGCTCGCTGCGCGAGTTCGCCGAGCCCGAGCGGATCCACACGGGCGGCGAGCACGACCTCGTCGGCATCGTGCGGGACGCCGAGGACGGCATGGAGGGCAGCTTCGAGGTCCGTACGGAGCTGTTCTCGCCGGCGGTGGTGGGCCGCTGGGCGCAGGCGTACGTGGAGCTGCTGCGCCGCTTCACCGCGGAGCCCGACGTACCGCTGCGCGCGCACAGCCTGGTGCCGGAGGCGGAGCGGGCACGGCTGCCGGCCGAGGCGGCCGGGCCCGCGGCGCCCGCGCCGCTGTCCCTGCCGGACATGGTGGCGCGCCGGGCGGCGGCCGCCCCGGACGCGGTGGCGCTGGAGTGCGGCGACCTGTCGCTGACGTACGCGGAGCTCGCCGACCGGGTGGACCGGCTGGCCGCGCTGCTCGTGGAGCGCGGGGCGGGGCCGGAGCGGCTCGTGGCGCTGGCGCTGGGCCGCTCGCCCGCGTCGGTGGTGGCCGCGCTCGCGGTGCAGCGGGCGGGCGCCGCCCATCTGCCGGTGGACCCGGGCTACCCGGCCGGTCACGTGCGGTCCGTACTGGCCGCGGCGGCACCGGTGCTGATCGTCGCCGAGGCGGGCACGGACCTGCCCGGCGACATACCGCTGCTCATCCTCGACGAGCGCTGCTACGGCGGCCCGCCGCTGGAGCGCCGGGAGCTCGGCGCCCGGAGCGCCGCCTACGTCATCCACACCTCGGGGACGACCGGACGGCCCAAGGGCGTCACCGTCACGCACGCCGGTGTCGCGGCGTTCGCCCGCGGTTACGGCGAGCGGTTCGGCCTGGGGCCCGCGGACCGGGTGCTCCAGCTGGGGTCCCCGGCGTTCGACATCTCGGTCGGGGAGATGGCGCTGGCTTTCGCGGCCGGTGCCACGCTGGTCGTGGCGCCCCCGGGCACGTCGGCCGGGTCCGCGCTCGGGGGGCTGCTGGACCGTGGGCGGATCACCTTCGCGCTGCTGCCGCCGTCGGTCCTCACGAGCGTGCCCGACGGGGTGTACCCGGCGCTGCGCGCGCTGGCCGTGGGCGCGGAGGCCTGCCCGCCGGAGCTCGTGGCCCGGTGGGCGGTGAGCGGGCGGCGGCTGTACAACGCGTACGGTCCGACCGAGTCGACGGTGGGCGCCACCCTGGCCGGGCCCCTGGTCGCGGACGGCTCGCCGCCCCCGATCGGTACGCCGGTGCCGGGCACGCGCGCGTACGTCCTGGACGAGCGGCTGCGGCCGGTGCCCGTCGGGGTGCGCGGCGAGCTGTACCTGGCGGGCGAGGGGCTGGCGCGCGGCTACCTGGGACGCCCCGGGCCGACCGCCGAACGGTTCATCGCCGATCCGTACGGGCCGCCCGGGTCGCGGATGTACCGGACGGGCGACCTGGCGCGGTGCCGGGAGGACGGTGGCCTGGACTGCCTGGGGCGGGCCGACGACCAGGTGAAGCTCCGCGGTCTGCGGGTCGAGCCGGGCGAGGTGGCCGCCGCGCTGGCCGCGCACCCGTCGGTACGGGACGCGGTGGCGGTCGTACGGGAGGACGTCCCCGGCCGAAGGCGGCTGGTCGGCTACGCGGTGCCCGGCGGGCCGGTGGAGGTGCGGGCGCTGCTCGCGCACACGGCGGCGCTGCTGCCCGCGCACATGGTGCCGTCCGACGTGGTGGTGCTGGACGCGCTGCCGCTGGGCCCGAACGGCAAGCTGGACCGGGCCGCGCTGCCCGCCCCGGAGGTGCCCGAGGGCCGGGCGCCCGCCTCACCGCGCGAGGCGGCGCTGAGCGCGCTCTTCGCCGAGGTGCTGGGGGTGCCGTCGGTCGGCGCGGACGACGACTTCTTCCGGCTGGGCGGCGACAGCATCATGGCGATCCAGCTGGCCGGCCGGGCGACGGCCTCGGCCGGCCTGGCGCTGACGCCGCGGGACGTGTTCACCGCCCGCACCCCGGCGGGGCTGGCGCTGGTGGCGCGCGACGCCGCCCCGACGGGCGCCGGCGCGCAGGAGGACGCGGGGCGGGTGCCGCTGACGCCGATCATGCACTGGTGGCGTGAACAGGGCGGTGACACGGCCGCGTTCACCCAGTCGATGGTGTTCCCGGTCCCGGCGGGTGCGGACGCGTCGCTGGTGGCCGGCGCGGTGCAGGGGCTGGTGGACCGGCACGGAGCGCTGCGGATGCGGCTGCTGGGCGACGAGCTGGAGGTCAGGCCGGCCGGCTCGGTGACGGTACCGGTGCTGCGGGAGCCGCCGCCGGACGACCGGATGGATCCGTTCCGGGGCGAGATGCTGCGGGCGGTGTGGCAGGACGCCGGGGCCGGTCGGGAGGGCCGGCTGCTGCTGACCGTCCACCATCTGGCCGTGGACGGGGTGTCCTGGCGGGTGCTGGGCCCGGAGCTGGCGGCCGCGCTGTCGGGCGAGGAGCCCAGGGAGGGCGACGGGGGCCGGGCCGTGGGCGGGACGCCGCTGCGGCGGTGGGCCGCGCTGCTGCGCGAGGAGGCCCTGCGACCGGAGCGCGCGGACGTGGAACCGGACTGGTGGGCGCGGGCGCTGGCGGGGCCCGACGCCCGGCTCGCGGGCGGACCGGCGGACGGACCGGACACCGTCGGCGGGCGGCCCGGGGCGGGGGCGCGGCGGGGGACGTTCACGGTCGCGTTCGGCGCCGAGGTGACCGAGGCGGTGCTCGGCCGCGTGCCCACGGCCTTCAACTGCGGTGTGGACGCGGTCCTGCTGACCGCGCTGACGGCGGCCGTCGAGCGGTGGCGCGGGAGCGGGCGGGGACGCGGCCTGCTGGTGCACCTGGAGGGGCACGGGCGTGAGCCGCTCGCCGACGACGTGGACGTCTCGCGGACCGTGGGCTGGTTCACCACCCAGTACCCGGTGCGGCTCGACGGCGGACCCGTCGCGGGCGGCGGCTTCTGGGATCCCTCGGCGCCGGACGCCGGCGAGGCCCTCAAGCGGATCAAGGAGCAGCTGCGCGCGGTCCCGTCCGGTGGTCTGGGGTGGGGTCTGCTGCGGTACCTGAACCCGGAGACGGCCGGGAAGCTGGCCGGGCTGCCCGTGCCCGATGTGCGCTTCAACTACCTCGGGCGGCTGACGGGGGGCGACGCGGCGGGCGGTGAGCTGCTCGGGGCGGCGGCGGACGCGGTGCCGCTGGCGCACGCGGTCGAGATCGACGCGGTGGTGCTGGACCGGGGCCTGGTCGCCGGATGGTCGTACCCGGAAGGGACACCGGCCGAGACCGCGGCACGACGGCTGGCACAGCTGTGGCGCGAGGCCGTCGAGGTGCTGGTGGCGCACGCGGCCCGGGAGGGGACGGGCGGGTACACCGCGTCGGACTTCGACCTCGTGGACCTGTCGCAGGACCAGCTGGCCATGCTGGAGGGCGACCTGTGAGCACGGGAATGACCACCGCGGGCACGGGGGGCACGGGCAGTACGGGGCGGCTCGCCGACGTACTGCCGCTCTCCCCGGCGCAGGAGGGCCTGTACTTCCACGCGCTGCGGGACGGCGAGGGGCCCGATCCCTACGTCGTGCAGGCGCGCTTCCGCGTCGCGCCCGGGGCGCCCGTACGGGAGGCGGTGGCGGCGCTGCTGGAGCGGCACCCGAACCTGCGGGCCTGCTTCCGGCACCGGCGCCTGGAACAGCCGGTGCAGCTCGTCCCGCGCGAGGCCGCCGTGGAGTGGCGGGAGACCGGGCGGGCCGAGGGGGCCGACGTCCGGGAGCTGATGGCCGAGGACCGGGCGCGCCGCTTCGACATGGCCCGGCCTCCGCTGGTGCGGGGCACGCTGGTGCACGACGCGACCGGCGCCGACCTGGTCCTGACGTTCCATCACATCCTGCTGGACGGCTGGTCGCTGCCGGTGCTGGCCCGGGACCTGGCGGCGCTGTGCGCGGACCGCCCGCTGCCCGCTCCCGCGCCCTACCGGCACTACCTGGCGTGGCTGCGACGGCAGGAGACCGGGCCGGCCGAGGCCGAGTGGCGGCGGGCCCTGGCGGGTCTGGAGCGTCCGCCGCTGCTCGGGAGCGGTCACCGGGCGGCGCCCGGCGGCGGGGAGGGCGAGCCCGACGTGCTGGACGTCGAGCTGTCCGCCGCGCTCACCGCCGCGCTGGTGCGACGCGCCGCCGCGTGCGGGGTCACCCTCAACACCGTGGTCCAGGCGGCCTGGGCGCTGGTCCTGGGCCGCACGACCGGCGCGCGGGACGTGGTGTTCGGCGCGGTCGTATCGGGCCGGCCGCACGATCTCCCGGGCGTGGAGGAGATGGTGGGCCTGTTCATCAACACGCTGCCGGTACGGGTGCGGCTGCGGGCCGACGAGCCGGTCGGCGGGCTGCTGGCCCGCCTCCAGGAGGAGCAGCTGCGGCTGTCGCCCCACCACCATGTGCGGCTGGCGCGGGTGCAGCGGGACGCGGGCGCGGGGGAACTGTTCGACACGGTCCTGGCGTTCGAGAACTTTCCCCGCGCGCAGTCCTCGCCGGCCGACGCCGTACGGCTGGTGGAGGCCGGGGACGCGACGCACTATCCGGTGACCGTGGCGGTCGTCACGGGGGAGCGGATGCTGCTGCGGCTGAGCTGCCGCCGGGGCATCGCGCCGGACGCGATGGCGGCCCGGCTGGTGCGGGCGTTCGAGGAGCTGGCGCGGGACGGGGAGCGGCCGGTGGGGCGGCTGGAGGTGCTGCCGCCCGGGGAGCGGGCGGCGCTGCTGGCGGCGGCCGCGGGCCCGGCCGTGCCGCGCCCGGACGGCTCGGCGGCCACCATCACCGGGCGGTTCGCCGAGTGGGCCGCCCGCACCCCGGACGCGGTGGCCGTCCGCGCTCCCGGGCGGCAGCTGACGTACGCGGAACTGGCGGCCGGCTCCGACGCGCTGGCCGCCCGCCTGCTCGCCTCGGGGGTGCGCCCCGGGGACACGGTGGCGCTGCTGCTGCCGCGCTCCCTGCCGCTGCTGGTGGCCCAGCTGGCCACGCTGAAGGCGGGTGCCTGCTATCTCCCCCTGGACGCGTCCCAGCCCGTGGAGCGGGTACGGCGGCTTCTGTCGTCGTCGGGCGCGCGCCTGGCACTGACCCCGGACGGGGGCGCGGGACCGCTGCCGGAGGGGGTCCGCGAACTGCGCCTGCGGGACGACGAGCCCGCCGGGGTCCCCGTGGCGGGGGCCGGGGGCGGCGTCGTCGCGCACCCCGACAGCGCCGCGTACCTCATGTTCACGTCCGGCTCGACGGGCGAGCCCAAGGGGGTCGTCGTCCCGCACCGGGCGGTCGTCGAGCTCGCGTCGGACGGCCTCCTGCGCGGCGGCGCCCACCGAAGGGTGCTGTTCCACAGCCCCCACACCTTCGACGCCGCCACCTACGAGGTGTGGGTGCCCCTCCTCAACGGCGGGGCCGTCGTGGTCGCCCCCGCCGGCCCGTCGACGCCTGAGGTCCTCGGGCGGGTGCTGTCCGACGAGGGCGTCACCGGGCTCTGGCTGACGGCGGAGCTGTTCCGGCTCGTCGCCGACCGGGCGCCCGGGGTCCTCGGGACGACGCGGGAGGTCTGGACGGGCGGCGACGTCGTCGACGCCGAAGCCGTACGCCGCGTACGGGCGCACTGCCCGGGCACCTCCGTCGTCATCGGCTACGGGCCCACCGAGACGACGGTCTTCGCGACCGCGGGGGCCGAGGGCATCGGCCTGCCCCTGGACAACACCCGCGCCCACGTCCTGGACGCCGGGCTGCGCCCCGTCCCGGACGGCACCGTCGGGGAGCTGTACGTGGCCGGGGCCGGCCTGGCGCACGGGTACCTGAGGCGCCCCGGCCTGACGGCCGAGCGGTTCGTCGCCGACCCGTACGGCCCGCCGGGCAGCCGGATGTACCGCACCGGTGACCTGGTGCGGCGGGTTGCGGGCAGCGGCGTCCTGGAGTTCGCTGGCCGGGCCGACGGCCAGGTCAAGGTGCGCGGCCACCGCGTCGAGCCCGCCGAGGTGGAGGCCGCCCTGGCCCGGTGCCCCGGCGTCGTGCGCGCGGTCGTGACCGCCCGTCCGCGGGCGGGCGGCAAGGTGCTCGCCGCGCATCTGGTCCTCGCCGCGGGCGCCGGCCTGGGCGCCGTACGCGAGGAGGCGGCGCGCGTGCTGCCGGCGCACCTGCTGCCCTCCCTGTGGGCGCGCGTCGACGCCGTACCGCTCAACGCGCACGGCAAGGTGGACCGGGCGGCGCTGCCCGACCCGGCTCCGCCGGCGCTCGGCGGGCGGGTGCCCAGGCCGGGGCGCGAGGCCACCCTGTGCGCCCTGTTCGCCGAGACGCTCGGCGCTCCCGGGGCCGGGCCCGACAGCGACTTCTTCGCGCTCGGCGGCCACTCCCTGCTCGCCCTGCGGCTGACGTCCAGGATCGAGGAGGCGCTCGGGACGCCGGTGCCGGTCGCCGTCCTGTTCGAGGCTCCGACACCGGCCCGGCTCGCGGCCCGGCTCGGTCGCGGCGCCGGGCGCGAGGAAGAGGCCCATGGCTTCGCACCGCTGGTCACGCTGCGCGCGGGCGGCGGCGGGACGCCGTTGTTCTGTGTGCATCCGGGCTTCGGTCTGGGCTGGGCCTACGGCGCGCTGCTGCCCCATCTGTCCCCCGGCCGGCCGGTCCACGCCCTCCAGTCGCCCGCCCTGCTCGGTGACACCGCGCTGCCGCCCACGATGACGGCGCTGGCGGAGCAGTACGTGCGCCGGGTGCGCGAGGTGCGGCCGCACGGGCCGTACCTGCTCCTGGGGCGTTCCTTCGGAGGGCCGCTCGCCCATGAGATGGCCGTCCTGCTGCGCCGGGCGGGCGAGGAGGTGGGGCTGCTCGCCGTCCTGGACGCCATGCCGAAGCCGGCCGAGGTGGCCCGGCGGCCGCTCGATCCGGCACGGGTGGAGCGGGAGGCGCTGCGCATCCTGCTCCACCAGGGCGTCGCCGACGCCGGAGACGGCAACGACGGGGGGCCCGAGGGCGCCGGGCCGCCGCCGGGGCGTGCCGAGGTGTTCGCACGCGTACGGGACGGCGGCGGTGTGCTCGCCGGCTTCGACGACACCCGGCTGGCGGCCGTGGCGGACGGGTGCGCGCACCATGTGCGGCTGGCCCGGTCCTGGCGGCCCTCGGCGTACGACGGGCCGCTGGTCCTCTTCTCGGCGACGCGCGCCCCGGAGGCCACGACGGAGGCGAAGGCCGCGGCCTGGCGGCCCTGGGCGTCGGCCGTGGACGTCCACGAACTGGACTGCCGCCACGGTGATGTGCTCGATCCGGGGCCGGCGGCCGCTGTCGCCGCGGTCCTCGAAGACGTACTGCGGGGGGAACACGAGTGACGGACGTCAAGGACACCGGGACCACCGGGACCACCGGGACCATCGAGAACACCGACGCGGCCGAGGCCGCCGGGGAGGACGAGGAGTACGGGGCCGCCGGGGAGGACGAGGAGTACGAGTTCCCGCTCTCCGACGCGCAGAGCCGTCTCCTGGTGCTGGACCAGCTGGACCCGGGCTCGGCGCAGTACCACGTGCCCGCCGCCTTCCTCGTGCGCGGTCCGTTCGACATGGGTGCCTTCCACGGTGCCATGGACGCGCTGGTGGCACGGCACGAGGCACTGCGTACGGTCTTCCGCACCGGCCCGGACGGGTCGCCCGTGCAGATCGTGTCCGCCGCCGGCCGGGCGGACGTCCGGCGGGAGTCGGGCCTTCCGGCGGAGGCGGCCGAGGCGCGGATGCGCGCCGAGGCGGCGCGGCCGTTCGACACGGCGGCCGGGCCACTGCTGCGGGCGAGGGTGTACGCGACGGACGACGGCGCCCACCGCGTGCTGCTCGTCGCCCACCACCTGGTCTGCGACGGCTGGTCGCTCCAGGTGATCCTGCGGGACCTGTCGGCCGGTTACGCGGCGAGGCTGCGGGGCGTGCCGTACGAGCCGCCGGACCTGCCCCTCCAGTACCCGGACTACGCGGCCTGGCAGCGGGAGCGGATGGCGTCCGGCGCGTACGACCGCGCGGTGGAGCACTGGGCGGGGCAGTTGCGCGGCGCGCCCGCGACGGTGGCGCTGCCGCTGGACCGGCCGCGCCCCGCGGTCCGTTCCACCGCAGGCGGGACGCACCGGTTCGCACTGGGCGCCCGGGTGCGCGAACGGCTGGCCGGGGTGGCCGGGGCGCGCGGCGCGACGCCGTTCATGGCGCTGTTCGCCGCCTACGCGGCCTTCCTCGGGCGGCTGTCGGGCAGCGAGGACCTGGTGATCGGCTTCCCGGTGTCGGGACGGGACCGGGCGGAGCTCCAGGACATGGTCGGGATGCTGACCAACACGCTCGCGCTCCGCGTGGACCTGGGCGGCGACCCGTCGTACGGCGAGCTGATCGGGCGGCTGCGGGAGAGGCTGGTGGCCGCCCGGCCGCACGAGGACGCACCGTTCGAGGCGGTGGTGGACGCGGTGGCGCCCGCCCGCGAGACCAGCCACGACCCGGTGGTGCAGGTGGTGTTCGCGTACGACGACGACACGGACCTGGGGCTGCGGCTGGCGGACGCCGAGGTGTCGCGGTCCCCGCTGGACCTGGACACGGCCAAGTTCGACCTGCACCTGCACGTGGAGCGGTGGGGCGAGGACCTGTCGGCGCAGTTCATCCACCGTGCCGGGCTCTTCGACGCGGCGACGGTCGGCGGCTGGGCGGAGAGCTTCCGGACGCTGCTCGACGGGGCGCTGGCCCGGCCCGACGTGCCCCTCTCGCACATCGACGCGGTGGCGGCGGACGAGCGGGCCCGGGTGCTGGCGGCGGCGGACCGTACGGCCGAGGCCGCGCCGGCGGACCGTCTGGTCCCGGACCTGGTGGCGGACCGGGCCGCCGAGCGGCCCGACGCCGTCGCCCTGGTGTGCGGCGCGGTCCGCCTGACGTACCGCGAACTGCTGTCGCGCGCCGACGCCCTGGCGGGGCGGCTGCGGGCGGCGGGGGTGCGGCCGGGCGTGCGGGTCGGCCTGCTGCTGCCCCGTTCGGCCGACATGGGGATCGCGGCCCTGGCGGTGCTGCGGGCGGGCGGGGCGTACGTGCCGCTCGACCCGGCCCACCCCGAGGCCCGGCTGGTCCACATGGTGGAGGATTCCGGCACCTCGCTGCTGCTGACGGCGGCGGGCACGGACCGGGACCTGGGTGTCCCGCGCCTGCGGGTGGACCAGCCGGCCGGATCGGGCGGCCCCCACCCGGCCGACGGTCCGGCGCCCGGGCCCCGGGACGCCGCGTACGTCCTGTACACCTCGGGATCGACCGGGGTGCCCAAGGGCGTGACCGTGGAGCACCGGGCACTGGTCAACCTGGCGGTCGCCGTGCGGCCCGCCTTTCCCGTGACGGGCGACGACCGGGTGCTGCAGTTCGTCTCGTCGGGGTTCGACGTGGCCGTCTCGGACCTCTTCTTCCCCTGGGTCGCGGGCGCCGAGCTGCACATCGCCCTGGAGGACGAGCGGCTCGGGGAGGCCCTGTTCGAGCGGTTGCGGGACGCGGCGATCACCTATGTGTTCCTGCCGCCGTCGGCCGCGATGCTGCTGCCCGACGGCGCGGGCGGCGCCCTGCCCGCGCTGCGTACCCTCGCCGTCGGCGGCGAGGCGTGCCCGGCGGAGCTGGTCGGGCGGCTGAGCGCGCCGGGGCGGCGGATCGTCAACGCCTACGGGCCCAGCGAGGCGACCGTCTACGCCACGACCGCCGATCTGCGGCCGGGCGAGCCCGTGGTGATCGGGCAGGCGGTGCCCGGCGCCCGCGTCTGTGTGCTGGACGCGCGTCTGCGGCCCGTCCCGGTCGGGGTGGCGGGCGAGATCTACGTCGCCGGGGCGTCCCTGGCGCGCGGGTACACCGGGCAGCCGGGCATGACCGCCGAGCGGTTCGTGGCCGACCCGTACGGCCCGCCCGGGACCCGGATGTACCGCACGGGCGACCTGGGACGGTTCGACGCCCGGGGGGTCCTGCACTATCTGGGCCGCACCGACGCGCAGGTGAAGCTGCGCGGCTTCCGGATCGAGCTGGGCGAGGTCGAGGCGGTGCTGACGGGCGTGCCCGGCGTCGCGCACGCGGCGGCCGCCGTGCACGACCGGCGGCTGGTGGCGTACGTCGTCGGCGACGCGTCCGACGGGACGCTGCGCGCCCGGCTCGCCGAGCGGCTGCCCGGGTACATGGTGCCGGACGTCTTCGTCCGGCTGGACGCGCTGCCGCTCAACCGGTCCGGCAAGGTCGACCGCGCGCGGCTGCCCGGACCCCCCTCGGTGCGGCCCCGGCTGGCGCAGACGTACAGCGCGCCGGACAGCGGCACCGAGAACCACGTCGCACGGGTGTGGGCGCGGGTGCTGACCCTCGACCGGGTCGGCGCGCACGACAACTTCTTCGACCTGGGCGGCAATTCGGTACGGCTGCTCGCGGTCCTGGCGGCGCTGCGCGAGCGGTACGACGAGGACGCCCTGTCGCTCGTCGATCTGTTCCGGTACCCCACGGTCGCGGCGCTCGCCGCGCACCTCGACCGCCCCGGTCCGGCGCCGGAAGGGCCGGAAGGACCGGCGGACGGACCGGGAGGAACGGCGGCCGCCCGGCGGGGCGGCGACCGCCGCGCCCGGCAGGCCGCCGCCGCACAGCGGCTCCGCAGCAATCGGAAAGGCATTGGACGATGACCGACGTTCCCGAGGGTGCGATAGCGATCGTGGGGATGAGCGGGCGCTTCCCCGGCGCTCCCGACCTCGCCGCCTACTGGGCGAACCTCCGCGACGGGGTGTGCTCCCTCACCGGGTTCTCCGCCGACGAGCTGCTGGCCGACGGCGCCGACGAGCACGAGGTCGGGCACCCCGACCATGTGCCGGTCAAGGGCCATCTGGCCGGCGCGGACCGGTTCGAGGCCGGACTGTTCGGCTTCAACCGGACCGAGGCCGCCGCTCTCGACCCGCAGCACAGGCTGCTGCTGGAGACGGCGTGGGGGGCGCTGGAGGACGCCGGGTACGACCCCCTGCACGGCCCCGCCCGTACGGGCGTGTACGTGGGCGGTTCGCTCACCGAGCACATGCTGGCCGCCGCGACCGACCCGGGGCTGGCCGCGCGGGTGGGGGCCATGCAGGTGCGGATCCTCACCGACCGGGAGTTCCTGGCGCCCTGGGTGTCGTACCGGCTGGGCCTGGACGGGCCGAGCCTGACGGTCCAGACGGCCTGCTCGACCTCGCTGACGGCCGTGCACCTGGCGGTCCAGGCGCTGCTGCTCGGCGAGTGCGACACGGCGCTGGCGGGCGGGGCGGCGGTCGACTCCGTACGCAGGCGGGGTTACGTCCACTACGAGGGCGGGATCTTCTCGCCGGACGGCCGGTGCCGCCCCTTCGACGAGAAGGCGGGCGGGACCGTGCCCGGCAACGGCGTCGGCGTGGTCGTGCTGCGGCGGCTGGAGGACGCCCTCGCGGACGGCGATCCGGTGCGGGCGGTGATCCGGGGAACGGCGGTGACGAACGACGGCGCGACGAAGGTCGGCTTCACCGCGCCGGGCGTGGACCAGCAGACGGCGGCGATCGTCGAGGCGTGGTCGGCGGCCGGGCTGGACCCGGCCCGGGCGCAGTACCTGGAGGCGCACGGTACGGGCACGGAGCTCGGCGACCGGATCGAACTGGCCGCCGCCAAGGCCGCCTTCGGGGACGCCCCTGGCCTGCGCATCGGGTCGGTGAAGTCGAACATCGGACACCTGGACGCGGCGGCCGGCGTCGCCGCGCTCATCAAGGCGGTGCTGATGCTGCAACACGGCACGCTCGCCCCCACCGTGAACGTCACCTCGCCCTCGGCGGCGCCCTTCACGCTGGTCGACCGGACGGTGCCGTGGCCGGCGCCCGAGGACGGCGGGCCCCGGCTGGCGGGCGTGACCTCGGTGGGGATCGGCGGCACGAACGTGCATCTGGTGCTGGCCGAGGCACCCGGGCGACCGGTGCCCGACGGGGACCAGGGACCCCTCGTACTGCCGCTGTCGGCGAGCACGCCGGAGCAGCTGGGGGCGGTGGAGGCGGCGCTGGCGGCCGCCCTGCGGGCGGACGACGCGCCGCGCCTGGCCGATGTGGCGCACACGCTGCGCACCGGCCGCGGCGCGCTGCCGGTCCGCTCCTACGTGGTGGCCCGCGACGCGGCGGAGGCGGCGGCCAAGCTCGCGGCCGGGACGCGCGACGCGGACCCGCTGGGCGAGGCGTGGCTGGCCGGCGAGGACGTCGTGTGGCCTCGGGTCGGCCCGGACGCCGGGACGGCCCCGGCGGGCGCGGTACGGCGGGTGAACCTGCCGGCGTACCCCTTCGCGGGCGAGAGCCACGGCGCCCTGTCGCTCGTACGGGACCGGGCACGGCCCTCGGGCCAGGAGCCGTCCGCGCTCGCCACGGCCGGGGCCGCGGAGGCCGGGCCGGACCGGACCGGGGGCCGTTACGCACCGGACACCCCCGGCGCGGCCGACGGGGACGGGACCGGGGCCGGGCCCGTCCCCGACGTCGAGGCGGCGGTGGGAGAGGTCCTGCGCGAGGCGCTCGGGCTGGACGACGTGCCCGGCGCCCTGGACCGGACGTACTTCGAGGCGGGCGGCGACTCGCTCACGGCCGTGCACCTGGTGGGGCGCATGCGCGACGAGTTCGGCGTCGACGTGCCGATCGACCTGTTCCTGGAACAGCTGACGCTCGCGGAGCTGGCGGCCAGGGTCACGGCCCTGCGTAGCGGGGACGACGAACTGGACGCGCTGCTGGCGGAGTTCGAGTCCGAGGCGTGAGCCCGCCGGTGCCGCCCGCGCCCCGGGGCGACGGCCTCGGCGGCCGGGGGCGGTGCGGGACCGCCGGCCCTCCGGCCCTCCGGGGCTCCGGGGCTCCGGGGCTCCGGGGCCCCGGGGCCCCGGGGGCACTGCAGGCGTACACCGGCCACCTGGGCCGCACGCAGCTGACGCACGCGGTCCCGACGACGGTCCCCGCCGGACCCGGCCTGGCCGGAGTCCGTCCCGGCGACCCTGCCGGCCCGGCCCCGACACCCCACCGGGGGCGGCGGACCTGGGCTCGCGCAGGCCCGGCCGGAAGGACCGACCGGAAGGCCCGGCCGGCGGGGTCCGCCGAACCGCCACCGACCGCCGGATGTCCGGCGCCGGACACCCGGTCGCCGAACACGACGTCAGGCGTCAGGCGTCAGGCGTCAGGCGTCAGGCGTCAGGCGGAACGCTTGCGTGAGGCGGCCGTCTTCTTCTCCGCCGCCTTCGACGCGGTCTTCTTCGCCGTCGACCGGGACGCCGTCCCGCCCGCCGACCGGTCCGGCTTGGCCGTCGACCTGGCCGTGGACTTCGTGGCGGACTTGCCGGCGGCCTTCTTCCCCGCCTCCCCGCCGCCACTCGCCGCCGTCTTGGACGTGGACTTCCGGGCCGGTGCGGCCGTCTTCTTCGCCGCCGTCCTCGCCGTGGACTTCTTCCCGCCGCTCTCCTTGGGCGCCGCCGGGGCGCGCGCGGGCTTCTTGCGGGCCGACAGGTCGGTGACCTCGGCACCCGCGCCCCGGGACGCGTCCTCGCCGCGCGCCTCCCGCGCCGCCCTGACACTGCTCTCCAGCGCCGCCATCAGGTCGATCACCTGCCCGCCCCGCTCCTCCTGCGGCTCCGGTGCCATCGCCGGGCCGCCCTCCGCCTTCGCGGCGATCATCTCCTCCACGGCCTCCCGGTAGTCGTCGTGCAGGGAGTCCAGGTCCACCTCCCCCAGGGTGTCCATCAGGGCCTCGGCCAGGTCCAGTTCGGCGTCCCGTACCGTCACCGAGGTGTCGGGGGCGACTCCCTCGGGGTGGCGGATCTCGTCCGGCCACAACAGTCCGTGCATGGCGATGACGTCGTCCACGACCCGCAGCATGCCGAGCCGCTCCCTCCCGCGCAGCGCGAACTTGCAGATCGCCACCCGCTCGCTGCGCTTGAGCGCCTCCCGCAGCAGCGTGTAGGGCTTCGCGGCCGGCACCCCGCTCGCCGAGAGGTAGTACGCGGTGTCGATCTGGAGGGGATCGATCTCGCCGGCCGGCACGAAGGCCACGATCTCGATCGTCTTGGCGGTGGGCAGGGGCAGCCTGGCGAGGTCCTCGTCGGTGATCGGGATCAGCGCCCCGTCGGCCTCCTCGTACGCCTTGCCGATCTCCGCGGTCCCGACCTCCTCGCCGTCGAGCTCGCACACCTTGCGGTAGCGGATCCGGCCGCCGTCCGCCTGATGGATCTGCCGGAAGGAGATGGACCGGTTCTCGGTCGCGTTCACCAGCTTGATCGGGATGCTGACCAGACCGAAAGAAATCGCACCGTTCCAGATGGATCGCACGGTTCATCCCTTTCGCTCCGGAATCGTGGGATTCTCATCGTATGACGCCGATCACGGAGGTGGCGGGGCGGCGCCTGGCGCTCAGCAACCTGGACAAGGTCATCCACCCTGCCACCGGGACCACCAAGGGCGAGATCCTGCACTACTACGCCACCGTCGCCGAAGCCCTCCTCCCCCACCTCCACGACCGCCCGCTGTCCTTCCTCCGCTATCCGGACGGCCCCGACGGGCAGCTCTTCTTCACCAAGAACCCCCCGCCCGGCACACCCGGCTGGGTGAAAACCGTGTCGGTCCCCCGAACGGAGGACACGAACGCCCGCCAGGTGCTGGTCGAGGACCTGGCCTCGCTGATGTGGGCCGCGAACCTGCTGGTGGAGTTCCACACCCCGCAGTGGCGGTCCGAGGCCCCCGCCGAGGCCGACCGGCTGGTCCTCGACCTCGACCCGGGGCCGCCGGCCACCATCGCGGAGTGCTGCCACGTCGCCGCCTGGCTGCGCGAACGGCTCGCCTCCGACGGCCTGGAGGCGTACGCCAAGACCTCCGGCTCCAAGGGCATGCACCTCTACGTACCGCTGGAGCCCACCCCCTCAGGACGCGTCTCGGCGTACGCGAAGGAGCTCGCCGTGGCGGCCGAGGCGGAGCTGCCCGCCCTGGTCGTCCACCGGATGAACCGGGCCCTGCGCCCCGGCAAGGTCTTCGTCGACCACAGCCAGAACGCCGCCGCCAAGACGACGGCCGCCCCCTACACCCTGCGCGCCCGTCGCGAGCCGACCGCCTCCACCCCTGTGACCTGGGACGAGGTCGAGGAGTGCGACGACCCGGACCTGATGGTCTTCCGGCTGGGGGACCTCGCCCCGCGGCTCCAGCGGTACGGGGACCTGCTCGCCCCCCTGCTCGCCCCGGACCGGGCGGGCCGGCTGCCATGACCCCCCGCCGGCCACCACCCGGGCACCCGCCGCCACCGTCCTCGCCGTCACCCTCGTCCGGCTCCTCGTCCCGTTCGGCGGCTTCGCCCGCCCCGCCGCCGGTGACACCGCCGGTCAGGGTGGCGCTCGCCGAAGCGGTCGGCACGCTGCCGCGCGAGGCGGGGCTGGCGTACGAGCCGAAGTTCGACGGTCACCGGATGGTGATCTTCCGGCTCGGTGACACGGTGGTGCTCCAGGCACGCTCGGGGCGGATCGTCACGTCCGCGTTCCCCGATCTGGCCGCCGCCGCGCGCGCGTTGCCGGACGGCACGGTCCTGGACGGCGAGGTGGTCGTCTGGACCGGGGGCCGGACCGACTTCGCCGCGGTGCAGACCCGGGCGGCCGCCACCCCGGGGCGGGCGCCCGGCCTGGCGCGCCGGCTGCCCGCCTCGTACGCGGCCTTCGACGTACTGGCCGCGGACGGCACGGATCTCCGCCCGGTGCGCTACGCCGCGCGGCGCGAGCGGCTGGTCGGGCTCCTCGGCGAGCTGGGGCCGCCCCTCCAGGCCGTCCCGATGACGACCGACCCGGAGACGGCGGCGACCTGGTACGAGACGCTGCCCGCCACCGGCGTCGAGGGCCTGGTGGTCAAACGGCTCGACCAGCCCTACCGGGCGGGCTCCCGCGCCTGGCGCAAGCTCCGCCACACCGACACCAGGGACGCGGTGGTCGTGGGGTTCACCGGCGCCCGGACCCGGCCGACGGCACTGGTCCTGGTGCTGCCGGACGACGACACGCCCGTGGTCTCCAGCCCGCTGCCGCGCCCGCTGCGGGCCCGGGCGGGCGCCGCGCTCGGGGCCGCCGCGCCGGGGGCGGAGGCCACGGCGATGGCGCCCGGCCTCGGCGAGGTCGTCTACCGCTCCGTACCGCCGGTACTGACCGTGGAGGTCGCGGCGGGAACCACCCGGCACGCGGTGACGACGGTGCTGCGCCTCAAGGACGAGGCATAGGTCGGGGACCGGACGGGCACGAGACGGTCCCGGGCCCGCGGACGCGCCCGGAGCTCGGGCCCCGGGCGCGCCCGGAGGGAGCGGGCGCCCGCCGGATCCGGACACGCCCGGGGGGCCGCCGGACGCCCTGACGGCCACGGACACCGTGGCGGAGAGCCGGAGCGGGGCCCGTGGGGGCCGGTGAGCCCTGTCCGATTGGCGGGTCATGCTCATCGCCCGTGTGGTGCACTATTGCCCCCAAGTGCAGTGTTCGCGGGGAGGGATGGCATGTTCACGGGGATCGACGAGGTCGACTGGGCCTCGCTGGGTCATGCCTACGGTCCGGCCGACGATGTGCCCGCGATGCTGCGCGGGCTCGCCTCCACGGACCCGGCGGAGCGCGAGATCGCGCTGGACGGGATGTACGGCGCGGTGCACCACCAGGGGGATGTGTACGACTCGACGCTCGCCTGCATCCCCTTCCTGCTGGAGCTGGTCGCCACCCGGGAGGTGCCGGACCGCGGGTGCATCATCGAGCTGCTGACCAGCATCGGCGGTATCGACCTCGGCGGCGACGACGAGATGGACGAGCTGGACCCGGACGGCGAGGAGTTCGAGGACGCGGCCAACTACGCGATGGCCGCGGCCGCCGTCGCCGCCGGGGCCGACGTGTTCCTGGGACTGGTCTGCGACGACGACCCGGAGGTGCGGATCGCGACGGCGGGAGCGCTGGCCCTGCTGCACGGCGAGCCCGCGCGGGTCCTGGTGCTGCTGCGGGAGCGGCTGACGGTCGAGCCGGACACGGAGGTACGGCTGGCGCTGGTCGAGGCCGTGGGCCGGATCGCCCTGCGGTACGAGTCGCTGCGCGACGAGACGGTGGACTGGCTCGGCTGGCTCACGCACGCGGCGCAGGACCCGGGGCTGCGGCTGGCCGCCCTCGCCCAGCTGGCGCGGTGCGCGCCCGGGCGGCTGCCCTCGGACGTGGTGACGACCGTGACCGGGCTGCTGGCGGAGCTGCGGGAGAACCCCCGGGCCCCCGCCCCGACGGACTTCCTGGGCGCGCGGGATCCCCGCGACACCAGGGAGCTCGCCGGCCCGGGCGAGCCCGGCGACGCGCTGGACGCGGTGGAGCTGCGCGATCCGCCGGACGGCGCCCGGCCCGCGCCGACGCTGGTGGGGCAGTTGCGGGAGCTGCGCGAGGAGCAGACGGCGGGCCGCAGCTCGGCCTGGGCGGACGACCTGCTGCGCACGCTGCACGGCGCCCTGGACGACCGGGTGGACGACCGGATCGCGCTCGTCACGGCGCAGCTGCGCAGCCCGGACTGGGGCCAGCGGGCCGACGCCGTCTGGATGTGCGGCGGACTGGTCCGGACCTGGCGGGGCTCGTACGACGAGGTGGTGCGGCTCGTCGGGGCGCAGCTGGCCGACCCCGAGCCGCGGCTGCGGGAGGCAGCGGCGGCCTGGCTGGAGAACCTCTTCTGTCTGGCCCGCCCGGCCGCCGACGCGCTGGCCGCCAAGGTGACGGCGGACCCGGCCCCCTGGGCGCCCGAGCGGCTGGGCGGCCGGTTCGGGGTGGGCAGTGCGCTGCTGGCCCTCACCCGGGCCGGTGACGCGCGGGCCGTCCCGGCGCTGGCCCGCGCGCTGGAGCAGCCCGATCTGAACGTGCAGCTCGCCTACGCCATACCGCACCTGGCGGACGCGGGCGCCCCGCTCGCACCGGCGCTGCGGCGGCGGCTCGGGGGTCTCCCGCTGGACGACGAGCTCGCCGACCAGGCGGGGCCGCTGCTGCTGGGCCTGGCGCATCTGAGGGCCGTCGAGGCGCTGCCCGAGGTACTGCGGGTGCTGCGCGGTGCTCCCGCCTACCGCCAGGAGTGGGTGCGGGAGTCGGCGCTGCGGGCGGTGGCCGCGTTCGGTCCCCCGGCCGGGGACGCCGCACCGGAGCTGCGCGGTCTGCTGGACCACGACGCGGTGCGGGTCGCGACGGCGGCGGCGCGCGCCCTGTGGGCCGTCGAGGGCGACGCCGGGGCCGCGCTGGCGAAGCTGCGCGCGCTGCTGCTGGCGCCGGACATCCACGACCGGCGGGAGCCCGCGTGGGCGCTCGGCGCCATCGGCGGGGCGGCGGCCGCCGCCGCTCCGGAGCTCCGGGCGTGTCTGTCGGCCCGCGAGATGTGGCTGCGGGTGGACGCGGGGGTGGCGCTGTGCCGGGTCACCGGAGACGTACAGGAGGCGCTGCCGGTGCTGATGGCGGCGTGGAAGGAGAGCAGGCACACCCGGGTGGAGATCGCGGAGTGCTTCGCCGAGATGGGGCCGGGGGCGGCGGAGGCGGCGGCCCCGCTGCTGCGGGCCGAACTGGCGAGGCCGCGGCGGCACAACGCGTCGGAGGGCAGTTCCGGGGACCATGACATCCACCACGACGAGAAGCTGCTGGCGCTGTGCCGACGAGCGCTGGGGCACGGCGAAGGGCAGGTCCCCGGATGATCGTCTTCGGTACCAGGGCGTATCTGCACCAGCTGGCGGTGCCGACCCTGGTCTGCGGCCGGTGCGGCCGCTCGGCGGCGCATCCGCTCCGGAAGAAGGTCACCAGGTTCACGCTGTTCTTCGTGCCGCTGTTCACGGTCTCGACGAAGTACGCGACCCAGTGCGCCCTCTGCGGGGCGGAGCAGCGGGTGACGCGCGCGCAGGCGGAGCAGCTGGCGGCCCGGGGCGCGTAGGCCGCGGCGGACGCCCCGGCGCACTCCGGCCGGCGGCCCCCGCCGGCTCCGCCCCACCCGGATCGATAAATCGACAAAAGGGACTTCCCTCCGAATAAGGTTTACTGGCGCACCGGTATCAACCGCTCCATCCGTCCCGGGGAGCGACGCAGACAGGAGCCAGGACGACCGTGAGCCCGCATCGCCGCCCCCTCCTGCGCGCCGCCGCCCTCCTGCCGCCGGTCGTGGCGGCCGGCGCACTGCTGACGGGCTGCGGGAACGCCGGCGAGCTGGAGAGCGCGGGCCCCACCCCCACGGCGATCGGCCCCGTCCGGCTCTGGCCCGAGCTGCCGCCCGTCACCGCGCCCCCCATCGACTACGGCGAGAGCGACTCCGAGCGCGTGCCCGGCGTCAGGGCCCCGGGCGGTGACGTCCACGGGGTCGACCCGGTCGCGGTCGTACAGGCCGAGGTCGCCGCGCACCCCGACCAGTACAGCGGCGGGGACGCCCTCTACGCCGAGACGGCGGAACGGATCCGCGCGTGCGGGAGCAGGCCCAAGGCGTGCCCGGTGCTCGCGCCCCACTACCGGGATCTGACCGGGGACGGGAAGGACGAACTGATCGTCGGCATCCGGATGCCCGACCAGCAGGTGGGAGTGCGCTGCTACATGCCGGAGAAGGGCGGCCTGACCCGGATCATGTCGACCGTCGACCAGGTCGTCCGGGTGGAGCTGGCCGGCCGTGACCTCGTCCTGCGGGTGGTCTCCGCGGGCATCCCGGGCTACGAGTACCGCACGGCGTGGTCCTGGGACGACCACCAGCGGACGATGCTGCCGACCCGGGACGAGATCATCCGGGTCAAGCCGGTTCCCCCGCCGCCCGACCCGGCCTCGGCGCCCGACCCCTCCATGACCGACCCCTCCGCGGCCGACCCCGCCGCGACCGGCCCCTTCGCCCCCGACGACGGGACGTCACCGCCCGGGCCGGCGGCGCCTCCCGCCGCCTCCCCGTCCCCCCGGGCGGGTGCCCGGTGAGGCGGGCCGGACGGCCGGGCCGGGCGCACCTGCCGCGTCCCCCCGCCTGGACGGCGACCCTGACCTGGAAGGCCGCGGTCTTCATCACGGTCATGTGCTGCGCGCTGGCCGCGCTGCTCGGGGCGCTGGTGCACGTGTCGGTGACCCGGCAGACCGTGGAAGCGGCCCGGGAGACGGCACTGTCCCGGCTGGAGGAGGTCACCCGCGCCTACGAGGCGGGCGAACCGCTGCCCCGGTTCGCGGGCGTCGACCCGGAGGGCATGCCGTCGTCCCTGCGCGCCCTGGCCGCCCGGGGCGAGCGCGGCACCCTGGTCTCCCGGCACGAGGGGCGGCCCACCATGTGGGCGGCCGGGCCCGCCGACGGCCGCGCGCTGGCCGTGCGCGTGGACTACTCGCAGAGCGCGGAGACCATCAGCGGCCTGGACAAGGCGATCGTCGGCTCCTCCGTCCTGGCGATCGGGGCGACGCTGCTGGTGGGCGCGTTCGCGGTCACCCGGGTCACCCGGCGGCTGCACCTGACGGCCCAGGTGGCGCGGCGCATCAGCGCGGGGGACCTCGACGCGCGCGTCAACGACCCCCGCACCAGGGACCCCTCGCGCCCCCAGGACGAGGTGGCCACGGTCTCCGGGGCGCTGGACACCATGGCGTCCTCGCTCCAGGACAAGCTGCTGAGCGAGCAGCGGTTCACCGCCGACGTGGCGCACGAGCTGCGGACGCCGCTGACGGGCCTGTCCGCGGCGGCGGAGCTGCTGCCCTCGGGCCGCCCGTCGGAGCTGGTGCGGGACCGGGTGAAGGCGATGCGCGCGCTGACCGAGGACCTGCTGGAGATCTCCCGGCTGGACGCCCGGACCGAACAGGTCGACCTGGACGTGCACGAGCTGGGCCCGCTGGCCGGGCGGGTGGTGCGGGGGTCGGGGACCGACACGCGCGTACGGGTGGTGCGGGACGCCCGGGTCGAGACGGACAAGCGGCGCCTGGAGCGGGTGCTGGGCAATCTCGTGGGCAACGCGCACAAGCACGGACGGGCTCCGGTCGTCCTGACCGTGGACGGACCGGTGGTGACGGTCCGGGACCACGGTGCGGGCTACCCGGACTACCTGCTGGAGCACGGACCGCAGCGGTTCCGCACGGAGAGCGGGGGCAAGGGGCACGGTCTCGGGCTGACGATCGCGGTGGGCCAGTCGGCGGTGATCGGGGCGGAGCTGACCTTCTCCAACGCGGCGGACGGAGGGGCCGAGGCGCGGCTGACCCTGCCGGAGGCCATCGGCCTCGCTCCCCCGCCCGGCACCGGCCCGGGCGCCACGGGGACCACGGACGGCCCGGGCACCACGGACGGCTCGCGCCCGGCCGCCGGCTGACGCGCCACGGCCGGGACATGCGGAACGGCACCCTATGACATAAAGGACATACGACCCGCATCTTGCTACGTTGCGGCCATGACCGCCGTAACGAGGGCCGACGACCCGCCGCCCGGGGTGCGCCTCCCCAAGCGCCGCGGCGTGGAACTCTCGCTCCTCGTCGGCGCCGTCCTCATCTCCGTCTACGGCTACGTCGCCGTCGGGCTCGCCCGCGACGGCGCCGTCCCTCCCGACGCCGCCGGTTACGGCGCCGGGCTCGGCCTGCTCTCCCTGCTGGCCCACCTCGCGGTCCGTCTCCGCGCCCCCTACGCGGACCCCCTGCTGCTGCCGATCGCGATCCTGCTCAACGGTCTCGGCCTCGTCCTCATCTACCGGCTCGACCTGGAGACCCCGCTGGACCGTGCCGCCCCGGCCCAGCTGGTGTGGTCCACGCTCGGGATCGCGCTCTTCATCGCCACGGTCCTCCTCCTGCGCGACCACCGGGTCCTCCAGCGGTACGCGTACGTCTCCGTCGCCACCGCGCTCGTCCTCATGATCGTGCCGATCTTCTTCCCCGCCGTGAACGGCGCGAAGATCTGGATCCGGCTCGGCGGACTCTCCTTCCAGCCGGGCGAGTTCGCCAAGATCCTGCTGGCCGTCTTCTTCGCCGCGTACCTCGCGGCCAACCACAACGCCCTCGCCTGCACCGGCCGGCGGATCCGGCGGCTCCAGCTCCCCACCGGCCGGGTGCTCGGCCCGATCGTCGCCATCTGGGTGATCAGCGTCGGCGTGCTGGTCCTGGAGCGCGACCTCGGGACCTCGCTCCTCTTCTTCGGCCTCTTCGTGATCATGCTGTACGTGTCGACCGGCCGGACCGGCTGGATCGCGGTGGGGCTGCTGCTCGCCGGAGTGGGCGCGGTCGCCGTCGGCAACCTCGAACCGCATGTCAACAACCGGGTCGACGACTGGCTCCACCCGTTCGCGTCGATCGAGGCGGGCGAGGGACCCGACCAGCTGGCGCAGTCGCTGTTCGCCTTCGCGGCGGGCGGGACGCTCGGCACGGGCCTGGGACTCGGCCACTCCGTGCTGATCGGCTTCGCGGCCAAGTCCGACTTCATCCTCGCCACGGCGGGAGAGGAACTCGGACTGGCCGGCCTGACCGCCGTGTTCCTGCTGTACGCGCTGCTCGTGGCCCGCGGCTACCGGGCCGGCCTCTCCCTGCGCGACCCCTTCGGCCGGCTGCTCGCCACCGGCCTCGCCTCCATCCTGGCGCTCCAGGTCTTCGTCATCGCGGGCGGGGTGACGGGGCTGATCCCGCTCACCGGGATGGCCATGCCCTTCCTCGCCCAGGGCGGTTCGTCCGTCGTCACCAACTGGATCATGATGGCCCTGCTGATCCGGGTCAGCGACTCGGCCCGCGCCCCGGCACCGGAACCGCCGGGGGCCGGTGCCGCGGTGCCGGTCGCGGAGGGCGCCCGGTGATCCCCTGCATCCGGCGCGCCGCCGTACTGTGCCTGCTGATGCTCGTCGCCCTGCTGGTGAACGCGGCCCGCGTCCAGGTCTTCCAGGCCGACGAGCTGGACAAGAACCCGGCCAACCGCCGGGTGGTGATGAACCGGTACGCCGAACCACGCGGCGACATCGTGGTCGAGGGCCGAGCCGTCACCGGCTCCCGGGACAGCCGCCAGCCCCTGCGGTTCGAACGGACGTACACGGACGGCCCGCTCTACGCGCCGGTCACCGGCTACGCCTCCCAGACGTACGGCACCACGCACGTCGAGGACGCCGAGGACGCCCTGCTGTCGGGCACGGATCCGCTGCTCTCCCCCTTCCCCTTCTGGAACGACGTCAGCCGCGGCCGGCAGCCCGGCGGCAAGGTGATCACCACCATCAGGGCGTCGCTCCAGCGCGCCGCCTTCGAGGGGCTCGACGGCAGACGCGGCGCGGTCGCCGCGATCGAACCGTCCAGCGGCCGCGTCCTGGCGCTGGTCTCCAGCCCTTCGTACGACCCCGGCGTCCTCTCCGGGACCGGGAGCGCGGTCACCGGCGCGTGGACCCGCCTCAACGCCGCACCCGCCCAGCCCATGCTCAACCGGGCGCTGCGGCAGACGTATCCGCCCGGCTCCACCTTCAAGGTCGTGACGGCCGCGGCGGCGCTCGACGCGGGGATCGTCACGGACGTCGACGCCCCGACCGGCACGCCCGAGCCCTTCCGGCTGCCGGGCACCCGCACCCTGCTGCCGAACGAGGCGACCGGCTGCGGCAACGCGTCGCTGGCGTACGCGATCCGCTGGTCGTGCAACACGGTGATGGCCCATCTGGGGGTGAAGGTGGGTCTGGCCGGGATGCTCGACGCGGTGGCGAAGTTCGGCTTCAACGACACCGCGCTGCGCATCCCGTCCCGGGTCGCCCCCTCCAACTTCGACCGGCACATGACCGACGACCAGCTGGCGCTGTCCGCCATCGGCCAGTACGACACGACGGCGACACCGCTGCAGATGGCGATGGTCGCGGCGGCGGTCGCCAACGGTGGGGACCTGGCCCATCCGTATCTGGTGGACCGCACCACCGCGGCGGACGGCACGGTCGTGTCCCAGACCACGCGCCGGTCGTACCAGCAGGCGATGGAGCCTTCGACGGCGATGCGGCTGCAGCGGATGATGCTCGACGTCGTCGACCGGGGCTCGGGCAGCAACGCGGCCATCGCCGGCGCGAAGGTCGGCGGCAAGACCGGTACGGCCCAGCACGGCATCGGCAACGTGGGCACGCCCTACGCGTGGTTCATCGGCTGGGTGCAGGCGGACCGGGCGGCGCAGCCGGCGCTCGCGGTGGCGGTGGTGGTGGAGGACGCCTCGGCGAGGCGGGAGAACATCAGCGGCGGCGGCAGCGCGGCCCCCATCGCCAGGGCGGTGCTGGAGGCGGCGCTGCGCGAGGAGCGCTAGGCCGTGTCTTCGACAGCCCGTCCGCCCGGCCGTTCCGGTGAGGTCCCGCCGTCTCGTACCCCGGGACGCGGTGGGCCCGGAAACCGGTCCGTGACTACTGTGCGGCCATGTCCTACGAACTCGCCCAGGTGAACATAGCCCGCCTCAGTTTCCCTCTGGACTCGCCGGAGTTGAAGGACTTCGTCGACGCGCTCGACCCGGTGAACGCCACGGCCGACGCGGCCGACGGCTTCCTGTGGCGCCTGGAGAGCGAGGGCGGCGACGCCACGGACATCGCCGTCTTCGAGGACGAGTGGCTGATCATCAACATGTCGGTGTGGCGGGACCGGGACGCGCTGACGTCCTTCATGTACCAGGGGCGGCACCGGGAGCTGCTGAAGCGCCGGCACGAGTGGTTCGAGCGGGTCCCGGAGGCGATGGCCGCGCTGTGGTGGGTGGCGGCGGGCCACCGCCCGACCGTGGAGGAGGCCGAGGAACGCCTCCTCCACCTGCGCGAACACGGACCGACACCGCACTCGTTCACGCTGGGCACGGATTTCCCGCCCGGGCACGGGTGACCGGTCAGCCGATCGGCGCGCGCATCTCCGCGCGGACCTTCGCGGTCGAGTCGGCGAGCGCCGCCAGATCGACCTCCTCCGGCTTCTGCTCGGCGATCTCGGGAGTGACGATCGCGACGAAGGACGCCGTGTTGCCGTCGCCCCAGGCGCACATCGGCAGGGTGCTCGTCGTCCCGGCGTCCTGGGACCGGGTGACCTGACAGCTCACCTTCACACCGGCGCCCGCGGGCTCGAAGTCCTTCGGCGGGACGACCAGCGTCGTCCCCTCCCCCGTCGACGCCCCGTCGAGGATCGCCCGGCGCGTGCCGTCGGGGTCCTTGAGCCGGCCGTGGAACCCGGAGACGACGAGCACGCTGCCGCCCTTGCCCTCGTACTGGGCGATGACGGCCTTGGCGTCGCGGATGCTCGGGTCCTTGCGGCCCTCCTCCTCGACCTCCTTGCGGTCCTCCTCGGAGGTGTCGGTGAGGAGCTTGTACTCGCCGGACAGCAGGGTCTTGGGCGTGGTGAGCCGGAACTCGGCCGCGGGGAACGAGCCGCCGGCCCCGGAGGCCGCGTCCAGCCCCTGCTTGCCGGCCCAGGCGAGGACGGCGACCAGCGCGAGGGACCCGGCGACGATGCCGATGACCAGCCCCGTGCGCTTCTTCTTCGGCGGCGGCCCCAGGGGGGGCTGCCCCCACCCCCCGTACGGCCCCGGGCCCGCGCCGCCTCCCGGGTACTGCGGCGGGTGGTACCCCGGCTGCCCGGACCGGGGGTATCCCGCCTGCGGATACCCGGGCTGGGGTGACCCGTAGGGGCCGGGCGGCTGGGAGCCCGGCGGGTACGGCCCGGGCGGCGGCTGAGATGGCGTGGTCATGCCCGCAGGCTACGTCACGCTCACGGACCGTCCCCGCCCGCGTACGCGGGCGGGGGGTGGGGGGTGGCCGCCGGATCAGGCGGCGCCCTCCTGGATCGCGTCGGTCACCTCGGCGACCCGCTCCGCCTCCTCCGCCGCGAAGCGTTCGCGGTCCAGCCGCTCGGCGACCTCCTCGTCCTGGGTCATCAGGAGGTCCAGGCTGGAGTCGCCGAGCTCGAAGACGCCCATGTCCAGGTACGCCTTCTGGAGGCGCTCGCCCCACAGGCCGATGTCCTTGACGCACGGCACGATCCGGCTGAAGAGCAGCTTGCGGAAGAGGTGGAGGAACTCCGACTGCTCCGAGTACTGCTCCGCCTCCTTCTTCGGGATGCCGAAGTTCTCCAGCACCTCGATGCCGCGCAGCCGGTCGCGCATCAGGTAGCAGCCCTCGATGACGAACTCCTCGCGTTCGCGCAGTTCGGCGTCGGACAGCTGCTGGTAGTAGTCGCGCAGCGCCATGCGCCCGAAGGCCACGTGGCGGGCCTCGTCCTGCATCACGTACGCGAGGATCTGCTGGGGCAGGGGCTTGTCCGTGGTGTCCCGGATCATGCCGAAGGCGGCGAGCGCCAGGCCCTCGATCAGCACCTGCATGCCGAGGTAGGGCATGTCCCAGCGGGAGTCGCGCAGGGTGTCGCCGAGCAGGCCCTGGAGGTTGTCGTTGATGGGGTAGAGCATGCCGATCTTCTCGTGGAGGAAGCGGCCGTAGATCTCGGCGTGCCGGGCCTCGTCCATGGTCTGGGTGGCGGAGTAGAACTTGGCGTCCAGGTCGGGGACGGACTCGACGATCCGGGCCGCGCAGATCATCGCGCCCTGCTCACCGTGGAGGAACTGGCTGAACTGCCAGGACGCGTAGTGCCTGCGCAGTTCGCCCTTGTCCTTCTCGGTCATTTTCGCCCAGTGGCGCGTTCCGTGCAGGGTCAGCGCCTCGTCGGGGGTGCCCAGCGCGTCGTACGGGTCGACCTCCAGGTCCCAGTCGATGCGCTTGGCGCCGTCCCACTGCTTGTCCTTGCCCTTCTGGTAGAGGGCCAGGAGCCGGTCGCGGCCGTCGTCGTATTCCCAGCTGAAACGGGCCGCGCCGCTCGCCGGCACCTGCCAGGACCGGTCTCCCGGGTCCTTCGTGTAGAAGTCGTGCGTCGACACAGACGGCTCCTTCGGGTCACAGGGTTCCCGCGTACGTTCCACTGAGGGGCAGGCTCACACGTTGGTAGACATCGGGTCAACAAGTCGCGCGCCAGGGATTGACGGCCTTGCTGACACGCAGTCTTATAAGGAGTGACCCCCGGTAACTCAACTGCGCGAGGTGCCCTCAGCCATGACGACCGTGACCGAACGCGACATCCAGCTGCTCCGCGACGCGCTCGGCCCGCTCCGGGACCGCGAACAGGTCGCCGAGCGTCTGCTCGAATCCTCGGCCAAGCACTCCTTCGACCCCGACAAGGAACTCGACTGGGACGCCCCGGTCGAGGAGGGGAAGTGGTTCTGGCCGCCGGAGCTGGTGTCGCTCTACGACACGCCCCTGTGGCGCAGGATGTCAGAGGAACAGCGGATGGAGCTGGCCCGGCACGAGGCGGCGTCGCTCGCCTCGCTCGGGATCTGGTTCGAGATCATCCTGATGCAGCTGCTGGTGCGGCACATCTACGACAAGCCGGTGACCAGCAACCACGTGCGGTACGCGCTCACCGAGATCGCCGACGAGTGCCGCCACTCGATGATGTTCGCCAGGATGATCCAGAAGGGCGGGGCCCCGGCCTACCCGGTGCCACGCGTCTACCACAACATGGCCCGCATCCTGAAGACCGTGTCCACGACGCCCGGTTCGTTCGCGGCGACGCTCCTCGGCGAGGAGATCCTCGACTGGATGCAGCGCCTCACCTTCCCCGACGAGCGCGTCCAGACCCTGGTGCGCGGGGTGACCCGCATCCACGTCGTGGAGGAGGCGCGCCATGTCCGCTACGCACGCGAGGAGTTGCGCCGCCAGATGGTGACCGCGCCGCGCTGGGAGCAGGAGTTCACCCGGCTCAGCTGCGGTGAGGCCGCCCGGGTCTTCTCCGTCTGCTTCGTCAACCCGCAGGTGTACGAGAACATCGGCCTGGACCGGCGGGAGGCCGTCGCCCAGGTGAAGGCGAGCGGCCACCGCCGCGAGGTCATGCAGTCCGGCGCCAGGCGCCTGACGGACTTCTTCGACGACATCGGCGTCCTGCGCGGTCCCGGGCGCAGGCTGTGGAAGAGCTCCGGACTGCTGGCCTGACGGCCGCCCGGACTTCCGGCCCGGGGAGCCCCCGCGGTTCCGGGCCGGGAGCCGCCCGCACTTCTGGCCTGAGTTCCGCTGGTCCGCGCCGCCCCTCGCGGAGTTACGCTGCGGACATGACCAGTGCCGCTGTACCCGCGTACCGACGGCTGAGCGTCGAGGAGCGCCGCACCCAGCTCCTCGGCGTCGCCCTCTCGCTCTTCGCGCACACGGCGCCCGGCGGGGTCTCCCTCGACGACGTCGCCGAGGCCGCGGGGGTCTCACGGCCGCTCGTCTACCGCTACTTCCCGGGCGGCAAGCAGGAGCTGTACGAGGCCGCCCTCCGGTCGGCCGCCGACGAGCTGGAGCTGTGCTTCGCCGAACCGGCCGCGGGCCCTCCCACCGAACGGCTCGCACGCGTCCTGGACCGGTACCTCGCGTTCGTCGACGGACACGACGCCGGTTTCAGCGCGCTGCTGCGCGGCGGGAGCGTGGCCGAGACCTCCCGCACCACCGCGATCGTCGACGAGGTCCGCCGGGCCGCCGCGGAACAGATCCTGGTCCACCTCGGCGTCCCCCGGCCCGGCGCCCGGCTGCGGATGATGGTGCGGACCTGGATCGCGGCGGTGGAGGCGGCCTCACTCATCTGGCTGGACGAGGAGAAGCGGCCCCCGGCCGCCGAGCTGCGCGCCTGGCTCGTCGACCACCTGGTGGCCCTGCTGACGGTGACGGCGGCCACCGACGAGGAGACGGCCGCCGTCGTGTCGTCCCTGCTGGCCCTCGAAACGCACCAGGGTCCCGTCGGGGTCCTGGCCCGCCGGGTCCTGCCCGTCGTGAGCGGGGCCGCGCACCTCCTGTGAGACTGGGGGCGTGCGAAGCGAGAACACCCTCTTCACCGGCGGACCGCTGGACGGCCGCGTCCTGCCGGTGCTGACCGGCCCCACCGGTCACCCTCCCCAGTGGTACGAGGTACCCGTGCCGGCCGCCGACGGCGGACCGCCCACCGTGTACGCGTACCGCCGCGTGCCCGCCGGGTACACCAGGCGCCTGGGCCTGCAGCGGGGCTGGAAGTACGAGTACGCCCCCGGCGGCCGGGAGCGCCGGGAGCTCCGGTGGCCCTGGTCGAAGCCGAAGCCGAAGCCGGACGGCGGGTCGTAGGATCACGACGACCGTGCCGCCAGGGGGGAGCATCCGTATGGAGCCGCCGCTTCAGCCGATCCAGCCGCTGCGGCCGGACGACCCGCGCCGTATCGGCCCGTACACCGTCCTGGCGCTTCTGCGCGAGTCGGCCGGGGCGGTCAGGTACCTGGCGCGGGGAGCCGGCGGGCAGCTCGCGGTGGTGGCCGTGCCGCCAGCGTCGCTCGCCCGGCTCCCCGCTTTCCGGCGCCGGTTCGCGGCCGAGGCGCGCACGTCCGAGCGGCTCGCCGGGGGCTGGGTGCCGGAGCCGCTGGGGGCCGCCGACGACGAGCGCGGGCTGTGGACGGCGACCGCGTACGTCCCCTCGCTCACCCTGGGCGAGGCGGTCTCCCTCGCGGGCCCGCTGCCCGCGCGGACGGTACGGATACTGGGTGCGGGCCTCGCCGAGACCCTGTCACGGGTGCACGCGACCGGCGCCGTCCTGCACGGGCTGGCCCCGGGAACCGTCCTGCTCGCGGCGGACGGGCCGCGACTGGTCGCGTTCGGGGCGCTGGGGGCGGCGGAGTCGGCGGAGGCCCGGCCGGGCGGCCGGCTGTCCGTGCGGCTGGGCTATCTGACGCCCGAGCAGGTGGCGGGCGAGCAGCCCGGCCGCCCCTCCGACGTCTTCGTGCTGGGCCTGCTGCTGGCGTACGCGGCGACCGGCAGGCAGCCGTTCGCCGACGCGCCGGACATCGGGCGCGCCGAGCCCGAACTGGGCTCCGTACCGGAGTCCTTGCGCCCCCTGATCGCCCGCTGTCTGGCCAAGTCCCCGGACGAGCGCCCGGCGGCCGGTACGGTCGCGGCCGAGCTCGCCCTGGAGGGCGCGGCGGCGCTGGCCCGCGGCGGCTGGCTGCCCGGGCCGCTGGAGGCGGCCCTCTCCGGCCAGGCGTCGAGGGCGGCGGAGCTGGGCGGGCCGTGGGAGGCGGCGCCGGAGGGGACGGACACCCCGCCGGCCGGCCCCGGCGACGACGGCGGCCCCGGGCCCGACGCGCGGACCGTACGGGCGGGCCGGCCCCGGCCGGCCGGCGACCGGGCGGCCATGGAGCTCGTGGTGGCGCCTCCCCGCCGGCCCGCGCTCCCGCCCGCGCCACCGCTCCCCCCTGCCACGGCCCCGGCGGGGGCCCTGCCGGTCCCGTTCGCTCCGGGCGGCCCTCTCGTTCCGACGGCGCCGGCCGCTTCGGGCGCCGGGCGCCTCTCGCGGAGGTCACTGCTCACCGGGGTCGCCGCCGGGGCGGCGGGGGCCGTCGTCGGGGGCGCGGGAGTCCTCGCGCTCACGTCCGGCGGCGACGGCGTCCGTGCCGACGCCAAGCCGCCGGCCCCCCGGCGGCCGGCGCCGCCCGGGCTGCCGCCGCAGCCGCGCTGGGCGTACGAGAACCCGGCCACCCCGGGCGGCGCGCTCAACGCCACCGTCTGGAGGGGCCGGACGCTGGTCCTGACCTCCGACGCGCACACCACGGCCGTGGACCTCGGGACGGGCCGCCGGCTCTGGCAGCACGCCGGGTCCGGCTCCGCCGAGCGGGCCCTGCCGGCCGGCACCGACCTGCTGTTCGTCGCCGCGGCCACGGAGTTCCAGTGGCTCTCGCCCACGACCGGCAGGGTCGAGCACCGGGTCCGTCACCGGGACGGGTTCCCCGGCGCGCCCGGCCTGTCGCTGTCGGCCGTCGCCGGCCAGGCCGGCCCGGTCGTCTGGTTCACCGCCACGGCCCTGGCCGGGGCGCCGCCCCGGCAGACCGTCCGGACCTTCCTCTTCGCCTTCGACGTGGTGCGCCGCAAGGAACTGTGGCGGGCTCCCGTCCCCGACGGCCGGGCCCCCCACACCCCGGCGTACACGGTGATCGCCGTCCGGCCCGACGCCGTCGTCGTCCGGCAGGACCGCCGGTCGATCACCCCGGCGCAGAACGCCGCCGCCAAGGGCCTGGCGATCTTCCACTCGTACGACCGGGTCACCGGCACGCGCCAGTGGTTCCGGCCGTTCGGCACGGCGCTGCCGGGTGCGGAGGCGGTCGGGGACGAGACCGGACGGCTGTTCGCGGCGATCGGGGGCGACCTGTACGCGTACGACACGCGCAGCCGCAGGGCACTGTGGCGGATGGCGGGGGTGCCGGCGGCGGCGGGCACGGCCCCGTACGCCTTCGGGCGCGGCGAGCTGCGCGACGGGACGCTGTACATCGCCAACAGGTTCCGGACGGTGTACGCGGTGGACGCGGCGACCGGCAGGCCGCGCTGGCGGCGGGGCACGGAGGCCCCCGCCGGGCAGGACCTGCCGCGGGTGACGCCGAGCGCGAGCGGACGCACGCTGCTCGCGGCGGACAGCGGACAGGTCACCGCGTTCGGCGCGGCCGACGGCCGGCGGCTGTGGAAGTTCCAGAACGCCGGCGCGTCCGGGCCGCCGTCGCCCCGGACGGAGAACGAGACAGCCGCTCCGTACACGGCCCTGGCCGCCACCGGCAGCGTGGTCGTGCGGCGCGACCGGATGTTCTACGCCCTGCCGGTGGAGTGAGACGGCCCGAACCGGCGGGCGCCGAGGTGTCCCGCGGACGCGCGGGCGGCTCGACGGGGTCGCCCCCGGCGGGTGACCTCGTTGAGCCGATCCGACCAACCCGGCGTTAGTCGTATCATCCGATGCCGCATCATCCCCTCGGAGGTGATGAGGTGTCAGACCGACTGCGCCGCTCGGTCCGTACGGCGGCGATGGCTGCCGCGACGGTCCTCGCGGCCGTGCCCGCCGTCCCCGCGACCGCCGCCCCCGCGCCCGCCGTGCCGTCGGCGCCCGCGACCGCGGACGGGGAGGAGCGGGGGGCCGAGGAGAGCGCCGCCGCCCCGGCCGCAGCGACGACGCTCCCGGAGATGCTGGCCCGCCTGCGCACGCTCTACCAGCGGGCCGAGGAGGCGAGCGAGGCGTACAACGCCGCCGAGGAGCAGCTGAAGGCCCACACGGCCGGAACCAGGAAGCTGACCGTCGAGCTGGCGAAGGTCCGGGACGCGCTGGAGCGCGGCCGGATCGACGCCGGGCGGCTCGCCCGGGCCCAGTACCGCGGCCGGCTCGACTTCTCCCCGGCCCTGCAGCTCCTGCTCGCCCGCGACCCCGACCACGCCCTGGACGAGGGCCACCTCGTCCGGCGTGCGTCCCGCGAGCAGGCCGCGTCCGTGGCGCGGCTGGAGGGCGGCGAGCAGCGGGCGGAGCGGCTGGCGACGGCGGCCCGCAGGGCACTGGACCGCGAACGGGTCCTGGTCGCCCGGCAGAAGAAGGCACGGGACGATGTCACGGCCCGGCTGAAGGAGGTGGAGAGGACGCTCGCCTCGCTCAGCCCGGACGAGGCCGGGGAGCTGGCCAGGCTGGAGAGCGCGCAGACCGCGGGCGCGCAGAGCGAACTGCTCGCCACCGGCCGGCTCGACGGTGAGCGCACCCCGTCCGAGGAGGGCGACGAGGCCCTCGCCTACGCGGCCCGGCAGATCGGCAAACCGTACGTGTGGGGAGCGGAGGGCCCGGAGTCCTTCGACTGCTCGGGCCTCACGTCCCGGGCCTGGGCGAGCGCGGGCCGTACGATCCCGCGCACCAGCCAGGAGCAGTGGCGCACCCTGCCCAGGGTGCCGCTGCGCTCGCTGCGCCCCGGCGACCTCGTGGTCTACTTCCCGAAGGCCACCCATGTGGCGATCTACCTGGGTGAGGGCCTGGTGATCCAGGCCCCGCGCCCCGGCGCCCGGGTGAAGGTGTCCCCGATCGCCGCCAACCCGCTGCTGGGCGCGGTCCGCCCGGACCCCTCGGCCCGCCCCCTCGCGTCGTACACCCCGCCGGAGCTCCCGTCCGACGCGGCGGCGGGCTCCGACGAGGGGTACGACGGCTTCACGAAGGCCCCCGGCGAGGACCGGGAGGGCCCCGGCGCCGGCGAGGGGGACGATCCGTCTCAGGCCGGGGTGATCGACGCCAGGTAGGCGGACGTCTTCTCCGGGTCGAAGAAGAAGTTCTCGAAGTCCGCCGGGTCGTCGAAGCCGTTGGCGAACCGGTCCGCCGCCGGCTGGAGCCGGCCGGCGGCACCGATCAGGTCGAGGACGTGCTCCGGCGGGACGCCCAGCATGGCGTTGGTCCACTTGGTGACGTGCCGGGCGGTCCGCCAGTAACCGTCGAAGGTCCGCCGCATCCACGCCTCGTCGAACGGCTTGTCGCCGTTCTCCACGATCGACGCGAGGTACGAGGCGGCGCACTTGGACGCCGAGTTGGAGCCCTGCCCGGTGATCGGGTCGTTGGCGACGACGACGTCCGCCACGCCCAGGACCAGGCCGCCGCCGGGCAGCCGGCCGACGGGGTTGCGGACGGTCGGGGCGTAGCGGCCGGCCAGGGTGCCGTTGGCGTCGGTCAGCTCGACCCCGGTGGCACGCGCGTACTCCCAGGGGGTGAACCTCTTCATCAGCTTCAGGGTGAGGGAGAGGTGCTCCGCCGGGTCCTTGACGCCCCGGAAGGCGTCGAGCGGTCCGCCCGGGACGCCCTCCCAGAACAGGATGTCCGCGCGTCCGGTGATGGTGAGCGTCGGCATGACGAACAGCTCGCCGACGCCGGGCACCAGGTTGCAGCGGACCGCGTCGAAGTCGGGGTGCTCGGGGCGCGGGCCGAGGCCGTGCACATAGGCGACGGCCAGGGCGCGCTGCGGCTCGGTGAAGGGGGAGCGGGCCGCGTCCCGGCCGAACATCGAGACGAGCTCGCCCTTGCCGGCCGAGATCAGCACGAGGTCGTAGGTGCGCGCGAAGTAGTCCAGGTCGGAGACGGCCGCCCCGTGGATGACCAGCCGGCCGCCGCGCCGGGCGAACGTCTCCATCCAGCCGGCCATCTTCACGCGCTGGTCCACGGACTGCGCGTAACCGTCGAGCCTGCCGACCCAGTCGATCGGGCGGGAGCCGTCGGGAGCCGCCACGGAGACGCCCAGGCCCTCGATGCGGGGGGCCTGGCTCTCCCAGAAGTTGATGCCGAGGTCGCGCTCGTGCTGGAGGGCGGTGTCGAACATGCACTGCGTGGACATCACCCGGCCGGACCGGATCTCGTCCGCCGTGCGGTTGGACATCAGGGTGACCTCGTAGCCCTGGGACTGGAGTCCGAGGGCGAGCTGGAGACCGGACTGGCCGGCTCCGACGATGAGTATCTTCCGCATCGAGGGGTCTCTTTCGTTATTCGGGGGTGGCTTCGAGCGCACGGGCGACCAGCGCGAGCAGCGACTCGACCACCGTGCTCCGCTTGCGGGCGTCCATGATCACAATCGGTACGTCCGGCGGCACGGTCAGTGCCTCGCGGACGTCCTCGGGCTCGAACAGCTCCGTCCCCTCGAAGTGGTTCACCGCCACGATGTACGGCAGGCCACAGCTCTCGAAGTAGTCCAGCGCCGGGAAGCAGTCGGTCAGCCGGCGCGTGTCGGCCATCACGACCGCACCGATCGCGCCCCGCACCAGGTCGTCCCACATGAACCAGAAGCGCTGCTGTCCCGGCGTGCCGAAGACGTACAGCACCAGGTCCTCGGCGAGGGTGATGCGGCCGAAGTCCATCGCCACGGTGGTGGTGAGCTTGTCGGGCGTCGCGGAGAGGTCGTCGGTCTCCTCGCTCGCCCGCGTCATCAGCGCCTCGGTCCGCAGCGGCGTGATCTCGGAGACGGCGCCGACGAAGGTCGTCTTGCCCACGCCGAAGCCACCCGCGACGACGATCTTGGTGGCGAGGGGAGCCCTGGTGTGGTCGAGCTGCCAGGACTGCGGGTCCTCCTCCGCCTCGGGCAGGACAAGCGTTTCAGAGACGGCGGAGTCCACTGAGCACCCTTTCGAGCAGCGCGCGATCGGGCTGGCCGGTGCCGTGCCCGGTCCCGTACACACGGATCCTTCCCTGGTCGGCCAGGTCGCTGATGAGCACCCGGACGACTCCCAACGGCATCTTCAGCAGCGCGGAGATCTCCGCGACCGTACGCATACGGCGGCAGATCTCGACGATGGCCCGCATCTCGGGCATGACGCGCGCGCCGAGGCCGCCGTTGGCCAGCTCCCTGCGCTCGGCGGGGGCCTCCAGCGCGGCGACGAACGTCTCGACCAGCAGGATGTGTCCGAAGCGGGTGCGGCCGCCGGTGAGCGAGTACGGGCGGACCCTGGCGGGCCGGCGCCCCTCGCCACGGACCGGCAGCCGCCCGGAGGCGGAGGCGGGGACGGACATCACTGGGCGCTCTCCATCGACTTGCGCAGCTCACTGCGGAGTTCGGGGGTGAGGACGTGTCCGGCCCGGCCGACGAAGAGCGCCATGTGGTAGGCGACGACGCTCATGTCGCAGTCGGGGGCGGCATGGACCCCGAGCAGCGAGCCGTCACTGATCGACATCACGAAGACACTGCCTTCGTCCATGGCGACCATGGTCTGCTTGACCCCGCCGCCGTCCATCAGCCGTGCGGCTCCGATGGTGAGGCTGCCGATGCCCGAGACGATGGTGGCGAGGTCCGCGCTGGAGTTGCGCGGCCCGTCGGAGCGCGGGCGGTCGGTGGCGGTGCCCGCGGCCGCGGCGTTCTGCTCGGGGTCCGAGGAGAGCAGCAGCAGTCCGTCGGACGAGACGACGGCGACCGAGCGGACCCCTGGCACCTCCTCGACGAGGTTGCCCAGCAGCCAGTGCAGGTTCCGTGCCTCGCTGCTCAGTCCCAATGTGCCGGTCGTCGCAGTCAACTGCGTGCCTCCTCGACTGTATCCCCCGTATCGTCGGTCCGTACCGTTTCGAACTGCTGTGTGGTCTCCGCGATCTCGGCCTCGACGTCGCGGCGGCCGTCCTTGGCTCCCTGGTGGAAGCCGCCGAGCCGACGGCGCAGAGCCTCGGCGTCGACCCCGCCGCTGCGCTCGGCACGCGGCGCGGAGGTCTGGACGATGCGGGGCGTGCGCTTGGGCAGCCCCTTGTCGGTGACCCGTTCCCACGTGGGCTGGGCCGGGCCCTGCTGTTCCTCGGCCCGCTCGTGGGCGTCGGGTCCGGTCCCGGCGTCCCCGGCGGCCGTGTCGGCGCCCCGCGCCTGGTCGGGGATCCGGGACGCGCCCGGGGCGGTCGGCCCCGGCAGGTCCTCCTCGCGCGTCCCGTGCTCCGGCTCGGGCTCGGCCTCGGGTTCCGATGCCTGCTCGGGGGCGGGGCCGGCCGGCTCGTCCCCGACGGGGCCGGGCGCCCGCTCGGTCTCGGGGGCGGGCTGCGGGGCGCGGACCTGGAGGGTGGTCTCGGCGGGCGTCTCGGACGGGTGCGGGGATTCGGCCGCCCCGGTCACGGGAGCCGTCTCGTCCTCGGCCGCCCCGGCCGTCGGAGCCGTCTCGTCCTCGGCCATCGCGGCCGTGGGAACCGCCTCGTCCTCGGCCGTCTCGGCCGTGGGAGCCGCCTCCGCCGCGCGGATCGCCTCCTCGGCAGCCTCCACCAGCGGGTCGGCCAGCGGGTCGGCCAGCGGGTCGGCCACGGGGAGCGCACGCTCCCGCACACGGCCGGGCAGGGTGTTGGAGTTGGCCTCGGCGACCGAGCCGGGCAGGTTCAGGGCGGGTGCCCGGCCCGCGTCCGGCACCGGCACGGCGGCCGGCGGGGCGGTGGGCAGCAGGGCCGCCGGCAGGACGGCGACCGCGGCCACGCCTCCCTGCTTCTGCTCGCGCAACTGGACCCGTACGCCGTGCCGCGCCGCGAGCAGGGCGGCGACGCGCAGGCCGAGGCCCTCGCCCTCCTGGTCGTCATCCGGCCCGGTCCCGGAAAGACGGGCGTTGAGCTCGGTGAGCCGGCCCTCCGTCATCCCGATGCCCTCGTCCTGCACGGAGAGCATCACCTCGCCGTTCTCCAGCAGCCAGCCGGAGAGCTGGACCTGGGCCTCCGGCGGCGAGAAGGAGGTGGCGTTCTCCAGGAGCTCGGCCAGCAGGTGGCTGAGGTCGTCGGCGGCGAACCCGGCCACGTAGGAGTGCGGCGGCAGCGACTGGATGGTGACGCGGTCGTACCGCTCGATCTCGCTGACGGCCGCGCGCACCACGTCGACCAGCGGCACCGGCCCCTGGTGGGCGTGGTTGTGCTCGTGGCCGGCCAGGACGAGCAGGTTCTCGCTGTGGCGGCGCATGACCGTGGCCATGTGGTCCAGCTTGAAGAGGGTGGCCAGCCGCTCAGGGTCCTGCTCGCGCTCCTCCAGCTTCTCGATGACCGCGAGCTGCCGTTCGACGAGCCCGAGGCTGCGCAGGGAGAGGTTGACGAACGTGTGGTGGACGCTGTGACGCATCCGCTCCAGTTCGGCGGAGAGCTCGTCCGTGCGGGCCCGCAGCTCCGAGCGCTGGCCGGCCAGCTCGGCGGTGAGGGCCTCGCGGGCGCCGGTCAGGTCGGCGCGCTCGGTGTCGGCCGTCCGGGCGCGCTCGCCCAGGTCGAGGAGGCGGGCGTGCAGGGAGTTGAGGGACCGTACGACCTGTGCGAACTCGTCGTTGCGGCCGGTGAAGCGGACCGGCTCCTCCGTGTCGGGCGCGGCGGCGACCCGGGCGGCGCCGATGCGCAGCACGGCGAGCGGTCGGGTGAGGGTGCGGGCGACGGCGGTGGAGACGCCGATCGCCACGAGCAGGCAGCCGCCGAGCAGGGCGATGCGCAGCTCCAGCGCCGTGACGTCGGCGTCGCGCAGCCGCTCCATGCTCTCCACCTGGCCGGTGGCGAGGGCGGACTCGACGCCTCGCATCTGCTCGATCCGGGCGGTGAGGGCGGCTTCGAGCTTCTCCGGGTCGATCTTGCGGTCGCCCTCGGTGAGCTCGGGCTGGTCGGTGAGACGGGCGAGGTAGCTCTCGGCGCTCTTGACCTCGGGGCCGGTGACCGTGGCGGCGAGCGAGTCGCGGGCGGCGGGTTCGGCGGCCTGGTCGAAGTCGGCGAGGGCGGCCTGCTCCCGTACGCGGGCCTGCTGGGCCCCGGCGCTGAGCGCGTCGCGCCGGCGGTCGGCCTCGTCGTCGCCGTCGCTCTTCTCGACGTATCGGCCGGTGACCGGGTCGTAGACGGTGCCGGTGCTCTTCGGGCCGGGCACGGCGAGGGCGGCCAGCAGCAGGGTGCGGGTGGCCGCGGCCTGCTCGACGGCCTGGCCGAGTTCGGCGGGGGCCCGGGTGGCGCCGCTCGCGCGGGCCGGGATCCGGTCGGCGAGCTCGTCGGCGAGGGCCTGCAGCTTGGCGATGACGTCGGTGTACGCGCGGTAGGCGTCCAAGGCGGTGCCCTTGCCCGTGAGGGCGTCGCGCCTGATGGAGGGCAGGCCGGCGAGCTCACGGCGGAGCTCGGGCGGGGCCTCGGCGTCGATCTCGTCGATCTGGCGGTCCACGCGGGTGCTGTGGCTGCCGGAGACCTGCCGCTTGTCCTTGGCGTCGCCGTCCTGCTCGTCGCGCCCGGCGGCGATGTAGGCGGTGACCTCGTCTCGCTCGTCCGCGAGGGAGTGGGCGAGGGTGACGGCCTGCCGGTTGAGCTGCGCGAAGGTGACCAGGCGCTGGGAGTCGGTCAGATCACCGGAGGCGCTCAGCACGGCGGGGGCGCCGGCCCCTATGACGGTGATGCCGACGAGTGCGACACCGGCGACGAGGCGGGTACGGACTCGTACGCCGCGGCCGCCCGGAGCCTGCGGGTCGCCGGGAGTGTCACTGCGCTTCTGCACCGGTGCTCACATTCTTGAACTCGTCCGTCCGTGAGGCAGAGGTGACGGCCGGTCACATGTGAGCGCACCTCCACCCCTGGCACGGCTTCCGACCATTCCAGCGCTTTTGGGAAGGGAGCATCCATCGGCCGCTCCGCCACCCGAACGAGTGAACAACACTCCGGAGTTGGCGAACAACTCGCCCGGGCGAGCGAACCGCGCCCGCCCGCGAGGCGGGTTGGAACTTCCGCCCCCGCTTTGGCAGGATGCCCGCCCGCACCTTCCCGGATCCTTCAATTCCGCTTTACCGCGCGGACCGAGCTGCCGGTACAGGGCAATTCCCGGCCTTTGCGGGCGCTGTGAAGAATTCATGCAGACTGGGCTCCATGCACACCGCGATCGCCTCCGTCCCGGGAGACCGGCAACGCCCCAACGAGGACTGGGCATCCGTGGCCCTTCCCCCGTCGGGCCAAGGCGGAGTCGTGGTCCTGCTGGACGGGGTGACCCCACCGGAGGGCGATGTGGGTTGTGTGCATCCGGTCCCCTGGTTCACCACCCGGCTCGGCGGCGCCTTGACCGAACTGTCCGGTTCACGGCCGGACCTGCCCCTGGCCGAGATCCTGGCGGAGGCAATCCGGCGCACCGCCGACATCCACCGCGACACATGTGACCTTTCTCACGCACGCACACCCCAGGCGACAGTGGTCCTGGCGCGCTGGGACGCGCGGTCCCTGGAACATCTGGTGCTGTCCGATTCGGCGCTGCTGCTGGAGGCGCCCGACGGCGGGGTGCGGGCCGTCCTGGACGACCGGCTCGACCGGCTGCCGCCCGGTTCGCTGGTGAGCAACGCGGTCGCCGACGCCACGGTGCGCAACAAGGAGGGCGGGTTCTTCACGGCAGCGGCCGACCCCTCGGTGGCCGCCCGCGCGGTGACGGGCCGTACGCCGCTCACGCGGGTCCGGGCCCTGGCGGCGCTGACCGACGGGGCCGCCCGCTGGACGGAGGTCTTCGGCGCGGGCGACTGGACCCAGACCTTCCGGGTGCTGCGGGAGGAGGGCCCGCGAGGGCTGATCGGCCGGGTGCGCGAGCTGGAGGAGGCGGACACCGCCCGGGTCTTCCTGCGTCGGGGCAAGAAGCACGACGACGCGACGGCGGTGTACGCGGAGCTCCATGACCTCCCGCTCCCGGCAGCCCCGGGCCCGACGGGTTCGACGGGTTCGACGGCGTCCGGCCGGGGCCCCCGCCCGGGTCCGCAGGGGCCACGGGCGGGCGCGGGCGCCGGCGAGGACGCGGCGGCCTCCCCGGCCGGTCCCGTGGGAGACGGCCCGCGGGCCGGGCGGGACGTTCCGGACACGGCCTAGCTCTCGGCCCGGGTGTTCAGCTGGTGCAGCAGCCGGGCCAGTTCGGCGACCTCGGCGCGGTCCCAGCCGGCGAGCTTGCGGACGTAGCGCTCGCGTCGCGCGTCGCGCACCCGGCGGAAGCGGGTCCTGCCCTCGTCGGTGAGACGGACGAGGGAGGCGCGCCCGTCGGCGGGGTCCGGCTCGCGGGCGACCAGGCCCAGGTCCTCCAGGGCGCGCAGCTGGCGGCTCATGGTCGCCTTGCCGACGCCGAAGTATCCGGCGAGCTCCGTCGCGCGCTGGTGTCCGGTCTCCTCCAGGCGTACGAGCAGTCCGTACGCCGCGGGTTCGAGCTCGGGGTGGACCTCGCGGGCCATTTCGCCGGAAGAGGCGCGAGCACGGCGCAGGAAGACCGCCAATTCCCTTTCCAGGCTCAGGAATTCGTGGTCCACACCACATTCCTCCGTAGGCCGGCCTTCACTCCCCGTACCGCTTCCGTGCACGTCAGCACCCCTCGCGCGCTTTCCGAATCCTGAAAGTTTCTTTCGGCGACGGCCATCACCGCAGCTCGCGTCAGTATTTCGCAGGCGTAGACCACCGGCACCACATGACCCCCCTTCCACAACGCGGGTCTACGTGCGTAGCGTTCGACATGACATGTGCACACCATTCCAGGTGTCGATCCCCACCATGTCCGCCCGAGCTCCCCCACCGAGGCCTTTCGGAGGCACGCAATGCCCGTGCACAGATCCGGAACGACCCGCACCAGCCGCCCGGCCGTGATCGCGACCCTCCTCGCGGTCCTGGCCCTCGTCCTCACCCTCCCGGGCACGGCGACCGCCGCCGACAAGCCCGCCCGCGGAAGCGCCCACATGGGCATGGGCGTCGCCGCCCACGACGGGGTCGGCGGTCTGCCGGCCGACACCCGCGTCATCCAGACCGAAGGCGTGGACGTCTCCAGCCACCAGGGCAACGTCAACTGGTCGTCGCTGTGGTCCAGCGGCGTGAAGTGGGCCTATGCGAAGGCGACCGAGGGGACGTACTACAAGAACCCCTACTTCGCCCAGCAGTACAACGGCTCCTACAACGTCGGCATGATCCGTGGCGCGTACCACTTCGCCACCCCCGACACCACCACCGGCACGGCCCAGGCCGACTACTTCGTCAACAACGGCGGCGGCTGGTCCGGCGACGGCAGGACGCTGCCGGGCGTCCTCGACATCGAGTGGAACCCCTACGGGGCGGCCTGCTACGGCAAGAGCCAGTCCGCGATGGTGACCTGGATCCGTGACTTCCTGAACCGCTACAAGGCCCGCACCGGCCGTGACGCGGTGATCTACACCGCCACCACCTGGTGGACCCAGTGCACCGGCAACTACAGCGGCTTCGGCGCCTCCAACCCGCTCTGGGTGGCCCGCTACAACACCACCGTGGGCGAGCTCCCGGCCGGCTGGGGCTTCTACACGATCTGGCAGTACACCTCGTCGGGCCCGATCGTCGGCGACCACAACAGGTTCAACGGCGCCCTGGACCGCGTCCAGGCCCTCGCCAGGGGCTGAACGGCCCCGCGCACCGGCCGGGCGGCGGCCCGTCCGCCGGTGCGCGCTCCCGCCCTCGCGCCGCTCCCCTTGACAGCCCGCGGACCCCTCCGCCACACAGGGGACCCGGGAACAGGGAGGGCCGATGGAACCACCAGCCGTGCGGGTGTTGCTCAGCAGCCGCGTCGGACGCCATGTCATCGGACTCGTCGCCATCGGTGACGAGCAGTACATCACCGTCGGCTCACACCGCTTCCTGGTCCGTCCGGGGTTGCGGGTGACCCACCGGCACCGCTTCCTGCGCAACACCCTCACGGTCCGGGAGCCGGGGCGGCCGCCCGTCGTCGTCCGCTACCGGCTCCGCTGGTGCTTCCAGACGGCGCCGTACTGGGAAGTGGCCTACGACTACTGGTCGGCCCTCGGGGACGATCCCGGACTCGAACTGACCGACGCGGTGGGCGGCGACTCCGACTGGCGGGAGATCTGACGGAGGGACCCCCGGCGCACGGGCGCCGGGGGTCCTGTTCACCGCGGTCCGCGGGTCGGCCGCACAGGTTCCCCGCGGTCGCGGGTCAGCCGCACAGGCCGGCCGGGCGGGTCCGCGTCACCAGGTTCGTCCAGCCCGTGGTGCCGTCGATCCACACCACCTGGGTCCCGGAGACCGCCGCCGGGGAGAGCTGCTCGCCCCGGTTGCACGAGACGCGCTCCTTGCGGGAGCCGTCGGTGGCCAGCTGCCAGTTCTTGGCCAGGGTCTCGTTGCGCCAGGCCGTGTCCGGCAGGGCCGCGTTGACCGTGACCGCCGTCTCGGAGACCGTCAGATCGAAGGTGATCAGCGCACCCGGCTTGGCCTCGCCGCTGATGTCGTACGCGCCGGTGCCGTCGAGGTCCGCGCGCCGGACGGCCATCTGACCGTCGTCGGCGAGGTTCTCGTCGGAGAGCCAGAAGACGTGCCGGGCGTTGATGCCGGTCTGCCCCAGCCCCTGCGCCGCGCCCAGGGTCTCGGTCAGGGTCGTCCGGCCGGTCGTGAGGTCGTAGACCTCGACGCCGAGCAGGTAGTCGTCCTTGCCGGGGTAGAGCTTGGCGTAGGCGAGCCTGCCGTGGGCGATCGACGGCAGGGCCGTACCGAGCTCGAAGCGGCCGCCGTCCACGAAGGTGGGACGGGTGTCGCCCGGGCGCAGGAAGCCGACGTGACGGCCGCCGAAGCCGTCCGACGCCTCGAAGACGGTCACACCGCTGTCGACCCGCAGTCCGGAGACCTCGGAGTCGGAGGTGTACAGCTTCTTGATGGGGCCGCCCGCGAGCGGGCGGGACAGGACGTCGACGCCGGTCGCGCCGTACGCCGCCCACACCACCGTCCTGCCGTCGGTCGCCGGGGAGACGTGGTAGCGGCCGTCGTTGGGGCTGATCAGCCTGGGCGTTCCGGTGCCGTCGGCGCGGCCCGCGTAGACGGAGTACGGCTCCGTGCCGTCGTCGTTGGACCGGGAGGCCGTCCACCAGCCTCCGCCCGCCTGGACCCCGGTCCCACCGGTGTTCAGCTTGCCGAACAGCTCGTCGGAGTCGACGCCCAGCGCGTCCTCCCAGCCCGCGACGACGCCGTGGGCGTTGAAGGACCGCTTGGCGGTGTTGAGCTGCTGCGGCGTGACGCCCAGGTCCTTTGCCGCGGACAGCACGGCGTTGCGGGCGTCGGTGAAGCCGTCGAGCGGGGTCAGGTACTCGGACAGCGCCTTGTAGACGATCCGGTCGGCGAGCTCCCCGCCCAGGTCCTGGCGCATGTCCCACAGCGCGCCGGAGAAGACGGTCGAGTTGAGGTGCACGCCGCCGTTGTCGGTGCCGAAGGCCACGCCCAGGAAGTTCTTCGAGGTGGTCGCTCCGTCGTTGAGGTCGCGCAGGGCGCACGCGCGCGGCGCGGCCGTGCGGCAGAGGTTCTCACCGATCAGGCCGGAGTCGCGGTCGTCCATGGAGACGCCGGCGGCGGTGATGTCGATCGCGTTGCCGAAGTAGTCGGCGATCGCCTCGTTCAGGGCGCCGGACTGACCCGCGTACACCAGGTTGGCGGTGTTCTCGACGACCCCGTGCGTCATCTCGTGGCCGACGACGTCGAGGTCGGCGGAGAGCGGCTTGTACTCCCTGTCCCCGGAGCCGTACACCATCTTGGTGCCGTCCCAGAAGGCGTTCACGTACGGCATGCCGGACTCGGTGACGCCGACGAGCGAGTTGACGGACGTGCCGCGCCCGTCGAGGCCGCTGCGGCCGTGCTGCTGCTTGTAGTAGTCGTAGACCCGCCCGGCCGCCCAGTGCGCGTCGATCGCGCCCGAGTCCGTGGCCTCCGTCCCGAACTCCGCGGTGGCGGAGCCGAACTCCCCGATGCCGGTGGGCCAGACGCCCGCGACGTCGTTGACGTCCTTGCCCCGCGCGTCCCAGGTGCTGAGGCTGTTCCTGCTGCTGTCGGCCATGCGGGCGTGGTCGGCCAGCACGTACTGGCCACGGGCCTCCGAGCGGCGGACGTTCAGGTCGACCCTGGTCCCGTCGAGGAGCTTGCCGCCGCCCGTGGTGCCCGGGTGCGGGGCGGGGTCGCCGGCCGCCGCCCGGCCCGCCGGGGCCGGTCCGGCCGCCGGGGCGGTCCTCGGCGGCGTGAACGTCCTGATGCCGCTGAACTGGAGGACCGGGAAGCCGGCGCGGGCGTCGACGTACACCTGCTGGAGCACCGGTTCACCGGTCGACGGGTCCGTGCCGCGCACGGTCACGTGGTACGTGAGGACGCCCTCGCCGCGCGGGATCACCACCAGGCCCCCGGCGGTGCCGCTCAGAGCCCCGGCGTTCTCGGAGGGGGCGCCCTTCCGGCGTACCGCGTCGGCCTTGGTGAGCCGCTTGCCGCCGAGCCGCTCCAGGGTCGCGGCGACCGCGCGCCGCACGGCCACGTCCTTGGCGACGGACGGCTCCGTGCCGGTCCGCAGGCCCGTGAAGTACTTGCCCGAGGTGCCGGTGACGACCCGCTTGCCGTCCTCGGCCTCCATCCGCACCACGTACTGACCGCCGAGGACCGGGACGCCCCGGTGCTTCTGCTGCAGCCGTACGGTCTCGTCCTCACCCCGTTCGACGGTCTGCACGGGGGCGAGATCACGCCCAGGATCGGTGATCTTGTAGCGGCCCTCCTTGGCGGCGAGATGGCCGAGTGCCGCGTCCGCCGGGCTCGCCTTGGCATCGGCCGCCTCGCGGATCCCCTCGACCAGGGCGGGGGTCGCCGTCTCGGCCCCCGGGATGACGTCGGCCGGCGGCGCCGCGGCGGGCGCGGGCGCCGCCTGGGCCGTGGCAGCGGTGATCAGCAGTCCCGCGGCGGCGAGCAGCGCCGCCGCTCCGGCCCCCGTCCCCATGCCGGATCTCGCTGCGTATGTCCTGGGTTCGCGCACAGTCCGTACCCCTCCCACGTGCAGGTGAGACGTTCAGTGGTCATGCCCATGCAATAGGCGGGGATCCAAGGCGGCAATGAGACAAGGGCGTTGAGAAGTGGACACCCCCACTTGTGTGTCCCGTGAAGACGGAGTGAGAATCCGACGCATGATCCAGGGGGAACTGACCACTCTTGGCCTGGGCAGGACCGAGGAACGCGCCTACGAAGCGCTGCTCAAGGAACAGGCTGAAGGAACCGACCAATTGGCCCGGCAGCTCGGCCTGCCGAGGGAGCGGCTCGACGCCGCGCTGGACCGGCTCGTCGAGCACGGCTTCGCCCGGCCGCCCGATCCGGGGGACGAGGACGGCCTGCCGCACCCGGCCGCACCCGCCGTGGCCATCCGTACGCTGATCCACCGGCGCCAGGCGGAATTGCACCAGAGGTCGGCGGAGCTGGAGCGGCTGCGGATGGCCGCCGACCAGCTCGCGGGGCGGCTGACGGCGGGCTCTCCCGTGGCCGCGGCCGCGGATCGCGGTATCGAGGTACTGACCGGCCGGGCGGCCATCGACGAGCGGGCCGACCACCTGCTGGCGGGGGCCCGGCGCGAGGTGCTGATCCTGGACCGGCCCCCCTGGGCGCGGGCCGGGCTGGGGGCCACCGGGTGCCCGGGCCGTCCGGGGCTGGACGTCGGACCGCTGCTGGCACGGGGCGTCGAGGTGCGGGCCGTGGTGGACCGGACGGGGCTCGCCCTGCCGGGGCGGGCGCGCGCGCTGACCGTTCTGGCCCAGCGGGGGCTGCGGTTGCGGATCGCGACCGGTGTGCCGACCAGGCTGGTCGCGGTGGACCGGCGCCTGACCCTGCTGCCGCCCGCCGACACCGCCGGCACCGCGGTGTCCGCCCTGCTGGTCGGCGACCCGCTGCTGCGCGACGCGCTGGTGCCGCTGTTCGACACGGTGTGGGAGCGGGCGACGCCGTTCGGGGGCGCGGACGCGCCGGGGGTGGCGCCCCCCGGGCCGCAGCGGGAACTGCTCGCGCTGCTGGCGGCCGGGCTCAAGGACGAGGCGATCGCCCGCCGGCTGGGCGTCCACGTCCACACGGCCCGCCGCCGGATCAGCCGGCTGCTGGAGTCGCTCGACGCCCGGACGCGGTTCCAGGCGGGCGCTCAGGCGACGTCGCGCGGCTGGCTCGACTCCTGAACCCGCGCGGGTGGGCGAGGATGGGCCGTATGCGCTGTCGGAAGCTGTGGGTGTGGGCCGCCGTCGCCGTGCTGACCTGCGCGACCGGATGCGCGGGGCTCTCGCGCCCGGCGCCGCGCGGAGGGGCGGGCGAGGCGTCGGGCCGGGCGGCGGACGCGTCGCCGCCGACGGGCCCGGCCCCGCAGCGCACGGCCGCCCCGTCCGGCGGGCTGCCGTCGGTCGGCGTGCTGCTCGACGCGGACGGCCACTGGTGCACGGCGAGCGTCGTGGACAGCCCCCGGGGGAACGTGGTGGCGACGGCCGCGCACTGTGTGTACGGGGACGAGGGCGCCGTACGGGACGTCGCGTTCGCGCCCGGGTTCCACGGGGCGGGCGAGGGCACCGCGCCGTACGGCACCTGGCGGGTCCGCGCGGTCGAGGTGGACCGGGCGTGGGAGCAGGACGCCGACGACGCCCGTGACTACGCCTTCCTGACCCTGGAACCGGACGGGCGGGGCCGCGAGGTGCAGCGGGTGGTGGGGGCCGCGGTGCCCGACTGGGAGTCGGGGCCGCGCCGCCGGGTGACGGTCGTCGGCTATCCGAACCAGGACCACAACCCGGCCAACGGCCCCATCTCCTGCACCACCGACACGGTGCCCGACCCGGACCTCGCGGGCTCCATGGTGATGGAGTGCGCCGGCTTCTGGGACGGCACGAGTGGCAGCCCCTGGCTGGCGGACCAGCGGGACCCGAAGCGGCCGGGCCGTCTGATCGGCGTACTGAGCGGCGGTGACACGGACACCGAGTCGACGGCGGTGCTGTTCGACGCGCGGGCCCGCGAGCTGTACACCCGGGCGGCGGCACCGGCGTCCTGAACCCGCGCGGCCCGCCGCCCCGGGCCTGGGGGTGTCTCGCCTCCGGCGGTGGGCCACGGCTCCCGGGAGGAGTGCTCGCCGCCGGGTCGGGCCGCGGCTCCGGGGGCGGGCGCGCTCGCGTACGGCGCGCTTCGGCCGCCGTACGCGAGCGGCCCGCGGCCGCGCCGTGCGGCGCGGTCGCGGGCCGGAGCGTCCGCGCGGTCCGCCGGTCAGGCCGCGGCGGCCACCGGGATCTCCGCCGTCGCCGGCGAGAGGGCGATCTCCAGGACCTGCCGTACGTCCGCCACCGGGTGGACCTCCAGCTTGTCGAGGATCTCGGCCGGGACGTCGTCCAGGTCCGCCTCGTTCCGCTTGGGGATCACCACCGTGGTGACGCCCGCGCGGTGGGCCGCCAGCAGCTTCTGCTTGAGCCCGCCGATCGGGAGCACCCGTCCGGTCAGGGACACCTCACCGGTCATCGCCACGTCCGTACGGACCTGGCGGCCGCTGAGCAGCGAGGCGAGGGCCGTCGTCATGGTGATGCCCGCGCTCGGCCCGTCCTTGGGGACCGCGCCCGCCGGGAAGTGGATGTGCACGCCCCGGTCCTTGAGGCCGGTGACCGGGAGCTCCAGCTCGGCGCCGTGCGAGCGCAGGAAGCTGAGCGCGATCTGCGCGGACTCCTTCATCACGTCACCGAGCTGGCCGGTCAGCGTCAGCCCCGCGCCGCCCGTCTCCGGGTCGGCCAGCGACGCCTCGACGAACAGGACGTCGCCGCCCGCGCCGGTGACCGCGAGCCCCGTGGCCACGCCCGGCACCGCGGTGCGGCGCTCGGCCGGGTCCTGGGCGGACTCGGGCACGTGGTGCGGGCGCCCGATGAGTCCGCGCAGGTCGGCGTCCGTGAGGACGGCCGGCAGCTCGCGCTCGCCGAGTTCGTGCTGGGCGGCGACCTTGCGCAGCAGCCGCGCCACGGCCCGCTCCAGGTTCCGTACGCCCGCCTCCCGGGTGTACTCCCCCGCGAGGCTGCGCAGCGCCGACTCCTCCAGGGTGACCTCGCCGGGCTCCAGTCCGGCCCGCTCCAGCTGGCGCGGGAGCAGGTGGTCGCGGGCGATCACGACCTTCTCGTCCTCGGTGTACCCGTCGAGCCGGACCACCTCCATGCGGTCGAGCAGCGCCTCGGGGATCGCTTCGAGGACGTTCGCCGTGGCGAGGAACACCACGTCCGACAGGTCGAGTTCGACCTCCAGGTAGTGATCGCGGAACGTGTGGTTCTGGGCCGGGTCCAGCACTTCGAGCAGGGCGGCCGCGGGGTCGCCCCGGAAGTCGGAGCCGACCTTGTCGATCTCGTCGAGCAGGACCACCGGGTTCATGGATCCGGCCTCCTTGATGGCCCGCACGATCCGGCCGGGCAGCGCGCCGACGTAGGTGCGCCGGTGGCCGCGGATCTCCGCCTCGTCGCGCACCCCGCCGAGGGCCACGCGGACGAAGGAGCGCCCCATCGCGTGGGCGACGGACTCGCCGAGCGAGGTCTTGCCGACGCCGGGAGGGCCGACCAGCGCGAGGACCGCGCCGCCGCGCCGCCCGCCGACCACGCCGAGGCCCCGGTCGGAGCGCCGCTTGCGCACGGCCAGGTACTCGGTGATGCGTTCCTTCACGTCGTCGAGGCCCGCGTGCTCGGCGTCCAGGACGGCCTTGGCGCCCCGGATGTCGTACTCGTCCTGGGTGCGCTCGTTCCACGGCAGCTCCAGCACCGTGTCGAGCCAGGTGCGGATCCAGGAGCCCTCGGGGCTCTGGTCGCTGGACCGCTCCAGCTTGTCGACCTCCTTGAGGGCGGCTTCGCGCACCTTCTCCGGCAGGTCGGCGGCCTCGACGCGGGCCCGGTAGTCGTCGGTCTCGTCGCCCGCCTGCTCGCCGTTGAGGTCGCGCAGCTCCTTGCGCACCGCTTCGAGCTGACGGCGCAGCAGAAACTCGCGCTGCTGCTTGTCGACGCCCTCCTGGACGTCCTTGGCGATGGACTCGGCGACGTCCTGCTCGGCGAGGTGCTCACGGAGCTGCTCGGTGGCGAGCCTGAGGCGGGCGACCGGGTCGTCGGTCTCCAGCAGCTCGACCTTCTGCTCCAGGGTCAGGAAGGGCGAGTAGCCGGAGTTGTCGGCGAGGGCGGAGACCCCGTCGATCTGCTGGACCCGGTCCACGACCTGCCAGGCGCCGCGCTTCTTCAGCCAGCTGGTGGCGAGCGCCTTGTACTCCTTGACGAGCTCGGCGACCGCGCCGGGCAGCGGATCGGGCACGCTCTCCTCGACGGTGGTGCCCTCGACCCACAGCGCCGCGCCGGGGCCGGTGGTGCCCGCGCCGATCCTCACCCGGCCGCGGCCCCGGATGAGCGCGCCGGGGTCGCCGTCCGAGAGCCGGCCGACCTGCTCGACGGTGCCGAGGACGCCGGTGGCGGCGTAGGTCCCGTCGACGCGCGGCACGAGCAGCACGGCCGGCTTGCCCGGCGTCGACCGCGCGGCGGCCTGGGCGGCCTCCACCGCGGCCCGTACATCCGCGTCGGACAGGTCGAGGGGTACCACCATCCCGGGCAGCACGACCTCGTTGTCGAGCGGCAGCACAGGCAGGGTGAGCGGTGTGGTCGTCGAAGCCATGATCTCCCCTAAGGCAGTGAAGTTGAGCTGTACAGACTCAATGCATCTGCGCCCGGGAGTGTTCCCCCATCGCGTTCGCTCTGAGCGATCACGTCTTCGCCGTATGTGCCCCGGTCAGCGCCCGCCGGCACCCGCCCATTCCCCGAGGGGTGGCCCGCCCCCGCGCACGCGCGGCACTCACCGGCCCGGGTGCGCCGCTTCGGCGATCACCGCGAAGGGGCCCTTCCGAACGGCCGGTTCCGCGTGTGTAATAACCCCATGGACAGTTCAGCTATTACAGCGGCCTGGGTCCGGGGGTGGGCCGTGTCCCGGGGCACGCCCGCCCCCATCGAGGAGCCGTGGGGTTACCGCATCGACGTCGGGCTGCCGCGGCACGTGCTGCGGCACGTCCTTCCGGAGCCGGACGAGAGGTCCGTGCGCGAGCTCTGCGCGTCGATCACCGAGCCGGACGTCTGGCTCAAGGTGCTCGCCGGGCCCGATGAGGCGGCGGACTGGATCCCGCCCGGGTGGACCGTCCCCGACGATCCGGGATTCATGATGTACACGGAGCTGCGCGCCACCCGGCCCCCGGCGCTGCCCGCCGGGTACACCCGGGAGGTCGACGCCTCCGACGGGGTCGTGCGGGTGCGGATCTCGGCGCCGGACGGATCACTCGCCGCACGCGGCCAGACGGCGCCGACGGGCCGTACGGCGGTGGTGGACCTGATCGAGACCTGCCCCGGCCACCAGCGCAAGGGCCTGGGCCGCCACGTCGTACGGACCCTGGAGAACGCGGGCTTCGAGGCGGGCGCGCGCACGGGCGTCCTGGGCGCGACCGTCGAGGGCCGGGCGCTCTACGAGGCGCTGGGCTGGCACCACCAGGGGCCCTTGACGGGAATCGTGCGGACATGACGCCGGGTGGCCCTCCGTCCCGTCGACGGAGGGCCACCCGGTGCGGTGACCGCCCGGGCCCCTCGTCCGGATCCCGCCGGGCTCGATCCGGCCCGATCCCGACGAGGGGCGCGCGGCGGCGTACCGTCAGGGGCAGCCGGAGATGGAGCTGCGGGCGCGGTCCGGGCTGGCGTGCTCGACCTTGCAGGTGTCCTGGCCGAGGCCGCCGTCCACCACGCCCCAGCCGGGGCCGGCGAGCAGCACCTTGTCGCCGGTGGCGCGGATGGTGTCCTGGCCGGGGCCGCCCTGGATGGTGCCGCCGGTCTCGTTGCCGACGCCCTTGGCCTCGATGAGGTCGTTCTCGCTGCCGCCGAGCACCCGGCCGCCGAAGTCGACGACACCGGTGTAGATGCGGTCGCTGCCGTCGTTGCCGAAGACCTGGCCGCCACCGCGGGCGTGGTCGCCGGGCGAGCCGAAGACGCTACCGGTGGTGATCTTGTCGTTGCCCTGGTCGCCGTAGACCGTGGCGCCGTGCTCGGTGGTACCGATCACCGTCGGGACGATGATGGTGTCGTCGCCCGTACCGCCGCGCAGGGTGCTGGATGCCTCGCGCGGGAGCAGCTGGCTGGTCTGGATGGTGTCGTTCCCGTCCCCGCCGAGGACCTGGGAGTCGATGATGAGGCCCTTGACGCGGATGTTGTCGTCACCCCCGCCGCCCCAGACGATGACGTTCTCGACATCGTTCTCGCATTCGATGATGTCGTTGCCGGCCGTACCGAAAACGGTCTCGCCGGGGGGCACCGCGGCGCCGTTGACCACGCAGTGATGGGACGGCAGCCTGTCATCGGCCTGCACCGGGCCCGCCGCGAAGGAGGCGACGGCGAGAACGGTGGCGGTCAGAGCCAGGCGGCGCGCGGCGGTGCGCTGCAGTCGGGGCATGGGGATCTCCTGTTGCGAAGCGACTCGGACGCCTTTACAATGCGCCCCTAAAGTCGCTTTTGCCCGTATTTGCTCCACGTCTCGGCGTGTATCGGGGTGTCGCTCACCCGCCCGGCCCCCTCCCGCTCGCGCGCAGCCGGACGAGCGGCCAGCACGCGACCCCGATCAACAGCGCCATCGGATGGCCCCAGTCGGCGAGCGGGTCCTCGAGCGCCAGCAGGTCCTGGACCAGCATCACGGACGCCGAGCCGAGCACGACGCCCCGTCCCACCGGGCCGAGCAGCCCGGCCAGCGCGCCGACGCTCGCCATCAGCCCGAAGCTGATGCCGTAGTCGAGGCGGTGCAGCGAGCTCCCCGGCAGGTACCCGGCCAGCACCGACAGCCCGACCGGGATCTCGGTGGCCAGCGTCGCCACCACGTGCCCGAGCACGAAGACCGCGGCCGTCCGCCGCGCGCCCGTGCGCCGCTCCAGGGCGGTGAGGACGACGACGAAGCCGATGGCGTACGGGGAGAACAGCCCGCCCGCCACCCACAGCGCACTGGCCACCAGCACCAGCAGCGGCGTCCTGGCGAGATGGGCGACATCCGTACTGGAGCCGTGCAGCAGCGCGGAGACCGTGGCCGGATCGCCGTACTCGGCGAAGAGCGAGGTGGCGAGCAGGACGAGCGCGTAGCCGAAGGTGAAGGGCGTACCGGTGGGCGTGGGCAGCAGCCGCGTCCAACGGCGCCACCCGGCCCGGCCTCCCGGCACGGCCGGGGCCGGTCCGGCGGCCGCGGTCGCGTCCGGGCCGGGCCCCGGCACCTCGGCGCCCGGCGCCACCTCCACCGGGACCGGCCCGGAGGGCGGAACGCCGTGCGCCGGCCCGATGTCACCGCGCGCCCCGCGCGCCTCCAGCCGATGCACCGCCCCCAAGGCCCTTCCGTGTCGACGACCCCGCGATCAACCTTGCCCTACCCCACACGATCACCGGCCCGCATCTCGGTGAGGTTCCTCACACGTGCGTCCCGCGGCACAACCTTCCGGCCGGACCGGGCGTCTTCGGTAAACATCCCGAAGACGCCCCCCGGGCCCGGGCCCCGCCGTACGCTGAGGATCATGGTTCTGACGCTCGATCGGCGTGTTGGCCCCTACGGCGAAGTGGTGCTGCGGCAGCGCGGCGACCGCTTCGAGATCATCGCCAACGGCACCTTCCTGATGGACACGTCCGACGGCCGCTCCGAGCGGCTCCTGGTCGACGCGGCCCGCGAGGCCCTCGACGGCCGGCCGGCCCCCGCCGTCCTCATCGGCGGCCTCGGCGTCGGCTTCTCGCTGGCCCACGCGGTGGCGGCCGAGAACCGCCCCTGGGGCCGTATCGCGGTGGTCGAGCGCGAGCAGGCGATCATCGACTGGCACCGCGAGGGCCCCCTCTCGGCGATCTCCGGCCGGGCCCTCGCGGACCCCCGCACGGCGCTGCTCCACACCGACCTGATCGAGTACCTCCACACCTCGCCCGACCGCTACGACGCGCTCTGCCTGGACATCGACAACGGCCCGGACTGGACCGTCACCGAGGACAACGGCGGCCTCTACTCGCCGTCCGGTCTGGCCGCCTGCGCGGCCCGCCTCCACCCGGGCGGAATCCTCGCCGTCTGGTCCGCCCGGCCCTCCGCGGATTTCGAGAGGTCATTGCGGAATGCCGGGTTCAGCGGGGTAACAACCGAAGAGATCCCGGTTGCCCGGGGCGTCCCGGACGTGGTCCACCTCGCCGTTCGCCCTGCGTAGCCGGGACGCGGTCGGTGCCTTTACGCTGCTGACCGAACACACGGATCTACACGCGGCTCGCGCGGGACGCGACAGGGGCGGGGCGATGGAGCAGACACACACCAGCCACACCGGGACGGCGGTCACACAGGGTGCCCAGCGCCGGGTGCTGGTCGTCGAGGACGACACCACCATCGTCGAGGCCATCTCCGCCCGGCTCCGGGCCGAGGGCTTCCTCGTCCAGACGGCGACGGACGGCCCCGCGGCCGTCGACGCGGCCGAGGCATGGCAGCCCGACCTGATGGTCCTCGACGTGATGCTGCCGGGCTTCGACGGCCTGGAGGTGTGCCGGCGGGTACAGGCGCAGCGTCCGGTCCCGGTGCTGATGCTGACCGCCCGGGACGACGAGACCGACATGCTGGTCGGGCTCGGGGTCGGCGCGGACGACTACATGACGAAGCCGTTCTCGATGCGGGAGCTGGCGGCCCGGGTGCACGTGCTGCTGCGCCGGGTGGAGCGGGCGGCGCTGGCCGCCGTGACGCCGCGCAGCGGCATCCTGCGGCTGGGCGAGCTGGAGATCGACCACGCGCAGCGCCGGGTACGGGTGCGCGGTGAGGACGTGCACCTCACGCCGACCGAGTTCGACCTGCTGGTCTGCCTGGCGAACACGCCCCGCGCGGTGCTCTCCCGCGAGCAGCTGCTCGCCGAGGTGTGGGACTGGGCCGACGCCTCCGGCACCCGCACCGTGGACAGCCACATCAAGGCGCTGCGCCGGAAGATCGGCGCCGAGCGCATCCGCACGGTCCACGGGGTCGGCTACGCGCTGGAGACCCCCGCGCCATGACCTCGCTGCGGTCGAGGCTCCGGTCGATCTCGATCTCGATCAAGACCAAGCTGGGCACCCTCGTGGTCGTCTCGGTCTTCATCACGACCGGTCTGCTGATGGTCGCGCTGCGCACCGAGACCGAGCTCCGCTTCATCACGGTGTTCTCGGTGATCGCCACGCTGCTGATCACCCAGTTCGTGGCCCACGGCCTGACCGCGCCGCTGGACGAGATGAACACGGTCGCCAAGTCCATCTCGCACGGCGACTACACGCGCCGGGTGAGCGGCGCGGGGCGCCGCGACGAGCTGGGCGACCTGGCCTCCACCATCAACCGCATGGCGGACGACCTGGAGGCGGTGGACCGGCACCGCAAGGAGCTGGTCGCCAATGTCTCGCACGAGCTGCGCACGCCCATCGCGGCGCTGCGGGCGGTGCTGGAGAACGTCGTGGACGGCGTCTCGGCGGCCGACCCGGAGACCATGCGGACCGCGCTGAAGCAGACCGAGCGGCTGGGCCGGCTGGTCGAGACGCTGCTGGACCTGTCCCGGCTGGACAACGGCGTCGTCCCGCTGAAGTCCCGGCGCTTCGAGGTGTGGCCCTATCTCTCGGGCGTACTGAAGGAGGCCAACCTGGCCGCCGCGCAGCGGGCGCTGAGCTCGGGCTCGGGCCATCACACCCGTACGGACGTCCATCTGCACCTGGACGTGTCGCCGCCGGAGCTGACCGCGCACGCGGACGCGGAGCGGCTGCACCAGGTGGTGGCGAATCTCATCGACAACGCGGTGAAGCACTCGCCGCCGCACGGGCGGGTGACGGTACGGGCGCGGCGCGGGCGGCTGCCGGAGTCGCTGGACCTGGAAGTGGTCGACGAGGGCCCGGGGATCCCGGAGTCGGAGCGGCACAAGGTCTTCGAACGGTTCAACCGCGGCAGCGTCCAGGCCCCGCACGGGCCGGGCAGCGACGGCGGTACGGGGCTGGGGCTGGCGATCGCCCGCTGGGCCGTCGATCTGCACGGGGGCCGCATCGGAGTGGCCGAATCAGCACGTGGATGCCGCATACAGGTCACTCTTCCGGGCATCTCTCAGTCACGCGTTTGACGTAGGGTTCGAACCGGAACGGCGATGTCCGCACGGCGTCGGCCGCTCCGGTGGAACCGGCGCCCGCACCGGGACGTACGTACGCGGGACGTGATCAGGGTCGCGGTCCATCGGGGACCGTCGCCGCGCTCCGGCGTACCCGATCACGGCTGAACCACGCTTGTTTCCCGCCATTTCTTCCCGCGAAACCCGGCTTCTGGTGTGACTTAGGCGACGATGGCACGCCCGGTCTGCACCTCCACGCCAGGGAGGCGTAGCCTTTATTTCCGCTGTCCATCACCTTGTGAAGCGGAAGAGGGCGGTTGCCGCCGTGTCGTCTCAGTCCCCCAGTAACTCGAGCATCTCGACCGACCAAGACGGGCAGGGTCAGAACCCTGCCGCCGCGTTCGGTCCCAATGAGTGGCTCGTCGACGAGATCTACCAGCAGTACCTCCAGGACCCGAATTCGGTCGATCGTGCCTGGTGGGACTTCTTCGCCGACTACAAGCCGGGCGCGTCCGGCTCGGCGGACAAGCCCGCGGGCGAGGGTGCCGTAGCCGCGGGGGCTGCGGGTACCGCACAGCCCGCCGCCCCGGCCAAGGCCCCTGCCGCCCCGGCGCAGGCCGCCGCTCCCGCCAAGGCCCCGGCCCCGGCCCCGGCAGGCGAGCCGGCCGCGCAGGCCCCGGCCCCGGCCGCGAAGCCGGCCGCACAGGCCCCGGCGGCCAAGCCCGCCGCCGCGAAGCCGGCCGCCAAGGCCGCGCCCGCCACCGAGGCCTCCGACGCCCCCGAGCTGGTGCCGCTGCGCGGCCCGTCCGCCGCGGTCGCGAAGAACATGAACGCCTCGCTGGAGGTGCCGACCGCCACGTCGGTCCGCGCCGTCCCGGTGAAGCTGCTCTTCGACAACCGGATCGTCATCAACAACCACCTCAAGCGCGCCCGGGGCGGGAAGATCTCCTTCACGCACCTCATCGGGTACGCGATGGTGCAGGCGATCAAGGCCATGCCGTCGATGAACCACTCCTACGCGGAGAAGGACGGCAAGCCGACCCTGGTGAAGCCGCCGCACGTCAACTTCGGCCTCGCCATCGACCTGGTGAAGCCGAACGGTGACCGTCAGCTGGTCGTCGCGGGCATCAAGAAGGCCGAGACGCTCAACTTCTTCGAGTTCTGGCAGGCGTACGAGGACATCGTCCGCCGCGCCCGGAACAACAAGCTGACGATGGACGACTTCACCGGCGTCACCGTCTCGCTGACCAACCCCGGTGGCCTCGGCACCGTCCACTCGGTCCCGCGCCTGATGCCCGGACAGTCGGTCATCATGGGCGTCGGATCGATGGACTACCCCGCCGAGTTCCAGGGCACCTCGCAGGACACCCTGAACAAGCTGGGCATCTCCAAGGTGATGACCCTGACGTCGACCTACGACCACCGGGTCATCCAGGGCGCCGCGTCGGGCGAGTTCCTGCGCATCGTCGCGAACTTCCTCCTCGGCGACGAGGGCTTCTACGACGAGATCTTCGAGGCGCTGCGGATCCCCTACGAGCCGGTCCGCTGGCTGAAGGACATCGACGCGTCGCACGACGACGACGTCACCAAGGCCGCCCGCGTCTTCGAGCTGATCCACTCCTACCGGGTCCGCGGCCACGTCATGGCCGACACCGACCCGCTGGAGTACCGCCAGCGCAAGCACCCCGACCTGGACATCACCGAGCACGGCCTCACCCTGTGGGACCTGGAGCGCGAGTTCGCGGTCGGCGGCTTCGGCGGCAAGTCGATGATGAAGCTGCGCGACATCCTCGGCGTCCTGCGCGACTCGTACTGCCGCACCACCGGCATCGAGTTCATGCACATCCAGGACCCGAAGCAGCGCAAGTGGATCCAGGACCGGGTCGAGCGCCCGCACTCCAAGCCGGAGCGCGAGGAGCAGCTGCGCATCCTGCGCCGTCTGAACGCCGCCGAGGCGTTCGAGACCTTCCTCCAGACGAAGTACGTCGGCCAGAAGCGTTTCTCGCTGGAGGGCGGCGAGTCCGTCATCCCGCTGCTCGACGCGGTCATCGACTCGGCCGCCGAGTCGCGCCTGGACGAGGTCGTCATCGGCATGGCCCACCGCGGCCGTCTGAACGTCCTCGCGAACATCGTCGGCAAGTCGTACGCGCAGATCTTCCGGGAGTTCGAGGGCAACCTCGACCCGAAGTCGATGCACGGCTCCGGCGACGTGAAGTACCACCTGGGCGCCGAGGGCACCTTCACCGGCCTGGACGGCGAGCAGATCAAGGTCTCGCTCACCGCCAACCCCTCGCACCTGGAGGCGGTCGACCCGGTCCTGGAGGGTGTCGTCCGCGCCAAGCAGGACGTCATCAACAAGGGCGGCACGGACTTCACCGTCCTGCCGGTCGCCCTCCACGGTGACGCGGCCTTCGCCGGCCAGGGTGTCGTCGCCGAGACGCTGAACATGTCGCAGCTGCGCGGCTACCGCACCGGCGGAACGGTCCACATCGTCATCAACAACCAGGTCGGCTTCACCGCCGCCCCGGAGTCGTCGCGTTCCTCGATGTACGCGACCGACGTGGCCCGCATGATCGAGGCGCCGATCTTCCACGTGAACGGCGACGACCCGGAGGCCGTGGTCCGCGTCGCGCGGCTCGCCTTCGAGTTCCGCCAGACGTTCAACAAGGACGTCGTGATCGACCTCATCTGCTACCGCCGCCGCGGTCACAACGAGGGCGACAACCCGCAGTTCACCAACCCGCAGATGTACAACCTGATCGACAAGAAGCGTTCGGTGCGCAAGCTGTACACCGAATCGCTCATCGGTCGCGGCGACATCACGCTGGAAGAGGCGGAGCAGGCGCTCCAGGACTTCCAGGGCCAGCTGGAGAAGGTCTTCGCGGAGGTCCGCGAGGCCACCTCGCAGCCCGGCCCGGCGCACAGCCCCGAGGCCCAGGCCGAGTTCCCGGTCGCCATCACCACCGCGGTCTCCCAGGAGGTCGTGAAGCGGATCGCCGAGTCCCAGGTCAGCATCCCGGAGCGGATCACGGTCCACCCGCGTCTGATGCCGCAGATGCAGCGTCGCGCGGCCTCCGTCGAGGACGGCACGATCGACTGGGGCATGGGCGAGACCCTGGCCATCGGTTCGCTGCTGATGGAGGGCACCCCGGTCCGGCTGTCCGGCCAGGACACCCGCCGCGGCACCTTCGGCCAGCGCCACGCGGTGCTGGTGGACCAGGAGACGGGCGAGGACCACACCCCGCTGCAGTACCTCTCCGAGGACCAGGCCCGGTTCAACGTCTACGACTCGCTGCTCAGCGAGTACGCGGCGATGGGCTTCGAGTACGGCTACTCGCTGGCCCGCCCGGAGTCGCTGGTCATGTGGGAGGCCCAGTTCGGTGACTTCGTCAACGGCGCGCAGACCGTCGTGGACGAGTTCATCTCCTCGGCCGAGCAGAAGTGGGGCCAGACCTCCGGCGTCACGCTGCTGCTGCCGCACGGCTACGAGGGCCAGGGCCCGGACCACTCGTCCGCCCGCCCCGAGCGCTTCCTCCAGATGTGCGCGCAGAACAACATGACGGTCGCCATGCCGACCCTGCCGTCGAACTACTTCCACCTGCTGCGCTGGCAGGTGCACAACCCGCACCACAAGCCGCTCATCGTCTTCACCCCGAAGTCGATGCTGCGTCTGAAGGCGGCGGCCTCGAAGGCGGAGGAGTTCACCAGCGGCGGCTTCCGTCCGGTGATCGGCGACGAGTCGGTGGACGCGAACGCGGTCCGCAAGGTCGTCTTCTGCGCGGGCAAGGTCTACTACGACCTGGACGCGGAGCGGACCAAGCGCGGCGTCACGGACACGGCGATCATCCGTGTGGAGCGTCTGTACCCGCTGCCGGGTGCCGAGCTCCAGGCGGAGATCTCCAAGTACCCGAACGCCGAGAAGTACCTGTGGGCCCAGGAGGAGCCGGCGAACCAGGGTGCCTGGCCGTTCATCGCGCTCAACCTGATCGACCACCTGGACCTGGCCGTCGGCGCCGACATCCCCGGTGCCGAGCGCCTGCGCCGCATCTCGCGGCCGCACAGCTCGTCCCCGGCGGTCGGCTCGGCCAAGCGCCACCAGGCGGAGCAGCAGCAGCTGGTCAACGAGGTCTTCGAGGCCTGACCGGCCGAGCGGTACGTACGTCGGGAGGGCCCGGCCCCGCGGTGACGCGGAGCCGGGCCCTCCGGCGTGTCCGGACGGGCCGGGCCGGAACCGTCCGCCGGCCGGGGCGCCCGCGGGGCCGGGGCGTCAGTAGGGCTGGGGTTCGAAGTCCCAGTACGGGCGCGACCCGGCCCGCATATGGGCGACCTGCGGATGGTCCTCCCCGAGGACTCCGGCGAGCCGTCGCAGCGCGTCCCGCCCCAGCCGTCCGGCCTCGTCCCGCCGGCCGGCGGCGTGCAGGTCCTGGGCGAGGCCCGCCTGCACGTTGACCGTCAGCACATGGGAGTCGCCGGCGCAGGCGCGGGCCCGCTCCAGGGCGTCCCGGCCGAGCGCCACCGCGCCCGCCACGTCCCCGGCCGCCGCCCGCGCCCCGGCGGTGTTCATCGCGCAGCCGACGCTCCACAGATGGGCGGGACCGAGCACGGCGTCCATCCGGGCCATGGTCTCCTCCGCCAGCGACAGCGCCGCCCGTGGCCGGCCCAGGTCGCGCAGGATGAGCGCGCGGTTGTCCCGGGCGCCGATGGCGTACGGGTGGTTCTCGCCGAGCACGGCCGCGTACAGCCGGGCCGTCCGCTCGGCGAGGGCGCGGGCCTCCTCGGTCTCCCCCGCCCCGCGCAGCAGCATGGCGTAGTCGGTCGCGACCAGCAGCGTCTCGGGATGGCGGCTGCCCCTCCTGCGGACCAGCCGCTCGTGGACCGAACGCATCATCGCCTTCGCGGAGTCGATGTCGCCCTCGCGCCGCATGCACAGCGCCAGGTTGTGTTCGGCGAGCAGGGTCTGGGAGTGGGACCGGTCCAGGGTCTGGCGGTGCAGATGCACGTTGCGCACCTGGATGGCGAGGGCGTCCGCGTACCGGCCCAGCAGGCGCAGCGTCCAGGAGGTGTGGAAGGCGGACAGCAGGGTGAGGGAGTCCCGCTCGCCGAGGAGCCCGACGCGTTCCCTGAAGACGTGCCGGTGCTCGGCGAGCGACTCCTCGTAGCGGCCCTGGAGGCCGGTGGCCGTGGCGAGGTTGGTGCGCAGTCGCAGGGTGAGGGGCACCTGCTCGCCCAGCAGCTCGACCGCGTCCTTCGCGGCCCGCTGGTAGAGGGCCCCGGCCTCGTCGTAGCGGGCCAGCGCCATCAGGGTGCCGCCCAGGCCGTTGAGGGCGCGCAGCGTCTCGACGCCGTGTCCGTCGGCCCCGGCGGACTCCAGGTCGCCCAGGACGGCGCGGCCGGCCGTCTCGGCGTCGGCGTAACGGCCGAGGCGGCGCAGCATGTTGGCGTGCTGGAGACCGGCCTCCAGGACCCGGCGGTCGGTGCGTCCCGAGGTGGCGGACCAGTGGTCGAGCGCGGCCCGGCTGAGCGCGAGCCCGTCGTGGTACTCGCCGCGGGTGCGCAGGTACTCCACGCAGTTGAGGACGAGGCGCCGGACGTCGTCGTCGTCGGACTCCAGGGCGCCGGAGGGCACGAGGTGCGGGATGAGCTCGGCGTAGCGCGCCCAGTGCCGGGGCCGGGTGGGTTCGCGGGGGTCGGCGGCGACCAGCACCCGGCAGGCCGTGAGGGACGCCGTCGCGCGGTCGGCGGCGGGCAGGCTGTCGCGGACGAAGCGGTGGAAGAGCCGGTGCATGCGCAGGGTGCCGACGGTCAGGGTGTCCGCGCGGGGCCCGGTCTCGTACTCCAGCCACATGGCCGTCGATTCGGAGAGCCTGCGCAGCGCGGTGTTCCAGCTGCTCGGTTCGGTGGCCATCCGGGCCAGGTGCGGCGGCAGGTCGGCGGAGCGGGCCGCCTGGAGCATGCGTACGGGCACGATGTCGGCCGAGAAGAAGGCGAGCAGCTTGAGCAGTTCGTGCGCTTCGGGGGCGTCCTCGTGGAGGGTGTTGACGGCCATGGACCAGACGGCCTGGAAGGGGCGGGGGTCCTCGCCGGACGGTACGACGCCGAAGACGCTGGGGCTGCCGTGGCGGATCTCCTCGACGTAGCCGCTCACCGGGCTCATCGGGTGGGCGTCGAGCCAGGCGGCCATCTGGTCGACGAGCAGCGGCAGGTCCTCCAGCGCGTCGGCGAGCTGGTCGGCCTCCTGCTCGGTGAGGCGGGTGGCACGGCGGCAGGCGTAGGCGACGCTCTCGTCGCGGTGGAAGCGGGGGGCCCGCAGGAGGTCGGCGCCGTGGGCGGACCAGGCGGTGCGGTGGCTGGTGATCAGTACGTGGCCGGGGCCCTCGGGCAGCAGGTCCGCGAGCCGCTCGGGGTCCTCGGCGCCGTCGAGGACGATCAGCCAGCGCCGGTCGCCGGTGCCCAGGACCCGGTGGACGGCGTCGATGAGGGGCCGGAGCTCGGCGCCGCCGCCGAGTCCGAGTTCGGTGGCGAGGGCGGCGAAGTTCTCCCGGGCGGTGCTGGTGGTGGAGGCGCGGACCCACCAGACGAGGTCGTACTCGCCCGCGTACCGGTGGGCGTACTCCATGGCGAGCTGGGTCTTGCCGACGCCTCCCGGTCCGTGGACGGCGACGATCGCGGTGCCGTCCCGGTCCGCCGTGAGGGAGGTGCGCAGCTCCTCCAGGATGCCCCTGCGGCCGGTGAAGCGGCGGTTGCGGCGCGGGACGTTCCAGACGGGCGGCGGGTCGTCGGGGAAGCTGCGCCGGCGGGTGAGCCGGACGCCGGAGACGACCCTGGGGGCGTCGATCCCGACCAGGGCGAGGAGCCGGCGCCGGGCCTCCTCGGCGCCCACGCCGCGCAGCTCCACCGGGTCGAGGTCCCTGACGGCCTCGGGGAGCGGGCGGTCGGTGACGCTGAGGGCGGCGAGGCGGCCTTCGTGTCCGGGCAGGACCGTGCGCAGCACGTCGGCCCAGGCGCGGTAGCGGCCCGCGTCGAAGCGCAGGTACCAGTCGTCCAGCACCAGCAGGATGCGGCCGGGCACGGCGAGCAGCTCGGTGAGCGCGGAGCCCTCCGGGGGGCGGCGCAGCGGGTCCCAGCGGACGAGGCCGGTGCGGAATCCGGCGGAAGCGAGTTCCTCCTCGACCCAGGTGGCCCAGCGCTCGCTCTGTGCGGCGAAGACCACCGTGATGTGCTCGGAGCCTTCGGTCATGCGGAGGTCTCCCTCACTGAAAGGGTCGGCTCTGTACGCAAGCCATTCGATTGTGCGTCAGATCCTGGTCATGGAGGAGCAGTTGGCGAACAGTGACGGATGTCTTCCATCTCACACAGCCGGTCGGCCATGTGCCGTACGAGGCGTTCCAGGTCCGCGCAGTAGACGCTGGGATGGAGGAAGCCGGTGCCCGGGGCGTACCGGTGGGCGTAGTTGCCGCCGCCGCACACCTCCAGGAGGGCGCAGCTACGGCAGTCGGCGGCGAGCCCGGCCGCGCCGAGCTGGCGGGCGGCGATGCCGGGGTGGCGCAGGGCCTCGTCGAAGGAGTGGTGGAAGACGTCGAGCCCGGTGGCGGGGGCGCCCGGGTAGGCCGACTTCAGCGAGTCGACCTGTTCGACGGCGCCGTCGGTGTCGACCACGACGGCGGTCATCGGCGAGAGGCCGACGGATTCGGTGGCGCTGGGGGCGCCCAGCAGCAGGGCCAGGATCTCGCCGAAGATCCGGACCTTGGTGACCATCCGGCCGGAGTCCCACCACAGGTCGAACGCCTCTGCCAGCCAGTCCCCGTAAGGAGTCGGGCGCGGCCTGCGGCCCGGTGGCGCGGGCCGCACGCCGGGAGGCGGGGAGCCCCAGTTGGCGTGGGGGAGGAGGAAGTCGATACCGGGGGCGCCGAGCGCGGCCAGCGAGGCGTAGACCTCGGCGGGCCGGGTGGCGGGGTCGACGGTGCACAGCACCCCGGCGTACTGGGCGGGGCGGGCGGACAGCAGCCGGGCGGCGCGGGCCGCGGCCGGCCAGGAGGGGCGGCCCCCGTGGTCGACCCGGCGGGCGTTGAGGGCCTTCGTACCGCCGTCGAGACTGAGGCCGACGCGTATCCCGGCGGCGGCCAGCCGGTCCAGCGCGGCGTCGGTCAGGAGGGTGCCGTTGGTCTGCACGCAGATGTCGGCGGCGCAGTGGCCGGGCAGCGCGTCGCGGACGGCCCGGGCGTAGGCGAGCACCGTGTCCGGGCCGCCGAGCAGCGGCTCGCCGCCGTGCAGGTCGATCCGGACCCGGTCGAGCCGGTGGGCCGCCGCGTGCTCGGCGATGCGGTGGGCGGTCCGGCACATCGTGCGGGCGTCGACGCGGGCCGGGCGTTCGCGCCAGCTGCTGTCGGGGCCCTGGTAGATGTAGCAGTAGGTGCAGGCGAGGTTGCAGCGGCTGTGTACCTTGAGGACGAACTGCCGCAGCGGGACGGCGGGCGGGGCCGAGGTGTCCAGGGTGCGGTGCGGCCACAGCGGCACGCCGGCGGCGGTCACGGCGCGTCGTCGTAGTAGGCGACGACGGTCTCGGCGGCCGCCCGCTCCCTGAGTCCGGCCAGCAGCGCGTCCAGGACGGCGTGGCCGGTCGTCCCGGCCTCCCCGGCCGTGAGCTCGGCGAGCCGGGGGAATTCGGGCAGCGGTATGTCACCGGGCACACGGGGCGCGGTCATGCCTCTTCCGCCTCCAGCCGCGCGATGTCCCGCCGGAGCGCGTCGGTCTCGGCCGAGCCGGACGCGCCCGCCTCCGTCAGCAGCCGCAGCGCCTTGCGGTACTCGGCGAGGGCACGGGGGGCCCCGGCGGTGCGCTCCAGCAGCTTGGCGCGGCTGCGCGTGGCCGTCGCGGCGAGGGTGGTGTTCCCCGTCCCGACCGCGTCGTCGACCGCCCGCCGGTAGTGGTCGCCCGCCTCGGTGTACCGGACGGTGGCGCCGGTCGTCCGCCCCAGTTCGTGCGAGACCAGGCCGCGGAACATCCAGGCGAGCGCGGACAGCTCCCGGGAGTCGGTGCCTCGCGCCACGGCGCCCAGGATCCAGTCCGCCTCGTGGAGGTCGGTGAGGGCGCCGCGCAGCTGGAACCGTTTGAGCAGGGCCTGACCCAGCTGGAGCCGGTACACGGCCAGATCGGCCGAGCTCTCGGGGGTGGCGTCGACCGCCTCGCGGTGGAGGCGGACCACCGCCTCGACCTCGTGCGGCCGCGCCGGTTCACGCAGCAGCACCGTGCTCGCGTACGTGCTCAGGGTCTCGACGTGCCGGGGGGCGCCCAGCGGGGTGAGCCGCACCGCCCGCGCGAGGAGCTCGACGATGTCGTCGAGCTCCCCGGTCCCGTGGAGCGACAGGCGCAGCCGCCCGATGCGGAGCAGGCAGTCGGCGAGCTGTTCGTCCCGGTCCGGCCAGGGCAGGTACCGCTCGGCGATCGCGCGGGCCTCCTCCAGGGCCGCCAGCACCCGCAGGCCCGCTTCCCGGCCGTCCCCGGCGTCCTCGGCGAGCTCGATCGCGGAGGCGGCCCGCGTCCAGCCCAGGAAGAGGTCCCTGGGCGCCGGTGTCCAGCCCCAGGGGTCGTCGTCGGGTGTCCCGCGCTCCTCCCGCTCGGCCGGCTCCACCGCTTCGAGCAGGGCGAGCGACTCCGCCAGGTCCTCGCTCGCCCGCCGGGCCAGCGAACGGACCTGTTCCGGTGCGGCGTGCCCGCTCAGCGCGTGGCTGCGGGCGACCAGGAAGGTCATCACGCCGCGCATGTGCAGCAGGGAGGGGGTGGGGTCGGCGTCGACGAGCGAGTCCAGTACGCGCACGGCGCGGCCGCCCATGGCGCCGTACCACCGCTCCGGGTCCTCGGGCGGCGGGCTGAGCAGCCGGGCCGCGTAGTCGCCGTACTCCGTGGCCAGCATCAGGAGCACGTGGACGTGGTTCAGCCGCATCCGGTTGTGGTTCTCGCCCCCGCCGGCCGGTGCCCGGCTCAGGCGCTCGTCGGCGTACACGAGCAGCAGGAAGCGGATCGCCTCGGGATCCGTGCCGCCGCCGTCGATGCCGCGTGCCGCCTGCTGGCGGAACCGCTCGGGCACCGCGTCCGTCCCGGGCCCGGCCGCCCGCACCTCGTCGGCCATCCGGTCCAGCACCTGGCTCAGGGTCCAGTAGGCGCCCGGCTCGTCGGGTGCTGCCAGTTCCGCCGCGGCCAGCGCCCCGCGCAGGTCCTCCCCGAGGCGCCGGGCCTCCCATCGCTCCAGCAGGGCCTGCGCCAGTTCGTCCTGGAGGGCCGCCTGCCGGGTGCGGTCACCGGCGCCGTGGGCGGCGGCGGCGAGCAGGTCGACGGCGGCGTCCAGGTCGCGGGCCGTGCCCTGGCTGCGGAACCGCTCCAGGCTCTCGCGGGCCAGGGCCGCCAGATCCGCGGGCCCGGCGTCGGGGGCGGCCGGGACCGCGGGCGCCGGGGCGAGGAAGTGGCGCAGCACCTGGGTGGAGACCACCGCGAAGCGGCGCAGCCGGGGGTCGTCGGGCCCGCTCTGCGGCTCGACGGTGCCCGCGAGGTAGGCGGCGGCCATCGCGGGGAAGTTCCGTACGCCGGTGCCGAAGCGCCGTTCCAGGTACTGGGAGCAGTTCTTCAGGACGAGGTGGGCGTCGCCGGGTTCCAGGCGGGTCCACAGCTCCTCCTGGACGCCGGGGAGGAAGTCGTAGACGGGCTCCGTGACGTCGTCCGTCTCGTCGTCGCTGCGTTTGAGCAGCCCGCTCAGGAGCACCTCGGCGAGTACGTCGGGTCCGCTGCCGGTCAGCATCGCCCGCTGCACGAGCTGCATGACGGGCAGCACCAGGGGGGCCAGGGAGAGGCACTCGGCGAGCCGGACGGCGGAGGGCGAGGCGTGGCGGCGGAAGGCGCGGACCCGCTCGGCGGCCGTCGGCGGGGTCGTGGGGCCGGCCGCGGCCGGGCGTGCGGGGGGCGGGTCGGCGACGGCCCAGCCGGCGGCGCCGGGCAGCGTCAGCCGGCCGGGCGCCGAGAGCAGGCGGGCCCAGGTCTCCAGGGCCACCCGGTTCGGCGCGAGGACGGGAATGGCGGCGGCCCCGCGCGGCGGGAGCGCGCGGCCGGTGAACTCCAGCCGGGCCGCCGGGCCCTCCGGTCTGCGCAGGAGGCCGGGGAACGCGGGCAGGTGGGCGTTGCGCCACATCCGCTGGGGCAGGGGCTGGACGACGGCCACGGGTGCGGTGGCCGCCCAGCGGTGCAGCAGCCGGTGCAGTTCGCCGCTGCGCCACAGGGGCCCGGCGCAGTCGCTGAGCAGCAGGGTCAGCCGGCGGCCGGTCGGATCGGCGAGCTGCGCGGGCGAGTGCAGCGGCGCGGTGCCGCGGGCCGCGGTGGTGGCGATGCCGGGCCTGCCGTCCGGGGCCGTGTGCAGATAGAGCAGGTCCACGGTGCGGAAGGCCCCGGCGCGCTCGCACACGCCGCGCAGTTCGTCGAGGGTCTGGTGCCACACGACGGTGGAGGACGACACGTCCATCAGCAGCTGTACGCGCGCCTCGCGGCGACGTTCGCGGCGCAGGACCGGCACGGTGAGGCCGCTGTCGGCGGCGGCGTCGGCGGTGGCCCGTTCGTCGATCACCCGCCGGACGGGCGCCCCGGGGGCGCGGTACCGCTGGAGCGGGCGTAACGCGCGTTGCAGCGCCTGCGGGTCGGGCAGGGTGTCGGCGGTGGGCACCCACACCCGGGCGTCGGAGTCCGCGGCCTCGCCCTGCGCTCCGGCGCAGCCGGGGGCGGACAGTCCGGCCCGGCCCTCCCGCGCCGGGCCGCCCCTGGGGCCCGGGCGCCGGGGCGGGGGCTGCGGCGGGCCGTCGGCGCCGGACGGGCCGGGCAGCGGGTCCGGGAGAGCGGCGCCGGTGTGGTGGGCGGAGACGGGCGGGCCCGCGGGGGTGACCCACTGGGCGAGCCAGAGCGCGTCGGCGACCTCCTCGGCGGTGGGCCCGAGTTCGGCCTCCCGCAGCCGCGCCACCAGTTCGGTGAGCGGTCCGCTCAGGAAGCCGGGGGCGTGGGGGGAGACGGTGGTCACTGCCAGGTCACCGCCGGGGGTGCTGCTGGTCGAGGGGGCGCATCAGCAGGTCGGCGATCTCCCCGCGCCGCACGCGGTCCTCGCGGGCCGCGAACTGGGTGAGGAAGATCGCGTTGAGGAGCTGGTCGGTCAGACGCAGCTCGCCGCCGTCGTCGCCCTCGACGAAGCTCTGCAGCAGGTCGTGGTGGAGCTCGTCGGCGCCGGGGCCGAAGTGGGCCTGGACCAGGGCGGCGAGGCGTTCGTTGCGGGGTGGTTCCAGCTTGAGGTGGAGACAGCGCCGCAGCAGCGGGGCGGGGAAGTCGCGTTCGCCGTTGCTCGTCATCACCACGAACGGGAAGGCGTGGCAGCGTACGCGTCCGTCGGTGACCGGTACGCGGCGGCCGTCCTCGTCCAGGACGTGGACGGTCCGCTGCCCTTCGCGGTCGGCGATCCGCTCCAGCTCCGGGATGCGGAACTCGCCCTCCTCCAGCACGTTGAGGAGATCGTTGGGCAGGTCGATGTCGCTCTTGTCCAGCTCGTCGATGAGCAGGACGCGCGGCCGGACGCTGGGGAGCAGGGCCGTGCCGAGCGGGCCGAGTCTGATGTACCGGCCGATGGCGTTGTCCTCGGCGGCACCGGCGGGATCGGCGCCGCCGACGGGATCGGCGCCGTCCGGCCGCGTGCGGTCACCCGCCCGGGCCCGGTCCGGTACCGGGCCCGTCCCGGAGGCCCGTTCACGGGAGAGCTGGGCGTCCTGGAGCCGGCCGATGGCGTCGTAGGCGTACAGGCCGTCGCGCAGTTCGCTGCGGCTGACGACCGGCCACTGCAGCACCCGGCCGAGGCCCAGTTCATGGGCGACCGCGTGGGCGAGGGTACTCTTGCCCGAACCGGGCTCGCCGGTCACCAGGAGCGGCCGGCGCAGGTACAGGGCCGCGTTGATGAGCTGGAGGGACTCGTCGTCCTGGATGGGCAGCGGGGCGCGCTCCCCGAGCCGGCGTTCGGTGCTGTGGTCGACGGGGGGCACGGCGTCGGGCAGCGGATCCCCGCTGAACCTGCGCCAGCGCGGCGGGTCCGGGAGGCGGCCGATCCGCTCGGGGTCGGGCTCTCCCTGGCCCCGGTAAATCAGCCAGCTGTCCATGGCCTGCTCCTCGTCGGCTCTCGGTCGGGACCCGCGTACTGGCCGACGGGGGCAGGACGCACCCACAACGGGCCCCTGAGAACGTACCCCTGGTACGGCTTCCCAAGGCCCTTTTCCGGCCAACTGCCCGTACGTTTCATGCTGGTGAGCTCCACAGTCCCATGGGCCCCGCGGGCACCGGCCGACCGGGGTCGTCGTAGAGCACCGCGACGGCTTCGGCCCAGTGCCCCCGGTCCCGGCGCTCGTGTATGCCCTCTCTGATACGGCGCAGGAGGTCGGGCAGCTCACCGGCGGACGCGGCCTCCGTGAGCAGTTCCGCCGCGGCCTGGTGGAAGGCGTCGCAGTCGCCCCCGCACGCGACCGATCCCGGGTGGCCCTCGATGTGCCACAGGGCGATGCCGTGTCCGGCTTCGAGCGCCAGTTCCATGGCCTTGCGCCCCGGTCCGCGCCCGGCGGGACGGCACAGCACCGGGACGGCGCCGGCGGCCATGTCCTTGAGGTGCTGGCGGCGGGGCGCCTGCTGGACGGGGGGCGTGCGCACGGCGGAGAGCCGGTCCGCGGCCATCACGGCGTCCCAGCGCCCGGCCCACTCGTCGTCGGGGCGGCCCCTGCGGGAGAGGTCGCGCAGCACCACGCGGCGGCGGGCGCCCAGCGGCAGGTGCGCCTCGTCGCCGAGCCGGGCCATCTCCGCGAGCTGCCAGCGGTGCACGGGGGTGTCGAAGGCGTCCGCGGGCAGGACCACCTCGCAGGCGGCCGGGTGGCTGTTGGCGGCGTCCGCGATCTGGAAGGCCTCGTCGAGGGGCCCGCGCAGGCGCTGCAGCAGCTTGGCCGGTTCGACGCCGTCCGGGTCCTTCTCCGAGTCGAAGATCTCGTCGTCCCCGCTGCCGTCGTCGATCCGGATCTGCCAGTGCACGGTCCGGTACGGAAGGGGTTCGATCTCGACCACGACGATGTGGACGCCGTCGCCGGGGCCGGGGTACGGGATGACGACCCGGTCCTCGGCGGCGGCCCCCGCCAGGGTCGCGCCGCCGCGGTCGGACGCGGAGCTCCTCCCGGGTCCGCCGGCCAGGCCGGACGCGCCGGGGCCGGCGGAGTCCGCGCCGGTGCCGTCGGCGGTACCGGCGAGGACGGACGCCGGCAACCGGGCCCCCGTCACCAGCCCCATCTGGTACGGCGATACGCGGTGGACCCTCTTGGCGGTCCACCGTTCGAGCTCTTCGGCGGCGCTCGTCCCGGCGTCCCCGCCCCCGCTCCTCTCGACGAGGAGCGACACCAGCCGCAGATAGTGCAGGAACACGATGGCGGGCAGGGGGCTGCCGCCGTCGTACAGCAGCCCGTGCCCGTCGCGCCAGGAGGCGAGCGGAGGGTAGGCGAGCTCCTGGCGCACGTTGGTGACGTGCTCGACCAGCGCCTCGACGGCGCCCTTCGGCGGCGGGTCCGTCAGCTGGGCCAGCTGCCGCAGGGCGGTGACGCGGTCGGCGGGCGACCAGACGTCGCCGCCGGCGCGGGCCTGGCCGGGCAGCCGCTCCTGGAGGGTGAGCCAGCTGCCGGGGGTGGAGTCCGCGCGCTCGGCGTGCCAGCGGTCGTGCTCGGCCAGGACCTCCCGGTACAGCGGGCCGAAGGCGCGCAGGGCGAGCAGGGGCACGGCCCGTCCGCCGTCCTTGTCGACCCGGCCGGACTTGGTGAGGGCGACGACGGCTCCGGAGACCGGGTCGAGGACGGGCCCGCCGGAGACCCCCGGGGGGAAGTCGGCGGTGGGTGTGAAGCGGATCGAGCAGCGGCCGTCCCGGACGTTGCCCACGATGTCGCTCGTCCACAGCTCGTACGGATGGGAGTCGTCCGGCTCCGGCCGGAATCCGTACACATGGCGGCGTTCCCCGACCGGCGGCACCGCCTGGTCGCCGATCCAGACGCATTCGTGGTCGACCGTCTCGTCGAGCAGCCGGACGAGCGCCACGTCCTGCTGCGGCGGCACGCTGCCGGCGTGGACGTCCTTGACCAGCCAGGCCTCCAGGCGGGCCTCGACGGGTCCGATGCCGTGGTGGGTCGGCGAGCCCGCCACCCGGAAGGTCCTCTTCCTGTCGTCGGCGAGGTACGGCAGGAGGACGTGGGCGGCGGTCAGCACCCAGCCGGGCGCCACCAGGAAGCCGCTGCCCCACATCGCGGTGGCGTCGGGGCGCGCGGGCAGGAAGCGGACGGTGGCGGCGCGGACGAGGGCGTCGAGGTCGGTGTGCGCGTCAGCCATTCGCGTTCGGTGGGCCGGCGCCGTCCGCGCCGCGCTCGCGGCCGTCGGCGAACTGCCAGCCGAGGGTCACCTGGAGGGACGCCGTGGCCTCGCCCTCGGCGAGCACGGCGACCGCCTTGCCGGCCTTGACCGTGAGCTCCACACCGAAGGAGATCGTGGCCGTGTCCGGCTTCACCGCCGCGGCGGCGTCCAGGACGTTCACGCCGACCCGGCGGATCAGTTCGTTGAGCTCCTCCAGCTTGGCCGCGGCCCGCTCGCCGAGGCCGGTGCCGACGTCCCGGTCGGTCGAGCCGTATCCGTCGGCGGCGCTCACGCGCGCGTACACGACCTCGCCGTCGCCGAGCTCGATTCTGCGGATCTGTCCGTTCATCGCCCGCTCCCCCACGCCAAGCCGATCGATCCGGTGATCGAGGCTACTGGTACGGAGCGGTCATCGGGGAGACCACATGCAGCCGTAATCTGAGGGGGAAGACCCCGTAGGCACCAGGAGCATGTCTTGTACTTCACCGACCGTGGCATCGAGGAGCTGGAGAAGCGACGCGGCGAGGAGGAGGTCACCTTCGAGTGGCTCGCCGAGCAGCTGCGTACGTTCGTCGACCTCAACCCCGACTTCGAGGTTCCCGTCGAGCGCCTGGCCACCTGGCTGGCGCGGCTCGACGACGACGACGAGGACGAGTAGGCGAGCAGACGAGCGGGCGGGGAGCCGGTCGGCCGGGGAGTCCCGGCGGGGCCGCGCGGCAGGCCCGGCAGGGCGCGTCAGGGCGCGTCAGGGCGCGGCAAGGGCAGAAGCGGTGGTCGGGGCGCCGGGACGACGGGTGCCGGGCGGGCGTCGCCCGGGATCAGGGCGCCGGGTTCCGGCCACCCGGGCGTTCGACGGCGAGGCCCAGCGCCCCGTGGGCGATCAGCAGCGTGCCCGCCGCGGCCCAGCCGGCGCTCCGGCGGGTCAGCGCCCACACCAGCAGGGGGACGCCCGTCACCAGCTGAGCGGTCGCGAGCCCTCGCGCCGGACCGTTCCGGGCTCCACGGTCGGCGCCCGGCCGGCCGGGCGGCGCCACCGCGTCGGCCCCGCCGGGCCGGTCGGCGCGGTCGACCCGGTCGGCGCCATGGGTGTGGGCGGTCGTACGGAGCCGGCCGGCCGGCTCGCCGGGGGCGAGGCCCGGCGGCAGGGCGAGGCCCTGGCCGGTGAGGAGGGCCGTCAGGCCGAGCAGCCGGGCCGCGGCGTCGGCGTCCGGATCGGTCCTGGTCAGGGTGGAGAGGGCCTGGACGTCCAGGACGGGGTCGAGCCCGAGCCGGTCCGCGAGGGTGTGCATCGCCTCCTGCTCCCCCACGGGCGTCCCGTCGGCGAGCCAGGTGTAGCCCACCGGGCGGCGGAAGCCGGTGGCGAGCGTGCAGCCGGCGTGGTGGACGTCCCACCACAGTGCGAGCACCGGCCAGTGCGCGCCGACCGCGAGGGCGGCCGCCCAGCCGGAGACGACCCGGTCGACCGGTTCGCCGCCGTCCTGCCAGGGCCCGCCCTCGGGGACGAGCACGCTCCAGTCACGGCCCGCCGGGGCGAGCAGCAGCCGTTCGCGCAGCAGATGGGCGACGGGGCGTACCGCCGCCGGCTCCGCACGGCACAGCAGCAGCGCCCCCGGGGAAGAGGCTGTCATGCCCCTTACGCTAGGCCAATTTGTTCATAGATGTCCCCTTGGCCTTCCCCTTGACTTGCCCTGGCCGCGATATATCGTGTTCTTCAGAAGACGCGATATGTTGTGTCGCCGTCGTTCCGGGAGGTCAGCACCATGACAGAGTGGTCCGTCACCGAGCCGACGAAGCTCACCCTCGACGACCCCGTGACGGCGCTCCATGTGCGCGTCGCCGACGGGGCCGTCAACGTCGTGGGCACCGACGGGGGACCGGCACGGCTGGAGATCTCCCGGATCGAGGGTCCCCCGCTCCTTGTCACCCAGGAGGGCTCGACGCTCACCGTCGCCTACGAGGACCTGCCCTGGCCGGGTCTGCTCAAGTGGCTCGACCCCAGGAACCGGCGTCGCAGCGCCGTGGTCTCCCTGGCCGTCCCGGCCACCGCCACGGTGGAGGTCGGGGTGATCGGCGCGGGAGCGGTGATCTCCGGCATCAGGGGACGTACGGAGGTGCGCGGCGTCACGGGCGACTCGACGCTCGTCGGCCTCTCCGGTCCGGTCCGCGCGGAGACCGTCTCGGGCGACGTGGAGGCGCAGTCGGTCACCGGCGACCTCCGCTTCACGTCCGTGTCGGGCGACCTCACCGTGATGGAGGGCGCCGGCCGGTCCGTACGGGCGGAGTCGGTCGGCGGCGACATGGTCGTCGATCTCGCCGCGCCCCGCACCGGGGACCCGGACGGTGACGAGGCCGACGGGGCCGGGGCCGGTGTCCCGAGGCCGACCGACATCCGGCTCACCACCGTCTCCGGCGAGGTCGCGATCCGGCTGCCGCGCTGGACGGACGCGCGGGTGGAGGCGAACACCGCCGGCGGCGCGGTCTCCAGCGCCTTCGAGGACCTGCGGGTCAGCGGCCAGTGGGGCACCAAGAAGATCACGGGCACGCTCGGGGCGGGCACCGGCACGCTCCGGGCGACGACCGTGTCGGGCTCCATCGCCCTGCTGCGCAGGCCCGACCCGGACGGCGGAGCCGGAACACACCGGGGAACGGGCCCCGAAGCGGCGCCCGACCCCGAAACCCCCTCCGGAAAGGTGCTCTGACATGCCTCCCGTCTTCGCCCACGGCCGCCTGCGCCTCTACCTCCTGGGGCTGCTCGACGAGGCGCCCCGCCACGGCTACGAGGTGATCCGCCTCCTGGAGGAACGCTTCCAGGGGCTGTACGCGCCCTCGGCCGGCACCGTCTATCCCCGGCTGGCCAAGCTGGAGGCCGAGGGCCTGGTCACCCACGCCACCGAGGGCGGGCGCAAGGTGTACTCGATCACGGACGCCGGACGCGCCGAACTGGCCGGACGCAGCGGCGAGCTGGCCGACCTGGAGCTGGAGATCCGCGAGTCCGTCTCCGGGCTCGCCGCCGAGATCCGCGACGACGTACGCGGCGCCGCGGGCAAGCTGCGCAGCGAGATGCGGGCGGCCGCGAGCGAGAGCCTGCGCCCGCAGGGCGGCGAGGAGGGCGAGGCGTGGCGCAGCGCGAAGGAGGAGCTGCGCAAGGCGAAGCAGGAGTGGAAGGAGCAGGCGCGACGGGCGAAGGACGAGTCCCGCCGGGCCCGTGAGGACGCGCAGACCGCCCGGCGGCAGGCCAGGGAGGCCCAGGAGAAGGCCCGTCAGGACATCCAGCGGGTCGCCCGGCAGGTCCAGGAGCAGGTGCAGGACCACATCGCGCGGGGCGACTGGCCGACGGGGGTCCGCGAGGGGCTGTCGGACCTGACCAGCAGGCTGGGAGGGCTGGTCGCCGGCGCGGCGTCGACGTCCGCCTGGCCGCCGTACGTGAAGCCGGATCCGGCCGGGGCCCCGGAGTGGGCCGAGGACGTGGAAGGCACGGACGACCCGGCACGCGACCTGGAGCGGCTGCTGGACCGCTTCCGCGACGACGTCCGCGACGCGGCCCGGGACCACGGCGTGACGCGGACCCAGCTGGCCGAGGCCCGGCGCCACCTCTCCACGGCCGCGGTCCACCTCGACACGCTGCTGCGGGGCGAGGAGAAGTAAGGGGCGGGCGGGGCGCGGGCCGGTTCGGCGGCCGGGCCCCGCCCCGTCGCCCGGCCCGGTGGCGGCCCGCAACCGCCCCGGCGCCCGGCTCGGCGCGCTGCGGCCGGCCTATCCGGGCCCGGCACCCCGCGAGCGGACCGCCCCTCGGAGCACGCCCGCCCGGCCGTCCGGCCGCCCGGCGCACGGGTCACCGGTCACCCGTCACGTAACACCGGTCACGGATCACGAATCCCGGGACACGGGACACGGGACACGGACCACGGGTCACCGTCGGGGCGCCCGCGCGCGAGGCGCGTCCGGCCCGGTCAGCCGGCCTTGGCCACCCCTTCGCCCCCGGCCCCGAACATCGCCCGCTCCAGCGTGGCGTAGGTCGCGCCGTGGTCGGCGAGGACATCGGCCACCACGCCGGGGCTCGCCACCAGGGCGAGCAGGATGTGCTCGTCACCGATCGCGCGGTCTCCCCGGCCCACCGCGATCCGCAGCGACCTCTCCAGCGCCTTCCTGGCCGCGCGGGTGGGGGGCCGGTGCCCCGACCACCGGCGCCGGGCCGTCCGGCCGGCGCGCAGCACCCCTTCCCCGTGCACCGCCTCGACCCTGGAGACGACCTCCGTCACATCGATGCCGATGCCCGCGAGGGCCTCCTCGTCCGCGCGGGTCAGCCCCCCGCGACGGCGGGCGTCCGCCAGCAGGCCCTCCACGGAGGAACGCCGCTCGGTGACACCGAGCACGGAGAAGGCGAACGACGACCGCGTGCCCTCCTGGTCGAGCAGGGCGAGCAGCATGTGCTCCTCGGTGACGCGGTCGGCGCCCTCGCGCTCCGCGTGGACGACGGACCCGGTGACCACGTCCCGGGCGCTCCTGGTGAACCGCTCGAACATCAATGCCTCCCGTGTTTCTTGTGCACGGCCTGGCGGCTGACACCCAGTTCGGCCGCGATCTCCTGCCAGGACCAGCCCTGCGCACGGGCGCTCCTGACCTGTACGGCCTCCAGCTGTTCGAGGAGCCGCCGCAGCGCGGCCACGGCTCGCAGTCCGACCCGGGGGTCACGGTCGCCCGCACGCGCGGCGAGATCGGTCGCTTCCGTCATGACGTCAACTTACGTTGACGACCGCCACACGTCAACCACGGTTGACGCGCAGCGTGACCTCCGCCCCCGGCACGGCGCGCACCGGAACGCGTACCGCACCGCCCGGCGCCACCACCCGCGTGCGGGGCCACGCCCGCCCGGACACCTCGACCCGCCAGCCGGTCGCACTCGGCGGCAGCGACAGCTCGGTGACCCCCCGCCCGGCGGTCCAGGCGAGCCGGTAGGCGTCCCGGCCATCGCCGGGGACACCGTCCGGGGTGCGGCTCTCGGCGCGGACGCGCCCCGCGACCGCCGGCGCGTACGGCGCGGCCGTCAGCTCCTTGTTCGTACGCAGCGCCCCCGAGCGGTCCACGGCGCAGTAGCCGCCCCCGTAGCACCACACATAGCCCGCCCACCCCGAGCTGTAGCGGGCCAGCGAGTCCAGCGCCTCGCGGTAGAAACGCCCCATGTTCGGCAGGGAGCTGTCGAGCGGCCCCCACTCCCCCACCACCACCGGCACCCGGTACTCCCTCGGATACACGGTGACCGCGGCCTCGTACGACTCGATCCAGCCCGCGTCCGGTTCGTAGTCCGCGCCCGCCTCCATCGCCGCGTTGTAGAAGTGCGGGGCGTACACCACCTTCGGGTCCTCGATCCGGCCCAGACCGGTCGGCACCCCCTCGCCCACGATCGGGGTCGGCTCCACGAACAGCCAGGTGTCGTCGTCCACCGTGCGGATCGCGTCCGCCAGGCGGTTGTACATCGGCGTCAGCTGCTCGGCCTCGATCCGGCGGGCGGCCGCGGGCAGGTCCTCGCCGTCCCCGAGCTCCCCCATCGGTTCGTTGACCAGGTCGTAGCCGAGCACCGCCGGGTGGTCCTCGAAGCGGTCGGCGAGCACCCGCCACATCCGCTCCTGCGCCCGCCGCAGGTCCTCGTCCTCGTAGAGATGGGTGAAGGCGCGCTGGACGGCCGGTTCGAAGTACTCGGCGAACCAGTCGCCGGGGTGCGGGGTGAAGGGCAGACCGTCGGTGCGGGTCGCCCACTCGGGAATGCCCCGGTGCCCGAACGCCGGGCCGAAGACATCCTGGTGGGCGTCGATGACGACCCGGATGTCGTACCGGTGCGCCCAGTCCAGGATCCGCTCCACCTTGCGCAGATACTCCTGGCTGTACCGGCCGGGGCGCGGCTCCAGGTCGTCCCAGAAGACCAGCAGCCGGGCGAAGCCGAAGCCCTGGGCGCGCATGTCGCGCAGATGCTTCTCGGTGATCGCCGAGAGCGCCTGATCGCCGCGGTGGGCCTTGTCCTCGATGTTCCAGCCGCGCAGCGTCAGCACGCGGCCGTGCTCGTCGGTCAGCCGCGGTATGTCACCGGCGCCGGCGTCCGCCCGGGCGGGGGTGCTCAGGGCCAGCAGGGCGGCACACACCAGGCCGGCGGCGAACCGGACGCGGACGCGGTTGCGGACGCGATTGCTGTTGCTGTTGCTGTTGCTGTTGCGGGCACGGGAGCGGATGCGGTGCATGGGCGACCTCCGGCACGGCGCGGATCGGCAGTGCCGGAGATCCCATCAGTCCGTCTGACGGCCCATCAAGAGTTGGTCAGGACAATCTTGCCGAAGAGGTCACCGGACGCGATCTTCTCGAAGCCCTCACGGGCCCGGTCCAGCGGCAGCACCTCGTCGATCACCGGCCGCACCCCGGTCGCCGCGCAGAAGGACAGCAGGTCCTCCAGCTCGTCCTTGGAACCCATGGTGGAGCCGACGACCTTCAGCTCCAGGAAGAAGATCCGGGTCAGCTCGGCGTGCGAGGGCCGGTCGCCGCTCGTCGCACCGGAGATCACCAGCGTGCCGCCGGGCCTCAGGGACTTCACCGAGTGGGACCAGGTGGCCGCGCCGACGGTCTCGATGACCGCGTCCACCCGCTGCGGCAGCCGCGCCCCCGGCTCGTACGCCTCCACGGCGCCCAGCTCGACGGCGCGCTTGCGCTTCGCCTCGTCACGGCTGGTGGCGTACACGCGCAGTCCGGCGGCCCGGCCCAGCACGATCGCGGCGGTCGCGACCCCGCCTCCGGCGCCCTGCACCAGGACCGAGTCGCCGGGGCGGACACCGGCGTTGGTGAAGAGCATCCGGTACGCGGTCAGCCACGCCGTGGGCAAGCAGGCGGCCTCCTCGAAGGAGAGCTCCTTCGGCTTGGGCAGCACGTTCCACGCGGGTACGGACACCCGCTCGGCGAACGTCCCCTGGTAGTGCTCGGTGAGGATCGAGCGGGGCTCGCGCGGGCCGACGCCGTGCCCGGTCTGACCGATGACGGAGTGGAGCACCACCTCGTTGCCGTCCTCGTCGATGCCCGCGGCGTCACAACCGAGGATCATCGGGAGCTTGTCCTCCGAGAGGCCGACACCCCGCAACGACCACAGGTCGTGGTGGTTGAGGGAGGCGGCCTTGACGGTGACGGTGGTCCAGCCGGGACGGACCTCGGGATCCGGGCGTTCACCCAGTTCCAGGCCGTTCAGGGGCTGATCGCGGTCGATGCGTGCGGCGTATGCGGCGAACATGGACCGACCATAGGGCGGGCGCGGGACGCGGCGGAACCACGCACGGATGTGACACGCCTTTCATCGGCGCATGCCCCGGCCCCCGGCAGCCCGGCCACCCCGGGCCCCGCCGGCCCCCGTCCCGCGCCGCCCACTCCAGCCACTTGGGCCGCTCCGGCCACGCTGCCCAGTTCGGTCACCTCAGCGACCCCGGCCACTCCGGCCACACCACCCCGACCCCGACCCGGACCCGGCAACGCGAAGGGCCGCGCCGCGCTCCCGGCGGGGAGCACGGCGCGGCCCGGAGAACCACGGGGGCGCGTCAGCGGCGCGCGACGCCCTCCGCCCGCGCGGCGGCGGCCACGGCGGCCGTCACCGCGGGGGCGACCCGCTCGTCGAACGGCGACGGGATCACGTAGTCGGCGGCCAGCTGGTCGCCCACCACGTCCGCCAGCGCGTTCGCCGCGGCGATCTTCATACCCTCGGTGATCCGGGAGGCACGCACCTGGAGCGCCCCGGCGAAGATCCCCGGGAAGGCCAGCACGTTGTTGATCTGGTTCGGGTAGTCCGACCTTCCGGTCGCCACGACGGCCGCGTACTTGTGCGCGACGTCGGGGTGGACCTCCGGGTTCGGGTTCGCCATGGCGAAGACGAAGGCGCCCGGCGCCATGGACGCGACCGCGGCCTCCGGGACCGTACCGCCGGAGACGCCGATGAAGACGTCCGCGCCGACGAGGGCGGTCTCCAGGGAGCCCGCGAGCCCCGCGCGGTTGGTGATCTCGGCAAGCTCGCGCTTGACCGGCGTCAGGTCCTCGCGGTCCCGGCTCACGATGCCCTTGCGGTCCGCGACCGCCACGTCGCCGAGCCCCGCCTCCAGCAGGAACTTGGCGATGGCGACCCCGGCCGCCCCGGCGCCGGAGATGACGGCGCGCAGCTCGCCCATGCTCCGCCCGGACAGCTTGGCCGCGTTGCGCAGGGCGGCCAGTGTCACCACGGCCGTGCCGTGCTGGTCGTCGTGGAAGACCGGGATGTCGAGGCGCTCCTGGAGCCTGCGCTCGATCTCGAAGCACCGGGGCGCCGAGATGTCCTCCAGGTTGACCCCTCCGAAGGAGGGTGCCAGGCGGACGACGGTCTCCACGATCTCGTCCGTGTCGGTCGTGGCGAGCGCGATGGGCACCGCGTCCACGCCACCGAACTGCTTGAAGAGGATCGCTTTCCCCTCCATGACCGGAAGCGATGCCTCCGGGCCGATGTCGCCGAGGCCGAGCACCGCTGTGCCGTCGGTGACGACGGCCACGACCTGGGACTTCCACGTGTAGTCGTGGACCAGATCGGGCTGCTCGGCGATGGCGGTGCACACCTTGGCGACGCCGGGGGTGTACGCGAGGGACAGGTCATCCCTGTCCCTCAGGGGCACCGTGGCCGCAATGGCCATTTTCCCGCCCCGGTGCAGGGCGAAGGCCGGATCGAAGGGCTCGTCGGGAGCACTGTCCGTACCGCTGTCGCTGCGAGGATTGACGATCTCCGCTGCCATCTCTGTTGACCCCTTAAGTCTTCATCAGTTGAGGGTGGCCACTCCTGGTTGAGGAGGGGTGGGCCGGCACCGCGCACGTGCCCTGCGCCAAGCGGTTGGCCCGCCCTGGCAGGGGGAGGTACGTACGCGCGGGCGCGCCGCACACGCGCCCTGAGCCCCGGATGAGGGGTGTAAGGATCCTTCTTACCGGACGGACGGCACTGCCGACGAGTCCATATGTCACGTCCCACTCAAGCCTTGCTCACACTCCGTCGTCGCATCGTGACTCGTGGCCCGAAAACGGGACAAGTCCGCACTGCATCCGGATTGCGGCCACTATTGCGTCCGTATGACGAGATGGGCCGGAGATTTTCCGGCCGGCAGAAGGCAAACCCGCAGAAGGTCCGGCCGTGATGTACCGGCCTCTTGAGGTTCGGGGGTGACCCGTTACCCGATTTTGACATGAGTGGCCCCCTATTCAGGCCAGTCCGAATGGCAAGATGCCGTAATCACACGAGGTCGCGACACTCGAAGGTGCGTGCCCGACCCGATTGGCATCTCCCTCACCCGCCGGAGGAACCCGACCATGACCGCAAGCACCACCCGCTGTACGACCGCCGCGAAGACCCGGACGTCCAGGACGTCCAGGATGGCCGCGGTCGCCGCGATCGCGGTCGCCGGCTCCATGCTGATGACCGGTTGCGGTGACCAGACCGAGGCCGGAAAGAAGGACGCGGGCTCCAGCGCCGGCGCGAGCAGCAGCGCCCCACTGTTCGCCAAGCTGCCGGAGGAGATCAAGAAGTCCGGCGTCATCAAGGTCGGCACGGACGCGGCCTACGCCCCCATGGAGTCCATGGAGGGCAACAAGGTCGTCGGCATCGACCCCGAGATCGGTGCGGCTCTCGGCGAGAAGCTCGGCGTGAAGTTCGACTTCCAGAACGGCAAGTTCGACGGCCTGATCGGCTCCCTCTACTCCGGCCGCGTCCACATCGTGATGTCGGGCATGACGGACAACAAGGACCGCCAGCAGGGCCTCGACGAGGGCAAGAAGACCGGCAAGGGCGTCGACTTCGTCGACTACTTCCAGTCCGGCACCGCCATCCTCGTGAAGAAGGGCAACCCGGAGGGCATCAAGACCCTCGACGACCTGTGCGGCAAGAAGGTCGCGGTCCAGCTCGGCACGACGTACGCGGACGCCGCCAAGGCCCAGTCCGCCAAGTGCAAGAAGGACGGCAAGCCCGAGCTGATCATCGAGACCCCGGACACCGACGCCGAGGCGCAGGTGCGGGTCAAGGCCGGCGGCGCCGTCGCCGACCTGAACGACTTCCCGGTCGCCGCGCACGTCGCGAAGACGGCCGACGGCGGCACCGCCTTCGAGATCGCCGGCGCGCCGGTGGACGCCGGACCGTTCGGCATCGCCGTCGACAAGGGCAACACCCAGCTGCGTGACGCCATCAAGGAAGCCGTGGACGCGATCATCGCGGACGGCACCTACAAGAAGATCCTGGACAAGTGGGGCGCCTCGGAGAGCGCGATCGACAAGGCCGTCATCAACGGCGGCAAGTGATCCTCGCGCACGTTCCGAAGGGCAGTCATCATGACTGAGAAGTTCGAAAAGAAGGCGTCGTCCTCCGACACCCCACCGGAGGGGCCCTCCGAAGGCACCACCGTCACCAAGGACCGGCCCGATCCGATCCGCGCGATCCCGGTGCGCCACTACGGCCGCTACATCAGCGGCGCCCTGGTCCTGGCCGTCCTGGTCTGGCTGGTGCTCGCCTTCGCCAACGGCAACGTCCGCTGGGCGACCGTGGGCGACTACATCACCAACGGCGACATCATCGCCGGCATGGGCCGCACCCTGATGATCAGCGTGCTGTCGATGCTCATCGGTCTGGTGCTCGGCGTCGTGCTGGCCGTGATGCGGATGTCCAAGAACCCGGTGACCGGTGGCGTCTCCTGGCTCTTCATCTGGCTCTTCCGCGGCACGCCGGTCTACGTCCAGCTGCTGCTCTGGTACAGCCTGGCGCTGATCTTCCCGGTGTTCGAGATCCCGTTCATCTACAAGGACGAGATGACGGACGTCATGACCCCGCTGGTCGTGGCACTGCTGGGCCTCGGCCTCAACGAGGGCGCCTACATGGCGGAGATCGTCCGGGCCGGCATCCAGTCGGTCGACCAGGGCCAGACCGAGGCGTCGCACGCGCTGGGCATGACCAGCACGCAGACCATGCGCCGTGTGGTGCTGCCGCAGGCGATGCGAGTGATCATCCCGCCGACCGGCAACGAGTTCATCAACATGCTGAAGACCTCGTCGCTGGTGGCCGTGGTGTCCTATCCGGACCTGCTGCGCAGTGCGCAGATCATCTCCGGCCGCACCTACGCCGTGATGGAGATGCTCTTCGTGGCCTCCTTCTGGTACCTGACGCTGACCAGCATCTTCAGCGTCGGCCAGTACTACCTGGAGCGCCGTTACGCCCGCGGCTCGCTGCGCGAGCTGCCCCTCACCCCCTGGCAGAAGATCAAGAAGAATCTGCTGACCCTGCGACGTCCGGAGGTGGCCCGATGACCGCCATGGTCAAGGCCGAGGACGTGCACAAGTCCTTCGGCAACGCGCACATCCTCAAGGGCATCGACCTGGAGGTGGCGCCCCGTGAGGTCTTCTGCCTGATCGGCCCGTCCGGCTCCGGCAAGTCGACCTTCCTGCGGTGCATCAACCACCTGGAGAAGGTCAACGCCGGCCGGCTGTACGTCGACGGCGACCTGGTCGGCTACCGCGAGAAGGCCGGCAAGCTGTACGAACTGAAGGACAGCGAGGTCGCCCTCAAGCGCCGCGACATCGGCATGGTCTTCCAGCGCTTCAACCTGTTCCCGCACATGACCGCGCTGGAGAACGTCATGGAGGCGCCGGTCCAGGTCAAGCGCGAGTCCAAGGCCGTCGCCCGGGAGCGGGCCGTCAAGCTGCTGGACCGGGTGGGGCTGGGCGACAAGGCCGGCAACTACCCCTCGCAGCTCTCCGGCGGTCAGCAGCAGCGGGTCGCCATCGCCCGTGCGCTGGCGATGGAGCCGAAGCTGATGCTCTTCGACGAGCCGACGTCGGCCCTCGACCCGGAGCTGGTGGGCGACGTGCTGGACGTGATGCGGGGTCTCGCCGAGGACGGCATGACGATGATCGTCGTGACGCACGAGATGGGCTTCGCCCGGGAGGTCGGCGACTCGCTGGTCTTCATGGACCAGGGTGTGGTCGTCGAGTCGGGTCACCCGCGCGACGTCCTGACCAACCCCCAGCACGACCGGACGAAGGCGTTCCTGTCGAAGGTGCTCTGAGCGCCTCCGGCCCGGAGCGGGCACGAGGAAGGGGCGGTACGGGTCCTCCGTACCGCCCCTTCCTCGCGCGGCCTCCGGTACGCGGGCTACTTGAGGGCCAGCACCAGGGCGTCCGAGGGCGACGCCCACACCGGACGGGCCTCGGCGAACCCGGCCTCGCGCAGGGTGCGCGCGTGCCACTGCGCGGACGGCGTGTCCCCGTCGGCGTGCTCCCCGTAGATCGCGAACCGCTCGGCGGTGGGCCCCGCCAGCACCGGGTCCTTGGCCGCCAGCTCCCACCAGTCCGCCCAGTCGAGCGCCCCCGCGGCCCTGGCGCGGTCCATACCGGCGTGCCGGTGGGCCCGCTCCGCCGCGTTGATGCGGGGCGTGGACCCGTCCTTCATGTGGTCGGCGTTCATGAACACCCCGCCCTCGCGCACGAGACCGCCGATCTCGCCGTAGAGCGTCGCGAGCGGCCCCTCGTGCAGCCAGTGCAGCGCGGTGGCGGTGAGGACCGCGTCGTACGAGTCGTACGGCAGCGCCCGGACCCACGCGGGGTCCTTGAGGTCGGCCCGTACGAAGGTGACGCGCTCGTCCCCGGCGAAGTACCCCTCCGCGATGGCGAGCAGGGCCGGGTCGAGGTCGACGCCGGTGCTGACCGCGCCCGGGAACCTCTTGAGGAGCCGGTCCGTGATACTTCCCGTACCGCACGCGAGGTCGAGGACCCTCGGGGCCGGGCCGACCAGGGCCTCGACCATGTCCAGCATGACCCGGAACCGCTCCTCGCGGTCCGGCATGTACCACTCCTGCTGGCGGTCCCAGCTCTCCTGCCAGGCCCGCCAGTCGGTTCCCGCCGCTGTCCCAGCCACCATGATCCTCCGGTCCGTAATACCCTCGTAAGAGACTCGTCTCTTACTCCAGCGCCATTCGACCCTAGACCGCCGCCGTAAGGACTACAAGTGGAACTGGCCTATTACTCGGACTATGCCGTACGTCTGGTGAACACCGAGGAACCGGCGCGCAACAAGGACTCCCTCACGTCGGTGGAGGCGGTCCGCGAGCTGTTCGGCGCGGCCTCGCAGATGGCACGGCGCGCGAACGACGCGGATGTGACCCGGCTGCGTTCGGTGCGGGCGCGGCTGCGGGCGGTCTTCGCCGCCGCCGACTCGGGGGACCACACCCAGGCGGTCGACCTGCTGAACTCCCTGCTGCTGGAGTTCCCGGTGAGCCCGCAGATCTCCGGCCACGACCACCTCGACGAGACGGGCTCGCCGCGCTGGCACATGCACCTCGCCGACCACCCCTCCAACGCGACCGCCGGCTACGCCGCCATCGCCGCGATGGGGCTGGCCTTCCACCTCACCGAGTTCGGCGCGGACCGGCTCGGCCTGTGCCAGGCGTCGCCCTGCCGCAACGCTTACCTGGACACCTCGACCAACCGGTCCCGCCGCTACTGCTCGGACCGGTGCGCGACGCGCGCCAACGTGGCGGCCTACCGGGCGCGCAAGCGCCTGGAGACGGAACGGTCGGCCGACACCGGCCGCACGGCGGACAGCAGCCAGGACAGCAGCACGCCGACCGAGCGCTGACGCCCCGGGCGGATACCCCGGTAGCGGGCCCGCACCCGGCCGAGCACCAGCTCCTGCGGCACGGCGCCGAACGCCCGGCTGTCCACCACCTCGTCGTCCGGGTTGTCCCCGAGCACCCACCAGCCGCCTTCGCGCCGCTCGACCAGCCGCTTCACGATCAGCAGATCCTGCTGGAGCGGATGGCGCAGCACGGCCACGTCCCCGGCCCTGAGCTCCGCCCCGTAGTGCACCAGCAGCTGGTCGCCCTGGCGGAGCGTCGGGACCATGGAGACTCCCGCCACCTCGGCGATCCCGAACGGCACCCGCGCCTCCCGCCCCTGGTCCGTCATCCCGGTACCTCCTGGCCCTTCCTCCACGAGTCCCATGGTGACCCCGGACTTTTGTCCTAAGCCCAAGGGGGCACTCGCGAAATCCCATCTCTCACGGAGTAATGTCCCACCTGAGAAGACGATCACGAGGAAGGACAGCTCAATGCTCTCCCGCCTGTTTGCCCCGAAGGTGAAGGTCAGCGCTCACTGCGACCTGCCCTGCGGCGTATACGACCCGGCCCAGGCCCGCATCGAGGCCGAGTCGGTCAAGGCCGTCCAGGACAAGATGGCCGCGAACGACGACCCGCACTTCCAGGCGCGCGCCACGGTCATCAAGGAGCAGCGCGCGGAGCTCGCCAAGCACCACGTCTCGGTGCTCTGGAGCGACTACTTCAAGCCCCCGCACTTCGAGAAGTACCCGGAGCTGCACCAGCTGGTCAACGACACGCTGAAGGCGCTGTCCGCGGCCAAGGCGTCGACCGACCCGGCGACCGGCCAGAAGGCGCTGGACTACATCGCCCAGATCGACAAGATCTTCTGGGAGACCAAGAAGGCTTGATCTGCGCCCGGCCGTCCGCCCCGCCCTGCGCGGGTCGCACCGCCCGGCTGTCCGCACCCGGTCCGCAGGACCGCCGACGACCTCGGCGTCCCGCGGGCCGGGTGCGTTCTTGTCTCCGGGGCCCTTGTCGCCGGGCTCCCCGGGCCCTGTCCCGAGTCCCTCCTCCGGGCCCGCACCCGGACGGCCGGTCCGGCATCCGCCTCAGGCGGCCGGTCCGGTATCCGCCTCAGGCGGTCGGGCGGGCGTCCCGTCCACGCGCCAAGCGGGCGAGCCCGCCGAGCAGTACGGCGTTGATCAGCGCCGACAGGGCCACCCCGGCCGAGAAGACCAGCGGGTGCAGCCAGGCGGGCGAGGAGTCCATCGCGGGTGTCGCCGCCAGAAGGGCGACGACGCTGAACGGCGCCGTCGCCAGAAGCGGCCAGATCCCGGCGAAGCCCGGGTCCGACGCCACGAACACGGCGTACAGGAAGAATCCCAGCGCCGCCCCGGCCACGACGAGGTACCCCCGTGCGAGCCAGTTGTCCGTGGCGAGCGCGAGGAGCCGGCGCGGGAGGCGGCGCGGGCGGGAGGCATTGGGCATCCGGGGTTCCTTCGGGTCGGTGGGGATCGGTCGGGCTTCGTGGGCTCTACGGTGGCCCCCGGGGCGCGCTCAGGGATGAGTAGACGTACTCATCCCGGTACGGGAGTTCACGTACGTACGAGCGTCTGCCGCTGTCCGCCGCCCGGCGGAGGACGGCAGGGGCGGTGTGCGTGACGAGCGGGACCGCCTGCGCGGCGAGCGGTGGATCGCTGCCTCCGGAAGGCCGCCGGAGCCGGGCGGCCGGCCGCCTCGCACCGCCGCCCGCCCGGCGGCGCGCCCTACCCCGGCCGGATGCGGTCGGCCGCCCGGGGGTCCCCGCCACGCCTCCCCGGCCCCGCACGGCCGCCGGGGCGCCCCCCAAGACCCGTCGCGGGCCGGTTTCCCGCCCGCTCGCCCGCACGGCGCCACTGGCCGAAAGAGATATGTCGACCTGGTCGGCCGGTTGAGTGTTTTTCGCTCGCGTTTCTAGAGTGCTGCACGTGCGTTTGATTCCATAGAGCACAGGACGGGGGGTCCATGTATTGCCCCGCTAGGGGACCGCGGCCGGCGAGTGGCCAGAGAGTCCGCCGGCAGCCCCGCGTATCGCCCGAATCCGCGCATCCTCCCGAGCGAGTCCCCGCGCGGGGCCGTGCCCGCATGACCGGCCGGCCGCATCGCGCGTAGAGAGGGCGATACCCCTGCTCCCGGCCCGCCCCCCGGGCCCGGGAGCCGTCACGGCACGCCGGCCGGTTCACCCGTGCGCCTCCGGTCCCACCCCCTCCCGGGACGACGGGACGGACCGGACCGCCCAGGGAGCCGCCGGCGTCCGGCGGGCACGCATGACCGCCGAAGGCCGGCTTCCCCGTGTGCCCGGGCGGACCGGACGGGGCACCCCGGAAAGACCTCCATCGACACCACACCTCGTGCTCAGTTGCGCCACGAGACCGAATGCGCGTCCAGCGACTCCTGATTCCGAAGCGAGCAGGCATCCAGGCATAGGGGAACGTCATGAGGCTTGAAGCACGTGTACCCGCCGTCGAACTGACCGGTCCGGCGGGACGGCCGGCCCGCACCGCCGACCCGAAGGATCCGGTGCACCTGGCGGGTCCGCCCCAGGGCACCCTCCACCCGCCGGGGCCGGACCCGAGCACACTGCCCGTCCTGGACATACCGGACACCACCGGACCCGCGTTCGTCGAGGTCTTCGACATCCAGGAGGCGCACCCCGCCCGCCGCTTACGCGCGTGGGGCGACCTCGTCCATCTGGCCTGCGGACCGCTGCGGGTCGTACCGGGCAGTGACGAGGGATTCAACGGGCTGATCGTCAGTGGCAAGTTCGGTGCCGTGCAGGTGGCTCTGATCGATGCGGATCCTCACGCGGTGGAGTGCACGGAGCACCTGATCAGGTGCGCCGACTGGACGCCTCTGTACCTGTGCTGCGTCATCGCGGGCGAGGTGCGGGTGGACCAGGACGGTCAGGAGACCAGCGCGCGCACCGGTGACCTCATCGCCTTCGACAGCTCCCGGCCCTTCACCCTCACGATGCGTCAGCCGATCCGTATGGTCACGGTGAAGTTCGAGCATCGGCTGCTCGGTCTGGTGCCCGGCGAGGAGCACCCGCTGAAAGCGGCGGCGTGGTCGGGGCAGCACGGCATAGGCATGCTGCTGGCGCACTTTCTGGCAGGTCTCGCAGATCACATGACCGATCTGAACACCGCCAATGCTGACCGGCTGGGCGACAGTGTGGCCAGCCTGATCTCGGCCATGTGCTCCGACTCCCTGCGGGGGGCCGTCGCTCCTCCGGCGGTGGCCCGCCGGGCCCTGCTGCAACGGGTCCAGGCCTACGCCAGGGAGCACCTCGGGGACCCGGCCCTCAGTCCCGCGAGGCTGGCCCGGCAGCACAACATGTCGCTGCGCTATCTCCAGATGCTGTTCCAGGAGGAGAACGCCAGTCCGGCGCGGTGGATCCGCAACGAGAGGCTCGACCGCTGCCGCGACGATCTCGGCAATCCCCGATTCTCCCACCTTGCGGTGGCGAATATCGCCGAGCGGTGGGGACTGCCCGGGGCCTCGCATTTCAGCAGGCTCTTTCGCGAGCGCTATCACGTCACACCGAGAGAGTGGCGCAGGCAACGCACGCAACGGGATTCCTAGACCGAGCGGTCATCGGCGAACCGGGAACCGCGACGGGTAAGCGGAACCCGGCCCACCGACCTACCGCCGGAACAAGACAAAATGCGTGACGCCATGCGCAGACTTGTCAGAGCCCATGCGTGTTCATACGAACCCCGCCCGCTGCGACCGATCACTCTTGGACGAGCAAACTCCGGCTACAACGAACGGCTCCTGGTTACGAGTTGAACAATTTCTTTTTCAGCGGACCGACGTCACACCGGTGGACCGGCTCGTCAGCTTCCCATTGACGTGACGTCATTACGGGCGGGGGTTTTCGTATGTCCAGGTCGTCGAGAATAGGTGTCATCGGCGGGGGCGCGTCGGCGGTCAGTCTGCTCGACGCGCTGAGCCGGCGGGAGGAGGTCCCGGAGTCCGTCACGGTCTTCGAGCCGGGCCCGCACCTGTGGCGCGGTCGCGCGTACCAGCCGGACTCCACGACCCTGCGGGTCAACGTGCCGCCGGACGACATGTCCCTGTGCTTCGGCGACACGCACCACTTCGAGAACTGGGTCGGGACCCGCAGCCGGGTCCTGGGGGACCCGGACACCGACTACCTGGACCCGTACGCCGCCATCCCCTTCCTGCCCCGCGCGGTCTACGGGGACTATCTGGAGCAGACGGCCCGCACCGCGCTGACGCGGCTGGCGGGCCGGGGCTGCCGGATCGAACAGGTCCGTGAGGGCGTGGTCGCGGCCGATCCCTCCGAGGACCTGCTGCGTCTGCGCACCGACCGGGGCGACGTCCGGACCGTCGACTACGCCGTGCTGTGCGTGGGGGGCGGCCGGCCGGCGGATCCGTACGGGCTGACGGGCGCGCCCGGCTTCGTACCCGACCCGTATCCGGTGGTGTGCCGGCTGGACGGGATCGCGCGCGACGCGGACGTGGCCGTCATCGGCAGCGGGCTCACCGCGGCCGATGTGGTCCTCACCCTCGCCAACTGGGGGCACCGCGGCCGGATCACCCTGCTGTCCCGGCGCGGGGTCCTGCCCGCCGTACGGCAGCGGCCGGTGGAACACCGGCTCCGCCACTTCACCCCGGCCCACTTCAGGGACCTGGCGGCCCGGGGCGGCACCCGCACCCTGCCGCAGACGGTGGAGGTGATGCGGGCCGAGATCGCCGACGCCGGCGCCGACTGGGACGCCCTCGTCGAGGAGATCTCGGGCGCCGGGACCGAGCACCCGGTCGGCCGGATGCGGCGCCATCTGTCCGGCGTGCACGACAGCGACCTGGGGCTGCGCATCCTCCAGCGGGCGGTGCCGGACACCGGGCCCGACGTCTGGCCGCTGCTCCCGGAGGCCGACCGGTCCGCGCTGATCAGGGACCACTACCGCACGATCATGAGCCTGTGCTGCCCGATGCCCCCGGCCGGCGCCACCGCGCTGCTGGAGCTGATCGACGGCGGCCGGCTGGAGATCGTCCGGGGCGTCGAGCGCGTCACCGCCGAACCGGGCGGGGGCTTCCTGGCCAGGACCGCGGGCGGCGACCGTCCGGCGGACGTGGTGGTCAACGCGGTCAACGCGCCGGCCCACCGGATCCCGCCGAAGGCCGAAGGGCTGATCGGCTCGCTGGTCGCCGCCGGCATGGCGGCCCGCCATCCACGCGGCGGCGTGCACGTGGAGCGGGCCACCAGCCGGCTCGTCGCCGGGGGGCGGACGTGGCCGCGGCTGTACGCACTGGGCGAACTGGCCTCCGGGTCGCTGTTCTTCACGTTCGGGGTGCCCTCGCTGGTGGACCGGGCGTACGACATCGCCGAGGCGGTCTCCCGGCACGCCGGGACCGGCGCGGTCCGCGACGGTGACGACGTCATGCAGACCGCCTGACCCTCCTCGCACCCCCTGCCGCACGCACCACCGGTTCATCCACCGGCTCCCCGCGACGCCGCCACCGCCGCCCCTTCCGGGCCGGGCACCCGACCGCTCCGGCACGCCGTACGAGGCCAGGGCGCACCGGCACGCGTCCCGCGCGGTCCACGGCCCGACGCGCCGCCGGACCCAGGTCGCGGGGCCCGGGAACCGCTCCCGCACGTCCCGGCCCGGCCGTCGTCCCGTCCAGGGGCCGGACCCGGTCCGCACCTCCCCGACCTCTGCCTCGACCCGTACCGATCCACGGAAGGAACACAGATGTCCGACCACGCCGTCGAAGAGCGTGCCAGCTATCTGGCCGACACGAACACCGGGCTGCCGCTGCCCACCGAGCCCGAGTTCGGCTCGGTGGACGAGACGCGCCGGCACCGCAAGCAGCGGCTGACCGCCGCACTCCGCCTGTTCGGCAAGTACGGCTTCGGGGAGGGCATCTCCGGGCACATCTCGGTGCGCGACCCCGAGCACCTGGACCAGTTCTGGGTGAACCCGTTCGGCGTCTCGTTCAGCCGGGTCAAGGTGCGCGACCTGATCTGCGTCGACACCGAGGGCAAGGTGGTGGAGGGGCGCCACCGGGTGAACCCGAGCGCGTTCGTCATCCACTCCAGGATCCATGAGCTGCGTCCGGACGCCACCGCCGCCGCGCACGGCCACACCCCGTACTCGCGGGCGCTCGGCACCCTCGGGCGGCTGCTGGAGCCCCTCGACCAGGAGTCGGCGGCCTTCTACGGGGACCAGGTGCTCTACAGCGCGTACGAGGGGCCCTCGATCTCCCTGGAACAGGGCCAGGACATCGCCGAGAACCTCGGTGACAAGCGTGCCATCCTGCTGCGCCACCACGGGCTGATCACGGTCGGCGGTTCGGTGGACGAGGCGGTGCACTGGTTCTTCACCTACGAGGGCTGCGCCAAGGTCCAGCTGCTGGCGTCCATGGCGGGCACCCCGCGGCCCATGGACGACAAGCAGGCCAGGGCGGCGCGTGACGGGTTCGGCGACCCGCAGCTGGGCTGGTTCAGCTTCCAGCTGCTGTGGGACGAGATCGTGCACGAGCAGCCGGACCTGCTGGAGGAGACGTGATCCGCACGGCCGCGGTCGTCGGCACGGGCCTGATCGGCACGTCGGTGGGGCTGGCGCTGACCCGGCACGGGGTGGGCGTGCACCTGAGCGACCTGGACGGGACGGCCGCGCGGACCGCCGCCGCCCTGGGGGCCGGTACGGTCGCCGCGCCCGCCGGGCCGGTGGACCTGGCGGTCCTGGCGGTGCCGCCCAGCCTGGTCGGCTCGGTCCTGACCGAGCAGCAGGAACGCGGGCTGGCCCGCAGCTACACCGATGTGGCCAGCGTGAAGTCGGTGACCCGGCAGGCGATCCTGGCCGGCGCCGTCGACCCGGGCAGCTACATCGGCGGGCACCCGCTGGCGGGGCGGGAGCGCTCGGGCCCGCTGGGTGCCAGCGCGGACCTCTTCGAAGGCCGCTCCTGGGTGCTGACCCCGGGACCGGAGACCTCCCGCACGACCCTGAACCGCACCCTGGAGCTGGTGTCCGCGTGCGGTGCGGTGCCGGTGGTGATGGAGAGCGAGGCCCATGACCGGGCGGTCGCGCTCACCTCCCACGTACCGCACCTGGTCGCCTCCGCCATGGCGGCGCGGCTGCCCGGTGCGCCGAAGGACGCCCTGCGCCTGGTGGGGCAGGGGCTGCGGGACGTGACCCGGATCGCCGGGGGCGACGCCCTGCTGTGGTCGGACATCCTGCGCTCCAACGCCGCGGCCGTGGCCGATGTGCTCGGTGATCTGCTGAAGGACCTGGACGCGGTGGAGGGCGCGCTGCGTTCGCTGGCCGTCCTCGACGGCGGCCCCGGCTCCCCGGACACGGCGGCCGTCGCCGATCTGCTGGCCCGGGGCCGGACCGGCTGGGAGGACATCCGCGCCAGGCCGGGCGGCAGGCCCGCGCAGCCGCTCACGGTACGGGTGGTCATCGGCGACCGGCCGGGTGAACTGGCCCGGCTGCTCGACGCGGTGGCGGACTTCGGGATCGGCGTGGAGGAGATGGAGGTCCGGCCCGTCCCGGAAGCCGCCGGGGACACCGCTCTCGGCGCCGACATCGGCGTCGCGGCGGCCGTCGCCGACCCGGTTCGGCGCCGTCTGGCGGAAGGCGGCTGGAACGCCCGTATCGCGCGGCCCGAACCCGCCGCCACCGCCGGCACCGGGGGCGCGACGACGCGGCCGGAGCCGCTCTCCCCTCCCGCCGGAGCGGCGAATTCGGCAGCCGCGCATGCGCGAACCACGTAGTACGGATGCGCTCCCGGAGCACCGTCAGGTCCACCGGGACATTAGTTTGGTATGACCAGCCGGCGGCCGGGCCATTTTCGGCGGCCCCGGAATTCCGTGAAGCCCGTCCACTATCCAGCCGGGGGTCGGCAGTGGGACATGAACTGGGCAAGGTAATACGTTCGTTCGCGACCGGAGTATGCGTGGCGGCAACGTACACGGATACGCCGGACGGACGGCGGCACGACGCGATCACCGTCAATTCCCTTACCTCGGTGTCGCTGGAACCTCCCCTGATCTGCATCTGCCTGCCGGGGAATTCCGATTTCCTCTCCGCTCTGCGGTCCTCGAATCTGTGGGCGGTGTCCATTCTCCACACCGGAGGGGACGAGGTGGCCCGGATCCTGGAAAGCGATCGGCAGAGCCGGATGGCGGCGCTCCCCTCGCTCACGGCGGCGCCGGGACCCAGCACCGGAGCCCTGGTGCTGGACTGCCTGGGGTGGCTGGAGTGCGTACTGCGTGACGAGTTCGACGCCGGCGACCACACTGTGGTGATCGGTGAGGTACTGGCGACAGGCGCTCAGGAGCGGCGCTCCCCACTGATCAGTCTGCACGGCAGGTACCACGCCACCGGGGCGCCGCGGACGGCCGCGCCGCCCGTCCCCACCGGGGACATCCGCTGACCGTACGACCCGTGGGAGGAACCATGTCCGAGACACGCGCCACCACGAACGCCGGCCCGACGCCCGACGACGCCGAGGTGCGCAAGACCCTGGAGGAGGCGGCCCGGATCGTCGGGCCCGACCGGGTCCTGCTGCCGGAGGAGGGCGCGCGGCCGGGTCTGCTCGGGCCGAACACCAGCGTGTTCCGGTCCCGGCGGATGAACGGGGTCGTGCGCCCCGCCACCGTCGAGCAGGTGCGTGAGGTGGTCGCGGCCTTCGGGCGCACTCCCGAGGCCGGTTCCCTGCACGCGATCAGCACCGGCCGGAACTGGGGCCTGGGCTCGCACGAGCCGGCCCAGGACGACGTGGTCGTGCTCGACCTCAGGGACCTGGACCGGATACGGACCCTGGACCTGGACGGCGGCTGGGCCGTGATCGAGCCGGGGGTGACCCAGGGCGTCCTCTCGCAGCGGCTCGCGGACACCGGCCGGATGGTGAACGTCACCGTCTCCGCGGCGGCCACCAGCGTCATAGGCAACGCGCTGGACCGGGGCGTCGGGCTGCGCCAGCAGCGGGTGGACGACCTGATCGGACTGGAGGTGGCGCTGCCCGGCGGCGAGCTGGTCCACGTCGGATGGTGGCCGGATGCCGACCGCACGACGCCCGTCTACCCGCACGGGCTCGGGCCCTCCGCGCTGCCGCTGTTCCTCCAGTCGAACCTCGGCGTGGTGACGGCGGCCGTCGTCCGGCTGCTGCCGCGCCCCGAGGCGCTGCGGCTGGTCCGGCTGGGCTTCCGCCCCGCCGAGCTGGGCAGGGTCACGGATCTGCTGCGGCGCTGGGTGGGCCAGGGGCTCACCCGCGGGGTGCCGCGGGTGTACGACCCGGCGGCCGCGGCGTCGTACGGCGGCCGCGACGGCGAGTTCCTGGTGCACATCTGCGTGGACGGCACCCCCGGTGCGGTCGGCGCGCTGGTGGCCGAGATCGTCGCCGGGGCGCACGGCTCGGGGCTGTTCACCGACGTGGCGCACGAGGAGGCGACGGACACCTCGCGCCCCGACCACGCGGTGGCCGCCCTGGTGGAGCGGGCGTACGCGGGCGATCCGGACGTGACCGACGCCCTGTTCGAGGCGAAGCTGGGGCAGTCGGCCGACCAGGTGGACGAGCGGGTCGGCTTCCTCTTCTTCCTGCCCCTGCTGCCGTTCGACGCGCGGGCGGTCGAGCGCGCCGACGGTCTCCTCGGCCGGGTGCGCGAGGAGACCGGCGTCAGGTGCAGCGCCACGCTGCACCTGCTGGGGCCGGATCTCATCGACTGCGTCGTGGCGCTGAAGTTCGACCGTGACTCCGGGGAGGGGGCGCGGCAGGCGCACCGCGCGCTGGAGCTGATGTACCGGTGGTACGGGGAGGCCGGATTCCTTCCCTACCGGCTCGACATCGACCATGCCCACCGGATGGACGACTTCGCCGTCGATCCGAACGCCCTGGCGCTGACCAGGAAGCTCAAGAACGTCATCGACCCGAACAACGCGATCGCGGCGGGCCGTTACCGCTGACACCGTCCGGTGGCCGCCGGCCGCCGGGCCGATGCGAGGACTTCCATGTTGAGAGGTGGGAAATGACGCAGACCATCCGTGCCACCGGAACGAAGCCTGTCACCGCGGACGACATCCTGTCGCGTGCGGAGGCGCTCGTGCCCGTGCTGCGCGAGCGCTCCGACGACATCGAGAAGGCCAGGCACCTTCCGGCGGACGTCGTGGAACTGCTGCGCGGCGCCGGTGTGTTCCGTATGGGCGTGCCCAGGTCCTGGGGCGGTCCGCAGCTCGACTCCGTGGAGCAGACCCAGGTCATCGAGACGCTGGCCAGGGGTGACGCCTCCGCAGCGTGGTGTTCGATGATCGGCATGGACACCCCGCTGTACGCGGGTTTCCTCGACGAGTCCGTCGCGCGGACGACCTTCGCCGACCCGGACCTGATCACGGCGGGCCTGATCCTGCCGGTGGGCCGGGCGGAGCGGGTCCCGGGCGGGTTCCGGGTCAGCGGCCGGTGGCAGTTCGGCAGCGGCATCACGCACGCCGACTGGGTGGTCGCCGGGTGCTTCGTGTACGAGGACGGGGAGCCGGAGCGCAGTCCGGCCGGCGACCCGACGCACTGGCGGATCATGCTCGCGCCCCGCTCGGAGTTCGAGATCCTCGACACCTGGTACACCACGGGCCTGGCGGGCAGCGGCAGCCGGGACTACCGGGCGGAGAACCTGTTCGTCCCGCAGGAGCACTCGTTCAGCTTCGCCGATCCGCGGCGGACGGGGCCGCTGGCCACCCCCGAGGCGATCCTGCGCAACATGCCGGGGGTTCCGCTGGGGGTCGCCCGCGCCGCGCTCGACCATGTCAGGGAGCTGGCCGACGGGCGGGTCGAGCGGGCCACCCGCCAGCCGTGGGCCGAGACGTACCGGGTGCAGATGACCGTCGCCGAGGCCGAGATGGAGCTGGGCGCGGCCCGGCACGCGGTGTACGGGAGTCTGCGGCGCCAGTGGGACCTGCTGTCGGCGGGTGCCGAACTGGACGAGGACGACCGGGTGGCGACGGTGCTGGCACGGGTCAACGCGTTCCGTGTCGCCCGTTCCATCGTCTCGCGCCTGTACGAGCTGGTGGGGACGGTGGCCATCTACCAGCCGTCGCCGCTCGACCGCTGGCTGCGCGACCTGACGACGATCCGCCAGCATGTCATCGCGCAGGACCAGGTGCTCCAGTCCGTGGGGGCGCATCTGCTCGGGGGGACGCCGCAGAACCCGTTCAGCCTGGGCATCGTCAACTGACCTTCCACCGTTCGGGCGAGGGGACATCGTGACCGGCCGAGACACCGCTCCACCCGCTCTGCTCCACGGCGGCCCGCTGCCGCCGCTGACCGTGCCCACGCTCGGGGAGGCCCTGGTGCGCGCGGCCCGGCTCGGCGGCCCGGGCGACATCCGTCATCTGGACGCGGAGGGTGCGGAGCACCGCCAGAGCTACGCGGGACTGCTGACCGAGGCGGAGCACGTGCTGGCGGGCATCAGGGCGGCGGGGGTGCCGGAGGGCGGCCGGGTCGTGCTGCGGCCGGCGCACTCCCCGGACCTGTTCACCGCCTTCTGGGCCTGTGTGCTGGGCGGGTTCGTGCCGGTTCCGATGAGCGGCACCCCCGCGCCGGACGGCCCGTCGGTGGCCGAGCTGCTCACGGGGGTCTGGGAGACCGTGGACGGTGCCTGGCTGATCTCCGACGAGCCGCCGGCCGGGACGCCGTTCACCGGCCGCTGGCTCGGCGGGGTGGAGGGTCTGCGCGGCGCGGCGCCGGACCGGTCGCGCTACCGGGCCGACCCGGACGAACCGGCCCTGCTGATGCTGACGGCCGGCAGTTCCGGCCGGCCGAAGGCGGTGACGCTCACCCATCGGAACGTCATGAGCAGGTCACTGGCGACGTCGCTGGCGCGCGGCCTCTCCCCCGGCACCAGGTCGTTCAACTGGATGCCGCTGGAGCACGTCGGCGGACTGGTGATGTTCCACGTCCGGGACGTCTTCCTCGGCTGCCACCAGGTCCACGCCCCCACCCGCTGGGTGCTCGACGAGCCGCTGCGGTGGCTCGACGCGATGAGCCGGTACGGCTCCGACACCACCTGGGCGCCGAACTTCGCGTTCGGCCTCATCGCGGAACGGGTGGAGCGGGCCCCCGGGCGGGCCTGGGACCTGCGCCGGCTGCGCTACATCATGAACGGCGGCGAGGCGGTCAAGGCCCGGGTAGCCCGCCGCTTCCTGGAGGCACTGGCGCCCCACGGGCTGCGGCCCACCGCGATCCACCCGGGCTGGGGGATGTCGGAGACCTCCGCCGGAGTGATCGACTGCGTCTTCTCGCCGGAGACCGCGACGGGCCGGTTCGTACCCGTCGGAGCCCCGCACCCGGGGGTGTCGGTACGGATCGTCGACGAGCACGGCCGGGTGCGGCCCCAGGGGGCCCTCGGCCGGCTGGAGATCACCGGACCGCCGGTCACCCCCGGCTACTTCGGCGACCCCGCGCACAACCGCGGGGCGTTCACCCCCGACGGCTGGTTCACCACCGACGACCTGGCGTTCATCGAGAACGGCCTGGTGACGGTGACCGGGCGGGCCGACGACGTCATCGAGGTGGGCGGCGCGCACCACCACGGGCACGAGATCGAGGCCGCCGTCGAGGAACTCCCCTCGGTCGAGCCGTCCTTCACCGTCGCCTGCGCCGTCCCCGCCACCGCGGGCGGCCCCGGCCGGCTGGCGGTGTTCTTCCATCCCAGGCCCGGGGCGTCGCCGGCTGCGACGGCCGAGGAGATACGACGCCGGATCCGGGAGCGGTTCGGGGTGGAGGCGAGCCACGTGGAACCGGTCGAGAAGCACGAGGTGCCGAAGACCAGCACCGGCAAACTCCGTCGCGGGGCGCTGGCCGAGCGGCTCACGGGGTGCGCGAATTCCACACACCGTGTGCGCGGACGCGAGAGTTCCCCGTGAATTGCGTCGATACGCTGAAAGAGACAGAGAGCCACGGAACCACCCGGGAAAAACACCGACTACGGAGGTCGGAAGGTGCAAGTCGACCTGCGCGGCACAATGCGCAACTTCGCGACCGGGGTATGTGTCGCGACCACCTACGCGGAGGAACAGGGCGAACGCCGTCACGATGCACTGACGGTCAATTCGGTGATGCCGGTCTCGATGGATCCGCCGCTCGTATCGGTGTGCCTGCGCCGTGGTTCGCTCTTCCTTGAGGACCTGCTGGCGACAAAGGTATGGGCACTGTCGATCCTCGATGTGGCCGGTGACGACATAGCGAAATCGTTCGCCCGGAGCCGGGAGATCCGGTCGGTGGCGCTCCAGGCCCTGTCCAGGTCGCCGGGCGAGCACACCGGGGCGCTCGTGCTCGATTCCCTGGGATGGATGGAATGCGCCCTGCGGGACCAGCGGGAAGTCGGCGACCACACGGTGGTGATCGGCGAAGTGCTGGCCGCGGGCGGACAGCGGCGACGGCCTCCACTGATCTTCGTGCACGGAAAGTTCCACGCGATGGAGGACGCCTGACGGCGATGCGCGACACCGTTCGCCCGGGCCCGTCCGGGCGACGGCGGAAAGAGATTCCCATGTCGAGGAGGATCGGGTGAAGTTCGGTATCTGGCTGGAATTCCGCAACCCGCCGCGCTGGAAGCAGCCGTGGCCCGAGGTCTACGAGGAATCCCTGTCGCTCGCCACGCTGGCCGAGACGGCCGGTTTCGAGTCGGTGTGGATGTCCGAGCACCATCTGACAGCCGACGGCTACCTTCCCTCGGTCTTCCCTCCGCTCGCCGCGATAGCCGCCCGTACGGAGCGGATCCGCCTGGGTACGGCCATGGTGCTGGCCTCGCTCCAGCACCCGCTGCGCCTCGCCGAGGACGCCGCGGTCACCGACCTGCTCACCGCGGGGCGGCTGGAGCTCGGCATCGCGCCGGGCTACCGCGAGCAGGAGTTCCGGGCGTTGGGAATCCCTCGCACCGAGCGGGGCGCCCGCACCGACGAGACGGTCGAGATCCTGCGCAAGGCGTGGACCGGTGAGCCGTTCACGCACGAGGGGCGCCATTTCTCCTTCGACGAGGTGACGGTCACCCCGCGGCCGCACCAGTCCGACCTTCCGCTGTGGGTCGGCGGCGGAAGCAGGGCCGCGGCGATCCGGGCCGGCCGGTACGGCTGCCATTTCCTTCCGGACCTGGGCACGCCCCCGGAGATCATCGACCTCTACCGTTCGACACTGGCCGCCAACGGCCATGACCCCGCGGCATTCGAGGTGACGGCGATCGTGACGCCGGGAATCTATGTCTGCGACGACGCGGAAAAAGGCTGGGCGGAGGTGAAGGAGCATTACCACTATCTGCTCAGCACGTTCATGGAGTGGTTCGGCAACCCGCCGATCCCCTCTGCCGACGATCTTCCCCGGGAATTGTTCCTCGTCGGTCCCCCGGATGTCATCGCCGAGGGAATCCAGGAGCGCGTCAAGGCACTCGGCGACGTGGACCGGGTGATCTTCTTCGGCCGGGCCCCCGGCCTTCCGATCGAAAAGGCACGGCGTTCCCTCGAACGCTTCGCCGAGCACGTCATCCCGCGGTTCGCGTAGCACCGCGAACCGGTTTCCGTTGCGGTCCCGTCACCGCAACGCCTTGACTACCCAAGGAGCGCAATGCCGAACATCGCCATTGTGGGTGCCGGGATATCGGGCCTGCACTTAGCACTGCGATTGCAGCAACTCGGCGTGTCCACCACGCTCTATGCCGAGCGGAGCGTCGAGGAGCTGGCTGCCGGACGCCCGTCCAACCTGGTGGTCCGCTTTGGCCGCACCAGGGAGCGGGAGCGTTCGCTCGGAGTCGCCCACTGGGAAGAGCCCGGGCTCGACACGCACGGCGTGAACATCGCCGCCGACATCGACCCGGCGGTCGGCTTCTTCGGCCGGCTCCAGCAGCCGGGCCAGGGCGTCGACTTCCGCATCTACCTGCCGCGCCTGATCTCCGACTACCTCGACCGCGGCGGCTCCATGGAGCTGATCGCCCCCGAGGTGTCGGTGATCGACCGGCTGGCCCGCCGCCATGACCTCGTGGTCGTCGCGACCGGCCGGCGCGCCTTCGGCGAGCTCTTCCCGCGCGACGCCGCGCGATCGCCGTACAGCGAACCGCAGCGGCTGCTGGCGGCCGGGCTCTTCCGGGGCATCGCGCCCAGCGACCCGCCGTGGATCCACTTCCAGCTGGTGCCCGAGGCGGGTGAGATCTTCTCCACCCGGCTGCTGTCCTTCGACGGCCCGGTGCACGGGATGGTGATCGAGGCGATCCCGGGCGGCCCGCTGGAGCAGATGACCTATCTGCACTACAACGAGGACCCGGCCGGATTCGAGCGCACCCTGCTCAAGCTGCTGGCCGACTACGCCCCGCCCCTGCGGGAGCGGATCGACGAAAGCGAGTTCGGACTGACCCGCCCGCTCGACCTGCTCCAGGGCGGCATCACCCCGACGGTCCGCAAGGGCTGGGCGGAGCTGTCCGGCGGACGCTACGCGCTGGCACTCGGCGACGCCTGGATCGTCAACGACCCGCTGGCCGGCCAGGGCGCGAACCTCGGCTCGCGCAACGCCTTCGACATGGCCGAACTCATCGCGGGCGGGGAACAGTTCGACGAGGCGTTCTGCCGCCGGGTGGAGAGCGAGCTGTGGAAGGTCGCCGGTCCGGTCGTGGCCTGGTCGAACATGAACGTCGGGCCGCCCCAGCCGCATCTGCTGGAGGTCATGATGGCGGCCACCGAGGACAACCGGGTCGGGGACGCGTTCGTCGACAACTTCAACGACCCGTGGGCGATGTGGGAGGCGATGCGCACCCCGGAGAACACCGCCTCCTGGATCAAGGGCATCAAGGCCGGGTCCTGAGCCCTCGCCTCCGGGCCACCCGCCCCGGTGGCCGGTGACGGCCGGTCACCGGGGTGGCGGTGAACAGGGGCCGGTGAACGCCGGCCGGGCCGGCGGACGGGGGCGGCCCGGCCGGCCGGATGCCGGCGGGACGGACATCAGCGGGCCGGACGGGGCCGGGCGGTGCGTCCCACGCACCGCCCGGCGCCGCGCCGGCCCGTCGCGTACGCGGGGCGGAAGCCGTCCTCATCCCACCGGCTGCGGGGCGTCCCAGGCGGCCATCGCCATGTCCACCACGGCGTGGAGCTGGTCCCGGGTGGACCCGTCGCGGGCCTGTACCGACAGCCCGTTCAGGAGGGTGCCGTAGAAGGTCGTGACCCGACGGGTGTCGGTACCCGGCCGGAGGTCGCCCTCGGCCACTCCCCGGTCCAGACGCGCCTGGATCGCGACCTCGGTCCGTTTGCGGCAGCGCAGAGCGAAGTCCCGGATCGTCTCATGGTCCGACGTGCAGTTGGTGGCGGCCAGCACGATCATGCAGCCGCTCGGCTTGCCCTCGGCCGTGAAGCTGAGGACGCTCTCGCGGAGCAGCGCCTCGATCGCGTCACGCGCGGTGGGCTCCTCGGCGAGGGCCCGGCGCGCGCCTTGGGCCTCGGTGTTCTCGTAGAGCTCGATCGCCTCCCGGAAGAGGTCCTCCTTGCTCTTGAACGCCGCATAGAGGCTTGGTGAGTTGATACCCATCGCCTGGGTCAGGTCGGACATCGAGGCGGCTTCGAAGCCGCGCTCCCAGAACACGACCATGGCGGCGTGCAGCGCCTTGCCGCGATCGAAGGTACGGGGTCGTCCTCGCGGGCTCATCGTTCTCCTTGCCATGGGTGGCGGGACCTACTAATTTATGTAATGCTCGACACGGAAATCCAGGGGTGGGATCCAGTGGTCGGATCCGCCCCCTGCGAGGACCCGTATGCCCGTGGACACAGCAGACACCCGACAGCCTGGACAGCGACCCGGACGACCCCGGATTCGCTTTCGCGAGTGCGCGCGCGACGGAAGTGGATCCGGCTCGGCCGCCCGGCGTCCCGCCCTCCCCTTACCCCGGGGAGCGTGCCGGGCCCGGCGGACCGGGCCCGGCACGCCGAACAGCCGGAAGAGGGCGGGCCCCGGCCGTCGCGGGGAGAAGCCGTTCATGCCACGACTCTACGACTCGACGACTCCCCGACATATCAGCCTCATCAGCGGCAGGGCTACGGCCAGCGAAGACTAGGAGCAGAGTTCATGGCTATCGCAGACGACGTCCCGGGGGACGGCACGTCGACCAAGGTGGGGACGGAGGACGCCACCCCGTCGTGGGGCTTCAAGGCGTGGGCCATGCTCGTCGTGGTCTGCGGCGCCTTCTCCCTGGACGCCCTCGACAACATCATGGTGGGCATCGCGGTACCGCAGATCAAGGCCGATCTGGGCATGACCACCGCCTCCGCCCAGTGGGTCGTGAGCGCGTACGTACTGGGCTTCGGCGGGTTCCTGCTGCTGGGCGGCCGGATGTCCGACCTGCTCGGCAGGCGCCGGGTGTTCCTGGCCGGACTGGCCATCCTGGCGGCCGGATCCCTGCTCGGAGGCGTCTCGACCGACGGCTTCCTGGTGATCGTCTCCCGCTTCGTGATGGGCCTGGGCGCCGCGATGACCGCCCCGTCCGCCCTGTCCATCATCATCTCCGCGTTCCCGGAGGGCCCCCAGCGCAACCGCGCCCTGGGCATCTACACGGCCTGCGGAGCCTTCGGGTACTCCACGGGTGTCATCGTCGGCGGTCTGCTCACCGAGCTGAGCTGGCGCTGGACCTTCATGCTTCCCGTGCCGGTGGCGATCGCGGCCCTCGTCGGCGGCGTGCTCCTGATCCCCCGCGACCCCGCGCGCGGCACCGGGAAGCGCAGCTACGACGTGGCGGGTGCCGTCACGGTCACCGCGGCCATGCTGCTGCTCGTGTACGTGATCGTCGAGGCGCCCACGGCGGGCTGGCTCTCGGGCCGGACCCTGGGCGGCGCGGCCGTCGCGGTGCTCCTGCTGGCCGCGTTCGCCGTGATCGAGAGCCGCTCGGCCGAACCGCTGCTCCGCCTGGGCCTGCTGCGCAACAAGGGGCTGGTGGGGGCGAGCCTGATCGCCGCGGCGATCCTCGGCACCTATATGAGCTACCAGTTCATCGGCGGTCTGTACCTGCAGACCTACCGGGGCTGGTCGCCGCTGGAGATGGCGCTCGCCTTCCTGCCCATCGGCCTGCTGATCATGTTCTTCGCGCCCCGGGCGGGCAAGCTCCTCGGACGCATCGGCATCCCCTGGATGATCTTCGGTGGCATGCTCGCCTACACCATCGCGTTCTTCCTCTTCCTGCGCGTCGGTGACACCTCCTCGTACTGGGCGGTGGTCCTGCCGAGCATGATCCTCATCGGCGCGGGCTTCCCGTTCGCCTTCACGGCGGCCAACGTCCAGGCGACGTCGGGTGTCGCGGAGTCGGAGCAGGGCCTGGCGGCCGGCATCCTCCAGACCGGTTACCAGGTCGGCGCGGCGGTCGTCCTGGCGGTGGTCACCGCGCAGATGGCGACCGGCGGCTCCACCGACGAGGAGGCGATCACCCTGTCCGGGTACCACAGCGGCGTCTGGGTCATCATCGTCGTCGCCGGGGTCTCGGCCCTCCTGACCGTCGTCGCGGCGATCGCCGCACGGCGCGGCGGGACCGGCACGGGAACCAGCCGCGAGCCCGCGGCGGCCGAGACCGCCCCCAAGCAGCCGGTGACCGAGTCCTAGCCAGAGTCCCCTTGGAAACCGGCCCCCGTGCCGGCCGGGAGCGCTACCGGCCGGCACGTCGCGCTGCCCGCGTACGGACGCCTGGCCCCGACCCGGCCGGTACGGTCACGGCCCGCCGCCCCCGCCCGGGGACCGCCCGCCGGCCCCGGGCACAGGCGCCACCCGCCCGGGAACCGTCCGCCCGCCCCGGCACAGGGCGCGCGTCCGACCGGGGCCACCGGCCCGCCCCGGTGGCGGCGCACGGCGCCGCCCCGCGCCCTCACGCCGCGCAGAGCAGCGGGCTCCCGTTCCGCAGCAGCCAGTGCCGGTACGCCGAGGTGCGCAGCGCCGCCTCCCGGTAGGCCGCCGCCAGTTCGGTGAAGACGGCCTCGACGTCCGTCCCCGGACGGTGGTACAGGAGCAGCTGAACGGCGAGCGGGTCGTCCCGTAACGGGCGGATCGCCATGTCGTCGCGCGGCCCCGAGGTCGGCTGGCAGGGGGCCACCACCTCGCCGGCCACGATCAGCGAGGCGGCCGTGTGGTAGTCGCCGTGCAGCAGCGGCGGGTCGATGCCGGCCGCCCCCAGCACCCGGCGCAGGCCGTCCCACTCCCCGTCCACCGTCGGGTCGACCATCCAGCGGTCGGCGGCCAGGTCCGCGAGCTCCACGACGGGCGCGGCGGCCGCCGGGTGGTCCCGCGACATGGAGATGAACTGGGGCTCCCGTTCGACCAGGACGCGCCGCTCCAGCCCCTCCGGCACCCGCAGCGGGAAGCCCTCCACCTCGTGCACGAAGGCGACGTCGAGCTGCGCCGTGGCGAGGGCCCGCAGCAGGGCGTTGGCCGAGACGTCCATGTGCAGGGAGATGTCCGTGCCCGGCAGTCGCTGCCGCAGCCGGCGCAGCCATCCCGCCAGCGCCCGGCTGGCGGTCGAGCCGATGCGCAGCCGGGCCCCGTCCGCACGCGCGGCGGCGGCCCTGGTCTCGGTGATGAGCACGGCCATCTGGGCCACCAGGGGGCGGGCACGGCTCAGTACGGCGCGGCCCAGCGGGGTGGGCCGGCATCCGGTGCGCTCCCGGGTGAAGAGCTCGGCGCCCAGCGCGTGCTCGATGCGCTGGAGCTGGGTCGTCAACGACGGCTGGGTCATGCCCAGTTCGCGTGCGGCCTTGTGCAGGCTGCCCGTATCGGCGATGGCGCAGAGCGCCCGCAGATGCCTCACCTCCAGCTCCATGTGCCGAGCGTAGGGCCGCACCTTGCGCCACACCAGACACAGAAAGGCAGTTGGGAACGATGATGCTCTCGTCCTATCAGCGGTTGACATCATCCGTACGGGCGTCGGCTCCTCGACACTCTCGTCAACCGAACGTGTCTACCCAACCGTTCAGGACGAGTAGGAGCCCCCCATGAGACACCGCAGGGCCGTACTGGCCGCCGCGCTCAGCCTCACCGCCGCTCTCGCCGCCGTACCCGCCACCACCGCCGCGGCAGCCCCGGCACCCGCCCCGGCGTCGGTCCAGGCCGCCGCCGGCTACGCCGCCTACGCCGGATCCTCGCAGGAGGCCAAGGCCAACAAGGCCTTCTTCGAGGCCGTCATGGAGTCGGTCGCCGAGAAGCGGGCCGCCAACCCCGGCGCCCTGGCCGTCACCGTCGTCTACTCGGCGTCGAACGCCCCGAGCTTCCGCACCCAGATAGCCCGCTCCACCCAGATCTGGAACAGCTCGGTCAGCAACGTGAAGCTGCAGGAGGGCAGCAGCCCCGACTTCCAGTACTACGAGGGCAACGACTCGCGCGGTTCGTACGCCAGCACCGACGGGCACGGCCGCGGCTACATCTTCCTCGACTACCGGCAGAACCAGCAGTACAACTCGACCCGCGTCACCGCCCATGAGACGGGTCACGTCCTCGGCCTTCCGGACCACTACTCCGGTCCGTGCAGCGAGCTGATGTCCGGCGGCGGCCCCGGCACCTCCTGCCAGAACGCCACCCCCAACGCCCAGGAGCGCGCACGGGTCAACACCCTGTGGCAGAACGGCCTCGCCGCCGCCGTGGCCAAGGTCTCCTGACCGGACCACCGGCAGACCGGGTCTCCCGAGCGCCCCGCCACCGGGCCTCCGGAGCACCGGAGACCCACCAGCGCGGCCGTACCGGCCCCTCCGAGCGCGAGCCGGTACGGAAACGGGCGCCCCGCCGTCGAGCGGGGCGCCCTCGCCCGTCCTGGTCACACCCGCACTCCGCCCTCAGGCGGCCGGGTCGGGTCAGGCGGCCTCCAGGAGCCTGCGGCCGAAGCTCGCGCCGGGCGGCAGCTGGCGCAGGATGCGGTCGAGGGCCTGGTCGAAGTCGCCGCCGGCGAGACCGGACTCGTACGCCGCTCCCCCGCAGTGCAGGGTGAGTTGCAGGTCCACCCGCTCGGGTGAGCCGTCGGACAGCGCTTCGCCCAGCGCCAACAGGCAACTGAGGCCCGCTTGTTGGGGCGTGCCGTCCACGACGACCGGCAGCGGGAGGTCCCACTCCAGCACGCAGCCCGCCAGCGGCAGGCCACCGCTCTCCTCGGCCGCGCGCAGCGCGGCGAAACCGGCGCCCCCCGTGTACTCCACGCCCCTGATGCGGGTGGCGATGCGCCGCCCGTCCGCCGTGATGACGATCGCTTCCGCACCCCGGCGGTCCCGGTACCAGCCGGTCCAGACTTCCGTCGACTCCGATGACATGGCGCGGACTGTAGCGGTATGACCGGCTCCGCCGTGCGGCCGGTCACCCCCCGGGCCGGACTTCAACCGGTCTTGGTGCTCTTGCCCGGCTCGTCCCGCGTACCGTCCCGCGCCCGGTCCCGCGCCTCGTCGGCGTGGAGCGCGCAAGCGGGGTTGGCGCAGGGACGGGGGCGCCATACCGGAACCCACGCGCCGAGGACCTTGTGTCGCTGGATGGCCGTACCGACGGGCTGTCCACAGGCGGGGCACACGGGCTCGCGGCCCGCCTGCGGGCGGCGGACGGTCCGGCGCTTCTCAGTGCCTTCGCTGCCTTCGCTGCCCATGCCTCCAGGGTAGGGCGGTTTGCGCGGGCCGGCACCCGGCGCGGTCACCTCTTCCTGCTGTACCACCGGACGATCACGCCGTTGTCGAAGACGCGCACCGCGTCCAGGGTGAACTCGGTGAGGGCGAAGCCCGAACCGAACATCGGCATCCCGGAGCCGTAGACCTCCGGATACGTCTTGATCACCAGCTCGTCGATCTCCTCGATGAGCTCGCCGGCGATCCCCGAGCCGCCGCAGAGCCAGATGCCGAGGGCGCCGTCCTCCGCCTTGAGCTCGCGGACCCGTCCGGCCACGTCGTCGTGGACGATCTCGACGTTGGGGTGCGGCGACGTCCCGATGGAGCGGGACGCCACCAGCTCGCGCAGGTGGCCGTAGGGGCTGGGGAGGCCGGCGTCGAGGCCGATCTGGTAGCTGCCGCGGCCCTGGATCACGGTGTCGAAGCGCCGGTTGGCCAGGCCCTCGAAACCGAGGTGCCGGCGGCCCTCGGCCGAGACGGTCTCCGGGTACTCGGCCTTCAGGAATTCCAGGAACTCCTCGGTGACGAACTTGTACATCGAGGAGGCGTCTCCGTCGGGGTCACCGATGAAGCCGTCGATGGAGCAGGCGACGAAGTACGTGAGCTTGCGCAAATCTGTCCTTTTTCTTGGGGTCTAGGGGGGTGGCCGCGACGCATCCCGGCCGCAACCACGACGGCTATAGTGCTCCATCTGTAGTGGTTACGCAAGAGCCACTTTCCGAACGGCCGGGAGGCAGTCATGGCGAGGAATCCGGAGCGCAGGACGGCGTTGCTCGACGCCGCCATCGACGTACTGGCGCGGGAAGGGGCGCGGGGGCTGACCTTCCGGGCGGTGGACGCCGAGGCCGGGGTCCCGCCAGGCACCGCCTCCAACTACTTCGCCAGCCGGGACGATCTGTTCACCCAGGCCGGCTCGCGCATCCAGGCCCGCATGATCCCCGACCCCGCACAGGTGGACACGGCGATGCGGCCCGAGCCCAGCCGGGAACTGGTCACCGAGCTCATGCAGTGGCTGGTACGGCGGATGGCCGAGGAACGCACCGGGTACCTGGCGATGCAGGAGCTGCGCCTGGAGGGCACCCGGCGCCCCGCGCTCCAGGCCGAGCTGCACCGGGTGATGCGCGAGGACCTGGAACAGAACACCCGCTTCCACCTCGACGCCGGGCTGCCCGGGGACGCCGACACCGTGCTCGTGCTCTACCTCGCGATGACGGGGGTGCTGCTGGAGCACTTCACCCTGCCCGGGCTGCTGCCCGGCGCCGATCTCGACGCGGTGGTGCGGACCGTCGTCGAAAGGATCGTCCCCGCGGCCCCCGGGGGCATGGCGGAAGGGCCCGCCCGGCCCGCCGGCCCCGGGGGCACGGAAGGGCCCGCCCGGTGACCGCGAGGTCCACCGGACGGGCCCGGCCCGCTTCCTACGGCGCGGCTCGGCGGATCAGCGGGTACGCCGGGTGACGAACTCCGCCAGCGCCAGCAGATCGCCCGCCGCCGCAAGGTCCGGCACCGCACGCGAGAGCTGGTGCACCGCGCGCGACATCCGGTCGGCCGCCTGGACCTGCGCCCAGTCGCGTCCGCCCGCCCGCTCCACGGCGTCCGCCGCGCGCCGGATGTCCTCCGCGTCCAGGGCCGGCCGTGCGTACAGCTCCGCCAGCTCGGCGCCGGCCGCCGTGCCCGACCCGAGCGCGGCGACCACCGGCAGCGACTTCTTGTGGGCGGCCAGGTCGGCCCCGGCGGGCTTGCCCGTCCGCTCCGGGTCGCCCCAGATCCCGATCAGGTCGTCGATCAGCTGGAACGCCAGGCCCGCCTCCCTGCCGAACGCGTCCATCGCCGCGACCTCCGCCTCCCCCGCCCCCGCGTACAGCGCGCCCAGGGCGCAGGCGCAGCCCAGCAGCGCCCCGGTCTTGGCGGTCGCCATGGCGAGGCACTCGTCGAGCGACACCTCGTGCGGACCGCGCCCCTCGAAGGCGCAGTCCGCCTGCTGGCCCGCACAGAGCTCGATGACACAGGTCGCCAGCCGGGCCGACGCGGCGCCGGAGGCCGGGTGCCCGTCCTCGGCGAGCAGCCGCAGGGCGAGGGCGAGCATGGCGTCGCCGGTGACGAGGGCGTCCGGCATGCCGAAGACGGTCCACGCGGTGGGCCTGTTCCGGCGGGTGGCGTCCTCGTCGACGATGTCGTCGTGGAGCAGGGTGAAGTTGTGGGCGAGCTCCACGGCGGCGGCCGCCCCCACGGCGAGGGCCGGGTCGCCGCCCAGGGCCCGCACGGCGGCGAGGACGAGGGCGGGCCGGATCGCCTTACCGGCCTGTCCGGTGGCCGGCGTGCCGTCGGCCTGCTCCCAGCCGAAGTGGTACATCGCCACCCGCCGTATGGCGCCGGGCAACGACTCGACGGTGGAGCGCAGCCGGGGGTCCACGACGCCGCGGGTCCGGTCGAGGAGCGCCGCCGCTCCCTGACCCTCCGTCACTGCGTCCGTGCTGGTCATGGTCACGGTCACTTCCTCTGCGCGGAAAGGGGACGGCCGGGGCGCCCCGCGCGGGGTGCCCCCGGCCCGTCACCGGGTGTCACTGCCAGCGGCTGATCTCGACGTTCTCCAGCACGCCGAGGGCGTCCGGCACGAGGACCGCCGCCGAGTAGTAGGCCGTGACCAGGTAGGAGATGAGGGCCTGCTCGTCGATGCCCATGAAGCGGACGGAGAGGCTCGGCTCGATCTCGTCCGGGAGGCCGGTCTGGTGCAGGCCGATGACACCCTGCTCCTGTTCGCCGGTACGCATGCAGATGATCGAGGTGGTGCGGGCCCCGGTGATCGGGATCTTGTTGGACGGGAAGATCGGCACTCCGCGCCAGGCGGGGATCTGGTTGCCGCCGATCTCGACGCTCTGCGGGACCAGTCCGCGCCGGTTGCACTCGCGCCCGAAGGCGGCGATGGCGCGGGGGTGGGCCAGGAACATCTTCGAGCCGCGGCGGCGGGAGAGCAGTTCGTCCATGTCGTCCGGGCCGGGCACACCGTCGTGCGGCTGGAGCCGCTGGCCGTAGTCGCAGTTGGCGAGGAGGCCGAACTCCCGGTTGTTGATCAGCTCGTGCTCCTGGCGCTCGCGCAGCGCCTCGACCGTGAGCCGCAACTGCTGCTCGGTCTGGTTCATCGGCTGGTTGTAGAGGTCGGCGACCCGGGTGTGGACCTTCAGCACGGTCTGGGCGACGCTCAGCTCGTACTCGCGCGGCGCGGCGTCGTAGTCGACGAAGGTGTGCGGGACGACGGCCTCCCCGACATGGCCGGCGGACAGGTCGATGGCCGCCTCGCCGTACCGGTTGGTGCGCCGGCTCGGCAGCGCCGCCACCCCCGCCAGGTGCCCGGCGAGGGACTCGGCCCGCTCCGCCAGGTTGGTCACGTCGGCCCGGGTCAACTGCAGCACGGTGCACGCGGTCGCCGCGCGCACCGTGCTCTTCCACCTGGCGTCCGGGTCCAGCAGGGACGCCTCACCGAAGTACGCCCCGTCGGCGAGGACGCCGAGGACCGCTTCGTCACCGTAGGGGCCGGTGCCGATCTGCTCGACCCTGCCGTGTGCCAGCAGGTAGACCCGGTCGGTCTCCTCGCCGGCCGTGGCGATGATCTGGCCCGCCGCGAACTCCCGCTGGGTGCACCGCTGCGCCAGCTCCGCCAGGGCCGCCTCGTCGGCGAACCCGCGCAGGGCGGGCAGCTCTCCCAGCTCCGCGGGGATGACCGCGACCCGGTCGCCGGTCTGCACGAACGTCACCCGCCCGTCCCCGACCGCGTAGCTCAGCCGCCGGTTCACCCGGTAGGTGCCGCCCTGCACCTGCACCCACGGCAGCATCCGCAGCAGCCACCGTGAGGTGATCTCCTGCATCTGCGGAGCCGACTTGGTGGTGGTCGCCAGGTTCCGCGCGGCATCGGTGCCAAGACTCTGCTGCGGCCGCGCCTGCTCGGAGCGGACCTCGTCGCCAACCGAACCAACCGACATGTACGTACCTCTCGATCAAGGACTGCCTGCCGGAGAAGCCTTTCAGCACGTGGCGTAGTGGTGCCATTACACAAATGAGTGGGACTGAACGAGGATCCTCGGGGCATGTCACAGGGTTTCCACCCGCGCGGAGCAGTGTCACGAGGTTGTCCTGATCGAGTCGCCCGGCTCCGGGGCCGATGGCCGCCGCGACGCACGCTCCGGTACAAGCGCCGTACGAGCCCTTCGGCTCGCCCTCCAGGCACCACCGCCGGCGCACCCGCCCAACCCAGAAGGAGGCGGCCATGGCCCCACCCATGTCCGCGAGCAGTTTCATCGACGCCCTGCGCGACGAGGGTCTGACCGTCGTCGAGGTCGGCGACTGGCGCACCCACAACCGCAATCACAAGGGCCCCTGGGGCCCGGTCCACGGAGTGATGATCCACCACACCGCGACCTCGGGCACCGAGCGCACCGTCCGGCTCGTCCGGGACGGCCGCGAGTCCCTGCCGGGGCCGCTCTGCCACGGCATGATCGCCAAGGACGGCACGGTCCATCTGGTCGGCCACGGCCGCGCCAACCACGCCGGGGCCGGCGACGACGAGGTCCTGCGAGCCGTGATCGCGGAGAAGGGCCTGCCCAAGGACAACGAGTCGAACACGGACGGCAACCGGTACTTCTACGGTTTCGAGTGCGAGAACCTCGGCGACGGCGAGGACCCCTGGCCGGAGGCCCAGCTGGAGGCCATCGAGAGGGCCGCGGCGGCGATCTGCCGCCATCACGGCTGGACGTCCCGGTCGGTCATCGGCCACCTGGAGTGGCAGCCGGGCAAGGTCGACCCCCGCGGCTTCTCCATGACGTCGATGCGCGCGCGGGTCGAGAAGCGCCTGCGGTGACAATGGCCGGGTGAACGCGCTCGACCTGTCCTCCCTCGGACCGCAGCTCCCCTCCCCCCTGGAGCCGGTCGACGACGAGCGCTTCACCCGGCACGGGGTCGAGTTGCTGCTCAAACGCGACGACCTGATCCATCCCGACCTGCCCGGCAACAAGTGGCGCAAACTCGGCCCGAACCTGGCCGCCGCGGCCGGCCGGCCGATCCTGACCTTCGGGGGCGCGTACTCCAACCATCTGCGCGCCACCGCCGCGGCGGGCCGTCTGCTGGGCTTCGGGACCACCGGGGTCGTACGCGGCGACGAGCTGGCCGGCCGGCCGCTGAACCCGTCGCTGGCGCGGTGCGCGGCGGACGGGATGCGGCTGCTGTTCGTGGACCGGACGACGTACCGCTCGAAGGGGGACCCCCGGGTGCTGGACGCCCTCCTGCGCGACGCGCCCGAGGGCAGCTTCGTCGTGCCGGAGGGCGGCAGCAACGCCCTCGCCGCCCGGGGCTGCGCCGCGCTGGGGCAGGAGCTGCGGGGCCGGGCGGACGTGGTCGCGGTGGCGTGCGGAACCGGCGGCACGCTCGCCGGCCTGGCGGCGGGGCTCGGGCCCGGACAGCGGGCGCTGGGCTTCCCCGTGCTGAAGGGCGGGTTCATCGGCGCCGAGGTGCGCGCCCTGCAGGAGCGCGCCTTCGGCGGGCCGGCGGGCGACTGGAGCCTCGACGAGCGCTTCACCTTCGGCGGCTACGCCCGGACGACGCCGGAGCTGGAGGACTTCACCGATCTATTCGAGCAGCGGCATGAACTCGCCATCGAGCGCATCTATGTCGCCAAAATGCTGTACGGCCTGCTCGCCCTCACCGAGGAGGGCGCCTTCCCGCCCGGGACCGTCCTCGCCGCGGTGATCACCGGTCAGCCGGACCCACCCTCCCGGTAGGCGGCCGCCTCCTCCAGGTCCAGCCTGCGCAGCAGGGTGCGCAGCATCTCGTCGTCGATGCGGCGCTCGTCGCGCAGCCGTACGAACACGTCGCGCTCCTCCGCGATGACCGCGCGCGCCAGCCGCCGGTAGGTGTCGTCCGCGGATTCGCCGGTGATCTCGTTGACGGCGCCCAGCCGCTCCCAGACGGCGTTGCGCCGCCGCTCCACGACCGTGCGCAGCCGGTCGGCGAGCGGCTGCGGGAGCGCGTTGCGCTCGTCCGCCAGCAGCTCGTCCAGCCGCCGCTCGGCGGCGAGGGACGCCTGGGACTGCGCCTGGGCCTCGGCGAGCGTCTCGGCCCGGACGTCGCGTCCCGGCAGCTTCAGCAACCGGATCAGCGGCGGGAGGGTGAGGCCGTGCACCACCAGGGTGGCGATCACCGTGGTGAAGGTCAGGAAGAGGACGAGGTTGCGGGCCGGGAACGGCTCGCCGTCGGTGGCCACCGGGATGGAGAAGGCGATGGCGATCGAGACGACCCCGCGCATCCCCGCCCAGCTGACGATCAGCGGCGCCGACCGGTCCAGGTCGCCCTCCCGCTGCCTGACGCGCGGCGAGAGCCGCGGCAGGTAGGTGGCCGGATACACCCAGAGGAACCGCACCACCACGACCGCGACGAAGACGCCCAGCGCGTACCAGGCGGCCTCCCCCACGCCGTACCGGCCGAGACCGCCCACCACGTAGGGCAGCTGGAGCCCGATCAGGGCGAAGACCGCCGACTCCAGGACGAAGGCGACCATCTTCCACACGGCCTCCTCCTGGAGGCGGGTGGCGAAATCCACCTGCCAGGCGCGGTGTCCCAGGTAGAGGCCGACGACCACGACCGCGAGCACACCGGAGGCGTGGAACCGTTCGGCCGCCGCGTAGGCGACGAAGGGGATCAGCAGGGAGAGGGTGTTGCGGAGCAGGGGCTCGCCCAGCCGCAGGCGGAGCCAGTGGATCGGCACCGCCAGCAGCAGTCCGGCGGCGATGCCGCCGAGCGCGGCGACGGCGAACTCGCCGATCCCCCCGGCCCAGCCGATGCCCTCGCCGACCGCGGCGGCCAGCGCCACCTTGTAGGCGGTGATCGCGGTCGCGTCGTTCACCAGGGACTCGCCCTGGAGGATCGTGGTGATCCGCCCGGGCAGCCCGATCCGCCGGGCGATGGCCGTGGCCGCCACCGCGTCCGGCGGCGCCACCACCGCGCCCAGCACCAGCGCGGCGGTCAGCGGCAGGTCGGGCACCAGCAGATAGGCGAGCCAGCCCACGGCGAGGGTCGCGAAGAGGACGTAGCCGACGGAGAGCAGGGCGACCGGCCGGAGGTTGGCCCGCAGGTCCAGGTACGAGGAGTCGACGGCGGCCGTGTACAGCAGCGGCGGCAGGACCAGCGGGAGCACGACGTGCGGGTCGAGCGTGTAGTCCGGCACCCCCGGCAGGTACGAGCCGAACAGTCCGGCCGCCACCAGCAGCAGCGGCGCCGGCACCGGCGTCCGCTGGGCCGCCCCCGCGATCGCGGCGCTCGCCGCGACCAGCCCCACCAGTTCCAGTGCGTCCATCGTCCCTCCGCTCCGTCCGCCGGCGGTCTTCGGGCGACGGCCGTCGTAACCTGGCCATCATGAGCGAGTGTCCGCATGTTGCCGAACTGCCGCGCCCCGAGCCCGGGCCGCTGACCGACACCTGCCCGGAGTGCCTGGTGGCCGGGACGCACCCCGTACAACTGCGGCTGTGTCTGGCGTGCGGCCACGTCGGCTGCTGCGACTCCTCCGCCGGACAGCACGCCACGAAGCACTTCAAGGACACCGGTCACCCGGTGCTGCGGACCTTCGAGGCGGGTGAGAGCTGGCGTTGGTGCTTCGTGGACGGTTCGATCGTCTGACGGCTGGGTACGTCAACCCTCCGCCGGATTCTCGCGATTGGCCGCCTCAGACCTCTAGCCACTGTGCGTACTCATGTGCTTACCATGAGTGACAGCCACCGGACCAGGGGGCCCTGCGACACGGCACCATGGATCGCGATAGCGTCACCGCGGACTACGCACACCCGCGTACCGCACGGCCCGGAGGGGGAATTCCCTCCCCGGGCCCCGAATGAGCTTGTGCCACCTTGGAGGTGAGGGTGTCCCAGATCGCAGGCGAGCCCGGGACCCAGGACTTCGTGGAAGTCCGGCTGCCCGCTGCGGGTGCCTACCTGTCCGTGCTGCGTACGGCCACGGCCGGCCTGGCGGCGCGTTTGGACTTCACCCTCGACGAGATCGAGGACCTTCGCATCGCCGTCGACGAGGCGTGCGCGATCCTGTTGCAGCAGGCCGTACCCGGCTCCGTCCTCAGCTGTGTGTTCCGCCTGGTCGACGACTCCCTGGACGTCACGGTGTCGGCGCCCACGACCGACGGCCGCGCCCCGGAGCGCGACACCTTCGCCTGGACGGTGCTGTCGGCACTGGCCGGGAAGGTCGAGTCCTCCGTCGCCGACGACCGGACGGTCTCCATCAGCCTGTACAAACAGCGCGGCGCGGGACCCGGGCCGGCGTGAGGGACGGGGACGGTCCGGTGCGTGACGAGGAGCGCGGCCCACGGGTTGTGAGCGCGGCGGCGGGCATCCCGGAGCAGCAGGCGCGGCCGCACCCGGTGGACGGCCTTTTGGACGCGCCGGAGCAGGCGCAGGCAGAGCGGGCGGCCCAGATGAGCGAGCAGGATCAGCACGAGAAGCAGCAGGCCCATCACCACGACCCACATGACCGCAGCGGCGCGCGGGCGATGTTCATCGAGCTGCGCGAGCTGCCGGACGGTTCGCCCGAGCGGGCGGAGCTCCGCAACCAGCTGGTACGGATGCACCTGCCGCTCGTCGAGCACCTGGCCCGCCGCTTCCGCAACCGCGGCGAGCCCCTGGACGACCTGACCCAGGTCGCCACGATCGGTCTGATCAAGTCGGTGGACCGGTTCGACCCGGAGCGCGGTGTCGAGTTCTCGACGTACGCCACGCCCACGGTGGTCGGCGAGATCAAGCGGCACTTCCGGGACAAGGGCTGGGCGGTGCGCGTCCCGCGCCGGCTCCAGGAGCTGCGCCTGTCGCTCACCACCGCCACGGCGGAGCTCTCCCAGCTGCACGGCCGCTCACCGACCGTGCACGAGCTGGCGGAGCGGCTCGGGATCTCGGAGGAGGAGGTCCTGGAGGGGCTGGAGTCCGCCAACGCGTACTCGACGCTCTCCCTGGACGTCCCCGACACGGACGACGAGTCCCCCGCGGTCGCGGACACGCTGGGCGCGGAGGACGAGGCGCTGGAGGGCGTCGAGTACCGGGAGTCGCTCAAGCCGCTGCTGGAGGACCTGCCGCCGAGGGAGAAGCGGATCCTGCTGCTGCGGTTCTTCGGCAACATGACCCAGTCGCAGATCGCGCAGGAGGTGGGCATCTCGCAGATGCACGTCTCGCGTCTGCTGGCCCGCACGCTCGCGCAGCTGCGCGAGAAGCTCCTGGTGGAGGAGTAGGCGTTACGCCCCGCCCGCGCGACCCCGGATGCCCAGGGCCTCCGTGGTCGCCGGGTTCACCAGCAGCACCAGCCCCATGACCGCGACGATCGCCAGGACGATGCCGGCCGGGATCGCCACGCTCGTCGCCTGGAGCAGGGTCCAGGCCACCGGCAGGGCCATCAGGTGGGTGATGATCGCGGGGCCCCGGCTCCATCGGCGGGACAGCAGCAGGCCCCGCGCGGCGAACAGCGGGATCAGCCCGAGAGCGAGCAGCGTCACACCGCCGGTCACCGCCTGCGTGAGGCCGTCGGGCCGGCCGGTCAGGGTGGTCACGAGCACATAGCCGCCGCCGGCGAACAGGGCGAGGGCCTCCAGTCCCGACAGGGCCGCGGCAGCCGTCAGACGGGCGGGACGCGGGGCGGTGACGGAAATCTCGACGATCTTCTGCTCAGTACTGCTCACCCTTGCAGGGTAGCGGCCGGTGCCCGTCCACGGACCGGACGGGGCGCGGGGCCCTCTGGGCCGGGTACCGCGCGGTAGGTAACCTGGCGCCATGCGCGCACTCCTCGTGGTCAACCCGGCAGCCACCACCACCAGTGCCCGCACCCGCGATGTCCTGATCCACGCGCTGGCCAGCGAGATGAAGCTGGAGGCGGTGACGACCGAGTACCGGGGCCACGCCCGTGATCTCGGTCGGCGGGCCGCGGAATCGGACGACATCGAGCTGGTCGTCGCCCTCGGCGGCGACGGCACCGTCAACGAGGTGGTCAACGGTCTGCTCCACGGCGGTCCCGACCCCGAGCGGCTGCCCCGCCTCGCGGTCGTCCCCGGCGGTTCCACCAATGTGTTCGCCCGGGCCCTCGGCCTGCCGAACGACGCCGTGGAGGCGACCGGCGCGATCCTGGACGCCCTGCGCGAGCACCGTGAACGTACGGTCGGTCTCGGCCTGGCGGCCGGTACGCCCGGCAGCGAGGACGAGTCGGTCCCGGCGCGCTGGTTCACCTTCTGCGCCGGCTTCGGTTTCGACGCGGGCGTGATCGGCCGGGTCGAACAGCACCGGGAGCGGGGCAAGAGATCCACCCACGCGCTCTATCTGCGTCAGGTGGTGCGCCAGTTCCTGGACGAGCCGCGTCGCCGCCACGGCACGATCACGTTGGAGCGTCCCGGGGCCGATCCGGTCGACGATCTCCTGCTGTCGATAATCTGCAACACCGCCCCCTGGACCTACCTGGGCAATCGTCCGGTGTACGCGTCACCGGAGGCGTCCTTCGACACCGCGCTCGACATGCTCGCGCTGAGCCGGCTGTCGACCTCGGCGGTGGCGCGTTACGCGACCCAGCTGCTCACTTCCAGCCCCGAGCGCGGTCCGCGCGGCAAGCACGCGCTGTCCCTCCACGATCTGACGGACTTCACCTTGCATTCGAAGGTGCCGCTCCCGTTCCAGATGGACGGAGACCACCTGGGTCTGCGCACCAGCGTGACGTTCACAGGCGTTCGCCGTGCACTGCGTGTGATTGTGTGAGTGGAAGGGCCGTTAGTCCTTTATCTCGAACGTATGGGCGTGGGTCCACCCCATAGAAGTACGGCTGTGACCTAGCCGACACCGAGGAATCAAAAAAAACTTTCCGGAAGGGGTTGTATCCGCCGCCGAGGTTTGCGAATCTCTACATGGCGATCGGGACGGCCCGCAGAACCGGCATCCATGAGAGCCAGAACCCCTCCTCATTCAAGGACCACACCAGCTTGTCTGGCAGTCGGCCCTTCACTTGTTGAGGGATTCGTGAAAGCGTTCACATTCACAAGCAACTTGCATGCAACACCAAGGAGAGGTAGCAGCCATGGACTGGCGTCACAACGCCGTTTGTCGTGAGGAAGACCCCGAGCTGTTCTTCCCCATCGGCAACACCGGTCCTGCGCTGCTGCAGATCGAGGAAGCCAAGGCTGTCTGCCGACGCTGCCCCGTCATGGAGCAGTGCCTGCAGTGGGCGCTCGAGTCCGGCCAGGACTCCGGCGTCTGGGGTGGCCTCAGCGAGGACGAGCGCCGCGCGATGAAGCGCCGCGCCGCCCGCAACCGGGCGCGCAACGCCAGCGCCTGAGCGAGTGCCACCGCTACGAGCCTGAGCCTGGCGGCGCGTACACCGTGTACGCAATGACCCGCCTCCCGAGCCGCAGCGCGCAGCAGTAACCCAAAAGCGTTCGAGCCCCGGACCGTCTCCACGGTCCGGGGCTCGCTGCTGTGTCCGGGCGCTTTCGGGAGTGCCGCAGCGGCCGGACCGAGGGTCCGCCACCCCCGCAGGGCGCTCCGGGGACCGGGGCGGCCCTACTTCTGCGGTTGCACGGGGACGTCGAGGACCACCCGGGTGCCCCGGCCGGGAGCCGGCTGCATGTCGAACGTGCCGCCCAACTCCCCTTCCACCAGGGTCCGTACGATCTGCAGGCCCAGATTTCCGGCGCGCTGCGGGTCGAACCCCTCGGGCAGTCCCCGGCCGTCGTCCTGAATGGTGATCAGCAGCCGGGCGTCGGCGCCGCGCGACTCGCCGCGGACGACCGACACCTCCACGGCGCCCAGCTCACCCTGCGCGAACGCGTGTTCCAGCGCGTTCTGCAGGATCTCGGTCAGGACCATGGAGAGCGGCGTGGCGACCTCGGCGTCGAGGATGCCGAAGCGGCCGGTGCGGCGGCAGGTGACCTTGCCGGGGGAGATCTCCGCGACCATGGAGATCACCCGGTCGGCGATCTCGTCGAACTCCACCCGCTCGTCCAGGTTCTGCGAGAGCGTCTCGTGCACGATGGCGATCGAGCCGACCCGGCGGACCGCCTCGTTGAGCGCCTCGCGGGCACTCCGGCCCCCCGAGGTGGCGCCGTCCATCCGCCGGGCCTGGAGCCGCAGCAGGGCGGCGACCGTCTGGAGGTTGTTCTTCACCCGGTGGTGGATCTCCCGGATGGTGGCGTCCTTGGTAATCAACTCCCGCTCGCGGCGCCGGAGTTCGGTGACATCACGGAGCAGTACCAGCGAACCGATCCGGGTGCCCTTGGGCTTGAGCGGGATGGCCCGCAGCTGGATGACACCGCCGTTGCCCTCGACCTCGGCCTCGCGCGGGGCGTAGCCGCTGGCCAGCTTGGCCAGCGCCTCGTCCACCGGGCCCCGGGAGGGTGCGAGTTCGGCGGTGATCTGACCGAGCGGCTGACCGACCAGGTCGGCGGCGAGACCGAGACGGTGGTACGCGGAGAGGGCGTTGGGGGACGCGTACTGGACGATGCCGTCCGCGTCGAGCCTGATCAGTCCGTCACCGGCGCGCGGCGAGGCGTCCATGTCGACCTGCTGCCCCGGGAAGGGGAAGGTGCCCGCGGCGATCATCTGGGCGAGGTCGGACGCGGACTGGAGGTAGGTGAGCTCCAGCCGGCTGGGGGTGCGGACGGTGAGCAGGTTGGTGTTGCGGGCGATGACGCCGAGGACGCGGCCCTCACGGCGCACGGGAATGGACTCGACCCGTACCGGGACCTCCTCGCGCCACTCCGGGTCGCCCTCGCGCACGATCCGGCCCTCGTCGAGCGCCGCGTCGAGCAGCGGACGGCGGCCGCGCGGGACGAGATGGCCCACCATGTCGTCCTGGTAGGAGGTCGGCCCGGTATTGGGGCGCATCTGGGCAACCGAGACATAGCGGGTGCCGTCGAGCGTGGGGACCCACAGCACGAGATCGGCGAAGGAGAGGTCGGAGAGCAGCTGCCACTCCGAGACCAGCAGGTGCAGCCACTCGAGGTCGGACTCACTCAGAGCGGTGTGCTGGCGTACGAGGTCGTTCATGGAGGGCACATGTGCGAGCGTACCGGTGGTCCTGGACCTGGCGCGCCGGCGGTCCGTGGTGGAGGATGGGGCCCGCAAGTAGGCTCGTCGCACGGATGGACAGACCAGAATGGTCTAGTCCACAATCAATGCGTAAAGCCTCCGCCCTCCCCGCACAGGAGGGTGGACCGAGGTACCGGCGCTCTCTGCCCTGACTGCGCCGCACCTCTCACACGGCCGCGGAACCGCACACCGCCGGCCGGGCAACTCCGGGCTGCGGTGCCGGACGGGTTGAGGGTCCCGTCCTGGCGCCGCGGCCCGCGGGTCTTTCCGGGCCGCTCCGCCCGGCCCCGGGGGGGCGTGCGGAACGCGCCGGCCCCCGCCCGGGGACCGCGCGTCGCGGCCGGCGGGACACCCCCTAATGCGTCTCGGTGACCTTGGCCAGCGCACGGGGGGCGTCCGGGTCCTGGCCGCGCGCGATGGTGACCTCGTACGCCAGGAGCTGGAGGGGGAGGATCTCCAGGATCGGCTGGAGTTCCTCGGGGACGCCCTCCGTCGGCAGGGCGAAGCCCACGGACGCCGCCTCGGCCTGGAGCGCGGGTCCCACCACGCAGAGGTCGGCGCCACGGCCCCGCAGCCGGTCGAGGACCGGCTGGAGCGCCTCGCCGCCCTTGCCGTCCGGAACGACCGCGATGACCGGCGAGATGTTGTCGACCATGGCGAGCGGGCCGTGCAGCAGGTCGGCGCCCGAGTAGGCGAGGGCCGGGATGTAGCTGGTCTCCATCAGCTTCAGCGCCGCCTCCTTGGCGGTGGGGTAGCCGTAACCGCGCGAGGTGATCACCATCCGCTCGGCGAACCGGTAGCGCGAGGCCAGCGCGCGCACCTCGTCCTGGCGCACCAGCACCCGGGCCGCCAGGTCCGGCAGCGCCCCGGCCGCCGCGCCGTCGCCGCCCCGCAGCCCCTCGACGAGGAGGTAGAGGGACAGCAGCGAGGCGGTGTAGGTCTTGGTCGCGGGCAGCGCCTTCTCGGCGCCCGCGCGGATGTCGATGTGGAACTCGGACACGGCGGCCAGGGGCGAGTCGGCGTTGTTCGTCACGGCGAGCGTGATCGCCCCCGCCTCGCGCGCCGCCCTTGTCGAGGCGACCAGGTCGGGCGAGCCGCCGGACTGGCTGACGGCGACGACCAGGACGTCGCGCAGGCGGGACCTGGCCCCGTAGGCCGTCGTCGTCGACATGGACGTGAGGCCGCACGGCAGGCCCAGCCGGATCTCCAGGAGGTACTTGGCGTACAGGGCGGCGTGGTCCGAGGTGCCGCGCCCGGTCAGCAGGACGAAGCGCGGCTCGCGGGCGCCGATCGCGTCCGCGACCGCGCGGATCGGCGCCGCGCCCAGCTCCAGGATCCGGCGCAGCACGGCAGGCTGCTCCGCCATCTCGCCCGACATGATCCGGCCCGGCTGCTCGCTCATGCCCACAGTCGAACAGGGAGCGCCCACGGCCGCCAGCGGTAGGGGCCCGGAAGAGCCCCGTTCTGCTAGATTGGTCTATACCACATGAGACCACTCAAGATCGGCAGGCCCAGCGTGGAAGTTGTCATCGTCCAGGACGCCAAGGCGGGCGGCGAACTCATCGCGGAGGGCATCGCCGGCCTTCTGCGCCGCAAGCCCGACGCCCTGCTCGGCGTGGCCACCGGCTCTACTCCGCTGCCCATCTACGACGCCCTGACCGCCCGGGTCCGCTCCGGTGCCGTGGACGCCTCACGTGCCCGGATCGCCCAGCTCGACGAGTACGTCGGCCTGCCCGCCGGCCACCCCGAGTCCTACCGGTCCACGGTGCTGCGCCAGGTCGTCGAGCCGCTGGGCCTGGGGCCCGACGCCTTCATGGGCCCCGACGGCTCCGCCGAGGACGTCCAGGCCGCATGCGAGGCGTACGACCAGGCGCTGGCGGACGCCGGCGGTGTGGACCTCCAGATCCTCGGCATCGGCACCGACGGCCACATCGGCTTCAACGAGCCGTGCTCCTCGCTGGCCTCCCGCACCCGGATCAAGACGCTGACCCAGCAGACCCGGGTGGACAACGCGCGCTTCTTCGACGACGACATCGACCAGGTGCCGCACCATGTGATCACCCAGGGCATCGGCACCATCCTGGAGGCCCGTCACCTGGTGCTGCTCGCCACCGGTGAGGGCAAGGCCGAGGCCGTGGCCCAGACGGTCGAGGGCCCGGTCGCCGCGCTGGTGCCCGCCTCCGCGCTCCAGCTGCACCCGCACGCGACGGTCGTGGTAGACGAGGCCGCCGCGTCCAAGCTGAAGCTCGCCGACTACTTCCGTCACACCTACGCCAACAAGCCCTCCTGGCAGGGCATCTGAGGCAGGACATCCGAGACGGCGAGAGGGGGCCGGTACCCAGTGGGTACCGGCCCCCTCGTCGACCGCGATGTGAGCGCCGTGCGCGCGTCCCGCGGCCCGGGCGGCCTGGTCCGTCGCACCCGGGCCCTCACGCCCCGGTGATGACCTCCGCCGCCGCCACCGCGCACACCCGCGCCGCGCCGTGCGTCGCGATGTGCAGGGCCCCGCGCGGCGGGGCCTGGTCCACGCCCATCTCGACGACCACCGTGTCCGGCCGGGCCGCGAGCAGCCCGTCCAGCGCCCGGGTCATCCAGGGGTGGCGGTGGGCGTCACGGACGACCGCGACGATCCGCCGCTCACCGGCCTCCCGCAGGACGTGCTCCACGGAGGCGTCCGCGTAGGTGCCCGTGACCGTGCCGGGAAGCATCCGGGCCAGTTCCGCCCCGATGCCCCAGGGCGTCTCGTCCCCCACGGCGATATTGGCCACGGGTGCGAAGGCGGCCACGTAGGGAGCGCTGGTCATCGGCGCGTACGGCCGCTCCCCCGCCGTCACCCGCACGGCGCGGCGCGCCGCCACCAGGCCGATATCGGTGCCGGGCGCGGTCCCCTCCTCTGAAGCCGCGCCCGGCTCCGGTTCGGCCCCCCTGGCCCGGTGCGCCTGGGTCCAGGACGCCAGGGCGCGTACCCGCGCCGCCGCGTCGGCCAGCCGCTCCTCGGACAGTTCACCGGTCCGTACCGCTTCCACCAGCGCGTCGCGCAGACGCAGTACGGTCACCTCGTCGGCCAGGCCGCCGCCGACGCACAGGGCGTCGGCGCCCGCCGCGATCGCGAGGACGGAGCCGCGCTCGATGCCGTAGGCGGAAGCGATGGCCTGCATCTCCACGGCGTCCGTGACGATCAGGCCCTGATAGCCCAGCTCCTGACGGAGCAGACCGGTGAGGATCTGCGGGCTCAGGGTGGCCGGACGTTCGGGATCGAGCGCGGGGAGAAGGATATGCGCGCTCATCACCGATTTGGAACCCGCTGCGATGGCCGCGCGGAAAGGCACCAGCTCACGGGCGTGCAGTGTGTCCAGATCCACATCGATGCGGGGCATCGCGAGGTGCGAGTCCACATTGGTGTCGCCGTGGCCCGGGAAGTGCTTGGTGCACGCGGCGACCCCCACGGACTGGAGCCCCTCGATGTACGCGGCGGTGTGCCGCGCCACCAGGTGCGGGTCGGCGCCGAAGGACCGTACACCGATGACCGGATTGCCCGGATTCGAGTTGACATCGGCGGAGGGCGCCCAGTTGAGGTCGACACCGCACGCGGCGAGCCGGCGTCCCAGCTCCCGTGCGACCGCGCCGGTCAGCCCGGTGTCGTCCACCGAACCGAGGGCGTAGTTGCCGGGGAAGGAGGAACCGGTCTGCACCTCCAGCCGGGTGACGTCACCGCCCTCCTCGTCGATCGCCACCAGGACGTCGTCCCGCTCGGCCCGCAACTGGGCGGTGAGCGCGGCCAGCTGGCCGGGGGTGGTGATGTTGCGGCCGAACAGGCCGACCGAGGAGAGGCCCTCGCCGATGCGGCGCAGCAGCCAGTCGGGGGCCACCGTGCCGACGAAGCCGGGCTGGAGGACGGTGAGCGCGTCGCGGGTGAGGGTGTCCGACCCGCGTACCAGAGTCGTCATGAGAGCCGCTATCCCTTCACCGCGCCGGCCGTCAGACCCGCGGCCATCTTGCGCTGGACAAGGAGGAAGAGGATCACGATGGGGACGGCCATCATGGTGGCGCCGGCCATCATCGGGGCGTACTCGGTGCCGTTCTTGGTGGTGAAGTTGCCCAGCCAGACGGTGGCCGTCTGGTTCTGCTGGCTCATCAGCATCAGCGCGTACAGGTACTCGTTCCACGCCTGGATGAAGCCGTAGACGGAGGTGGCGACCATGCCCGGGGCGAGCAGCGGGAAGACCACGCGGACGAAGGCGCCGGTGCGGGTGCAGCCGTCGACCATCGCCGCCTCCTCCAGCTCCTTGGGGATGTTGGCGATGAAGCCGCGCAGCGTCCACACGGTGAAGGGGAGGATGAAGGTCAGGTACGTGATGATGAGGCCGGTGAGCTTGTCGTACTGACCGAGGTCGTTCAGCAGCAGGAACACCGGGATGATCATGGCGACCAGCGGCACCATCTGGACCGCGAGGATGCCGACGATCACGATCTTGCGGCCCCGGAAGGCGAACCGCGAGATGGCGAGCGCGGCCAGCATGCCGACCACGATCCCGATGAGGACCACGATCAGCGAGACGACGAGGCTGCGGCCCACCGGGCCCCAGAAGTCGGCAACCTGGAAGGCGCGGTCGAAGTTCTCCAGGGTGAAGACCCGGGGAAAGAAGTGCGGGTCCGGGTCGATGGCGTCCTTGGCCGGCTTGAACGCCGTGTTCAGCATCCAGTAGACCGGGAAGCCCGCGACGACGAAGACGAGGATGCCCAGCAGATTCCAGCCGAGCTTGCTCCTGCGGGGCCCGGCCGTCCGGGACGGCCCGGCCGCCTTGACGGGAGCCCCCGTACCGCCCGCGCTCCCGGGAGCCTGCGGCCCGCCGGAACGGCCCACGCCAGCGGGTGCCGCGGCCTTCGTGGCCACCCCGCCCCGCGCGTCCGCCGCGCTCACTCCGCCCTGTGCGTCCGCCGCGCTCACTCCACCCTGCGCGTCCGCCGCGCTCACTCCGCCCTGTGCGTCCGCCGCGCTCACTCCACCCTGTGCGTTCGCTGCGCTCACTCCACTTCTCCGATCTTGAGCATCTGGCGCATGTAGACGGCGACCACGCCGAGCAGCAGGATCACGGTGACCAGGGCGATCGCCGAGCCGCCGCCGTAGTCGTTGACCACGAACGCCTTGTCGTACGAGTACGTGGTGAGCAGCTGGAACTCGGCCTCGGGGTGGCCGTTGCGCATCACGAAGACCTGGGGGAAGACACCCATGTCCCAGATCACCGACAGGGTCGTGAGCATCACGATGATGGGCTTGAGGATCGGCAGGGTGACGAAGCGGAAGACGCCCCACGCGCCCGCGCCGTCGAGCCGGGCGGCCTCTTCGAGCTCCTTGGGCACCTGGGTCAGACCGGCGCTGAGGGTGATGACGACGAACGGCACCGCGCCCCAGACCACCAGGAGCATGATCACGGCGAGCCCCTGGGGGCCGCTCGCGAACCAGTTGTGCCCGACCATGTCGACCCCGGGCAACTGGCTGAGCAGCCAGTTCAGGACGCCGTAGTCGGTGTCGAACAGCCACTTGAAGATGGCGGTCGCGACGATGATGGGCATGCCCCAGCTCGCGATCAGGGCGACGTTGACCAGCGCCTTGACCCAGCCGGAGACCCGCTGGAGGAGCAGGGCGATCAGCATGCCGAGGACCATGGTCGTGACGACCGCGCCCGCGGCGAAGACCACCGTCCGTACGACGACGGCCCAGAACTCGCCGTCCCCGAGGATCTTGCTGAAGTTGTCGAAGCCGACCGACTCGGGCGCCTGGAAGCCCCACAGCTGGGGCTGGCCGAACTTCTGGAAGGAGAGAGTGACCAGCCGGACCAGCGGGTAGCCGAGGACCAGCAGGAGGACGAGCAAACAGGGGGCGAGCAGTGCCCAGGGCACTCCCGCTCCGACGGCGGTGGATTTCCTGCCGGGTCTTCCGGAGTCACCGGCCGCGGCTCCCGGTGTCGGCGATGGCCGCTTCGGCGGCACCTTGGCAGTGGTTGTGTCTGCGGCACTCATCGCGCGCTCCTCAGCGGTCCCTCTTCTCGTACGGGCGGCAGGGCCCCGTCGTCGGGCGACGGGGCCCTGCCGTCAGGTCACTTGGTGTTGATGACCTTGTCGATCGCGGCGTCCGCGTCCTTCGCGGCGGCCTCGACCGTCTTCTTGCCGGTACCGATCTCCTGGAGCATGGTCTTGAGGGTCTGCGCCTTCTCGACCTGGCCCCAGCCGGGCGCCATCGGGACGAACCAGTTCGACTCCGCCGCCGTGGCCGGGACGACCGTCTTCGGGTCGTTCTTCAGGGTCGCCAGGTCCGTCTTGTTGTTGGGCAGGTTGCCCTTGGCGAGCAGACCCTTCTGGCCCTGGGCACCCGTGAAGGCGTTGATCCACTCGGCGGCGACGTCCTGCGCCTTGGACTTGACCGGGACGGCCAGGTCGGAACCGCCGAGGAAGACCGGGAGGGCCTTGCCGGACGGGCCGGGCATCACGAAGTTCTCGAGCTTCTCGCCGAGCTTGCCGACCTTGTCGTTCTTCGGGTCGGCCGCCGTGCCGCCCTCCCAGGCCGCGCTGAAGATCGTGGCGGACTTGCCCTGGCCGAAGACGACCGGACGGTCGGCCTCGTCCTTGGTCTTGTCGCCGTGCATGTACTTGTCGACGATCGTCTTGTACGCGTTGAGGCCCTTGAGGGACTCGGGCGACGACAAGTTGGCCTTCCAGGTGTCGCCGTCCTTCTTGGCGATGGAGCCACCGGCGTCGTACACGAAGGACATCGCGGCGTACCAGTCCGGCGAAGGCTGGTACCAGGCGCTGAACTTGTCGCCCTTCTTCGCCTGGATCTTGTCCAGGGCGGCGGTCAGCTCCGCGAAGGTCTTCGGAGCGGCCTTCACCCCGACCTCGGCGGCGATGTCCTTGCGCCAGGTGCCGACACGGCCACCGGCGTAGTACGGGACCCCGTAGGTCTTGCCCTCGTACGAGACGGACTCCTTGAGGCCGTCCAGCCACTGGTCCGACTGCTCGAACTTCTTCGGGTCGACCTCCGCGAAGGCGCCCTTGACCATGTAGCCGAGCATCTCGGTGTTGCCCATCTCGACCACGTCCGGCGCCTTGTCCGTGGCGAGGACGGCGTCGAGCTTGGTGTTCTTGTCGGGCCAGCCGTAGTACTCGTGCTTGATCTTGATGCCGGGGTGCTTCTTGGTCACCGCGTCGTCGGCCGCCTTCACCAGGTCCGGCCAGTTGTTCTGGGCGTCGACCGTCAGCCAGACGGTGAGCTCCTTGGCGTCGCCGCCGGCCTTGTTGCCGCCCTCGTCGGTACCACATGCGGCAATGCCGACCATCATGCCCGCGACGCCTATCGCCGCGATGAGCTTGCGCTTCACGCCACCCTCCTCAGGGATGCCTGCAACCCCTGCCCACCGCGAAGCCATACGACCAGTACTGCTCGTGGGACTGGGACCTGGTCTTTAATGGTTTAGACCAGTAACCCGGAGCTTGGCCTAGACCTTTAGGGGTGTCAAGGGTGTATAAGAAGGGCAGTCGCGTCCGTTATCGGACCGACACCTGAGGAGGGGCGACGACCCGTGACCGGTCCGTGCCACCATGTGAGCCGCGACAGACGGAGGAGCCGGTGACGGCAGCAGCACAGGAGTCGGGAAGGCGGGCCATGGCCACGGACGGGGGCGGTACCGAGACCGAGAGCGGGACGGCGACCCGTACCGCTCGCGTGCCCAAGTACTACCGGCTCAAGCGACACTTGCTCGACATGACCGAGACGCTGCCGCCCGGCACGCCGGTCCCGCCGGAGCGTACCCTCGCCGCCGAGTTCGACACCTCCCGCACGACCGTGCGCCAGGCGCTCCAGGAACTCGTCGTCGAGGGGCGCCTGGAGCGCATCCAGGGCAAGGGCACCTTCGTGGCCAAGCCGAAGGTCTCCCAGGCGCTCCAGCTCACCTCGTACACCGAGGACATGCGCGCCCAGGGCCTGGAACCCACCTCGCAGCTGCTGGACATCGGTTACGTCACGGCCGACGACACGCTCGCCGGGCTCCTCGACATCTCGGCCGGCGGGCGGGTCCTGCGGATCGAGCGGCTGCGCCTCGCCAGCGGCGAGCCGATGGCCATCGAGACGACCCACCTCTCGGCCAAGCGCTTCCCCGCGCTGCGCCGTTCGCTGGTCAAGTACACCTCTCTCTACACCGCCCTGGCGGAGGTGTACGACGTCCATCTCGCCGAGGCCGAGGAGACGATCGAGACCTCGCTCGCCACCCCGCGCGAGGCGGGCCTCCTGGGCACGGACGTGGGCCTGCCCATGCTGATGCTGTCCCGCCACTCCCTGGACGACAACGGCGAGCCGGTGGAGTGGGTGCGCTCGGTCTACCGCGGCGACCGCTACAAGTTCGTCGCCAGGCTGAAGCGGCCGAACGGCTAGGGTCTTTCGCCCGGATCGCGCCGGACGGGTGAGCGGGGTCCGGTGCCGTGCATCGCAAGGCGGAGGAGGGAGTCGACGCGGAGCGTCGGTGACCGAGGACAACGCGGCGAGGCGCGGTGCCCGGGGCACGCGAGCCCGGCTCGATCCGGGCGAAAGACCCCAGGTCGCGCCGCCGAACGGCGGCACTCACGACGGCCCCGCGGGAGCGCCTTCCCGCGGGGCCGTCGCACGCCCCCCCGTTCGGGGGTGACCGAACGGGTGACGTGGGCCACACGCCCCGGGTACGCTGCGACGTCGCCACCGGGTGGCGCACGAACGCCGTGTCCGGCGGCCCGGTCGAGATGGGTCCGTTATCCGGACAGGGGTTCCATGGAGCGGGACGCTCCCCTAGATTTCCCGCACGTCACACAGGGGACAACGAGGGGGCGACACGCCATGACGCAGCCGTCAGCACCACCCGGCACGACCGCACCAACCAAGCTTTCCCCCCGGTCGATCGCCGTGTGGTCGCTCGTCGCGATCATCGGCGCCGTCGGCTGGGCGGTCCTCGCGCTCTCACGCGGCGAGGAGATCTCGGCGGCCTGGATGCTGGCCGCCGCGCTCGGCTCGTACGCCATCGCCTACCGCTTCTACTCGCGCTTCATCGCGAACCGGGTGCTGAAGGTCGACAAGACCCGCGCCACCCCGGCCGAACGGCTCGACAACGGTGTCGACTTCCACCCCACCGACCGCCGGGTGCTCTTCGGGCACCACTTCGCGGCGGTCGCGGGCGCCGGCCCGCTGGTCGGTCCCGTCCTCGCCGCCCAGATGGGCTATCTGCCGGGGACCATCTGGCTGGTGGCGGGCGTCATCTTCGCCGGCGCGGTCCAGGACATGGTCACGCTGTTCTTCTCGACCCGCCGCGACGGCCGTTCGCTCGGCCAGATGGCGCGTGACGAGATAGGGCCGTTCGGCGGCGCGGCGGCGCTCGTCTCGGTGTTCGTGATCATGATCATCCTGCTGGCCGTGCTGGCCCTGGTCATCGTCAACGCCCTGGCCCACTCGCCGTGGGGCGTCTTCTCCATCGGCATGACCATCCCGATCGCCCTGTTCATGGGGTTCTACCTGCGCATCCTGCGCCCGGGCCGGGTCACCGAGGTCTCCGTCATCGGTGTCGCGCTGCTGCTGCTCGCGATCGTCGCCGGCGGCTGGGTCGCCGAGTCCTCGCTCGCCGACACCTTCACCCTGGAGCCCGGCACGCTCGTCGTGTGGATGGTGGGTTACGGATTCCTCGCGTCCGTCCTGCCGGTGTGGATGCTGCTGGCCCCTCGTGACTACCTGTCGACCTTCATGAAGGTCGGCACGATCGTGCTGCTGGCGCTCGGCGTCTTCATCGCGCTGCCCACCCTGAAGATGGACGCCGTGACCGAGTTCGCCGGCCGCGGCGACGGGCCCGTCTTCGCCGGGTCGATGTTCCCGTTCGTCTTCATCACCATCGCCTGTGGCGCGCTCTCCGGCTTCCACTCCCTGGTCTCCTCCGGCACCACGCCGAAGATGATCCAGAAGGAGACGCAGGTCAGGTTCATCGGCTACGGCGCCATGCTGACCGAGTCGTTCGTCGCCATCATGGCGATGATCACCGCCTGCATCATCGACCCGGGCCTCTACTTCGCCATCAACTCCCCCGGCGGCGTCATCGGGACCACCGTGGAGTCCGCCTCCCAGGCGGTGGCCAACCTCGGCTTCTCCATCTCCCCCGACCAGCTGGCCCAGGCCGCCAAGGACGTCGAGGAGACCAGTCTCCTGTCCCGGACCGGCGGTGCGCCGACCTTCGCGCTCGGCATGTCCGAGATCTTCTCGGCCGTCGTGGGCGGCGGCGCCATGAAGGCCTTCTGGTACCACTTCGCCATCATGTTCGAGGCGCTGTTCATCCTCACGACCGTGGACGCGGGCACCCGGGTCGGGCGCTTCATGCTCCAGGACATGCTGGGCAACGTCTACAAGCCGATGCGCCGGGTCAGCTGGAAGCCCGGCGTCTGGTTCGCCAGCGCGGTCGTCGTCGGCGGGTGGGGCTACTTCCTCTGGGTCGGCGTCCACGACCCGCTGGGCGGCATCAACCAGCTCTTCCCGCTGTTCGGCATCGCCAACCAGCTGCTCGCCGCGGTCGCCCTCGCCGTCTGCACGACCCTGCTGGTGAAGTCCGGGCGCCTCAAGTGGGCCTGGGTCACGGCGGTTCCGCTGGCCTGGGACGTGGCCGTCACCCTGACCGCCAGCTGGCAGAAGATCTTCTCCGCCGACCCGCGGGTGGGATTCTTCGCCCAGCGCGACAAGTACCAGGACGGGATCGACGCCGGGACGCTGCTGGCACCGGCCAAGTCCATGGACGACATGCGCACCGTCGTCACCAACTCGACCGTCGACGGCGTCCTGTCGGCCCTGTTCGCCCTGCTGATCATCGTCGTCATCGCCGACGCGGCACGCGTCTGCTACAAGGCCGTCAGCAGCCCCGAGTCCGTGCGCCTCGCCGAGGTGCCGTACACCAGGTCCCGCATCGTCGCCCCGGCCGGACTCCTCGTCACCCCCGAGGAGAAGGCCGAGCTCGCCGCCGTGGGCGCGGGCGGCGCGGGCCCGACCGGCGCTTCGGGCGAGACCGGCGCTTCCGGCGAGACCGGCCGGGAGGCCGTCTCCGGGTCCGGCCGGGGCGGCGACCCGTCGTGAGCGCCACGGCCCTCGCCGGGCGCGCCGTGCGGTGGCTGCGCTGGTACGTCCGGGAGTTCTCGGGCGAGACCGCCTACGAGCGGTACGTCGCCCACGCCCGGACGTGCGATCCGGCCGCCGAGGTGATGACGCGGCGCGCCTTCGAACGCAGCCGCACGGATGCCCGTGAGGCCGATCCGCGGAAGGGTTTCCGCTGCTGCTGAGCCCCCGGGGGCGTGTACGCGGTGCGCACACGAAAGGATGTACGCATGACACGTACACGCCCCCTGCCGCTGCTCCTGCTGCCGCTCATCGCCCTGACCGCCGCGTGCGGCACGGAGACGGCCGGCGGCTCCGCTCCCGACCGCGGGACGCTGGAGGCGCGGGCAGCCGCCGCGCAGACCAGGACCGAGCACGTGTACGTGATCGAGGCGGACGGGTTCGAGTTGGCGAAGCAGTCCGTGGGCGTCCTCGGCGATGACGGCTTCCAGAGCACCTATGTCGCCACGGGCGGCGGCCGGATCACCGTCTCCGTCGACCGCGGCACGGTGGACGACGGGAGCTGCCCCGCGATCCCGCCCGTGAGCCGGTCCTGCGAGAAGGACGGTCCGGGGTGGTACCGCTCCTCCGGGGCCGCGCACGAGTACGCCCTGACCGAGAACGGCCTGCGCGTCCAGATCTCCGCCGAGTCCTCCGCCGTCTCCCGCGACGTCCTGCGCGCGGCCGCCGGGTCGGCGCACCGGGCGGACGACCGTGAGCTGGACGAGGTCCTGCCCGAACACACCGCGCCGGCCGGGCCCGTCGAGCGGGGGGACCTTCCGCCGGTCGGCGACGGTGCCCCCGACAACGGGGTGGGTGCCGGCGGCTGACCCGGCCGTACGGTCTCCCGCCCCTCCCGGCCCTCGCCGCCGGCGCGCGGGCGGGGCGGCGGGGCCGCGAGGGCACGCGGTGCCCGTCCGGGGCGCGGGCCGACCGCTCACGGCCGGCGCGCACGGCGGGTTCCCTCACGGCCGGCGCACGCACGGCCGGTCCCGTCACATGGCCGGTCCGATCGCGGCCGGTCCCGTCACGGCCGGTCCGATCGCGACCCGGGTGCTTCCTGCCGGACGGACCCCGCGGCCCGTGGGGGGATCCGGTGCAGGAGCCGCCGGCCTCCCCGGGGAGCCGCGCCGGCCACACCGGGCCCGCCCACGGTCGGCCGCGACGCCGGGAAGGCCGCGCGTCCGGCCCGCCACCGCGCCCGGGAGCCCCCGCGCGGGCCCGCACCGAGCGCACGGGGCGGCGGGCCGGCGCGCCCCTGCCGGCCCTCCCGGCCCTCCCGAAGCCCCGCCCGGCCTCCTCCGGCCGGATGTGCCATGGGTCGTCACCCCGGACCGACACACAAGATGTGGGGGGTGCGGCATGGGGAGCCCCCCACATGTATGCTCAACCTCGCTGTCGTCGCAGGGGAATCCGGTGCGAATCCGGAACTGTCCCGCAACGGTGTACAGGTGCGCCTTTGCGCACCTATGAGTCCGAAGACCTGCCGCAGCGCACCCGAGCCGTCCGGCCCGGGTGCCCAGACGTCCGGGCCTCGCGGAGTGGGCCGGAGGACGCGGTGCGCACCCCCTGTTCGCGCGGGTGCCCCGCTCTCCTGCCCGCCCGCCGGCCCCGAGCCGAGCGAGGGAGAGCCCCCACGTGACCATCGCGCCAGCCGATCCGGCCTCAGCAGTCGCGGACACGGAGACCGTCGGAGCCGGAACCACGGCCGCGGAAGGCGACGGTCCCGGGACCGTCCTGCTGCGGACCCTGACCGACCTCACCGCCGATCTGCCCGACACCGACCCCGGCCGGGTCGCCGCCGCCGCGCTGCGCGGCCGGCACGCCGGTTCGGACGAGGCCGAGCTGCGTGAGCTCGCCACCGAGGCGGCCGCCGGTCTGATCTCCGAGGACCCCTCGTACTCGCGCCTCGCGGCCCGGCTGCTCACCCGCACCATCGCCGCCGAGGCGGCGGGGCAGGGCTCGGTGTCGTTCTCCGCGTCGGTCGCCGTCGGTCACCGGGAGGGCCTGATCGCCGACCGTACGGCCGGTTTCGTCCGCGTCCACGCGGAGCGGATGGACGCGATGATCGACCCGGCGGCCGACGACCGCTTCGGCTACTTCGGACTGCGCACCCTCTACAGCCGCTACCTCCTGCGGCACCCGATCACCCGCAAGGTGATCGAGACCCCGCAGCACTTCATGCTGCGGGTGGCCGCAGGGCTCGCCGAGGACGACAGCGTCCGCGCGCTCGACGAGGTCGGGGCGCTGTACGGCCTGATGAGCCGGCTCGACTACCTGCCCTCCTCCCCCACGCTGTTCAACTCCGGCACGCGCCACCCACAGATGTCGTCCTGCTACCTGCTGGACTCGCCGCTGGACGAGCTGGACTCGATCTACGACCGCTACCACCAGGTGGCGCGCCTGTCGAAGCACGCGGGCGGCATCGGCCTGTCGTACTCCCGCGTCCGCGCCCGCGGTTCGCTCATCCGGGGCACCAACGGCCACTCCAACGGCATCGTGCCGTTCATGAAGACGCTGGACGCCTCGGTGGCGGCCGTGAACCAGGGCGGGCGGCGCAAGGGCGCGGCGGCGGTCTACCTGGAGACCTGGCACGCGGACATCGAGGAGTTCCTGGAGCTGCGCGACAACACGGGCGAGGACGCGCGGCGTACGCACAACCTCAACCTGGCGCACTGGGTCCCGGACGAGTTCATGCGCCGCGTCAACGCTGACGCCGAGTGGTCGCTGTTCTCCCCGGCGGACGTACCCGAGCTGGTCGACCTGTGGGGCGACGAGTTCGACGCCGCGTACCGCGCGGCCGAGGCCGCCGGGCTGGCCCGCAAGACCATGCCGGCCCGCGACCTCTACGGCCGGATGATGCGGACCCTGGCCCAGACCGGCAACGGCTGGATGACCTTCAAGGACGCCTCGAACCGCACGGCCAACCAGACCGCCGAGCCGGGCCACACGGTCCACTCGTCCAATCTGTGCACCGAGATCCTGGAGGTCACGGACGACGGGGAGACCGCGGTCTGCAACCTGGGCTCGGTCAACCTGGGCGCGTTCGTCGAGGAGGGCGCCGACGGCGGGATCGACTGGGAGCGGCTGGACGAGACCGTCCGCACGGCCGTCACCTTCCTCGACCGGGTCGTCGACATCAACTTCTACCCGACCGAGCAGGCCGGCCGGTCCAACTCCCGCTGGCGGCCGGTGGGTCTGGGCGCCATGGGCCTCCAGGACGTTTTCTTCAAGCTGCGGCTGCCGTTCGACTCGGCCGAGGCACGCGCCCTCTCGACGCGCATCGCCGAGCGGATCATGCTCGCGGCGTACGAGGCGTCCTGCGATCTCGCGGAGCGCAACGGCAGGCTCCCGGCCTGGGAGAAGACCCGTGCGGCGCGCGGTGTCCTGCACCCGGACCACTACGGCGTCGAGCTGAACTGGCCGGAGCGCTGGGCGGCCCTGCGCGAGCGCGTCGCCTCGGTCGGCATGCGCAACTCGCTGTTGCTGGCCATCGCGCCGACCGCGACGATCGCCTCGATCGCGGGCGTGTACGAGTGCATCGAGCCGCAGGTCTCCAACCTCTTCAAGCGCGAGACGCTGAGCGGCGAGTTCCTCCAGGTCAACGCCTATCTGGTGGCCGAGCTGAAGAAGCTCGGCGTCTGGGACGCGCAGACCCGTGAGGCGCTGCGCGAGTCGAGCGGCTCGGTACAGGGCTTCACCTGGATCCCGGCCGACGTCCGCGAGCTGTACCGCACGGCGTGGGAGATCCCGCAGCGCGGCCTGATCGACATGGCGGCGGCGCGCACCCCGTTCCTGGACCAGTCGCAGTCGCTGAACCTGTTCCTGGAGACGCCGACGATCGGCAAGCTCTCCTCGATGTACGCGTACGCCTGGAAGCAGGGCCTGAAGACGACGTACTACCTGCGTTCGCGCCCGGCGACCCGGATCGCCCGCGCGGCGGCCGCGACCCCGATCCCCGTACAGGCCACGCCGGAAGAGGCCGTCGCCTGCTCCCTTGAGAACCCCGAGTCCTGCGAGGCGTGCCAGTGACCATGAGTGACAAGAACCTTCTCGACCCGGGCTTCGAGCTCACCCTGCGCCCCATGCGCTACCCGGACTTCTACGAGCGCTACCGGGACGCGATCAAGAACACCTGGACGGTGGAGGAGGTCGACCTCCACTCCGACGTCGCCGACCTCGCGAAGCTCACGCCGGGCGAGCAGCACATGATCGGCCGGCTGGTCGCGTTCTTCGCCACCGGTGACTCGATCGTCTCCAACAACCTGGTGCTGACGCTGTACAAGCACATCAACTCCCCCGAGGCACGGCTGTACCTGAGCCGTCAGCTGTTCGAGGAGGCCGTGCACGTCCAGTTCTATCTGACACTGCTCGACACCTATCTGCCCGACCCGGACGACCGCGCGGCCGCGTTCGACGCCGTCGAGGAGATCCCGTCGATCCGCGAGAAGGCGCAGTTCTGCTTCCGCTGGATGGACTCGGTCGAGAAGATCGAGCGTCTGGAGACCCAGGCCGACCGCCGCCGCTTCCTGCTGAACCTGATCTGCTTCGCGGCGTGCATCGAGGGGCTGTTCTTCTACGGCGCCTTCGCGTACGTGTACTGGTTCCGCTCGCGCGGTCTGCTGCACGGCCTGGCGACCGGCACCAACTGGGTGTTCCGCGACGAGACGATGCACATGAACTTCGCCTTCGAGGTCGTGGACACCGTCCGCAAGGAGGAGCCGGAGCTGTTCGACGACGAGCTGCGGCGGCAGGTGACCGACATGCTGAAGGAGGCCGTCGAGGCGGAGCTGCAGTTCGGCCGGGACCTGTGCGGTGACGGACTGCCGGGCATGAACACCGAGTCGATGCGCGAGTACCTCCAGTGCGTCGCCGACCAGCGCCTCCAGCGTCTGGGCTTCGCCCCGGTGTACGGCTCGGAGAACCCGTTCGCGTTCATGGAGCTCCAGGGCGTCCAGGAGCTGACCAACTTCTTCGAGCGCCGGCCGTCGGCGTACCAGGTCGCGGTGGAGGGCTCGGTCGACCTCGACGAGGACTTCTGACATGGCCCGTACGCGGTGGGCGGCCGGTGCCGCCGCCGCCGTGACCGTCGCCGCGGGCCTGGGGATCAGGTCCGCGGCGGCGGGCGATGCCGCCAAGTACGCGGGGGACGCGCTCTACACGGTGCTGGTCCTGGCGCTGGTGGTGCTGGTCGCGCCCCGGCTGCGGCCGGCCGCGGCGGCCGGGGTCGCGGTGGTCCTCTCCTGGGCGGTGGAGCTGTTCCAGCTGACCGGTGTCCCGGCGGAGCTGGCCCTGCGCAGCACCGCGGCCCGGCTGGTGCTCGGGACCTCGTTCAACGCCCCTGACCTGCTCTGGTACGCGGTGGGCGGGGCGGCCGGCTGGGCGGTGCTGACGGGCTGCCGCCGGATGGGCCGTCGCCGGACCCGGCCCCGCCCCGCCTGACCGGACCGTCCGCCGGACCGTCCGCCGGGCGGTCCGGTCGGGCGGTCCGGTCGGGCGGTCCGGTCGGCCGGGCGGGCGGAGGGACGCGGCCCGGCGTCAGATCCCGCAGCTGGAGGCCGACCAGAAGCGGCTCGCGCGGTGGTCGACGTGGGCATGGTCGCCGTGTCCGGGATAGCCCGGCCCGAGGATGCCGTTGAAGCCGTGGTTGCGGGCCGTCTGGGCCAGCTTGCACAGGGAGTGCGGGCCCGCGCCGAGGTCGGCCGCGTCGCCGTACAGATGCCTGCTGCCCGACGCCCCGCCGACCGCGTCGTTGCACGCCCCCGAGCGGAAACCGCTGGTCACGGTGATGGGCTGGTCGCCCAGCGCGTGTCGCACGGCCTCCAGCTTCCACATCGTGCGCAAGGCGTTGGCCTTGGCGGTGGCGGCACTGACGGCTCCGCCCGCCCAGGTGGAGTTGCAGTCGTTGAGCTCGGCGTAGGCGAAGTGGATCGGCGTGCAGTCGTCGTCCTGGAGCGCGTAGAGCTTGGCGAACGTGGCGCTGCCGGCGACGCCGTCGGCGGCCAGGCCGTACGCCGACTGGAAGCGTTTGACCGCGGCGGTGGTCGCCGGGCCGTAGGCGCCGTCGACGGCGAGGACCCCGCCGTAGCCGGGGTATCCGGCGACCCGGATCTGCAACTGGGTGACGTCGGCTCCGGACGCGCCCTGGGAGAGGGTGCGCGACCAGGTGTAGCAGCCGTCGGCCTGCGCGGTTCCCGCCGTGGCGACCACACCGGCGCACGCAGCAGCCATGACCATGACAAACGACACCAGAAGACGTGCGGTTGATCTCAGCATCTGACCTCCATCTGCGAGGGGGACTGTGCCGAGACTGGCCGCCCGGGTCGACGCGCGTCAACAGGGCCGTGCCACCGTCATTCGTCGGACCGGTGGCGGTGACGGGGCCCCGTCCCCCTCGCCGGAGGGCGGGGCCACGGCCACGGAATCAGTCGTTCGGGACGATCGGGTAGCGCGGGGTCCCCTCGGCCATCTGCTTCAGGGCGTCCTTGCGGTCGCGCTTGGAGAGCCGGTCGATGTACAGGTAGCCGTACAGGTGGTCCGTCTCGTGCTGGAGGCACCGGGCGAAGTAGCCGGTCCCCCGCACCTTGATGGGGTTGCCCTTGGCGTCCTGGCCGTGCACTTCGGCGTAGTCGGGGCGGGCCAGCGCGGCGTAGGCCGTCGGGACGGACAGGCACCCCTCGTTGGAGTCGTCCAGCACGCGGCGGTCGGCCGGGAGCTCGCGCAGCACCGGATTGACCACATAGCCGGTGTGCCGCACGCCCTCGTCGTCCGGGCAGTCGTAGACGAACACCTTGAGGTCGACGCCGATCTGGTTGGCGGCCAGGCCCACGCCCTCCGCCGTCCGCTGGCTGGCGAACATGTCGTCGATGAGCTGCGCGAGCTTGTCGTCGAACTCGGTGACGTCCTTGCACTCCTTGTGCAGCACCGGATTGCCGACGACCGTGATCGGGTGGGAGGTGCCGCGCTCGCGGTGCGCGAGCTCGCGCTCCTCGCAGTCCTCCGTGTCCACGACGAAGCCGTCGTTGACCTGCTCGTCCGTCTCCTGCTGCGACATGTCCGCTTCTGCGCCTTCCTGAGTACCCGATGGGTTGTGCTCGTACAGCCTACGGGCAGGACGGACCGGCGGCGGGGCGTCAGCAGACCTCTTCGAGGTCCCGCCATTCGCGGCTGTCGGGACTGTCCGCGACCCAGCCGTCGAGCAGACCGCGCACCAGCCCGGCGGGCGCCGCGATGCCGCACTCGCGCTCCGGCACCCACAGCTCGCCCGGGGAACGGTGACCGAGCGGTCCCGGATGACCCGGCTCGCTGTGGTCGTGCGGGTCCAGGTGCTCGCCCTCGCCCTCGGCGCTGGGCATCCGCGACTCCGAACAGGCCCGGCACAGCAGCCGCACCGACGAGGACCAGTCCTCGGCGGCGAAGCCGGCGTCCGCGGCGAGCTGCTCCAGGGCGTCCCGGTCGGCCTCGGTGGCCGCCTCCAGCAGCACCACCCAGGTCGGTACGGGGGACGGCGCCCACAGCTCGATCTCGTCGAACACGGGGAAGCTGTGCCCGGCGGCGGTCGTCCGCTCGCCGTGCGGCACCCCGTCGTGCAGGACGACCTCGCCCCAGCGCCGCCCGGACGACGGCAGCGGGATGGAGAGCACTTCTATCCGGGCCGGGTCGAGCCTGCGGCCCCACACCACCTCGGCCTCGCCCTCCGGCGAGAGCCGTACGGCGGCGCTGCCGAGCTCCATCCCCGCCGGTTCACCACCGGCCGCCGCCGCCCCCGGCACCTTCAGCCCGTAGGCCTGCCAGGCCCGGCGGGCCAGCGGCCAGTCCTGGAGCGCGGTGGCCGCGATGCCCACGTTCCACCAGTCGGGCGCGCCGGTCTCCCTGTCGAGGAGTGCGACGGCCCGCAGGCCCGCCGTGCGCGCCTGTTCCCAGTCGTGCCGGAACTTGTGCAGCAGCGCCAGGTTGAACCACGACTCCGAGAGCCAGGGCTCCAGGTCCGCCGCTCGCGTCAGCAACGCGCCCGCGTCCTCGTACCGCCCGTCCCCGATCAGCGTGAACGCGCGGTCGGTGGCCTGCCGCCACGAAGCGGAGGGCCGATGCCGTACCTTCCCGAAGATCCTCACGATTCCCGCCTGCCGGTCGCTGAAGGTCTCTGCCCCCGGACACCCTCTTGTTCGCATCCAACCATGCCCGGTCGCACGCCCGCTCATTACCCATGGGTTACCCCGGCCCCGGCCCCGCAACGCCGCCCCGGGAGAGGACCCTGGCGAGGGATTCCACCACCGCCGGGTGGTGGTCCCTGGCGGTGCCGAGGCGAAGCTGCTCCAGTGCGCCGAGCGCCTTCGATGCGCGTTCCCCGCACAGGTCGTCGTACGCGTTGACGGTGCGGACGATCCTGGCGGGCAGGGGTTGCTCCCGGTACGGGTCGGCCTGCCGCTCCACGACGACGGCGACGGCCGCCGGGACGCCGGTCCGGCGGACGACGGCGCCGCCCAGCAGCGCCAGCCGGCGTTGTTCGGCCGCGGGCAGGAGCGCGGTCGCGCCGTCGGGCACGGGGTCGACCAGCGAGAGCTGCCCGATGTCGTGCATCAGGGCGGCGTACTCCACGACGGTCAGGTCGGGCTCGGAGAGACCGAGGTCACGCCCGACCTCCCGGCTGAGCACGGCCACCCGGTGGGCGTGGCCCGGGGGCGTGTACCCGGCGATCTCGGTGGCGCGCGCGAGGGAGGCGACGGTCTGCCGGCAGGTGGTGCGCGCGGCGGCGTACCGGCGCAGGGACCGCTGGGCCAGGAGCAGGGGACCGCACAGGGCGGGCAGCGCCCACAGTCCCGCCACGGCCACGGCCAGCGTGGTCACGGCTCCGCTGGCGCGGACCGCGGAGCCGACGCCGAGCAGGGCGCGCAACTCGTCGCGGAGCAGCGGGCCGTACGGACGACGGGTGCGGGCGTGCAGCGTCAGGGCGGCGAGGACCACGTCGCAGAGGGCGGTCAGCAGGGTGAGCAGGAGCAGGAGCAGCGCGAAGCGCGGCCCGTCCCCGACGGCCCGCTCCCACACGCCCGAGTTGTACAGCGGCTGGAAGCAGACGGCGGCGAACCCTGCGGTGAGCACCCGGCGGGCCAGGTGGTCGAGCTCGGGGCCCCTGCCGCGGGCGATGTGCGGCACGGCCCCGGCGAGGGTCCCGGCGACGACCACGGCGACGGTCTGGAGCACGCCGTGGGTGGTGGGCTGCCCGCCGGAGTCGCCGAGCAGGGCGTACGCGAGGGTGCCCGCGGCGGCGAGCGGCGCGGGTTCGCGCTCCCCGGGCGGGGTGCCCCCGCGGGCGAGCTCGCCGACCGCGACGAGCACTCCGAAGGCGAGCGCGTTGCCCGGCTCGGCGATCCCGTGCCAGAGGGTCCAGCCGAGTCCGGCGGCGGCGAGCGCTCCGGCGGCCGCGCGGACGGCGGCCGCGCCCAGCGCCCGGGGCGCCGCCGGGGCCGTCACGGGGTCCCGCCGCGGCGCGCGTGCTGGGCGTGGGTGTCCTGGTGGCGGCCCGGAGGGACGTTTCCGCGGGGGGCTTCGGCGCCCGGGGCGCCCGCGCCGGGCCCCGCCACCGGGCGGGGGCCGGCGGGGGCCGGGGGCGCGGTGTCGGAGGAGGCCCCGGTCCGCCAGCCGTGCCGGTCCAGGGCGCGGGCCAGCGCGCCCACCATCCGGGGGTCGAACTGGGTGCCCGCACAGCGCTTGAGCTCCTCCACCGCGGTGGCCACGGGCCGGGCCCGCCGGTAGGAACGGGTCGAGGTCATGGCGTCGAAGGCGTCGGCCACGGCGACCAGGCGCGCGGACTCGGGGATCTGGCCGCCTCTGAGCCCGTACGGATAGCCGCTGCCGTCCAGCCGTTCGTGATGGTGCAGGATCGCCGCGCGCGCCTCGCCGAGGAATCCGATGCCGCGCACCATCTCGTGCCCGTACTCCGGGTGCAGCTCGATCGTCCGCCGTTCCTGGGGGGTGAGCGGCCCGTCCTTGCGCAGCAGCCGGGTGGGCACCCCCAGCTTGCCGACGTCGTGCAGGGTCCCGGCGAACCGCAGGACCTCCAGGCGGTCCTCGTCCATGCCGAGCTCGCGGGCGATCAGCTCCGAGGCGCGGCCCACCCGCTCGCTGTGGCCGCGGGTGTACGCGTCCTTGATGCCGACGGCCTGGACCAGCGCCCGGATCGTCGTCCGGTGGGCGGCGCGCTCCCGGTCGTACTGGCCGAAGACCCGGCACGAGACGTACGTGGGCAGCAGGACGAGCAGCGCCGCCGGCCAGCCGTACGAGCTGCGCCACACCACCGCCATCATCAGCCCGGCCAGTCCGTGCAGCGCGTGCGGGGCGAGGGAGCGCGTCAGCAGGCCCCGCCAGGCGTCGCGCGCCGGCACCCGTTCGGCGGTGGCCAGGATGCCGCCGTCCAGGGCGGTGAGCACCAGGCACAGGGCGAGCGCCGCGACCCCGGCCGGCAGCAGCAGCGCGGGGAAGCCGGGCGCCGGTGCTCCCGGGGCGCCGCCGTCGAGCGTGAGGGTCCCTCCGGTGAGTGCCGCGGCCCGCGCGGCCACCCAGACGGCGAGGGCGAGACGGGCGGCCCGCCAGATCCGCCGGGGCGCGGCCGGCCGCCGTCCGACACGGGCGAGGAGTGCGCCGGGCACGGCCGCCAGGGCGGCGGCGGAGGTCGGCAGGAGCAGTGCGGCGGCCAGCAGCACGGGGAAGAACGATACGGCTGTGACCGCGTCGGACCTCTCGGGCACGGAACCGGCGGGCACGGGGCCGCCCGCCGTCCGGCCGGGGAAAGGGCGCCGCGGGGGCCGCTCGCAGACGGCGTGGAGCACCGCGAGGAGCGCGAGGGCACCCCAGGGGATCACCGGGCCGACGATCGTCGCGGCCGCCCCCGTGGCGGGAAGCAACGCCGGTAGAGGGGCGGCCGAGGGCGCCGGACCGGCCGGTTCCGCCGGCCCTGTCAGCACGGACAGCACGGAGACCACGGACCCGGGCCGGTCCGGGGGACCGGCCAGGAGCACGCAGGCGGAGACGAGGGCCGGAAGGACGCACCAGATGGCACACAGCGCGGCACAGGCGATGTACACGCGCGCCGCTGCCGGAATCCCCGCCACGGTGTGCCGCCCTCCCGCCGCCCTTCCACTGGCCGAACAGAGCGCCAAGGCTAACGAGTCGGCCCCCGCATGACGGCGGCTCGCGAGGGATTAGCACATTCGGGTGACGCGAAGGGGCGCGCCACGGTGATCGTGGCGCGCCCCTTCCGCGTGTGCCGGCGGGTGCTACTCCTGCGTGGCGGCGGTCACGTCCTGGTCGGACACGACCTGCCCCGACCGGATGGACTCGATCCGCCCCATGACCTTGGCCCGTAGGTCGGTCGGCACGTCATCCTGCCCGCAGCACCTCTTGACCAGCTTCTTCACGGCCTGCTCCAGCCCGTACTTCTCCAGGCAGGGCGAGCACTCCTCGAAGTGGACCTCGAACTTGGTGCAGTCGCTGTCGGGCATCTCGTGGTCCAGGAACTCGTAGAGATGATCCAGGACCTCAGAGCAATCCGTCTCGTGCGGCTCTCCGCAGCTCATGAGCCCGAGCCTTTCCCGTTGTTCGACGACTCTCCGGCGCCCGCGGGTACGAGTCCGCGATCGCGGGCGTAGTCCTCGAGCATGCCGCGCAACTGACGGCGGCCACGGTGCAGTCGGGACATCACCGTACCGATGGGTGTACCCATGATGTCCGCGATCTCCTTGTACGCAAACCCCTCGACATCGGCCAGATAGACGGCGATGCGGAACTCCTCGGGAATCGCCTGGAGCGCTTCCTTCACGTCGGAGTCGGGCAGATGGTCCAGCGCCTGGGACTCGGCCGACCGCAGACCGGTGGACATGTGCGACTCGGCACGCGCCAGCTGCCAGTCCTCGATCTCCTCGGCGGCGCTGCGCTGGGGCTCGCGCTGCTTCTTGCGGTACGAGTTGATGAAGGTGTTCGTGAGGATCCGGTACATCCACGCCTTGAGGTTCGTACCCTCGCGGAACTGGTGGAAGGACCCGTACGCCTTGGCATACGTCTCCTGGACCAGGTCCTCGGCATCGGCGGGGTTGCGCGTCATGCGCAGCGCTGCCGAGTACATCTGGTCGAGGTAGCCGAGGGCGTCGCGCTCGAAGCGCGCGTTGCGCTCGACCGTCGTCTCCTCGGGGCCGTCGTCGGTCCCTGCGTCGGTCCCAGTGACCGGACCCACCTCCTCCAGCGCTGTGGCGAGGCCGAGTGCGGACCCGCTCGAATCGGAGAATAGTCGACCTTCCGGTGACAGTCCCTTCCGATTCTTTCCGCCCGCCGCCCGGACAGGGGCGTTGCCGGCCGCAGGCAGTACCGTCCAGTCCAGCGCGGCGGCGTGCGAGCGACCCGGGCAGATGGTCGAACTCATTCGACGGACTCCCTCTCCTGGCTCAGGTGCGAGCTTCTGTGTTCCCTGCCGACGGCACCGGCATGACGTCACCGCCGGCTTCTCTGTCGACCTTCCCTGTCGACCGTCTCTGTCGACGCCCGTCACAACAGACACCGCGCGCTCAGCATTCCCGCGGTCCGCCGAGCCACTTCCCGACGCCGTCGGTGATCACGCGGAGTGCTTCCTCCTGGGTGGACGTGGCCCTCTTCGGCACGGCGAAGCCGTGGTCCCCGAAGGGCACTTCGATCAGCTCGTGGTCGCCCGCCGGGAACTCCGCCGGCCTGCCGAACGGGTCGTTCCCGCCCTGGACGACCAGGGTCGGCACCCCGGTGCCGAGCAGCTCGTCGGCGCGCGACCTCTCCGGCCGGCCCGGCGGGTGCAGGGGGAAGCTCAGGGCCAGCACGGCGTGGGCGCCCAGGGCACGGGCGGTCCGGCAGGCGACCCGGGCGCCGGCGCTGCGCCCGCCGGCCACCACGGGGAGCCCGGGCGCCCGCAGGGCGGGCCAGATGTCCCGCCAGCCCTCGTCGAGGGTCCTGGGCGCCGGGGCGAGCTTCCGGCCGGCCACCCGCCAGGGCTGTTCGACGAGCGCGACGGTCACCCCGGAGGCGGGCAGGACCGCGGCGAGGGCCTGGAGGTCACGCGCCTCGATGCCGCCGCCGGCGCCGTGGCCGAGGGCCAGGAGGAGGCGAGGCTCGCGATCGGCGGCGTACCAGGTGACGCGGGCGTCACCGACGGAGGTCGGCACGAGGTCACGGTGGGTCATGGGACTGCTCACGGTGCCATGATCCCGCGCGGCCGCCCCCGCGCGCGCGTGAGGCCGACGGGCTCACCGGCGCGTCTCCCGGGCAGGCCGCCCGCGCGTGATCCGGCGGGGGGACGGCGTCCACGGCCGCCCGGGAGCCCCGACGAGGTCCCGGACGGCCGCCCGCGGCCTCAGAAGAGGGTCTCCTCCTCGGGCGCGGCGAGCTCCTTCAGCAGTTCGGGACCGTTGTTGCGGACGTTGCTCACCGCGGTGGCCACCGGGTACGCCCGCATCAGGCCCTCCGGCGGCGGCGCCAGCAGTCCCCGCAGGTCGTCGGGGTCCGTGCGGGCCGGGTCCAGCCAGGCGTCCCAGCGGTCCGGGGGGAGCATCAGCGGCATCCGCGGGTGGATGTCCGCCAGTGCCCGCGGGCCGTCGGCGGGTGCCACCCCGAGCGGCCCGGTCTCCGCCTCGGTGGTGATGACGGAGCAGGTCACCCACCAGGCGGCCGGGTGGTCGTCGGGCAGCGTGCGGTCACGCCAGAACTCGTACAGTCCGGCCATCGCGAAGACCGACCCGTCGGCGGGCAGGACGAAGTACGGCTGTTTGCGGGGCCGCTTCTTCCTCCCCTGCTCCTCCAGCTGCCGCTCGCCCGCGCCGGTCACCCACTCGTAATAGCCGTCGGCCGGCAGGATGCAGCGGCGCGCGGAGAAGGCCCTCCTGAACGACGGCTTCTCGTGGACGGTCTCCGCCCGGGCGTTGATCATGCGGGCGCCGCCCTCGGGCGTCTTCGCCCAGGAGGGCACGAGTCCCCACTTCAATGCGCGCAGCTGCCGAACCGGACGTGGTGAATCCGCGTCTTTCAGAGGGCGTTCCAGTACCGCGTACACCTCTTTGGTCGGGGCCACGTTCCAGTCGGGGGCCAGGGTCTCCTCCGGCTCCCACTTCTCGACCTGGAAGAGTCCTGCCAGGTCCTCGGGCCTGCGACTCGCCGCATAACGTCCGCACATACCTGCCAACACTGCCACGACCCCCGACCCGTTTGAGGAGCCGTCCGAGAAATGGCCAGCACCGACGTCTTCGGTACCCAGCCCGCCCCGGACGTGTGGCTCGTCGTGGCGACGGCCGTCGCCGCCCTCGCCGTGACCGTGCCGCACGCGGTGTGGCGGACAGCACGCAACGCGATCACCATCGCCCATGAAGGCGGTCACGGCCTGGTCGCCCTGCTCACCGGCCGCCGCCTCGACGGCATCCGGCTGCACTCCGACACCAGCGGCCTCACCGTCAGCAGGGGCAGGCCGACGGGGCTCGGCATGATCCTCACCGCGGCGGCGGGCTACACCGCGCCGTCGCTGCTCGGCCTCGGCGGGGCGTGGCTGCTCGCCGCGCACCGGATCACGCTCCTGCTGTGGGTGGCGACGGCGCTCCTGATCGTCATGCTGGTCATGATCCGCAACGCGTACGGGGCCCTCACCGTCATCCTGACGGGTGCCACCTTTCTGCTGATCTCCTGGCTGACCGAACCGGTCGTGCAGGCCGCCTTCGCGTACAGCGTCGTCTGGTTCCTGCTCCTCGGCGGTGTCCGCCCCGCTTTCGAGCTCCAGGCCAAGCGCCGCCACGGCGGGGCGCCGGACTCGGACGCGGACCAGCTCTCGCGGCTCACGAACGTTCCGGCCCCCCTGTGGCTCTTCCTCTTCCACGCGGTATCGCTCTGCTCGCTGACCGGTGGCGGCCGCTGGCTGCTCGGTCTCTGAGCCGAGCTGCCCGAAAGGCCCGTCTAGAGTGAGGGGCATGACCGAAAGCCCCGCGCACCCCGACCTCTGGCCCGCCCCGCACGCGAGCGGTCCCGTCGACGCGACCGTCACCGTGCCCGGATCCAAGTCGGTCACCAATCGCGGCCTGGTGCTCGCCGCCCTCGCCTCCGAGCCCGGCTGGCTGCGCCGCCCGCTGCGCTCCCGCGACACCCTGCTCATGGCGGCGGCGCTGCGCACGCTCGGTGTCGGCATCGAGGAGACGGTGTCGTCGAGCTCCGCCGGCGCGGGTGACCCCGGCTGCTCCGGCGAGGCGTGGCGCGTCATCCCGGCCGGCCTGCACGGCCCGGCCACCATCGACGTCGGCAACGCCGGCACGGTCATGCGCTTCCTGCCGCCGGTCGCCACGCTGGTGGACGGCCCGGTCAGGTTCGACGGCGACCCGCGTTCCTACGAGCGGCCCCTGGACGGCGTGATCGACGCCCTGCGCGCCCTGGGCGCCCGGATCGACGACGACGGCCGCAGTTCGCTGCCCATGACGGTGCACGGGAGCGGCGCCCTCGACGGCGGTCCCGTCGAGATCGACGCCTCGTCGTCGTCGCAGTTCGTCAGCGCCCTGTTGCTCTCGGCGCCGCGCTTCAACCAGGGTGTCGAGGTACGCCACACGGGTGCGACGCTGCCCTCCATGCCGCACATCCGGATGACCGTCGACATGCTCCGTTCGGTGGGCGCGCAGGTGGACGAGCCGGAGACCGGCGGCGAGCCGAACGTCTGGCGGGTCTCCCCCTCCGCGCTCCTCGGCCGGGACCTGACCGTCGAGCCGGACCTGTCCAACGCCCAGCCGTTCCTGGCGGCCGCGCTGGTCACCGGCGGACGGGTCACCATCCCCGACTGGCCCGAGCGCACCACCCAGCCAGGTGACGCGCTGCGCGAGATCTTCACCGAGATGGGTGGAGCCTGCGAGCTCACCGAGCGCGGCCTGACCTTCACCGGCACGGGCGTCATCCACGGCATCGACGTGGACCTGGGCGAGGTCGGCGAGCTGACCCCCGGCATCGCGGCGGTCGCCGCCCTCGCCGACTCGCCGTCCACGCTGCGCGGCGTGGCCCACCTCAGGCTCCACGAGACGGACCGCCTGGCGGCCCTGACCAAGGAGATCAACGAGCTGGGCGGTGATGTGACGGAGACGGCCGACGGACTGCACATCCGCCCGCGCCCGCTGAGCGGGGGCGTCTTCCACACGTACGACGACCACCGGATGGCGACGGCCGGCGCGATCATCGGCCTCGCCGTCAAGGACGTACGGATCGAGAACGTCGCGACCACCGCCAAGACCCTGCCGGACTTCCCGCAGATGTGGACCGGAATGCTCGAGGGCTGACGACATGCGCCGCTACGGCAAGAACCCCGACGAGGACGACATCCGCTCCCGTCCCAACCCCAAGGGCAACCGGCCTCGGACCAGTATCCGGCCGAAGCACGAGGACGCCTCCGAGGGGATGGTCCTCACGGTGGACCGCGGCCGCCTCACCTGCCTGGTCGACGACCGCACGGTCATGGCGATGAAGGCGCGCGAGCTGGGCCGCAAGGCCGCCGTGGTCGGGGACCGGGTGTCCCTGGTCGGTGATCTGTCCGGCAGGAAGGACACCCTGGCGCGCATCGTCCGGATCGAGAAACGCGGTTCGGTGCTGCGCCGCACGGCCGACGACGACGACCCCTACGAGCGGGTGGTCGTCGCCAACGCCGACCAGCTGGCCATCGTCACGGCGCTGGCCGACCCCGAGCCGCGGCCGCGGCTGATCGACCGCTGCCTGGTGGCGGCGTTCGACGGCGGCCTGGAGCCGCTGCTGGTGCTCACCAAGTCGGACCTCGCCCCGCCCGAGAAGCTGCTGGAGCTGTACGGCGCGCTGGACATCCCGTACGTGGTGACCAACCGCGAGGAGCTGTACGACGGGCATGCCGCCGACCGGGTGCGCGAGCACCTCGGCGGCCGCACCACCGCCTTCGTGGGCCACTCGGGCGTCGGCAAGACGACCCTGGTGAACGCGCTCGTGCCGGAGGAGCGGCGGCGCTCCACCGGCATCGTCAACGCGGTGACGGGGCGCGGCAGGCACACCACCACGTCCGCCCTCGCGCTGCCGCTCGACGGCGCGCGGGGCTGGGTGATCGACACTCCGGGCGTGCGGTCCTTCGGGCTCCACCACGTCGATCCGTCCCGGGTCATCCTCGCCTTCCCTGACCTCCGGCAGGGCACGGAGAACTGCCCGCGCGCGTGCAGCCACGACGAACCGGACTGCGCGCTGGACGCCTGGGTGGCCGAGGGGCACGCGGATCCGGCCCGCCTCTATTCGCTGCGGCGGCTGTTGTCGACCCGTGAGCGGCGCGAGGGCGACTGACTCGCGCACGTTTGCGGGTGGCCACGCTTGGTAAGTGCATAATCGCACCAAGTGAGACGAAGCAGTCATCGACGCGGGAGGCTCTGGCTATGGCGTGGCTGCTGGTCGTGGTCGCTGGTCTGCTGGAAACCGGTTTCGCCGTCTGCCTCAAGCTCTCGCACGGCTTCACCCGGCTGTGGCCGACGATCGCCTTCGCCTGCTTCGCGCTGGGGAGCTTCGGCCTGCTGACGCTGTCGCTGCGCAAACTCGACGTCGGCCCGGCGTACGCGGTGTGGACCGGCATCGGCGCGTCGGGCACGGCGATCTACGGGATGGTCTTCCTGGGCGAAGTGGCGTCCACCCTGAAGCTGGTCTCGATCGCGCTGGTGATCGCGGGGGTCATCGGTCTCCAGCTCTCGGGCTCGTCCCACTGACGTCCGGGCCTCCGCAGGCGGTACGCACCAGCACGCCGACGCCCTCGCCGCCGGGCGCGACCACATAGGACAGGGCGAGCCGGACGGCCAGCTCGCAGCGGTGGGCCAGCGCGCACGTCTCCTGCACGCTGCGCCCGTGGGCGCCGCCCCGCTCCAGGGCGGCGCGCGAGCGTTCCCATACCTCCGCGGCGAGCTCACCGGGGGCGGGCGGCCCGGCGTCCGCCCGGCGCTGCGCGCGGGCGCGGGGCGGCCCGGGTGCGGCGCCCGGCGTCCGGGCGGGCCGGGGCGCGGGCAGCCGTTCACCCCAGCAGCCGGTGAGCAGGGCGCGCAGCAGCGGTCTGCCGTGCGCCTGGCTGACGGTCCACTCGGCGACCGAGACGAGCGGGTCGGTTCGGTGCGGCCGGTCCGCGAGGATGTGCTCGACCCCGCGCAGATAGGCGTCGGCCTCACGCCGCACCAGGGCGCGGGCGAGGCCGTCCTTGCTTCCGAACTCGTTGTAGAGGGTCTGCCGGGACAGCCCCGCGGCCGACGCGACGTCGACCATCCGGACAGCCGACCACGGCAGTCCCGCGAGCGCCGCGGAAGCGGCGTCCAGCAGTGCTTCTCGCGCGGTGGGCATCGTCGCCTCCCAGGCGGCCGCCTTCCAGGCCAACCGGCTCTGCGCTCAGAGTTGACGCCTCGCCACGCACTGTCAAGAGTCCCCGCGGAACCCGTCGATCCTCCGGGATAGAGTGCGGCACATGGCCGACTACCACGATGATCTGCGTCTTGCCCACGTTCTCGCGGATGCCGCCGACGCCGCCACGATGGACCGGTTCAGGGCTCTCGACCTCAAGGTCGAGACCAAGCCGGACATGACGCCGGTGAGTGAGGCCGACAAGGCCGCCGAGGAGCTGATCCGGGGCCATCTGCACAGGGCCAGGCCGCGTGACGCGATCCTCGGCGAGGAGTACGGCGTGGAGGGCACGGGCCCGCGCCGATGGGTGATCGACCCCATCGACGGCACCAAGAACTATGTGCGCGGGGTGCCCGTCTGGGCGACCCTGATCTCGCTGATGGAGGCGGGCGAAGGCGGCTTCCAGCCGGTCGTGGGCGTGGTGTCGGCCCCCGCGCTGGGGCGCCGCTGGTGGGCGGCCAAGGGGCTGGGCGCCTACGCCGGCCGGAGTCTGGCGTCGGCGACGCGGCTCCAGGTCTCCAAGGTGTCCGAGCTGTCGGACGCCTCGTTCTCGTACTCGTCGCTCACCGGCTGGGAGGAGCAGGGCCGGCTGGACGGCTTCCTGGACCTCTCGCGGGCGTGCTGGCGGACGCGCGCCTATGGGGACTTCTGGCCGTACATGATGGTCGCCGAGGGTTCCGTGGACATCTGCGCCGAACCGGAGCTGTCGCTGTGGGACATGGCGGCGACCGCCATCGTGGTGCAGGAGGCGGGCGGGTCGTTCACCGGCCTGGACGGGAAGCCCGGACCGCACAGCGGCAACGCGGCGGCGTCCAACGGCCTGCTCCACGAGGAGCTGCTCGGTTATCTGAACCAGCGCTACTGACGGTGACGACCAGGCGCCGCTCGCCTCGTGGCGAGTGTGCGCCTGTTGCGCACGGCCCCTTGTTGAGACCGCGAATGGCTGCCACTCTGAAGGCACCCCCACTTGTGAACTTGTGAATCCTTTCTGTTTGCAGGGTGGCCGATCCGGGAGACCGGCGGCCGTCCGGTCCGCTGTCGGGACGCACGGAGGGTCACGGGATCACAGGACTCCTCAAGGAGGTGGCTCCGTCCATGCTCGTCCGTGACGCCATGAGCACGGTGGTCCTCACCATCGGACCCGCGCACACCCTTCGCCAGGCGGCCGCGCTGATGGCGGCGCGCCGCGTCGGCGCCGCCGTCGTCCTCGACCGTGACACCAGCGGGCTCGGCATACTCACCGAGCGCGACATCCTCGTCTCCGTCGGCGCCGGCCAGAACCCGGACATCGAGACGGCCGGCGCGCACACCACCACCGACGTCGTCTTCGCGGCACCGGGCTGGACCCTGGAGGACGCGGCGGGAGCGATGACCCACGGCGGCTTCCGCCATCTGATCGTGCTCGACGGCCACGGCCCCGTCGGCATCGTCTCCGTGCGCGACATCATCCGCTGCTGGGTTCCGGTGCGACGGCCGGCCGCCACCATGGCCGGGTAGGACACGCGGAAGGGCCGGACCCCCCTGGGGATCCGGCCCTCCGTCAACGACAAGCGATCCAGTGCTTTCAGCCGCGCAGGGCCTGGACCGCGGCCTCCAGCCGCTTGCCGAAGTCTCCGTCGGCCTGACGGAAGTTGTTGATCGCGCGGTCGGCTATGTCGTCACGCGAGACCTTGGAGATGAAGCCCGCCAGGTTGTCGATCAGGCGGCCCTTCTCGTCCTCCGACATCAGGCGGTAGAGGTTGCCCGCCTGTACGAAGTCGTTGTCCTCGGCGTGGCTCGGCGCCTCGTGGTTGCCCGTGCCGCCGGTGACCGGAGTGGACTGCCACAGCGGCCGGTCCGTCTGGAACGGGCCGCCGAAGCTGTTCGGCTCGTAGTTCTTCGCACCCTTGTGACGGCCGTCGTAGAGGAAGCCGTCCCGGCTGTTGGTCCGCGCCTCGGTGGCACGCGGACGGTTCACCGGAAGGTGGTCGGCGTTGATGCCGACGCGGTAGCGGTGGGCGTCGCCGTACGCGAAGAGACGGCCCTGGAGCATCTTGTCGGGCGACGGGCCGATGCCGGGCACGAAGTGCGCCGGGGAGAAGATCGACTGCTCGACCTCGGCGAAGATGTTCTCCGGGTTGCGGTTGAGCTCCAGCTTGCCGATCTCGATCGGCGGGTAGTCCTCGTGCGGCCACACCTTGGTGAGGTCGAACGGGTTGAAGCGGTAGTTGGCCGCCTCGGCCGCCGGCATGATCTGCACCTGGACGGTCCAGGACGGGAACTCACCGCGCTCGATCGACTCGCGCAGGTCCCGCTGGTGGGAGTCCGGGTCCACACCGGAGAGGCGGTTGGCCTCGTCGGTGGTCAGGTTCTTGATCCCCTGGTCGGTCTTGAAGTGGTACTTGACCCAGAAGACCTCGCCGGCCTCGTTGTTCCACTGGTACGTGTGCGAGCCGTACCCGTTCATGTGACGGTAGGTGGCCGGGATGCCGCGGTCACCGAAGAGCCACGTCACCTGGTGCGTCGACTCCGGGGACAGCCCCCAGAAGTCCCACACGTTGTCGGCTTCCTGCGAGCCCGTGTACGGGTCGCGCTTCTGCGTGTGGATGAAGTCGGGGAACTTGATGGCGTCCTTGATGAAGAACACCGGGGTGTTGTTGCCGACGAGGTCGTAGTTCCCCTCTTCGGTGTAGAACTTCAGCGCCCAGCCCCGGGGGTCGCGCACCGCGTCGGCCGAGCCGAGGTTGCCCGCGACGGTCGAGAAGCGCAGGAAGGTCTCCGTCTGCTTGCCGACCTCGGAGAGGAAGTTCGCGCGGGTGTACCGCGTGACATCGGCGGTCACCGTGAAGGTGCCGTAAGCGGCCGCGCCACGCGCGTGGACGACCCGCTCCGGGATGCGCTCACGGTTGAAGTGCGCGAGCTTCTCCAGCAGCAGCTGGTCCTGCACCAGAACGGGACCGCCGAGGCCCGCGGTCTCGCTGTTCTGGTTGTCGGCGACCGGCGCCCCGGCCTCCGTGGTGAGCGGTCCCTGCGTCACGTGCGCCTCCTGCGTAATTCCTGCAAGTCCTGTCCCTTGGCTAATGCCGATCCCGATCCTACAATGGACATTGTCTAAGTCAAGCCCCTATCCAAAGCCACACCCGTTCGGGACTGGGTCCCCTCCCTGTTAGGCTGGTCTTCATGAGCGACCTGTTGGAACGGCTGCGCGGACGCGGCTGGCGGATGACCGCGCAGCGGCGCGTCGTGGCCGAGGTCCTCGACGGGGACCATGTACACCTGACGGCCGACGAGGTCCACGCTCGCGCCGTCGAGCGGCTTCCCGAGATCTCCCGGGCGACGGTCTACAACACGCTGGGTGAACTGGTGACCCTGGGCGAGGTCCTGGAGGTGTCCACGGACCGCCGCGCCAAGCGCTACGACCCGAACGCCCACCGGCCCCACCAGCACCTCGTCTGCGCCCGCTGCGGCGCCATCCGCGATGTGCACCCGTCGGGCAACCCGCTGGCGGACCTCCCGGACGCGGAGCGCTTCGGCTTCACGGTCTCGGACGTGGAGGTCACCTACCGCGGCATCTGCCCGAACTGCGTCACCGCCTGAGCCTTCGGGCCTCGGGCATTCGGGAACCGGTCCAGGAATAGCCCCCCGCACCCGCGGGGGGCTCTTCGCATGCCCCGGCCGCTCCATCGGGCCCTTCGCCCGCCTCCGCGCGCGCAACCCGCACGCCCGGCCGCGAAGCCGTACTCGCGCGCAAGGCACCGAAGACGCGGAAGGCGCGGAAGGCGCGGTCACACGGAAGCGTGGAGATACGAAAACACCTGAGGCCCGGATCCTCGATGGATCCGGGCCTCAGGTCTTCAGTAGCGGGGACAGGATTTGAACCTGCGACCTCTGGGTTATGAGCCCAGCGAGCTACCGAGCTGCTCCACCCCGCGTCGGTGAACACCACCTTACGGGACCACATGGACCAGAGCAAATCTCTTCCCCGCCGCAGGTGGGAGGGCAGATCACGCGGTGAGTTCCTGGTGCAGCGCCTCGCTCAGGCGAGCCGCCCTCTCCGCCACCTCGGCCGGGCCGAGCTCGACGGCCCGGGCGCACCAGCGCCGGCCCTCCGTGAGCTCGCCCCGACGGGCGGCGAGCAGCGCCAGGCGCAGCGCGGCCCGGCCGTGTCCCGCGCGGGCCGCCCTGGTCCACCAGAGCGACGCCTCGCGCTCGTTCCCCTCCCGGGCGAGCAGCAGACCGAGGTTGAACGCGCCGTTGCGGCTGCCCGCCTCCGCGGCCTCCCGGTACCAGCGCCCGGCGTCGGCGATGTCACCGCGGGCTGCGGCGAGCATGCCGACCCGGACCTGGGCGCGGCGGTGGCCCTGCTCGGCCGCCCGCTCGTACCACTCCTCGCACTCGGTCTTCGGCGCCTGCGGCTCCCCGAGCGGGGGCGGCCCCGGCGGCGGCTGACGCGCGTCGAGGACCGTGGCCAGCCGGTAGGCGGCCTCGGCGCTGCCGCCGCCCGCCGCGCACCGCAGATGGCGCTCCGCCGCCTGCTCGTCGCCGTCGCGGAGCAGGGCGATGCCGACCTGGAGCGCGGCCTCGGTGTGGCCGGCCGCCGCCGCGCGCTCGTACCACACCAGCGCCGCGCGGTCGTCGTCCCGGCCCGCGTAGAGGATGCCCAGGTTGAAGGCGGCGTCCACGCTGCCCGCCTCGGCCGCCTTGGAGAACCAGGGCTCGGCGCCGTTCGGGTCGCCGTTCTGCAGGAGCAGGACGGCCAGGGCGTTGGCGGCCTCGCGGTGCCCCGCGTAGGCGGCGCGGCGGTACCACTGGTCGGCCTGGGCCGTGCGGTCCTGCGCCGCGTACAGCAGCCCGAGGTTGTAGGCGCCGTTGACGTCCCCGGCGTCCATGGCCGCGCGGTACCAGCGCTCGGCGGTCTGGTGCTCGCCGCGGGCGGCGTGCAGGGCGCCCAGCGCGTTCGCCGCGTTGCCGTCCCCGTCCTGGGCGGCGCGCAGCCACCACACGGCGGCGCTCTCCTCGTCGCCCGCGTCCCGCAGCAGGAAGCCGAGCGCGCAGGCGGCCCTGGCCTCGCCGTCCTTGGCGGACGTGAGGTACCAGCGGCCCGCCTCCTTGAGCTCGCCGCGCTTCTCCAGGATCGCTCCGAGGTGCAGCGCGGCGCGCCGGTGCCCGCGTGCGGCGGCCTGGCGGTACCACTGCTCGGCCGTGTCGGCGAGGTCCGTCCCGCCCGTCGTGTCGGTGCCCGCCACGGCGTCCGGGCCGGCCTCCGGCGCCTGCCGCTCCAGGGCCCTCGCCAGGCGGTACGCCGCCTCACGGTGACCCTGCTCGGCCGCGGCCCGCAGCCAGCGCTCGGCGCCGACGTCGCTGCGGTGCTCCAGCAGGTCGGCGAGGGCGTACGCGCCCAGGGCGTGGCCCTGCTCCGCGGACTGGCGCAGCCAGTACTCGGCGGCGGGTTCGTCACCGCGCTCGCGGTGGTGGCGGCCCAGTGCGTGCGCGGCGGCCGCGGATCCGGCCACGGCGGCGATACGCCACCAGCCGGCGGCCTCGTCGGCGTACCCGCGCTGGTGCAGCAGTACGCCCAGATTGTTGGCCGCGGCACGGTCGCCCTCGGCCGTGGCCGCGCGCAGATAGGGTTCCGCCCCGTCGAGGTCGCCGCGGCGCAGCAGTGTCGCGCCGAGGACGCTCATCGACGCGGTGTCGCCGCTCTCGGCGGCGCTGCGGTGCCGCGCCTCGGTCTCGACGGTGTCCCCGCCGTCCACGCCGTCCATCGTGGCAGCGTCCATCGCGGTGGCGTCCATCGCGGTGGCATCCATGGTCACGCCACTCATCGCCGTTACGGCGCCCTCGGTGTGCCCGTGCACAAACCGCCCTGTCTCCAACAGAGTTGCCCTGTCCCCCATAAATTCCATCGTCGCACCACCCGCAACCCGCGTACACCTGGTATACCGCAGCCAGTGAGGTCACTTCAGCGTTTTGTCGACATGCCCACAGGGAGACAAGTCAAACACGTTTCACCCCAACTGCCCTCCGCCCGAACCCTCTTCCCCCCACGGTTTCCTTGGTCATCCCGGACACGACAAAGGCCCGGATCTCGAAAGATCCGGGCCCTTGCCTTCAGTAGCGGGGACAGGATTTGAACCTGCGACCTCTGGGTTATGAGCCCAGCGAGCTACCGAGCTGCTCCACCCCGCGTCGTTGTGTTCCAACCGTACCACAACGCGGGGCGGACCCCTCCCGGGCCCGCCCCGCGTGCGGCTCAGCTGCCCGAGTCGCCGCTGCCGGTACCGGTACCGCCCTGGGCGGGGGCCTTGTTCTGGGCGTCCGCCGCGGCGGCCCGCTGCAACGCCTCCGCGAGGGCGGCCTGGGCCTTGCCGTACGCCGTCCAGTCGCCCTTCTTGATCGCCGCCTCGCCGTCCGCGAACGCCTTCTGCGCGTCCGCGATCGCCTGTTGCAGCGCCGCCTCACCGGTGGCCGGCGGCTTGGTGGTGTCGCCCGGCGGTGGCGGCGTGGTGGGCGTCTGGCCCTCCACCCCGAAGACCGCGTTCAGTGCCTTGGCGAGGTTGTCCTCGAACACCGTGGTGTCCTTGGTCGTGTCGCCCTCCGGCTGATCGGCGTCGACGTAGGACACCGCCACCTTCTTGAGCAGCGGATAGAGCGCGTTGCGGCCCTGCGCGTACACCGGCTCGACGTACAGGAAGCCGCCGTCGAGCGGCACGGTGAGCAGGTTGCCGTACTGGATGTCGGAGTCGGCGCCCTTCATGTCCCGGACGAACTGGGCGACGGAGGGCAGGCCGTTGAGCTTGCTCTGCACCTGCGCGGGCCCCGGTACGTCGGAGGTGACTCTCAGGAGCCTTATCCGGCCGTACTCCTTGCTGTTGGCGTCGGCGTCGACCGCCATGAAGCCGCCCAGGTTGGGCCGCCCGTTGGGGGTGAACGTCGTCGTCAGCGAGAACTGCTGCGCCTTGTCCCCGGGCATCTTCATGCTCAGGTAATAGGGCGGAACGGCGTTGCCGTCCTTGTTGGTCGGGTCGTCCGGCACCTGCCACGCGTCACTGCCGCTGTAGAACTGCGCGGCGTCCTGGACGTGGTAGCGGGTGAGCAGCTCGCGCTGGACCTTGAACATGTCCTGGGGGTAGCGCAGGTGCTGCTTGAGGCTCGGCTTGATCGATTCCTTCGACTCGACCGTGCCGGGGAACGCCTTCATCCAGGTCTTGAGGACCGGGTCCTCGGTGTCCCACTCGTACAGCTTCACCGTGCCGTCATACGCGTCGACGGTGGCCTTCACCGAGTTGCGGATGTAGTTGACCTGGTTCTGCTGGGCGACCACGGCGCGCGTGTCGTTGCCGGCGGTCAGCGAGTCCGTGGTGGTGTCGCCCAGCGTCGTGCGGGACGCGTACGGGTAGCCGTTCGTCGTCGTGTACGCGTCGACGATCCACTGGATGCGGTTGTCGACGACCGCCGGGTAGGCGTCGCCGTCGATGGTCAGCCACGGGGCGACCGCCTCGACGCGCTGCTTGGGCGTGCGGTTGTAGAGGATGCGCGAACCGTCGCCGATGGCTCCGGAGTAGAGGATCTGCGGCTCGCTGAAGGCCACCGCGTAGGCCGCCCGGTTGAAGGCGTTGGAGAGGTTGACCCCGCTGTCGCCCTTGTAGCTGGTGGACTTCTCGCCGTTCTCCTCGTAGTCGAGCTCCTTCTGCGGGCCGCCCACGATCGAGTACTGCTCGGTCTTCTCGCCGTAGTAGATCCGCTGCTCGTACTTCCCGACCTGGCCGGTGGTCGGCAGCCCGGACTCGGTGAAGATCGGCGAACCGTTGGCGTCCGTGCCGGTGCCCGTGGCCATGATCGCGCCATAGCCGTGGGTGTAGGTGAAGTGGTCGTTGATCCAGTTCCGCTTCGGGATGCCCTTGATGTTGAGCTCACGCAGACCGACGACCGTGTCCTTGCCCTGGTACCGGTCGACATCGAGCGTGGTGGGGAACTGGTAGTACTTCCGCTTCTGCTCCAGCTGCTGGAACGTCGGCGAGACGATGTTCGGGTCGACCAGCCGGTAGCTGGCCGCCGAGTCGGCGTCGTTGCGCAGCTGGTCCTTGGCCTTCACCGTGGACTTGCCCGAGTAGTTCTCCGGCTTGGTGCCGTCGATGGCGTAGGCCTTGCGCGTGGCGTCGATGTTCTTCTCGATGTACGGCGCCTCCTTGGCCTGCTCGTTCGGCTGGACCTGGAACTTCTGCACGATCGCCGGGTAGAGCCCGCCGATCAGGATCGCCGACAGCACCATCAGGCCGAAGCCGATCACCGGCAGCTGCCAGGTGCGGCGCCAGAGCGTCGCGAAGAACAGCACGGCGCAGATCGCCGCGATGCAGAAGAGGATCGTCTTGGCCGGGAGGTAGGCGTTGGCGTCGACGTACCGCAGGCCCGTCCAGTTTCCGGTGGCCTTGAAGTCGCTCGACTTCACGGCCAGGCCGTACCGGTCGAGCCAGTAGGCGACCGCCTTCAGCGAGACGAAGACACCCAGCAGCACCGACAGGTGCCCGGTGGCCGCGCCGGTCGCCCGGGCGCCCGGGCTGGTGACGCGCAGTCCGCCGTACAGGTAGTGCGTCAGGGCGGCGGCGATCAGCGACAGCACGGTGGCCGCGAAGCCGAAGCCCAGCAGGAAGCGGTACCAGGGCAGGTCGAACGCGTAGAACGCGACGTCCATCTTGAACTGCGGGTCCTTCTGGCCGAAGGGGACGCCGTTCACCCACATCAGCCAGGTGCGCCACTGCCCCGACGCGGAGGCACCGGCGATCAGCCCGACGAGGGCCGTGATCGCCAGGAGCACCCACTTCTTGTAGGGCGCCAGACTCATCCGGTAGCGGTCCAGGCTCTGCTGCTCCAGCGACATCGCGCTCAGCGGCGGCCGCAGCCGGTGCGCGAGCCAGATGTTCAGTCCGACGGCCAGCGCCATCAGCAGACCGAAGACGGCGAACAGCCCGACCTTGGTCCACAGGGTGGTGGTGAAGACGGACGAGTACTCGACGGAGCGGTACCAGAGCCAGTCCGTCCAGAAGCCCGCGAACATGACGAAGAGCATGGCCAGGACGGCCAGGACGCCCAGCGTCATGAGCAACGTGCGGGCCCGCCGGGACGGCCGGCCGACTCTGATCCGTGGCCCGGTCGGGCCTCCGCCGCGGTCCGGCATCTGGAAAGCCAACGTGCGCCCCTCGAAGTTCGCGGTCGTGTGGAAGCAGTGAGTGCAGCCTTGTGCAGCACCTGAAGCAGGCCCAGCGATCGTAGAGCCCACTCATGCAACTTACTGAGGCTTTACCTAGTTCCCGTCTCCGGGGCGAAAGGAGGCAGGATGTTGCCCATGTCCAACGTTTCCCCCTCAGGTCCCCCGATGGCCGCGAGCCCGCTGACGCGCGCGGTGCTCGAAATCGACGAGTACGCGTCCGGTCTCGGCTGGGACCGGCCGGCCAGGCTCTTCGCCCTGGTAGACACCGCGCGGCTGCGCACCCAGGAGCCGGGCCTGGCCGCCCAGCTCGGCCTCGACCGCGAGGACGCCGCCGCCCCCCTCACCCCGATCGAACAGGACGAGATCCCCTCCGACCGGCCGCTGGACGAGTTCCTCGGCACGGTCGCCTGGCCCGACGCGGTGGCCGGGTGCGCCATGACGGTGGAGCGCCTGATGCTGCCGCCGTCGGCCGAGGCGTCCGTGCCCGAGGGGCTGGACGAGGCCGGCCTGGCGAAGTGGGTGGCCGCCCACCCGGACCGCCAGGAGGTCCGGATGACGGTCGCCGTCCTGCGTGACGGCGCGCGCGAATCGGCGCTGCGGCTGCGGGAGAAGGACTCCCCCACCGAGGTCCTCACCGGCTCCGACCTGGTTCCGGGCCTCGCCGACGCGCTGGCCGCGACCTTCGAGGGCTGAGCCCGGGCGCCCGGCCCCGTGCCCGGGCCCTGGACGCGCCCGTCCGACGTCCTACGCCCGGCGGGGCGTACGACGGCCGAGGACGGCCGCGGACAGGGCGCGGGCGCACCCGGCGGGCGACGCTGCGGGACCGGGGCCCACCGGCCGGCGTGCGGCGTCAGCCCGTCGAGCAGCTCGGCAGGCCGGCCGTCTCGCCCTCGCGCACCTTCTCCAGCGCCTTCACGGCGTCGTCGATCGTCTTCACCTTGATCAGGGTGAGCCCGTCCGGGGTGTCGGCCGCCGCCGAGGCGCAGTTGTCCGCGGGCGTGAGGAAGTACCGGGCCCCGGCGTTCCGCGCGCCGACCAGCTTCATGGCGATACCGCCGATCGGCCCGACCTTGCCCGTGTCGTCGATCGTCCCGGTGCCCGCGACGAACCTGCCGCCGGTCAGGTCCCCCGGGGTCAGCTTGTCGACGAGACCGAGGGAGAACATCAGGCCCGCGCTCGGTCCGCCCACATCGGCCAGCTTGATGTCGACGGTGAACGGGAAGGTGTGGTCCGTCCCCGCCTGGATGCCGACGATGGCGCGGCCGCCCTCGCCGGACCGCTTGGTGGTGATGGTGATCCGCTCGGTGGCGGTCGCCTCCTTGCCGGCCTTCTCGGCGGTGGCCGCGTCCTTGGCCGGGACGACGGTGAAGACCACGTCCTGACCCGGCTGGTGCTTGGTGACGAGCTTGGCCACGTCCTGCGGCGCCTTGACCGCCGTACCGTCCACGGCCTTGATCACATCGCCCGCGTGCAGCAGCGCCTCGGCGGGGCTGTCCTTCTGCACGGACGAGACGATCACGCGTGAGGTCACCGGGATGCCCAACTGGTCGAGGGCCGCCACCTTGGCGCTCTCCTGCGACTGGCTGAACTCCTCGGCGTTCTCCTGGGTGGACTGCTCCTCGGTCTGGCCGTCCGGGTAGAGCGTCTCGTGCGGGACCACCACGCTGTCGTGGGCGAGCCAGCCGTAGACCGCCTCGGCGAGGTTCATCCTGTAGTCCGCACCGGTGACCCTGACCGTCGTCATATTGAGATGACCGGTCGTGGGGTAGGTCTGGTGGCCGGAGATCTGAAGCACCGGCTCGCCGCTCACCTCGCCGAGCGTGTTGACCGTCGGTCCCGGGCTCATCTCCGAGTAGGGCACCTTGATGAAGACCCCGGCACAGAGCAGCGCGATGAGAACGAGGGTGGAGGCGAGCATCGTCGCGGTGCGGCGTGGCATGGAACGACAGTACGGGACGGGTCCGTCAGTGCACCTGTGGGGCCGGTCCGTACGGGGTGATCATCCGACTGGGCCGCCGCCGGTGCGGGACTTCTCCATGGCGTCGCGGAAGCGTGCGTAGCCCGCCAGCTCCGCCACGTCCTCCGTGGTCCGGCTTCTCGAGGCCCAGCCGCCCCATATCGCCGCGCCGATGGCGGCGAAGAGCGGGATCAGCAACCACGCGAGCACTGCCATCGCGACCTCCCGTCCCCATGAGTGAGCGAACTGACCGATCAGCAGATTAACCATCCGCCGTCTCAACGCTCGTGCCCGGGGTGCGGTTACGCAAATCGGGCGCTTGGGCAGGCACCGGGTGGTGGCCGCCGAGGGCCCCGCGCGAGCCGTTTCAGCAGGCGCCGACCCACTCCTCCGTGCCGTCCGAGAAGCGCTGGTGCTTCCAGATCGGCACCTCGTGCTTGAGATCGTCGATCAGCTTCCGGCATGCCTCGAAGGCCTCACCGCGGTGCGGGCACGACACCGCCACGACCACCGCCAGGTCGCCGACCGCCAGATCGCCCACGCGGTGCACGGCCGCCAGGGCCCGGACGGGGAAGTCCGCGACGACCTTCTCGGCCACCCGGCGCAGCTCGGCCTCGGCCGTGGGGTGGCACGAGTACCCGAGGGCGTCGACGTCGGCCCCCGCGTCATGGTTGCGGACGGTGCCCACGAAGAGCGCGGTCCCGCCGGCGGCGTCGTCCCCGACGGCCCGGAAGACCTCGTCGAGGGAGAGCGGGGTGTCGCGGATGGCCAGCAGCCGGATCGGGTCGTCCGCACCGTGCTCGCCGGGGTGGTCGTACATGGGTGCCATACAGCCATCGTGCCGCACGGGACGGACATCGCGGAATAGATCTTTCGCCCTGCCCGGGCCCGCGCGCGTTGGAGCCTCCTACAGAGCGGTGGCGCCGGTGCGCGGGCGGCCTTCACGGCGCCCGGGACGCCGTGCTCACAGGCCCCTGCGCTTGCGGACGCGCCGCACCAGGGCGGCCGTGCCCAGGAGGGCGACCGTCGCCCCCGCCGCGCCCGCCGCGGTGGCGTCCTTGCGGCCCAGGCGGCGGCCCGCGACCGTATGGCGTCCCTCGACCTCCTCCAGGAGCGCGGCGAGGACCTCCTCGTTGGTCCAGCGCGGGCGCCAGCCCGCGTCGTGCAGCCTGCCCACGCTGACCACCCACGGGTGCATGGTGTACGCCAGGTCGCCGGCCGGGGACGGGGTGAGACCGATCCGGTGCAGCCGGGCCGCCGCGCCCAGCGCGACCGCGGAGGGCAGCTCCATACGGCGGATGCCGCTGAGCTCCTCGACCTCCTCCTGCTCCAGCCAGCCGTCGCAGCCGACCGCCAGCTCCCCCTCGACCTTCTCCAGCGCGGCGTACTCCAGCGCGCTGACGAGGTCCTCGACGTGGCAGAACTGCCAGGCGGGCCGCGATCCCGCGACCACCAGCAGCCGGGGCGACTCGAAGTAGCGGGTCAGCGCCGTGTCCGTACCGCCGACCAGAACGGCCGGCCGCACCACCGTGACGTTCAGCCCCGGGTGGGCGCGGGGGGCCCGGCGGGCCAGGCGCTCGATCTCCAGGAGGTCGCCCACACCGGTGGCCTCCGCGGTCGCCTTCAGCTCGGCGTCCTCGGACAGCGGGAGCTCGTTCTCCGGCAGCGCGCCGTAGACCATCGCGGAGGTGCACAGCACGACCCGGTGGACCCCCGCGGCGGCGGCCGCGGTCAGCACCGTCTGGGTGCCGCGGACGTTGTACGCGGTGCGGGCGGCGGAGTCGGTCTCCAGATCGAGATCGAGCGCCAGGTGCACCACGACGTCCGCGCCGCGCAGCTTCTCGGCGATGGCCGGATCACGGACGTCGAGGATGTGCCACTGCGCCTCGGAGACCTCGCCCCGGCGCTCGTCGATGGCGATGACCTGCTTGATCTCCTCGGACGCGGCGAGGCGCCGGGTCAGCAGGTCGCCGACGCCGGATGCGGCGCCGGTGACCGCGACGACGGGTCCTCGGCCGACTGACTGGGTCGAGTGGTTTCGCGCTGCGCGAACCTGCGGATCTGGGGAACTCACCGGGCGTCTCCAGCGGTTGTCTTCAGTACGTACGCGTATGACGCGTACGTACCAGGTGGCGTCCATCCTGCCGCAGGCCACGAGCCAGTGGAGCACCGAGCCCTTATCCGGCCCGGATGTCTACCCTGGGTGGTGTTGTCGGGCAGTCGCCGCCGGCAGGAAGCCGGCGGCCCTACGAGCCGAGGAAACCCGTGAGTGACACCCCATTCGGATTCGGCCTTCCGCCGGAGGAGCCGGAGAACGGCGACGAGGGCAAGAAGAAGGGACCCGCCGGTGGTGGCCAGGGTGGCGACCCCTTCGGGTTCGGCGGGCTGCCGGGCGGCGCGGACAATCCGTTCGCGGCCATGTTCGGCTCGCTGAACCCCACCGACCTGGGCGCGGCCTTCCAGCAGCTGGGCCAGATGCTCAGCTACGAGGGCGGTCCCGTGAACTGGGACATGGCCAAGCAGATCGCCCGCCAGACGGTCGCCCAGGGCACCTCCGACGGCACCAAGGACGCCAGCGTGGGTCCGGCCGAGCGGTCCGCCGTGCAGGAGGCCGTGCGGCTGGCCGACCTGTGGCTGGACGGCGCGACCTCACTGCCCTCCGGGGCGAACACCTCCGTGGCGTGGAGCCGCGCGGAGTGGGTCGAGGCGACGCTGCCCGCGTGGCAGCAGCTGGTCGACCCGGTCGCCGAGCGGGTGGGCGCGGCCATGGGCGATGTGCTGCCCGAGGAGATGCAGGCCATGGCGGGCCCGCTGATCGGCATGATGCGCTCGATGGGCGGAGCCATGTTCGGCCAGCAGATCGGGCAGGCCGTGGGCACGCTGGCGGGCGAGGTGGTCGGCTCGACCGACATCGGGCTTCCGCTGGGCCCGGCCGGAAAGGCGGCGCTGCTCCCGCTGAACGTGGAGGCGTTCGGCAAGGACCTGGGCGTGGCCAAGGACGAGGTGCGGCTGTACCTGGCGCTGCGCGAGGCGGCCCACCAGCGGCTCTTCACCCATGTGCCCTGGCTGCGCTCGCACCTCTTCGGCGCGGTCGAGGGGTACGCGCGGGGCATCAAGGTCGACACCTCCAAGCTGGAGGACGCGGTCGGGCAGCTCGACCCGTCCAACCCGGAGCAGTTGCAGGAGGCGCTCCAGCAGGGCATGTTCCAGCCGGAGGACACGCCCGAGCAGAAGGCTGCGCTGGCCCGTCTGGAGACCGCCCTGGCCCTCGTCGAGGGCTGGGTCGACGCGGTGGTCCACGAGGCCGCCAAGGCCCGTCTGACCTCCGCGGGGGCACTGCGCGAGACGCTGCGCAGGCGCCGGGCCTCCGGTGGTCCCGCCGAGCAGACCTTCGCGACGCTGATCGGCCTGGAGCTGCGCCCGCGCCGGCTGCGGGACGCCTCCCGGCTGTGGGCCTCCCTCACGGACGCGCGCGGCATGGACGGGCGTGACGCGCTGTGGGAGCACCCCGACATGCTGCCGACGGCGACCGACCTGGACGACCCGGACGGCTTCGTCCACCGGGAGCACCTGGACTTCTCCGAGCTCGACAAGATGCTGGGCGAGGCGGCCGGGAACCAGGACCGCCCGAAGGGGGCCGGGCCCGACACGGACGGCGCCGATGACGAGGACGACACCGACAAGTGAGCCTGCACGATGACGCCGTCCTCGTACTGAAGGGGTACGGGGACCAGCCGGAGCTGCGCCGGACGTACCTGGAGCACCTGGACACGCACCCCGACGGCATGTGGAAGGCGTGCGAGGCCGGGCATCTGACGGCGAGCGCGCTGGTCGTGGACCCGGAGCGCGGCCGGGTGCTGCTGACGCTGCACCGGAAGCTTGGCATGTGGCTGCAGATGGGCGGCCACTGCGAGCCCGGGGACGCGACCGTGGAGAGGGCCGCGCTGCGCGAGGCGGCCGAGGAGTCCGGCATCGCGGGGCTGGAGCTGCTGGCGGGAGGGCCTGTGCGGCTGGACCGGCACGCGATCCCGGCGCCCTGCCACTGGCATCTGGACGTCCAGTACGTGGCGCTCGCGCCGTCGGACGCGGTCGAGGCGATCAGCGACGAGTCGCTGGACCTGCGCTGGTTCGGGTACGACGAGGTGGCGGACGTCGCCGACGCGTCGGTCGTCCGGCTGGTCGACGCGGCCCGCGCGGCGCTGTAGCCGGGCGGTGAACGGCCGGGGGGCGGGCGCCGATGGCGACCGCCCCCCGGCCATGCCCGCCGCCCCACCCGACCGCAGGCGGGCGCGGAGGGCTCAGTTCCAGGCGTTGTTCTGGTTCTGGGCGTGGGCGCCGTTCTGTCCCACCCCGAACTGGGCTCGCACGCCCTGCCCCAGGTCCGCGTGTTGCGGCGGCATGACCTCGCTGGGCTGGACCAGGGCGAAGCCCTGCCCCAGGAAGCTGAGCTCCCAGCCCTCTCCCGTGGTGCCGCGGCGCCGCCGGACGTTCGAGGAGTGCGTCTGGGCCTGCATCTGCACCCGCAGCGACGAGGACCAGGCAACGATCGCGTCGGCATCGACGTTGACGTACGTGTCGGGCGTCACACGCATCATCAGCGGCTGGCCCGAGGTCATCAGCGCGACCTTGCCCCGGCCGGAGATGTTGAGCTGGTACTTGCCGGAGCCGGAGATGCCGTACTGGCTGTCCACGGCGATGACCTCGGTGTGCAGGGTGGAGTCGAGGGCCAGCACATAGGCGCTGTCGACCGTCATGCCCTCCTGGTCGACGTCCACCACGTGGATGTACTGGGCGAGGTTGGCGAAATAGACGGTGCCCTGCCCGGAGCAGCGCATCAGTTCCAGCCCCTCGCCCGTGTTCGCGCGGGCGCGGCGCTGGCCGTCGGTCTTGTACTCGCCGTCGAAGTCGATGAGCCCCTGGTACGCGACCATGGCGCCCTTGCGGGCGAGGACGTCGTCGTGGCCGGTCAGCGCGACCCGCAGGAGCTGCGGGTTCTGGACCACGTAGCGGTCCTGGGTCTGCTGTTCCGTGTGGCTGAAAAGCGGACTCTGCATGGTGTTGCCCTCCCCCTCAGTGCCGGATCCGCAGGCGGTCGGTACTGTCCTCGCTCGGCTGTACGACGACGATCCCCTGTCCGGAGAAGGCCATCTGGTACGCCTCTCCGCTGCCCCGCCCGATCAGGGAGGAGGCCTTGAAGCTGCGCTTGCCCTTCACCTTGAGCGACGGCGACCAGGCGACGAGGGCGTCGGGGTCGACGTACGTCTCGTCGTCACCACGGCCGCAGTCGACGACGATCGGGGTCCCGCGCGAGGTGAGGGCGATCCACCCGGTGCCGGAGATCTGCACGTTCCACAGGCCCTGACCGGCGAACTTGGCCATGCCCTTCACCTTCTCGACGCCCCACTGGAGGTGGGCGTCGAAGGCCAGCACATTGGAGCCGTTGATGGAGAGCGAGTCGTTGTCGAGGTTGACGACGACGACGTCGGCGCCGTAGTCGGCGAGGTAGAGCAGGCCGTCGCCGGAGCACTTCATCAGGGGCGCGCCCTCACCGGTCACCCACTGGGAGGCGACCTGGCGGACGGCGGGCGGGTTGGGCTCGTACTGGACGAAGCCCTCGTAGGCGATCATCGAGCCGGTGCGCGCGTACAGGTCCTGCCCCGAGACCATGGCGGCCTTGAGCATGGAGCGGCCATGGTTCTCCATCCGGGCCGCGACCGGTGTCGGGGCGTAGCCCGCGAGTTGCTGGTTCATTCTTCGGGCTCCCTCAGACCTCGTACGGCTGGACGATGACGAAGTTGCCGGGGGCACCCCGGAACTGCAGGTTGACGGTCTCCCCGCTATGGCCCGGATACGCGTTGCGGCGCAGCCGGACCTGGCTGGAAAGGATCACCTGGGAGGCGGCCGACCAGGCGACCACGGCGTTGCAGTCGGCGAACGTGGTCGGCGTGACCGGCAGGACGACGGGGATGCCGTGGGTCTTCACGACGACCGTGCCGGTGCCCTGGAACTGCATGGTGAACAGCGCGCCGCCGGGGATTCCGTGTCCCTCGATCCGGCGGACCTCGTACTGCAGCGACTCGTCGAAGGCCAGTACGTTCTCCGCGGAGACACAGATGGCGTCGCCCTGGAGCTCGATGGGGTGCAGCTGGGCCGCGTCCTCGGCGAGGAAGACCTGTCCCCGGCCGCTGCAACGCATCAGCTGCATCTCCTGGCCGGTCGCGTTGCCGACGATCCGGCCGGCGAAGCCCGCGCCCTTGTAACCGAACTCCACCTTGCCCTGGTACATGACCATGCTGCCCTGGCGGGCCAGGACGGGGACGCCGCCCATGGCGAGGTCGACCCGCATCAGCTGCTGGTTCTGCGGGGTCCAGCGCTGGCCGGTGGCGGTCTCGCGGTACTGCTTGAGCGCGGCCTCCAGCCCGGCGCCGGTCCGCGGGACGCCGCCCTGGTGGCCGCCTCCGGGAGCATGCTGACCGTACGGCTGCTGGCCGCCGTAGGGGGAGGGGGCGGGCTGGCCGTACGGCGAAGGGGCGCCGGGCGGCGGCGTCTGGCCGGGGACCTGGCCGTACTGCGGCTGGTGGGGCGGCTGGGGGGCCGGGGGCTGTCCGTACGGCGACGGTGCGACGGGCGGGGCCATCGGGGCGGCCATGGTCGGCGCGGAGTGCATCGGCTGCGCGGGGGCCGGGGCGGACGCTCCGAACGACGGGGCGGGCGCGGGGGCCGGGGCGGGCGCTCCGAACGACGGGGCGGGCGCGGGGGCCGGGGCGGGCGCTCCGAACGACGGTGCGGGTGCCTGGGGCGTCCGAGGGGCGGCCGGAACACCGAAGGCGGGAGCGGCCGGCTGGCCGGGCGGTGCGAAGGCGGGCGGCGCCTGCGGCTGCTGGGCGGCCGGCTCCTCCTCCGCGACCTCTCCGCCGAAGTTCTTCAGCAGTGCGTCCAGTCCACCGTCGAAGCCCTGCCCGACGGCCGCGAACCGCCAGACGTCCTTGAGGTAGAAGTCGCCGAGCATCACCGCGCGCTCGGTGCTGAACTCGGCACCGGTGAACGCGTACCGCGCGACCTCCTCGCCGCCCGCGACGATACGGAGGTAACCCGGCCCCACCTGGGACATCTGGCCCGCGCCGTCGATCGTCGCGGTGAAGGAGAGCTTGTGGATGCCGGCCGGGACGCGGTCGAGCGTGACACGGAAGGACTCGGTGTCACCGGCCTGCGCGCCGAGCAGCTGAATGGACTCCTCGGGCGACTTCGGCTGATTGAAGAACACGAAATAACGGTCGTCCGACAGCTGCTCGTCGGCGTCGAGACCGAAGCAGCTGATGTCGAAGGTCAGACCGGGAGCCGCGATCTGCACACCCACGTACAGGTCGGTTCCCGGTGTCAGATCACTGATCTTGGCCTTGTGGCCGCGTTGGAATTCCCTGGCCATGCGTAACGACCGTCCCCCATCCCGAAAGGTGAATCCGTCGCGCCAGGCTAACGGCTGGGGACGACATCGAGCCAAGCCGGGACACATTCGGTACAGGATCGGTGGACGTCACTCGTCGTCGTCGGCGGCGGAGAGGTGCGGCAGGCGGCCCGCGGCGACCACCCCTTCGAGGTACCCGCGGGCGCGCTCGGTGCGCGGGTACGCCTCCAGCAGCCGCCAGAAGCCGGGGCCGTGACCCGGCACCAGCAGATGCGCCAGCTCGTGCAGCAGCACGTAGTCGACGACGTACTCCGGCATGCCCTGCAGCCGGTGCGACAGGCGGATGCTGCCCTCCATGGGGGTGCAGGAGCCCCACCGGGTGTTCTGGTTGGTCACCCATCGCACGGAAGTCGGCCGGGCCCGGCCGTCGAAGTACTGGGCGGACAGACGCTCGGCGCGCTCGGCCAGCGCGCTGTCGCCGAGGACGCGCCTGCTCTCCTGGGCTGCCAGCTTGTCGAGCATCACGCCCACCCAGCGGCGCTCCTCCGCCTCCGACATACGGGCGGGGATGAGGACGATGGTGCGGTCGCCCTCGCGGTAGGCGGAGACCGTTCTGCGGCGCCGGGAGCTCCTTCGGACCTCGACCGCACCCGTCCCCGGACCGCGGGTCGGATCGCTTGTCAGACTGCGCTGTGGGTCGGCGGGCACGCCCCGACGTTACCCGCTGCCGGCGGGGGAAGTCTTCCCACCGGAACGGTTCACGCACGAACGCTCCAGGGCTCGCGCCATTTGAATGACTAATACTCCGACCCTGTGGACAACTTTCCGCGGGTTTCGTCCGCCGTCGGCATTCTGGCCACGGAGAGCGGCGCACACCGACGCCGGTCGACGAAGATCACGGGGGGCGGAAATGCATCCGAAGGTGAAGCCCGCACTGCGGCGTGCCTGGCGCGATCTCCAGTTCGTGCAATTCGGGGTCACACCCGCCCACGCGGTGGTGCTGGGCCCGCTCGACACGGCGACGGGCAGCCTGCTCGACCTTTTCGACGGGACGCGGGGCCTGGATCTGCTGCGGGAGGAGGCCCGCGCGCTCGGACTGCCCGAGGGACGGCTGGAGGCCCTGCTGTCCCGGATGGAGGCCGCGGGTCTGATGGACGACGCGGCGGCCGGTGATCCGGCGGTCGAGGTGCTGCGGAACGAGGCCGGAGCACTCGACCGGCTGCGGGCCGACGTGGCGTCGCTCTCCGTCGTCCACGGCGAGCCGGGCGGTGCGCTGCGGCGCGTGGCGGCTCGTCGGGGCATGCGGGTCCAGGTGCGGGGCGCCGGCCGGGTGGGGGCGGGCATCGCGGCGCTGTTGTCGGCCTCGGGGGTGGGCAGGGTGGAGGTTCTCGACAGCGGGCGGGTGGAGCCCTGGGACGTGACGCCCTGCGGTCCGCCGGCGGCGGCGGTGGGCGAGCGGCGCGACACGGCGGCCCGCCGGCTGGTGGCGCGGTCGGCCCCCGGGGGCCGGCCGCCCCGCACGGTCCCCGGCCGGGCGGTGGCCGGGTCGGAGCCCGGGCTGTCGTTGATCGTGGTGGCCCCTCGGGACGGGCTGGCCGCCTACGCCCCCGATCCGATGCCGGCCGAGGACTGGGTCGCCACGGGCACTCCCCATCTGTACGCGGGGGTGGCCGAGGCCACCGGTGTGGTGGGCCCGCTGGTCCTCCCGGGCGGCACGGCCTGCGCGCGCTGTCTTGACATGGGGCGGGCCGACCGCGATCCCGCCTGGCCGCGGATGGTGGCGCAGTGGCGCTCGGGCCGGCGCGGCGCCGTGCCCCCTTGTGATCCGGGGCTGGCGACGATGGTGGCGGGGCTCGCGGCGGCGCACGCGCTGTCGTTCCTGGACGGCGGCCTGCCGACGAGCACGGGGGCCCGCTGGGAGGCCGCGCTCCCTCTGCTCGACTGGCACACGCAGCGCGTTACGGCCCATCCCGGCTGCCCGTGCGGAGCTGCCGGGCGCGGCGAAGGGGAGCACCCCTCGGCCGGAGGAACGGGGCAGGACACAATGGCGGGGAAACCGCCGCCGAAGGATTCACGCCGAAGGCAAACGCGGCACGGCAGTCTGGGATTTGGAGGGGCGCATGTCTGATCTTCCCCGGAAGGCGGTAACCCGTACCGCCAAGTTGGCCGCGTTGCCGCTCGGCTTCGCCGGCCGCGCCACGTGGGGCCTGGGCAAGCGGATCGGGGGCAAGTCCGCCGAGATCGTCGCGCGCGAGCTCCAACAGCGCACCGCGGACCAGCTGTTCAAGGTCCTGGGAGAGCTGAAGGGCGGTGCGATGAAGCTCGGCCAGGCGCTGTCCGTCTTCGAATCGGCACTGCCCGAGGAGGTCGCCGGGCCCTACCGGGCCGCGCTGACGAAGCTGCAGGAGGCCGCGCCGCCGATGCCGACGCGGACGGTCCACTCGGTGCTGGCGGAGCGGCTCGGCGAGGAATGGCGCGAGCTGTTCCTGGAGTTCGAGGACAAGCCGTCGGCGGCCGCGTCGATCGGGCAGGTGCACCGGGCCGTGTGGCACGACGGGCGCGAGGTCGCGGTGAAGGTGCAGTACCCGGGAGCGGGCGAGGCGCTGCTGTCGGACCTGACCCAGCTGAGCCGCTTCGCCCGGCTGCTGGGGCCGCTGATCCCCGGCATGGACATCAAGCCGCTCATCGCCGAACTCCGCGACCGGGTGTCGGAGGAGCTCGACTACGAGTTGGAGGCACGCGCGCAGCAGAAGCACGCCGAGGTCTTCGCGGACGATCCTGACGTGGTCGTGCCGGGGGTGGTCCACCGGGCGGATCAGATCCTGGTGACGGAGTGGATCGAGGGGATACCGCTCGCGGAGATCATCGCGAACGGCACGCCGGAGCAGCGTGACCGGGCGGGCCAGCTGCTGGCGCGGTTCCTCTTCTCCGGCCCCGCCCGCACGGGACTGCTCCACGCGGATCCGCATCCGGGCAACTTCCGGCTGCTGCCGGCCCAGGAGGCGGACCGGGTACGGGAGAGCGACGAGGGCGGCCGAGGCGGAGCTGGGGACGAGAGCGGCGGCGAAGCCGGCTGGCGGCTGGGCGTGCTGGACTTCGGCACGGTGGACCGGCTGCCCGGCGGTCTGCCGGTGACCATCGGCACGTGTCTGCGGATGACCCTGGAAGGTGAGGCCGAGACCGTGTACGAGCTGCTCCGGGCGGAGGGGTTCGTCAAGGACACGATCGACCTGGATCCGGACGCCGTACTGGACTATCTGCTACCGATCATCGAGCCGGCCGAGGTGGATGTCTTCACATTCACCCGGGGGTGGATACGTACGCAGGCGGCCCGGATCGCGGATGTCCGCTCGCCTGCCCATCAATTGGGCAAGCAGCTGAATCTGCCGCCCTCCTATCTGCTCATCCACCGGGTGACCCTCAGCACCATCGGGGTGCTGTGCCAGCTGAACGCGACCGTGCGGCTGCGCGAGGAGCTCGAGTCGTGGCTGCCGGGGTTCCTTCCCGAGGACGGTGGGCCCGGCGCGCCGCAGGGCACGGCCGGCACAGCTGGCGCGGGCGTCGCGGGCGGCGGCGCCTCGGTCGGCGTGGACGCGGAGGCCGGCTCCGGCCTGGAGGCCGCGGACGGCATCGGCGACGCGGGCGTCGCCAGCGGCCGGGGCGACGGGGACGCGGCCCCCGCCAAGGGCTGACCACGCGGCGTGCGGGCCGTCACCACCAGGAGGAGTCGAGTCTGCTCTCGATGGCTCTGAGGTGCGCGCGGGCGCAGTCGTCACAGAAGTAGTGGCGGCCGCCGTTCTCCACGGAACAGGTCCAGGTCACGGGGAGGCTTTCGGCGGTCGTGCCGCAGCGCTCGCACACCACGCTCTGCGTGCCCGGCTGCGCGGGGTCGGAAGTCCGCTCGTCCACCACCAGACGATAACTCCGGCCGGCGTCTCGGTCGCGCGAGGCGCACCGCGGGGGCCGGTCCGTTCGGACCGGCCCCCGCGAGGGTCCACTCTGTGTGGGTCAGCGCCTTACGGCCTGGGCGTATCGGCGCGGCGTCGTCCACCCGGAGGGTGCGTGACGTCGCGGACACCGCCTCAGTGCATGACGGCCATGGCGAGCGCGCGGCGGGCCCGCAGGGACACGCGCTCGGCGCGCCGCTGCATGCGCCGGGCGGCGACCAGGCGCACGGCCTGGCGTTCCGCGTCGGCTTCCCGCATGCGCTCGTGCATATGGGCACGAGCCAAGGCTTCTTGGATGAGTTGCATCTCACGGGTCCTGTTCTGACGCGAGGCGTTCGCGCCGATGGTGGTGACAGCTGGGGTAGCGGAGCCGGACGGCTCGCTGGCGGAAGAGGTCATCGGGGCCTGCTTCTGGGGATCGTGCGTGAGGGGGCGGTCGATGGTTCCGGTGATGTTCATGCCGTGACCGGGTTCTTGCGCGGGCGACCACGCGGCCGCTTGCGGGCGACGACCACGCCCTGGACGAAGAGCTCACCGCCCCAGACGCCCCACGGCTCACGCCGCTCCTTGGCGCCGGCGAGGCACGCCTCCATGAGCGGGCAGGTGCGGCAGAGGGACTTGGCGTACTCCACGTCGGCCGGCGACTCGGCGAAGAAGACCTCGGGGTCGAAGGCACGGCAGGGAACGGGTACGCCGAGGTTCTCGATGGCGTCATCGAGCGCGGTGAGCGCGGTGAGGGGGGTCAAGGTGGAGTCCTCCGTGAGGCCGGGCGGGGAGATCGTTCCGGAAAGCGGTACGGACGGGGCGTGCGCTTCGAGTTGCACGGTTCTTTTTTCCTCGTCTTGTCGGTCCGGCCTGTTGGCCGGTGGGCTGGTACCGGGTCCTGTTTGTCCCGAGGCCCCTTCGCTCTGCTGAGCCCGTTCGGGCAAAACAGAAGGGCCGCGGATCCCGGGTGGGGTTCCGCGGCCCTGAAGGCGCCGGCCTGATCTCGGATCAGACTGGATCGCTCCAGGGTTCGAGCCCACGGAAGGCCCACATCAGGTGGTGCTGCTGCGTCTGCTTCGTTTCGGCACCGGTCGCCGCAAAGGCATAGGCATGGGCCTGTGCCGCTGCTACTCCTGCTTCCAGTGCCTTGGTCGGTCGCTCATTGCGCTCCAGGACGGGGAGAGCCGTCAGGAGGGCCACGGGCCGCTCGGCCACGAGGCCGGACATGCCGCTGCCGATGAACGCCGAACCGGAGAGACCGAGCGAGCAGGCGGAGACGACCGAGGGATCGGTCATTTTGGCGGTGCTGATGAAGCTGGCGTTGATGCTGATCACTGGAATCGCCTCCTCTCGGCGTCTCGGGAGGGGACCGGCCGGAACCGGTCCCGCACGTATTCGGATAAGTACAGCACGAGGACAGGGCTTCGGAGAAGCCGCTGTTTCCGTGGTTAAGAACCTATGGGGCTTCCCCGGGCGGGCGCAAACTATTTTCGCGACGAGTTTCCATCAGTCCTCATCGCCGTCCTCCCCGACCTCCTGGCCTGCGCAGATGGCCAGGACATCGGTGCCGAAACGGTCCAGCTTGCGGGCACCGACGCCCGAGATGGAGGCGAGCTCGCCGTCGCTGGAGGGGACCGCCTCGGCGATCGCCATGAGGGTCTTGTCGGTGAAGACGCAGTAGGCGGGCTGGCCGAGCTGCTTGGCCTGGTCGGAGCGCCACTCGCGCAGCCTCTCGTACAACGCCTCGTCCATGTCGGACGGGCAGCCCTCACAGCGCATCAGCTTCATCTCGCCCGCGTCGGTCAGCGTCGAACCGCACACCCGGCACTGGACCGGTCCACGGCGTCCCCGCCGGGAGCCGCCGCCCCGTTCGACGCCCCCGCCCCCACCGGCGCCGGAGCGGGCCCCGGGAGCGGCGGAGCCCGGCCGCAGGCCGTTGAGGAAACGAGTGGGGCGCCGGGAGGCACGCCCCCCGGGAGCGCGCGAGAGCGCCCACGACAGGGAGAGGTGGAGCCGGGCGCGGGTGACGCCCACGTACAGCAGGCGGCGCTCCTCCTCCACCTGCTCGTCCGTCTTGGCGTAGGTGATCGGCATCATGCCCTCGGTGAGCCCGACCAGGAACACGGCGTCCCACTCCAGGCCCTTCGCCGCGTGGAGCGAGGCGAGGGTGACGCCCTGGACGGTGGGGGCGTGCTGGGCGGCGGCCCGCTCGTCCAGCTCCGCGACCAGATCGCCGAGCGTCGCCGCCGGCTTGGCCCGGGCGAAGTCCTCGGCGAGGCGGACCAGCGCCGCCAGGGACTCCCAGCGGTCGCGGACCGCGCCCGAGCCGGCCGGCGGCTCGGTGGTCCAGCCCTTGGTGGACAGCACGGCCCTGACCTGGGAGGGCAGGTCGACGACATCGTCGAGCAGCGAGTCGTTGTCCCCGAAGCGGGCAGCGCTGCGCAGGGCCGCGCCCGCCTCCCGGACCTCCTGGCGCTCGAAGAAGCGCTCCGCGCCGCGCAGCTGGTAGGGGACGCCCGCGTCGGCCAGCGCCTGCTCGTAGACCTCCGACTGGGCGTTGATCCGGTACAGCACGGCGATCTCGCCGGCCGGGACGCCCGCGGCGATCAGGTCCCGGATGCGCCGGGCGGTGCCCTCGGCCTCGCTCGGCTCGTCGCCGTACTCCGTGTAGGCCGGCTCGGGGCCCGGGTCGCGCTGGGAGACCAGCTCCAGGCGGTGCTCGGCGGCCCGGCCGCGGGCCTGGCCCAGCAGACCGTTGGCCAGGTGGACGACCTGGGGCGTCGAACGGTAGTCGCGGACCAGCTTCACCACGGTGGCGTTGGGATGGCGGGTGCGGAAGTTCAGCAGGTGGTCGGGGGTCGCCCCGGTGAAGGAGTAGATCGTCTGGCTCGCGTCGCCGACGACGCACAGGCTGTCCCGGTCGCCCAGCCACAGATCGAGCAGCCGCTGCTGGAGCGGGGAGACGTCCTGGTACTCGTCCACGACGAAGTGCTGGTACTGGCGGCGGATCTGGTCGGCGATGTCGTGCCGGTCCTGGAGGATGCCGACGGTCAGCAGCAGGACGTCCTCGAAGTCGATGACCCCGCGGTCGCGCTTGAGCTGCTCGTACATGGCATAGATCTGGCCGATTTCCGCCGGGTCCCGCGGGGCGTCCCGATCGGACTTGGCGACCGCGGCCGGGTAGTCGGCGGGCACCGTCTGGGTGACCTTGGCCCACTCGATCTCGCTGGTGGTGTCGCGGAGCTCGTTGCGGTCGAGCCGGATACGGCAGCGCGCGGCCGCCTCGGCGACGAGCTGGATCTTCCGCTCCAGGAGCCGGGGCAGCTCTCCACCGACTGCTTTCGGCCAGAAGAACTGGAGCTGGCGCAGAGCGGCGGAGTGGAAGGTCCGGGCCTGGACCCCGCCCGCGCCGAGCTGGCGGAGGCGGCCGCGCATCTCGCCGGCGGCACGGTTGGTGAAGGTGACGGCCAGCACACCGGCGGGCGGGATTATCCCGGCGCGCACGCCGTACGCGATGCGGTGCGTGATCGCGCGTGTCTTGCCCGTGCCGGCGCCTGCCAGCACGCACACCGGACCGTGCAGGGCCGTCGCCACCTCGCGTTGCTCGGGGTCGAGCCCGGCGAGCACCGCGTCGGCCGATTCGGGGACCTGCGGGAAGAGAGTGGAGTGCGTTGCTGCTGTCACCCTGCCATGCTGCCAGGTCGCCGGAGGTGGGTGGGCGGGTTGTCCACAGCCGTCCCGGCGCAGTCGTACTGTTCCGGGAATGGTGCGCCGGGCCCGTACGTTCTGGAGGTGCGAGAACGCACCCGCCGGCGAATCCAAGGAGCGCGAGAGACGATGCAGGGAACTGTGACGATGTACAGCACCACGTGGTGCGGCTACTGCCGTCGGCTGAAGAGCCAGATGGAGCGCGAGGGCATCGCGTACACCGAGATCAACATCGAGCAGGACCCCGAGTCGGCCGCGTTCGTGGAGAAGGCCAACGGGGGCAACCAGACCGTCCCGACCGTGCTCTTCCACGACGGAACGACGCTGACCAACCCCTCGCTGGCCCAGGTCAAGCAGAAGATCGGCGCCTGACGGCGAGGACCGTCAGGTGACGTTGCCGGGCCTCGGCAGCGGCTTGCCGTACCAGAGCTCGATCAGTCGGGCCGCGATCGAGATCCCGTAGGGCGGAAGCACCTCACCGGACTCGAACGCGGCCCGCAGCTCTTCGCGGGAGAACCAGCGGGCCTCCTCGATCTCGTCCCCGTCGACCTCGATCTCCGACGAGGTGGCGCGCGCCATGAAGCCCAGCATGAGGCTGGAGGGGAACGGCCACGGCTGGCTGGCCACGTACTCGACCTCGCCGACCGTGACACCGGCCTCCTCGAAGACCTCCCGCGCGACCGACTGCTCGATCGACTCGCCCGGTTCGACGAAGCCCGCGAGGGTCGAGAAGCGGCCCTCCGGCCAGTGCACCTGGCGCCCCAGCAGCGCGCGGTCCTCCGCGTCGGTGACCAGCATGATCACCGCCGGATCGGTACGGGGGTAGTGCTCGGCGCCGCAGGCGGGGCAGCGGCGGATGTGGCCCGCCGCCGCGATCACCGTGCGCTCGCCGCAGCGCGAGCAGAAGCGGTGCAGCCGCTGCCAGTTCTCCAGCGCGACGGCGTGGACCATCAGGCCCGCGTCCCGCGGCGAGAGCAGCAGCCCCGCCTCGCGCAGGCCCGCCGGGCGGGCGGACTGGTCCATGCGGCCCGGCAGCGCGTCCTTCTGGAGCGCGAAGTAGCTCACGCCGTCGGCGTCCGTGCCGAGGAAGTAGCGGTGGGTCTCGGTGACGGGGGCCTCGAAGGCCGGCGTCATCACGAGCTCGGTGCGCCCGTCGGCGCTGTCCGCCGGCTCGTCGATCAGCACCTGCCCGCCGGAGACCACGAAGACCCGGGTCGTCGGGTGGCTCCACGCCGCCGCCAGCCACGCCTCGTCGAGACGGTGGTGGGCGGCGCGGTCGATGCCGCTCGGCGCGGTCAGACCGATCGGACGGTGGCCGGCCTCGTTACTGATGGTGCTCACTGGTGCTTCCATCTCCCCCGGGTCATTGGGTGTCTCTTCAGCGGAGTGCGGCGGACAGGTCGCCCCACAGGTGGGCGGTGGTCTCCACGCCCTTGAGCAGCAGGTCCAGCTCGACCTTCTCGTTCGGTGCGTGCCAGCCGTCGGACGGTACGGAGATGCCGAGGAACAGTACGGGCGCCGCCAGCACGTCCTGGAGGTCGGCGGACGGGCCCGAGCCTCCCTCACGGGTGAAGAGGATCCTCGCCCCGTCGAAGGCCCGGCCCATCGCCCGGACGACCGACCGGAGGGCCGGGTGGTCGAGCGGGGTGAGGCAGGGGCGGGTGGCGCCGCCGAAGACGGTCCGGTGGCGGATGCCGGCCGGAACGCGCGCCTCCACCCACTCCCGTACCGCGAGCTCGATCTTGTCGGGGTCCTGGCCCGCGACCAGCCGGAACGACAGCTTCAACCGGGCCGAGGACGGAACGATCGTCTTGCCGCCGGGGCCCTGGTAACCGCCGCCGATGCCGTTCACCTCGGCGGTCGGGCGGGCCCAGACGCGCTCCAGGGTGGAGTACCCGGCCTCGCCCAGGGTGGCGTGGGACTTGGCGGTGGTCAGCCAGGACGCCTCGTCGAAGGGCAGTTCCGCGATGAGCGCGCGCTCGGCCTCGGTGAGCTCGACGATGTCGTCGTAGAAGCCGGGGATCGTGACGCGTTCGTTCTCGTCGTGCAGCGCGGCGGCCAGCCGGGCGGCCGCCATGGCCGGGTTGGGGACGGCGCCGCCGAAGGAACCCGAGTGGATGTCCTGGTCGGGGCCGTACAGCTCGATCTCGCAGTCGGCGAGACCGCGCATGCCGGTGCAGACGGTGGGCGTGGTCTCGGACCACATGCCGGTGTCGGAGACGAACACGACGTCGGCGGCGAGACGCTCCCGGCGCTCCTCGACCAGTGCCCGGAAGTGCGGGGAGCCGGACTCCTCCTCGCCCTCGACGAGCAGCTTGAGGTTGACGGCCGGGGCGCCGCGGCCGGTGAGGGCCAGATGGGCGCGGACCCCCAGGGTGTGGAAGAGCACCTGCCCCTTGTCGTCGGCGGCTCCGCGCGCGTACAGCCGGTTCCCGCGGATCACCGGCTCGAAGGGCTCGGTGTCCCAGCCGTCCTCGCGGGCGGCCGGCTGGACGTCGTGGTGGCCGTAGACGAGCACGGTGGGCGCGTCCGGGTCGCCGGAGGGCCACTCGGCGAAGACGGCCGGAGCACCGGGGGTCTCCCATGTCTCGGTGACCGGGAAGCCGGTCTCGCGCAGCTTCGCGGCAAGCCACTCGGCACTGCGCCGCACGTCCGGGGCGTGGTCGGGCTGAGCCGACACGGACGGGATGCGCAGCCACTCGGCGAGGTCGTCGAGGAACGCCTCGCGGTGCTGATCGATGTACGTGCGTACGGTCTGGACGGCGCTGTCCGGGGTGTCGCTCATACTCCTGAGCCTATCCGGCGTCGGGGGCGGGCTCGTCGGCCGTCCCGAGGAGCAGGATCCGTTCCAGCTCGGCGCGCCCCGGGAGGCCGGGCGGACGGACGACCTCGCCGGTGCGGACGTAGACGAAAGCGGCGGTGACCGCCTCCGGGGGCAGCCCGTGCTGCTCGGCCCAGGCCAGGCGGTAGACCGCGAGCTGGAGCGGGTCGGCGTTCGGGGCGCGGTGGGTCTTCCAGTCGACGATCTCGTACGCGCCGGTGCCGGCGTCGCGGTACACCGCGTCGATCCGGCCCCGGACCACCCGGCCCGCGAGGACCAGCTGGAAGGGCGCCTCGACGCGGTGGGGCGTGCGGTGGGCGTACGGGGTGTTCTCGAACGCCTCCTTCAGCGCGGCGAGGTCGCGTTCGTCGGCGATCTCGGGCTCGTCGGCGTACGCCTCGCCGCCGGGGAGCTCGTCGGGACCGAGCATCGGCAGCGGCAGTTCCTCGAACCGTGCCTCCACCCACGCGTGGAACCGGGTTCCCCGCCGGGCCGCGGGCTGGGGCGGACGCGGCATGGGCCGGGCGAGCTCCTGCGCGAAGCCGTCGGGGTCGGCGGCGAGGCGCAGCAGCTGTGAGGCGGAGAGCGAGGCGGGCAGCAGCACCTCACGCGTGGTGGCGCGGGTACGGAGCAGCTCGCCGGCGAGGGCGTCGAGGTCCCGGTCCCAGGAGGCGACGGCGCGGGACTCCTCGGGGGTGAGGCGTTCGACGGGGCCTTCCGTAGGTCCGCCGGGCCCGGCCGGGTGCGGCTGCGGATGCGCTGCGGGCTGCCCGGTCTGCCCGGTCTGCCCGTGCCGGCGGGGGGCGGGTACGTGCGGGAGGTCGCCCGCCCCGTTCCCGGACGGCGTGGAGTGCGCCCCGGACGCGGGGTCGGGTGCGGACGCGGTGCCGGGGGCGGTGTCGGTGCCGGGGGCGGGTGCGGTGTCCGGGTGGGGAGCCGGCTGCCAGTCGTCCCAGTCCGCCAGGTCCTCCGGCGGCTCCGGGTGATCCTCCGGGTACTCCGGCTCCGGGCCTTCGAGGACATCCGGGTCCGCAAGGCCGCCCGGGTCCTCAAGGACAGCCGGGCCGTGCGGGGCGGCGGGACGGACGCGGGCGTCCGCGTCGTCCTCCCCCGGCACGGCCCCCGGCTGCGAGGACTCCAGGTGGGCGGACTCCAGGTGGGCGAGGACCTTCTCGGCGGCCGCGCGGCGGCGCGTCAGGGAGACCGGGTCCAGCGGCAGCGGCCACGCCCGGTCCGCGAGGGACTCCTGGAGGGCGGGGTTCTCCGCGTCCGGTTCCGGTTCGTCCGCCCATGCCTCGATCTCGCCGAACCCCGCCGCGCAGTGCTCGTACAGCGCGTGCAGGAACGGCGAGGGGCCGCGCGGGCGCTTCTGGGACGGGCCCCACCAGTGGGCCGAGCCCAGGAGCAGCGAGCGCGGGCGGGTGAAGGTCACGTACCCCAGGCGCAGCTCCTCCGTGTGCTGGTGGTCCTTCATGGCGTCCTTGAAGGACTTGAGGGCCTTGGCGTCCCAGCCGCCCTCGATCGCGGGGAGGGTGGGGGCGTCACCGCGCAGGGCGTGCGGCAGGACCTGGGGCTGGGCCGTCCAGGACTCGCGGGACCTGGTGCTCGGGAACTGGGAGGTGACCAGTCCGGGGACCGCGACCACGTCCCATTCGAGGCCCTTGGACTTGTGGGCGGTGAGGACCTTGACGGTGTTCTCGCCGCCGGGCAGGGAGTTGTCCAGGCCCTTCTCGTACTGCGCGGCCGTGCGCAGGAAGCCGAGGAAGGCGAGGAGGGTGGCCTCCCCGTCCAGCGAGGCGAACCCGGCGGCGACGTCCAGGAACCCGGCGAGCGTCTCGCGGCGGCGGGCGGCCAGGGCGTGCGGCGAGGCGGAGAGCTCGACCTCCAGGCCGGTGGTGGCGAGGACCCGGTGCAGTACGTCCATCAGGGGGTCGGCCAGGGAGCGGCGCAGGTCGCGCAGCTCGGTGGCGAGCCGGGCGAACCGGACCCTGGCCTCCGCGGAGAAGGGCAGCCCGTCGTCCTGGCCGGTCGCGTCGAGGAAGGTGTCCAGGGCGTCGGCCAGCGAGACGACCTCGGCCGGGTCGACGCCCTCGACGGCGGCGGCCAGCCGCTCGTCGGCGTCGGCGTCGTCCTCGGCGCCGCGGGGACGGTGGACGAGCAGCCGGGCCCGGCGGCCCAGCAGGGCCAGGTCCCGGGGGCCGATGCGCCAGCGGGGGCCGGTGAGCAGCCGGACCAGGGAGGCGTTGGCGCCCGGGTCCTGGAGGACCTCGCAGACCGCGACCAGGTCGGCGACCTCGGGCAGGTGCAGCAGCCCGGAGAGGCCCACGACCTCGACCGGGACGTCCCGGGCCACCAGCGCGGCCTGGATCTCCGGGAAGTCGGTGGCCGTCCGGCACAGGACGGCGATCTCGCCCGGTTCCTTGCCGGTCCGGACGAGGTGGGCGATCGAGTCGGCGAGCCAGGCGATCTCCTCCGCCTGGGTGGGCACCAGGGCGATCCGCACGCTGCCGTCGCGCTCCGCGCCGGGCGCCGGGCGCAGGGCCTCCACTCCCTCGTGCATGGCCCGCAGGGGTGCGGCGAGTCCGTTGGCGAGGTCCAGGAGGCGGCCGCCGCTGCGGCGGTTCTCGCTGAGCGAGAAGCGGGTGGCGGGGCTGCCGTCGCCGTACGGGAAGTGCTCGGGGAAGTCGTCCAGGTTGGCCACGGAGGCGCCGCGCCAGCCGTAGATCGCCTGGCAGGGGTCGCCGACGGCGGTGACCGGGTGGCCGGTGCCGCCGCCGAACAGGCCGGACAGCAGCAGCCGCTGGGCGACGGAGGTGTCCTGGTACTCGTCGAGGAGGACCACCCGGAACTCGTCCCGCAGGATCGCCCCCACCTCGGGGCGGGTGAGGGCGAGCTCGGCGGAGAGCGCGATCTGGTCGCCGAAGTCGAGCAGGTCGCGCAGGCGCTTGGCGTCCCGGTAGCGGACGACCAGGTCCAGGAGCTCCCGGCGTGCGGCGGCGGCCTCGGGGACCTTGCGCAGATCGGCGTTGCTGAGGCGGGCGCCTTCCAGGGCGGTGAGCAGTGCGGAGTCGTACGCCCGCAGGTCGGCGGGGCTCACCAGGTGCTCGGCGAGCTCGGCGTCGAGCGCGAGGAGGTCCGCCACCAGGGTCGGGAAGGACTTGGTCAGCGCCGGGTAGGGCCCGGGGGCCTCGCGCAGCACGCGCGCCGCGAGCTGGTAGCGGGTGGCGTCGGCGAGGAGCCGTGAGGTCGGCTCCAGGCCGATGCGCAGGCCGTGGTCGGTGAGCAGCTGCCCGGCGAAGGCGTGGTACGTCGAGATGCGCGGCTCGCCGGGCGGATCGTCCGGGTCGATGACGTCGGGGTCGGTCACACCGGCCCGGACGAGGGCGGTGCGCACGCGCTCGGCGAGCTCGCCGGCCGCCTTGTTGGTGAACGTCAGGCCGAGGACCTGCTCCGGTGCGACCCGTCCCGTGCCGACCAGCCAGACCACCCGGGCGGCCATCACCGTGGTCTTGCCGGAGCCGGCTCCGGCCACGATGACCTGCGGGGCGGGCGGCGCGGTGATGCAGGCCGTCTGCTCCGAGGTGAACGGGATGCCGAGGAGCTCCTTGAGCTGCTCCGGGTCGGTGATGCGAGCGGTCACCCCAGAGAGGCTAACCGGCCGCACCGACAATCCTCATTCGACGATGTGCCGTCCCTCGGGCCGGGCGCTGCACGAGGCCCGGAACGCGCAGTGCCCGCAGTGCTGCCCGGCGGACGGGGTGAACCGTTCGTCGAGCACGCGTCCGGCGGCGGTGGCGAGGAGGTCTCCGACCCACTCCCCCGCCAGGGGCTCCTGGGCCTGGACGCGGGGCAGGTCCTCGCCGCCCTCCTTCTTCGGGGCGCCCTGGCGCAGCTGCACGAGCTCGGCGCCGCCGGGCTCGGGGCGGCGGCCCCCGAACACCTCGTCGACGGCTCCCTCACGGACGGCGAGCTGGTAGACGGCGAGCTGGGGGTGCTGGGCGACCTCGTCCCTGGTGGGTGTCTGCTTGCCGGTCTTGAAGTCGACGACGTACGCACGGCCCTGCGCGTCGGCCTCGACGCGGTCCATGGAGCCCCGGATCCGTACCGCGTACTCCCCCGCTTCGAGGGTCACGTCGAAGTCGTGCTCGGTGGCGGCGGGCGTGCGGCCACCGCGGTCCATGACATGCCAGCGCAGGAAGCGTTCCAGCGCCACGCGCGCGTGCTCCTTCTCCTGCGCCGACTTCCAGGGGGCGTCGAAGGCGAGCGCGTCCCAGACGGAGTCGAGTCGCTCCATCAGGACGGCGAGGTCGGCCGGGGTGCGGCCGGAGGCGACCTCGTCGGCGAGGACGTGCACGACGTTGCCGAAGCCCTGGGCGGCGGTCGCGGGCGCGTCGGCCTTCACCTCGCGGCCCAGGAACCACTGGAGGGCGCAGGTGTTGGCCAGCTGGTCCAGGGCGCTGCCGGAGAGCGCGACCGGGTGGTCCCGGTCGCGCAGGGGGACGGCCGAGTGGGTCGGGTCGTACAGGCCCCACCAGCGGTACGGGTGTGCGGCCGGTACGAGGGGCTGGCCCTCGTCGTCGGTGAGCGCGGCGAGCCGGGCCAGGCGCCTGGCCGCGGCGTCGCGCAGCGCGGGGGACGCCGCGGGGTCGACGGTCGTCGCCCGCAGTTCGGCGACGAGCGGGGCGACGGCGAGGGGGCGGCGGGGGCGGCCGGTGATGTCGCGGGGTTCGGTGCCGAGCTCGGTGAGGAAGCGGGAGGGCTGGTCGCCGTCGTCGGCGGGTGCCTTGACGGCGGTGACGACGAGGCGGTCGCGGGCGCGGGTGGCGGCGACGTAGAAGAGCCGGCGCTCCTCCGCGAGCAGGGCGCCGGGGGTGAGCGGCTCGGCGAGGCCGTCACGGCCGATGCGGTCGGCTTCGAGGAGGGAGCCGCGGCGGCGCAGATCGGGCCAGAGGCCCTCCTGCACGCCCGCGACGACGACCAGGCTCCATTCGAGGCCCTTGGAGCGGTGCGCGGTCATCAGGCGTACGGCGTCGGGGCGCACGGGACGCGTGGAGAGGGTGTCGGCGGCGATGTCCTGGGCGTCGAGCTCCTCGAGGAAGTTGAGGGCGCCCCGGCCGCCGGTGCGTTCCTCGGCGCGGGCGGCGGTGTCGAAGAGCGCGCACACCGCGTCGAGGTCCCGGTCGGCGTTGCGGCCGGCCGCGCCGCCGCGCAGGGCGGTGCGGTGCAGACGGGTGGGCCAGGGGGTGCCGTCCCAGAGCAGCCACAGGGCCTCCTCCGCGGTGCCGCCGGCGGCGAGGAGCTCGCGGGTCCTGCGCAGCAGGTCGCCGAGGCGCTGGGCGCCCCGGGCGTACGCGGGGTCGTGGGCGACGAGCCGCTCGGGCTCGGCCAGGGCCCGGGCGAGCAGGATGTCGGACGGCGGGGGGACCCTGTTGCCCCCGGCCCGCTCCTCGTCGCGCAGGGCGCGCCCGAGCCGCCGCAGGTCGGCGGTGTCCATGCCGCCGAGCGGCGAGGTGAGCAGGGTGAACGCGGTCTCGGTGTCGAGCCAGCAGGCGGCGGCCGCCGGGCCCTCGGCTCCGGACGGCTCCCCGGCACCTCCGAAGCGGTCCGTGTGCGCCGCCCCGGCCTCCGCCCCGTCCGCCTCCGCCGTCGTGTCGGTACCGGTGTCGGCGTCGGCGTCGGCGTCGGCGTCGGCTGCGACAGGGGTTCCTGCTTCAGCAGGGGTTCCGGTTTCGGCGGGGGCCCCGGTATCGGCACCCGCGCCCTCCCGGGTCCTCCCGGCGTCCTCGTGCGCCGTGCCGTCGCCGTCGCGTCCCTCGACAGCCGCGAGCGCGGCCGTGGCGGTGGCGGTGGCGGTCGCCGAGGCCGTGGCGGTGGCCCGCAGGGCGGTCAGGAGCGGGGCGACGGCCGGTTCGTGGCGCAGGGGTACGTCGTCGCCGTCCACCTCCAGGGGCACGCCCGCGGACGTCAGGGCCCGGCGGAGGGTGGGGATGGTGCGCCCGCCCGCGCGGACCAGGACCGCCATGTCGCTCCACGGGACGCCGTCCTCCAGATGGGCGCGGCGCAGGATGTCGGCGATGTTGTCGACCTCGGTGGAGGCGGTCGGGAAGGTGTACGCCTCCACCTGGCCGCCGTCCCGGACGGCCGAGAGGTCACGGTGGGCCCTCGCCCGGTCGGCGGGGAGCCGGGACAGGGGCATCCGCGCCGTGATCAGACGGGTGGCGGACAGGAGGCCGGCGCCCGAGCGCCGCGAGGTGGACAGGACCGCGACCGGGGCCGGCGTGCCGTCCGCGCGGCGGAAGGTGTCCGGGAAGTCCAGGATGCCGTTGACGTCCGCGCCGCGGAAGGCGTAGATCGACTGGTCGGGGTCGCCGAAGGCGTACAGCGTCCGCCCGTGGCCGGCCAGCGCCCGCAGCAGCCGGACCTGGGCGGGGTCGGTGTCCTGGTACTCGTCGACGAACACGGCGTCGTACCGCGCGGTCAGCCGGTCCGCCACCTCGGGCCCGGACGCCAGGAGCACCGCGCGGTGCACCAGCTCCGCGTAGTCCAGCACGCCCTGCATGTCGAGCACGTCGAGGTACTCGGCCAGGAACCCGGCCGCCGCCGACCAGTCCCGGCGGCCGGTGCGGGCGGCGAAGTCCGCGAGGGCGCGGGGCCCGAGTCCCAGTTCGCGCGAGCGGGCGAGCACCGCGCGCACCTCGTCGGCGAAGCCGCGCGTCGTCAGACAGGCCCGCAGCTCGTCCGGCCAGTGCACGCGTGCCAGGCCGTCCCGTTCGAGGTCGAGCTGGCCCGCCAGCAGTTCCCGGACGGCGACGTCCTGCTCGGGACCGGACAGGAGCCGGAGCGGTTCGGCGAACAGGTCCGCGTCCTGATGGGCCCGGATCAGGGCGTAGCAGAAGGAGTGGAAGGTGGTGGCCTGCGGGGCGGACGCGCCCCCCAGCCGGCCCGCCATCCGGTCCCGCAGTTCCACGGCCGCCTTGCGGCTGAAGGTGAGGACCAGGATCCGCTGGGGGTCGGTGCCCTGTGCGATCCGCGCCGCGACCGCCTCCACCAGGGTCGTGGTCTTGCCCGTGCCGGGTCCGGCGAGGACCAGCAGCGGTCCCCCCGCGTGGTCAACCACCGCGCGCTGCGATGCGTCCAGGAGGGGGGGATGCGCGGGAGTCGGCGGGGTACGCACCAGTCGGTACACGCCCGGGGTCCGCTGCCGTACCTGGTCCTGGTACGGCATACGCCGGGTGGTGGAGGAGGAGCTCACGTGGATCGCCGGTCCTGGTGGTGTGCTGGTGGTGAGGGTGCGGGTACAGGTACGGGTATGGGTTCGGCTCGTGCCGCGGCGACGACGCTACGCCAGTGCCCGCCCGGGGCGGGCCCGACGGGCGCGCCCCCGGCGGTCGCGGCGCCGCGTGCCGTCGCGGGGACGGCCGTGGACACCGTGGACACCGTGGACACCGCCGGATCGGCCGTCACCGTCTCCAGAGTGCCCGCCGGGGCCCCGGATGGACCAAGCTGTCAACTGTGAGTCATCGCACTGGCGCTTCCGCCGCCTTCGCCGCCGTCCCACCGGGCCCGCCTCATGTCGAGGCGCGGCAGGTGCCCCTCGGCGGTGCGCGCGGCTTCCCGCAGCGGCGTGGCTTCCTCCCGGTAGTGCCCGAGCGCGCGCAGCTCGTGGCCGGGCAGCAGCTGTCCGTCGGCCCGCACCACGCGCCACCACGGCACCGCGCCGCCGTAGAGCGCCATGACCCGGCCGACCTGGCGGGGCCCGCCCTCACCGAGCCACTCGGCGACGTCCCCGTACGTCATCACCCGGCCGGGCGGGATCAGCTCGGCGACTTCCAGTACCCGTTCCGCGTACTCGGGAAGGTCCTCAGCACTCATCCGGTCCATCCTGCACCACGGCACCGACAACGCCCGACGACCGGTCGTCCGGGGACGTGCGCCGGGCGGCCGACGGCCGCTCCCACGCACCGCGCGACGTCACGGCGCACCCTGATGCCTCCGTGCGCCGTCCGGTCATGCCACCATCTTCCGGGCGGTGACTGGTGATACGAGATCAAGAAGAGACAGAGACGACGAAGGGGCAGGATGTGCGGCCTTCCGAGGTGGCGAGCACTCCTGACGCCGAGTCGCGCCCACAGCGGCCCGCGGGCGGGCACGAGAAGCAGGAGCACACGCGCGAGCCCGCGCACACGCCGGAACCCGCCCAGCGGTCCGGGCCCGGGCCCGACGACGGCCCGGGGGCCGGTTCCCCGCATCCCGGCGTCAGCGCCGGCAGGGCGCGGGCGAAGTCCCCGGCGGGGCTCGATGCGGGTGCCGGTGCCGCCGAGGACCGGGACGAGCCGGGCCGTCCGGACCCGGCACGGGTGACCGGGGCGGAGACCACCGAGCGCGTCTCCGGTGACGAGCCGTTGCTGGCCGCCCGGGTGCACCGCCCGTCCGATCTGCTGCGGCTGCTCATCGGCATCCTGGCCATCGCGGTCGTCATCGCCATCGCCGCCTTCGCCCATGCCACCACCTCCGGCCTGGAGGCGGACATCAACAAGGGGACCGGCCAGGCCCCCGACGTCTTCGTCAAGATCGCCGGACTGGCCTCCAGCATCGCCGTCCTGCTCGTCCCGGTCGCCTTCGCGATCGAGCGGCTGATCAAACGCGACGGTCTGCGGATCGCGGACGGCGTGCTCGCCGCCGTACTCGCGCACGGCGTCACCCTCGCCACCGACCTGTGGGTCGCCAAGGCCGCCCCCGGCACCATCCAGGACGCGCTGACGCAGCCGCAGTCCGGGGGCGGACTGACCGATCCGGTGCACGGCTACCTGGCGCCCGTCATCGCCTATATGACGGCGGTCGGCATGGCCCGCCGCCCGCGCTGGCGCGTGGTGCTGTGGATGGTCCTGCTGCTCGACGCGTTCGCCATGCTGGTGGCCGGCTACACCACGGCGTTCTCGATCATTCTCACGGTGCTGATCGGCTGGACCGTGGCGTACGGGACCCTGTACGCCGTCGGCTCCCCCAACGTGCGCCCGACCGGGCAGAACCTGCTGGCCGGTCTGCGCCATGTCGGTTTCCACCCGGTGACGGCGATGCGGGCCGAGGGCGTCCCGGACGCGGCCGAGCAGGGCGACCGGGGCCGCCGCTATCTGGTCACCCTGGAGGAGGGTCCGCCGCTCGACGTCACCGTCGTGGACCGCGAGCAGCAGGCTCAGGGGTTCTTCTACCGGGTGTGGCGCCGGCTGACGCTGCGGGGCATCACCACCCGGCGCTCCCTCCAGTCGCTGCGCCAGGCCCTGGAGCAGGAGGCGCTCCTGGCGTACGCGGCGATCGCCGCCGGCGCCAACGCGCCCAAGCTGATCGCCACCTCCGAGCTCGGCCCGGACGCCGTGATGCTCGTGTACGAGCACCTGGGCGGGCGTTCCCTGGACTCGCTGACCGACGAGGAGATCACCGACGAGGTGGTCGTGGGCGCCTGGCAGCAGGTGCGGGCGCTCCAGTCGCGGCGTATCGCGCACCGCAGGCTGACCGGTGACGCGCTTCTGGTGGATCGTTCCGGCAAAGTGATCATCACAGATCTCCGGGGCGGTGAGATCGCCGCCGGCGACCTGGTCCTGCGCATGGACATCGCGCAGCTGCTGACGACGCTCGGCCTGCGGGCCGGGGCCGAGCGGGCGGTGGCCGCCGCGGTGCGCGAGCTCGGTCCGGACGCGGTCGCCGACTGCCTGCCGCTGCTCCAGCCGATCGCGCTCAGCCGCTCCACCCGGGCGACCCTGCGCAGGCTGGCGCGTGAACGCTCGCAGCGCGAGCGCGAGGCCGTGCTCGCGGCGTCCGAGGCCGCCAAGCAGGCCCGCCTCGAAGGCGCGACGGACGGCCCGCCCACGGCGGACGGGGAGAGCCCGAGGGCCGGGAAGAAGGCGGACCGCAAGGCGGTGCGCGCGGAGAAGCAGGCCGAGAAGCGGGCCCTGGACGAGGCGCTGGACGAGGCCCGCGAAGAGGACCTGCTCTCCCAGATCCGCCGGCAGGTGCTGCTGATCAGGCCGCAGGCGCCGGTCGAACCGGCGCGGCTGGAGCGGATCAGGCCGCGCACGCTGATCAGCATGATCGCCGGTGCCATCGCCGCGTACTTCCTGCTCTCGCAGATCGCCCGCACCCCGCTGTCGACCATCGCCCAGGCGGACTGGGCGTGGGTCGCGGCGGCCGTGCTGTTCTCGGCGGTCAGCTACGTGGCGGCGGCGATGAGCCTGCTCGGCTTCGTACCGGAGCGGGTGTCGTTCCTGCGCACGGTCGTCGCGCAGGTCGCCGGATCGTTCGTCAAGGTGGTCGCCCCGGCCGCGGTCGGCGGTGTGGCGCTCAACACCCGCTTCCTCCAGCGCTCCGGCGTACGGCCGGGACTGGCGGTGGCGAGCGTGGGCGCCTCGCAGCTCTTCGGGCTCGGGGCGCACATCCTGCTGCTGCTCTCCTTCGGCTATCTGACCGGTACGGAGAAGACCTCGTCGTTCACCCCTTCCCGCACGGTGATCGCCGGTCTGCTGACGGTCGCGGTGCTGGTACTGGTCGTCACGGCCATCCCGTTCCTGCGCAAGTTCGTCTCGACCAGGCTGCGCTCGCTGTTCGCGGGAGTGGTGCCGCGCATGCTGGACGTGTTGCAGCGGCCGGTGAAGCTGGTCACCGGGATCGGCGGCATGCTGCTGCTGACCTGCGCGTTCGTGCTGTGCCTCGACGCGTCCATCCGGGCCTTCGACGGCGGGCAGCAGCAGCTGAGCTACGCGAGCCTCGCCGTGGTGTTCCTGGCCGGCAACGCGCTGGGCTCGGCGGCGCCGACGCCCGGCGGTGTCGGGGCGGTCGAGGGCGCGCTGACGTTCGGTCTGGTGGCGGTGGGGCTGCCGCTGGAGGTCGCGACGCCCGCGGTGCTGCTGTACCGGCTGCTGACGCTGTGGCTGCCGGTGCTGCCCGGGTGGTTCTCGTTCAACCACCTGACCCGCAAGGGCGCGCTCTAGGGAGCGCCCGGAAAGTCCCGCCCGGACCGCGACGCCCCGCACGCGGGCCGGCGGGGGGGCCGGGGCTGCCGGAGGGGCACCGCCTCCGGCCCCGCCGCCGCGCGGCCACCCGCATGGACGGCCGTCGCAGGCGGGGAGAGCGGGTCGGGAGCACCATGGGAACATGCCTGCGACCAGCCGCCCCGTCCGGCGTACCGCCCACCGACCCGCCACCCGGCGCCGGGCCGCCGTGGTCGCCGCCGCGACCGCCGCCGTCCTCGTGGTCGCCGGCTGTTCCGGCGGCGGCGGGCAGGGCAGCGACGGGGGCCGGGCCCAGGACCTGTCCGCGCAGGAACTGGAGTGGTCCGAGTGCATGGCCCCGTCCGTCGCGGAGGGCGGCGGCCCCTCCCCCTCCCCGCTGCCCGGCGGAGGCACCTGGGAGTGCGCGTTCATGGACGCCCCCCTCGACTACTCCCGGCCCGACGGCGAGACCATCGAGCTCGCCCTGATCCGCGCCCGGGCCGGCGATCCGGCCAAGCGGATCGGCTCCCTCCTCTTCAATTTCGGCGGGCCCGGGGGTTCCGGCATCACCGCCCTGCCGTCCTTCGCCCAGGACTACGAGAAGCTCCGCTCCCGCTACGACCTGGTCAGCTTCGACCCGCGCGGGGTCGGCCGCAGCCAGCCCGTGGAGTGCGAGGACGACCGCGCCCTCGACGCGTTCTTCGCGCTGGACTCGACACCGGACGACAACGCCGAGGTGAAGACCTACCAGGAGGGGCTGCGGAAGTTCGCCGACGCCTGCGAGAAGAACTCCGGCGCCGACCTGCCGCACGTCGGAACGGCCGACGCGGCCCGCGACATGGACCTGATGCGAGAGGTCCTCGGCGACGACAAGCTGTACTACTTCGGCATCTCCTACGGCACCGAGCTGGGCGGCGTCTACGCCCATCTGTTCCCCGAACGGGTGGGCCGGGCCGTCTTCGACGCGGTCGTCGACCCCACCGCGACGGCCGAGCAGGGCTCGATCGGACAGGCGAAGGGCTTCCAGCTGGCGCTCGGCAACTTCGCGAAGGACTGCGTGGCCCGCGCCGAGGACTGCCGGCTGCCGGGCAGCACCCCCGCCGAGATCGAGGAGTTCGTCGTCGGGCTGCTCGCCGAGCTCGACAAGAGGCCCATCGACGGCATCGGCGAGCGCAGGCTCACCCAGACACAGGCGACCAACGGCATCGCCCAGGCCCTGTACTCCAAGGAGTACTGGCCCTACCTGGAGCAGGGCCTCGACGAGGCGGACGGCGGCAACGGCGGCCTGCTCCTCGCGCTGTCGGACTCCATGAACGGACGCGAACAGAACGGCACGTACAGCAACAGCCAGTCGGCGAACGCGGCCATCAACTGCGTCGACGACAAGGCGCGCTACTCGGTGGAGCAGACCCGGGCGCGGCTGCCCGCCTTCCGCGAGGCGTCCCCCGTCTTCGGCGACTTCCTCGGCTGGGGACTGCTGGGCTGCTCCGCCTGGCCCGTCCCGGGCACCTGGGCCCACCCCGACGTCAGCGCCCCGGGCGCGGCCCCCATCGTCGTCATCGGCAACACCGGCGACCCCGCCACCCCGTACGCGGGCGCCAGGGCGATGGCCGACGCGCTGGGTCCGGGGGTCGGCGTCGAGCTGACGTACAAGGGCCAGGGCCACGGCGCGTACAACAGCGGTGACGCGTGTGTGCAGCGCGCGGTGGACGCCTACCTGCTCCAGGGCAAGGTCCCGGCGGGCGGAACCGTCTGCCCGTAGCCCCCGGCCGTCTCCCGGATCCCTCTGCCCGCGGGGCCCGGCCGTGCGGGCGGACGGTGCTGCCGACGGGCGCTCCCGGGCACTCCGTAGGATGGCGGTCCGCTACGGATGCAGGGGGCCCTCATGTCCACGCGCTTGCCCATACGCATACGGACGGGGGCACTGGCCGCGGCGACGGCGCTGCTCACGGGGGTGCTGGGGGGCTGCGACAGCGGCGGTCCGGACGCGTCCGGCGACGGTCCGGGGCCGGCGTCCCGGTCCGGGCAGGGGCTCGACTGGCAGAGGTGCACCGCGCCGGAGGGCGGCGAGGAGCCCGGCTCGCAGTGGCGCTGCGCGGCCGTGCGGGTGCCGCTCGACCACGACCGGCCCGGGAGCGGGACGATCGACATCGCGCTGATCCGCAAGGAGGCGCGCGACAAGGACCGCCGCCTCGGCTCGCTGCTGTTCGACTTCGGCGGCCCGGGCGCCTCGGGCGTGAGCGTCCTGCCGCGGGCGGCCGGTGCGTACGAGAAGCTCAACAGCCGTTACGACCTGGTGGGGTTCGACCCGCGCGGGGTCGCCCGGAGCTCGGGCATCGTCTGCCGTGACGACGCGGAGGCGGCCGCCGCCGAGACGACGGTGGACATCACCCCGGACACGCCCGCCGAGACGGCCGCCTTCCTCGCGGACGGCGCGGCCTTCGGCAAGGGCTGCGCCACCCGCAGCGGCAGGGTGGTCGCCCATGTCGCGACCACCGCCGCCGCCCGGGACATGGACCTCGTCCGCAAGGCACTGGGGGACGAGAAGCTCCACTACTTCGGCATCTCGTACGGCACCCAGCTGGGCGGCGTCTACGCCCATCTGTTCCCGGAGCGCGTGGGGCGGACCGTCCTGGACGCGGTCGTCGACCCGACCGCCGACACCGCGGGTCACGCCCGCAACCAGACCACCGGCTTCCAGCGGGCGCTGAACAACTACTTCGACTCCACCGGCGAGGGCGCCGAAGCCGGCACCGCCCGTGTGGCGCGGCTGCTGAAGCGGCTCGACCGCGAGCCCCTGCCGGCCGGGGGCGGCCGCAGGCTCACCGAGAGCCTGGCCCTCGCCGGCATCGTGATGCCGCTGTACTCGCAGAGCAGCTGGCCGACGCTGACCGCGGCACTGGAGGAGGCGGAGCAGGGCACGGGCGACGGGCTGCTGCGGCTCGCCGACATGTACAACGACCGGGACGGGAAGGGGCACTACGGCACGCAGAGCCACTCCCAGCGCGCGATCTCGTGCGCGGACAGCGCGCAGCGGCCGACGGCCGACGACGCGAGGGCGCTGCTGCCGGAGTTCCGGCGGATCTCCCCGGTCTTCGGCGAGTTCCTGGCGTGGGACACGGCGGGCTGGTGCGCGGACTGGCCCGTGAAGGGCGAGTCGGTCACCCCCGGGACGAGCGCTCCCGGCGCGGGCCCCGTGCTGGTGATCGGCACCACGGGGGACCCCGCCACGCCGTACGAGGGAGCCCGCAGGATGGCGGACGAGCTCGGTGCCGGGGTCGGCGTGCTGATCAGCAACGAGGGCGAGGGGCACGGCGCGTACGGCACGTCGTCCTGTGTGACCGGCACCGTCGACGGCTATCTGCTCGACGGCAAGGTCCCGCCGAGCGGCACGGCCTGCTCCTCGTAGAGCGGGGGACGCACGTGAGGAGGGGCCGGACCCGGCGGGTCCGGCCCCTCCTCACGTGGAGGCTGCGCGGAAGGCGGGCTAGTAGACCGGCTTCTCCGGCTCGATCTGGTTGACCCAGCCGATGACGCCGCCGCCGACGTGCACCGCGTCAGCGAAGCCCGCGGACTTCAGCACCGCGAGGACCTCCGCACTGCGGACACCCGTCTTGCAGTGCAGGACGATGCGCCGGTCCTGCGGGAGGTCCTGGAGGGCGTTGCCCATCAGGAACTCGTTCTTCGGGATCAGCTTGGCGCCCGGGATCGAGACGATCTCGTACTCGTTCTGCTCGCGGACGTCGATGATCTCGATCTTCTCGTCCCCGTCGATCCACTCCTTGAGCTGCTTGGGAGTGATCGTGGAGCCGAGCGCCGCCTCCTGGGCCTCCTCGGACACGACGCCGCAGAAGGCCTCGTAGTCGATGAGCTCGGTGACGGTCGGGTTCTCGCCGCAGACGGCGCAGTCCGGGTCCTTGCGGACCTTCACCTGGCGGTACTGCATCTCCAGGGCGTCGTAGATCATCAGCCGGCCGACCAGCGGGTCGCCCACACCGGCCAGGACCTTGATCGCCTCGGTCACCTGGATGGAACCGATGGACGCGCACAGTACGCCCAGCACGCCGCCCTCGGCGCAGGAGGGGACCATGCCCGGCGGCGGGGGCTCCGGGTAGAGGCAGCGGTAGCAGGGACCGTACTCGGACCAGAAGACCGAGGCCTGACCGTCGAAGCGGTAGATCGAACCCCAGACGTACGGCTTGTTCAGCAGCACGCACGCGTCGTTGACGAGGTAGCGCGTGGCGAAGTTGTCCGTGCCGTCGACGATCAGGTCGTACTGGCCGAAGATCTCCATCACGTTGTCGGCCTCGAGCCGCTCCTCGTGAAGGATCACGTTCACATACGGGTTGATGCCGAGAACGCTGTCGCGTGCGGACGCCGCCTTGGAGCGGCCGATGTCCGACTGGCTGTGGATGATCTGGCGCTGCAGGTTCGACTCGTCGACCTCGTCGAACTCCACGATGCCGAGCGTCCCGACACCCGCCGCAGCCAAGTACATCAGCGCCGGCGAGCCCAGGCCACCGGCGCCCACACAGAGCACCTTGGCGTTCTTCAGCCGCTTCTGCCCGTCCATCCCGACATCGGGGATGATCAGGTGGCGGGAGTACCTGCGAACCTCGTCCACGGTGAGCTCGGCAGCCGGCTCGACCAGGGGTGGCAGCGACACGGAGACCTCATCAATACAGCTGGTCGGTAGTCAGTACGGTCGTTCTTCCGTAACACTGCCACGCCCCTTCTCATTCCGAGACACCCGGTCCGATCTGCGAGACGATTTCGTCCCAGTAGCCGGGCAGTGCCTCGAATGGGCCGCTCTGTCCGGTCCGGTCGGTGAAGAAGATCGTTCCGGCGCCCTGCCAGCGGGCGATGCGCATCGCCTCCCGCAGATGGCTGCGCGGCACCCCGTGGACCAGGTGCGCGAACCGCTCGGGCGGATGGTCCGCCGTCCACTCCGCCACCTGCGACCAGCGGTAATCGGTCCACGGCCCGGCGAAGGTCACCAGCTGGTCGGCGGTCTCCAGATAGCCCGGATGCGGATGGGTGCCGTGCCCCAGCACCAGATGGCCGCCGCCCGCCTCGCCGAGGAGCGCCCGCAGCGCCGCGGTCGTGCGCCGTACGGCGGCCAGGCCCGCCCGGTCGGAGGGGCAGCGCTCCAGCAGGTAGCCGTCCACCCGGTACCAGTCCAGGTAGCGGCGCGCGTCGAAGACGAGCTCGCCGAAGGGCCGCGACCCGTGCGCCAGGTCGAGATGGCCCAGGACCCGTACACCCGCGTTGCTCAGCCTGCCCGCCGCTTCCAGGCAGTGCGGGTCAGGCCGGTAGCCGGGTCCGTCGGCCACGTTGAGGACGGCCCAGTGGAGCGGCGTGCCGGGGCGGGTCAGCTCCGCCCATTCGACGGGAGCGACCAGGGGATGGGCGTAGCCGGGGACACCGAAGCCGAGCCGGGCGGCCTCGGTCGCCGCCGGCGCGGTGCCCGGCCGGATCAGATACGGCACGCCGCCTCCATCCAGATGTCCGCGAGGGACTCCTCCAGGTTGATCCGGGGCCGCCAGCCGAGCCGGTCGCGCGCGGTCCGGACGTCCGCCTGCTGCCAGCTGCCGCAGCCGTCCGGGTAGGGGTAGGGGCCGACCGCGTGGTGGTCGGGCAGGGACTCGCCGCGCTGGACGCCGATGGCGGGCCGCGCCGGCGGCGCGTCCAGCTCGTGCAGGGCGCCGGTGTACCCGGCGACGCGGGCCAGGACGGCGGCGGCGTCCCTGAGCCGTACCGCGCGTCCGGTACCGATGTTGACGACGCCCTGGGCCGCCGACAGGGAGGCGGCGTGCACGGCGCGGGCCACGTCCCGTACGTCGACGAAGTCCCGCTGCACCCCGAGCCCGCCGAGCTTCAGCTCGCCGTCGCCGGACTGCATGGCGCGGCGCATCGCCTCCGCGAGCCGCCCGAGCGGGGACCCGGCCGGGGTGCCGGGGCCGACCGGGGAGAAGACGCGCAGGACGACGGCGTCCAGGCCGGAGCCGAGGACGAGCTCGGTGGCGGCCAGCTTGGAGACGCCGTACGGGCCGCCGGGGCGCGGCACCGCGTCCTCGGCGGTCGAGGAGCCCGGTTGCGAGGGGCCGTACTCGGAGGCGCACCCGACCTGGACCATGCGCGCCCCGCAGCCGCTGCGCCGCAGCGCCTCGCAGACGGTGGCGACGGCCACGGTGTTGTGCCGGGTCAGCTCGCGGGCGCCGCCACGGGTGGCTCCGGCGCAGTTGATGACGACCCCGGGGTGGACGGCGTCGAGGAAGCGGGTGAGCGCGCCGGGGCTGCCGCCCGCGAGGTCGAAGCGCACGTCGGCGTCGTCGCCGCGTCCGAGGGCGGTCAGGTGCACGGCCGGGTCGGCGAGCAGCCGGTCCGCGACGAAACGGCCGAGGAACCCATTGGCACCGAGCAGCAGCACCCTCATCGCGCGGCCCCTTCGCGCCGACCGGCCGTTGCTGAGGATCGAGGGGTCATCTCTGTTTTCTCCTTGGGAATCGCGAAGTGCTGATGATGTGGCTGTGCACCTGCGGCGTCGGCTCCGCGGGTACGTCGCCCGGCAGGGGGTCAGGGGGTGGCGTGGGCGGATGCCCGGGTGAGGGCGGCGCCGGCGCGGGCCAGGAGGGCGAGGGCGGCGACACCGCAGACGAGGGCGGGCACTGCGGGGGTGCCCCAGGTGTCGATGACGGCCTGGACGGGGCGGGCGAGCCAGTCGCAGCCGGGCACACGGCCGGCGAGCACGGAGGCGAGGGCCAGCGTCTGGGCCGCGCAGGCGGCGAGGAGGGCGGCGGCGGCCGGTTCCGGGAAGCCGTGGACGGTGAGCAGCCGGGCGACGAAGAGCAGGATGCCCAGGGCGAGGGCGGCCCACAGCGCTCCCGGCGGTCCCGGCGCCCCGAGGAGGCCCGCGCCGCCGGAACCGGAGCCGGGAGCCGGGCCCGCGCCGTCGGAGCCGTACGGTACGGGCAGCCGGCCCACCAGTCCCACGAGCGCCAGGAGGCCGGCCAGAGCGGCCAGTTGCAGGGCGACGACGCCGAGGAGCAGCGGCCTGGTCCGGGCGGCGAAGTCCGCCAGGCCTCGGCTGCCGACGAGCCCGCGCCGGGCCCTGTCGGCGAACAGCCGGGCGCACCAGGCGGCGGGGGCCACCGCGAGCGCCAGTCCGGTCAGCGCACCGGTCTGCGGGGGCCAGGGGCCGTCCGGGCCGCCCGCCACGAGCCGCTCCAGCAGGCCGTCGCCGTACACGGAGTGGACCAGGAGCAGGCAGACGTACACCCGCGCGCCGGGCACGGTACGGCGCCTGGTGCTCAGCGGCCCGTGGCGCAGTGCGGCGCGCAGGGCGAGGCAGAGGCCGAGCACGCCGGCGGCTCCGGTCGCGAGCCGCGCCGGGCCGTCGACCGCCGTCGACGCGGCGGCGGCGAGGACGCACACGGCGCCGGGCAGCAGGGCCGGCAGGACCCAGCGGGCCTTCGGCGCCGGCTCTTCCGGTGCGGCGTGGGGGCCGGCCGGACCGTCGCCGCGCGGCACACGCGCGTAGAGCTCCTCGGCGAGCGAGAAGACGTCACGGTGCCGGAAGCGGGCGGCGGTGCGGTCGGTGACACCGTGGGCCTCCAGACCCGCGGCGATCTCCAGGGGGTCGACGGCCCGTCGGCACAGCTCCCGGTGGCGGTGCAGCAGCGCCTTGACGGGATCCGCGTGGCCCCGGCGGGGGGCGGGGGTGCCGGACGCGGCAGCGGAGCCGGTGGCGGGGCGGACCGGGGCGGTCCTGCCTTCGTCAGGCATCGCCGCCGCCTCCCGCTCCGGAGAAGGCGCCCGCTGTCCGGTGGGCCCAGCCGGGCGTGGGGGCGCGGCCCGTCCAGTGGCCGGGGACACGGGCCTCGGCCGGGTACGCGAAGGGCCGGGGCCCGCCGTCGGCGTCGACGCCCTCCGCGTCGCGGCGCACGGGAGCGTGCGAGATGAGCTCCAGGTAAATGCCGTGAAATGCCGTGAGGTTCTGCTCGACGGTGAAGAGTTCGAGCGCGCGGGCGCGCGCGGCGGCGCCCAGCCGCTGTCTGCGCGCCGGGTCGCGCATCAGCGCGAGGCAGGCATCGGCGAGCGCCCGCGGATTGCGCGGGGGCACGACCAGTCCCGTACCGCCGATGACCTCGACGACGGCGCCCACGTCCGTGGAGACGGTGGCTCTGGCGCAGAACATCGCCTCGACCAGGCTGATGGGGAAGCCCTCGACGACGCTGGAGAGCACGACGACGCCGGCCGAGGCGTAGGCCTCGGCGAGATCGGGTGCCTCCGGGCCGCCGATCTGTTCGAAGGAGACGGGGTTGTCGCCCACGGCGTGCGCGTCGGCCGCCTCGTCCGGGAACAGCTGGGCGGACAGCGCCTTGCAGTGGGTGAGGTAGGCGGCGGCCTCCGGCTCGTGGACCGGGGCGCAGACGATCCTGAGCCGCGCGGCCGGCTCCTCCTCGCGCACCGCCGCGAAGGCGTGGAGCAGGGCGAAGAGGTCCTTGGCCGGCTCGACGCGGCCCACCCACACGAGGGTGTGGGGCTCTCCCCCGTCCTCGCCCTCGCCGACCGCCGCGAACCGTTCCGCCTCCATGCCGGGGTAGACGGTGCGCAGTCGGGCGCGGTCGGCGCCGCACCTCTCCTGCCAGCGGCGGGCGTGGGTGTTGCCGGGGGTGATCACGGCGGCCTGTCGGTACACCTCGGCGGCGAGGCGCCCCTGGAAGGCGGCGAGCAGGGCGCGCACGGGGGCGGCCCGGGGCGCGTCGGTCGCGAGGTAGTGCGCCCGCAGCTGTACGCCGTACTCCGTGACCAGCAGCGGAACACCGAAGAAGCGTTTGGCCAGCAGGCCGGGCAGCGCCGCGGCGCCGCCGGACGCGGCGTGGCAGAGGTCGACCGCGCCGAGGCCCTCCGGGCCGTACCAGTCCGGCGAGAGGGGGCGCAGTGCGCGCTCCAGCCGGTCGACGAAGGTCAGGTAGTCGGGGACGGTCGCATCCCGCACGCCGCGGCGTGCGCCGGGCGCACGGCAGGCGGCTTCCACGGTGCGGACGGCGACTTCGGAGCGGAGGGCGGCGTACAGGCCGCCGCGCTCCCTGGCGAGTCCGGCCAGGCCGTACAGCCCTTCGGCGAACCCCGCCGAGGCCGCCGCGCCCGTCGGACCGGCCTCGCCCGCGCGGGGCGCCCCACCGGTGTGTCCCCCGGAGCCGGTGGGGGCGGGGACGGCCTCGTCGGCGCCGGTGACGGCCCTGACCAGCTCCATGAAGTGCGCCGCGAAGCGTCGGCGGTCGCGCCGGCCGTAGCTGCGGCCGTCGTCGCCGGGGGCCCAGAGGGGAGCCGTGCGCACGCGCCGGACCTGCGGGGGGAGCTGGATCCAGCCGCCGTCCTCCTGCTGAGCGGTGCGGCTCAGGGCGTAGATGTCGAACTCATGCCCGGTGAGCCCGCGCACGAGCCGGTCGCACCAGAGCCTGGATTCACCCGTCGCGTACGGGTAACCACCGTCGGTGAGCAGTCCGATCCGCACGAGCACACCCCCGATCTCCCTTGTGCGCGGCCACCGTTGGTCCGGCGACTCACAGCGGGACGACCGTAAGCGGATATGCCGGTGGCGCGACGGACGGTTGTCCGTCGCGCCACCGGAAGGGGTGAATGCACGTAACTTTCCTCCCCCCATCACGTTTCATCGCGCTAAAGGGTGGCCACGTCAGAAGCCTTTCGGCCCCTCAACGCTCAACCGTCGGCCCCTCGGCCCCTCGGCTCCTCGGCCCGTCGGCCCTTCAGACGACGGACAGCTCCTTGCCGGGCGCGCCCAGCGCGCGGCGGGCGGACCGGCGCGCGGTCGCGAGCGCGGGATCGAGCGCCGGTACGGCGGCCAGCAGCTCGCGCGTGTAGGGGTCCCGGGGCGACCCGTACACCTCGTCCACGCCGCCCTCCTCGACGACCCGGCCACGCCGCATGACCATCACCCGGTCGCTGACCTGCCGTACCACCGCGAGGTCATGGGCGATGAAGACCAGCGCGAGGCCGAGCTCGCGCTGGAGTTCGGCGAGCAGCCCGACGACCTGTGCCTGGGTCGTCACGTCGAGCGCGGACACCGGCTCGTCGCAGACGATGAGCTTCGGCTCGGCCGCCAGGGCGCGGGCGATGCCGATCCGCTGGCGCTGGCCGCCGCTGAACTCGTGCGGGTAGCGGTCGGCCCGGTCGGGATCGAGTCCGACCCGTCCCAGCAGCTCGCGCACCCTGGCCGTGATCCGCTCCTCGTCCCGGACGCCGGCCGCCCTGAGCGGGTCGGCCACGGACTCGGCCACCGACCGGCGGGGGTTGAGGGAGGAGACCGGGTCCTGGAAGACCATCTGCAGCTCGTGCCGCCGGGGGCGCAGCGCCCTGTCGGACAGCGTGCCGATCTCCGTACCCCGGTAGCGGAGCTCTCCCGCCGTCGGGTCGAGCAGGCGCACGAGCATCCGCCCGAGCGTGGTCTTGCCGCTGCCGCTCTCCCCGACGATGCCGAGCGTCTCGCCCGCGCGGACGGTGAGGGAGACCCCGTCGACCGCGGTGACGCGCTGTCCGCCGCGGCCGAACTCCCGCCGCAGCCCGACGGCTTCCAGCAGCGGTCCCGGGCCGGCCGGCCCGGCCGCCGCTTCCCGCTCCCCGGCCCCCGGCCCGGCTCCCCGCTCCACGACGCGGGCCGCGCGCGGGCCGTCCAGGCGCGGCACGGCCGCGAGGAGCTCCCGGGTGTACGGCGCCTTCGGCGCGGACAGCAGGTCGCCCACCGGCCCCCGCTCCACCTCCCGTCCCGCGCGCATCACCAGGACGTCGTCGACGCTCTCCGCCGCGACACCCACGTCATGGGTGACCAGGAGCAGGCCCATGCCGGTCTCCTGCCGCAGGGTGTGCAGCAGGTCCAGGATCTGGGCCTGGACGGTGACGTCCAGGGCGGTCGTCGGTTCGTCGGCGATCAGCAGACTCGGCTCGCAGGCGAGCGCCATCGCGATCAGGGCCCGCTGCCGCATGCCGCCGCTGAACTCGTGCGGACGCGAGCGGGCGCGCCTGGTCGCGTCCGGGATGCCGACCCGGTCGAGCACCTCGACCGCGCGCGCCCGGGCGGCCTTGCGCGAGGCGTCGGTGTGCACCCGGTACACCTCGGCGATCTGGTCGCCGACGGCGTAGTACGGGTCCAGGGACGACAGGGGGTCCTGGAAGACCATCGCGGCGATGCCGCCGCGCAGCTCCCGCAGCCGGCGGGGGTCCGCCGCGCCGACGTCCGTGCCGCCCACCACCACCGTGCCGTCGACCCGCGCCCCGGTTCCCCGGTGCAGGCCCAGCAGCGCGCCGGCGACGGTGCTCTTCCCGCTGCCGGACTCGCCGACGAGGCCCAGCGCGCGGCCGGGTGCCAGTTCGAAGGAGAGTCCGTCCACGGCGCGCAGTTCCCCGTCCCCCGCCGGGAACCGGACGACGAGGTCCTCGACCTCCACCAGCGGCGTCACGTCAGTACCACCCTTCGGTCGGCGGCGGCGTACAGCAGGTCGGCGACCACATTGGCCACCACCACGGCGGCGCCGGTCACCAGCACCACCCCCACCACCACCGGCAGATCGATCACTCGCACCCCGTCGATCAGCGTCTTGCCGAGACCGGGGATGCCGAACAGCGACTCGGTGAGCACGGCACCGCCGAACACCGTGCCCAGGTCGTACGCGCTGAGCGCGATGACGGGCGGTACGGCACCCCGCAGCGCGTGCCGTGCGACGACGGCCCGCTCCCCCACCCCGTACGCCCGGAAGGTACGGATGTGGTCCTCGGCGAGCGTCTCCAGCGTCGAGCTGCGGGTCAGCCGGGCGTACTTGGCGCTCTCGTAGAGCCCCAGCGTCAGCCACGGCAGCAGCAGGTTCCACGCCCACTGCTCGGGGTCCTCGGTCAGCGGCACGTAGGTCGGGAAGGGCAGCCACTGCAGGTAGGCGCAGACGGCCATGAGCAGCAGCAGGCCCAGGATGAAGACGGGCATGCCCGTGGCGGCCAGCGTGAGGACGGTCAGGGCCCGCTCGGTGAGGCCGCCGCGCCGCAGCGCGGACAGCAGCCCGGTGCCGACGCCGACGACCAGCCATACGACGAAAGCGCCGAGGGCGAGCGAGGCGGTGGCCGGGAGCCGCTGCACGATCACGTCGGTGACCTGCTGGTCCGTCTGGTACGAGAGCCCGAGGCAGGGCGCGTCGCAGTGCAGCGCGCCGATGCCCGAGCTGTAGTCGCGCCCGGCGACGACGCCCTGGAGGAAGTGGCCGTACTGCGTCAGCACGGGATCGTTCAGTCCGAGCTGGTCGCGCACCTGCGCCACCTGCTGCGGCGTGCAGCGGTCGCCGCAGGCCAGCTGGGCCGGGTCGCCCGGCGCCAGATAGAACAGCCCGTAGACCAGGGCCGAGAGCGCGAGCAGCACGAGGACCGCGCCGGCCAGCCGCTTCAGCACGAAACGCGTCATGACCCGCTCCTCCCGTCCGTGGTGGCGGCCGCCGTCGGGGAGCCGGCCCCCGGCGCCCCGCCCCGCTCCTTGCCGGGCGTCCCCGACTCCTTGCGCGTGCCGACGCGCAGCCGGCTCGCCTCCCGCGGGTCGAGTGCGGTCCGTACCGCGTCCCCGAGCACCGTGAAGGCGAGGACGGTGACGAACAGCAGCCCGGCCGGCAGGAGGACGTACATCGGGTCGGCCCGGAACCAGATCTGCGCGGTGGAGAGCATCTGCCCCCACGACGGCGTCGGCGGCTTCACCCCCACGCCCAGGAAGGAGAGCGACGCCTCGACGACGATGTTCGTCGGCAGCAGGATCGCCGCGTACGTGATGACCGGGGCGGCCAGCGACGGCAGCAGCTCGCGCCGTGCCACCCGCAGCGGGCCGTTGCCGCTCAGCCTCGCGGCGGCCACGAAGTCCAGGGACTTGAGGGTCAGGGTCTGCGCCCGCACGATCCTCGACGTACCGCCCCAGCCGAGGACCCCGATCACCAGGATCAGCAGCAGGGGCCGGGGGAAGTCCGGGGGCACCACGGCGGTCAGCGCGATGGCCAGCACCAGCATGGGCAGCGCGAGCATCACCTCGGTGAGCCTGCCGAGAACGCCGTCCACCCAGCGGTTGCCCAGCCCGGCGAGGAGCCCGACGCCCACACCGATCAGGACCTGGACGGCCGTCGCCCCGACGGCCACCAGCAGCGAGATCCGCGCTCCGTACAGCAGCCGGACGAACAGGTCCCGTCCGGTGCCCGGTTCCACACCGAGCCAGTGGTCGGCGCCGACACCGCCGAACGGGCCGACCGGCACACCGCCACGGGCCGAGTCGACGAGGTCGTCGTGGTACGTGTACGGGTCCTGGCCCGCGACGGCCGCCAGGAGCGGCGCGGCCACCGCCAGGACCACCAGCAGGGTCAGTACGCCCGCCGCGGCGATCGCGGAGGGGCGGGTCCGCAGCCGCCGCCATATCCGGCGGGCGGCGCCCCCGGCGGGCACGTGGCCCGCCGGGGGCGCCAGGGCTTCTTGCAGCGTGGTCACTTGACCGCGACCTGCGAGACGTCGAGGACACCGGTCCAGTCACTGATGACGACGTTCTTGACGTCCTTGCCGACCAGGCGCTTGTAGACGGGGTGGAAGAGCGGCACGTCCAGAGCCTGCTCGCCGATCTTCTTGTCGAGGGCGCCCCACCGCTGGGCGGCGGCGGACAGGTCGGTCAGCTTGTTGATCTCGTCGATCTCCTTGTTGACCGCGGGGTCGTTCAGCTGGGCGTGGTTGTAGTTGGAGCCGTCGGTGACGATCTGCCGTCCGTCGAAGATCGGCGCCAGGAACGGGCCGCCGGCCGGCCAGTCCGCTCCCCAGCGGGAGAGGAAGAAGCCGGGCGCGTCCTTGGCGCTGCGGCGCTTCTCGTTGTAGGCGTTGTTCTCCAGGCCCTCCAGCTTCACCGTGATGCCCGCCTGCTTGAGGGCCTCCTGGACCGCGGTCGCGACCTCGGGGCTGGTCTCGCGGTTCTGGGCGGTGGAGTGCGTCAGGGTGATGGCGAGGCCGTTCGGGTGGCCCGCCTCCTTCAGCAGCTGCCTGGCCTTGGCCGGGTCACCGGTCTTCCCGGCCGGGAAGTGGTCGTAGGGGGTGTACCCGAAGGACTTCTGCGCGGGCAGGAAGGTGGTGGCGGGCTCGGCGAGCGCGGAACCGCCGGCCGCGTTGACGACGCTGGTGCGGTTGATGGCGTACGAGATCGCCTGGCGCACCCTGATGTCGTCGAACGGCTTCACCTTCGGGTTGAAGGCCAGGTAGTTGGTGTAGCCGAAGTGGCCGGTGCCGACGCGGGCGGCGAGGGCCTTGTCGGAGCCGATCTGGGCGAGTTCGGCCGGGCCGAGGTTGGTGTCCGTGGTGACGGCCGCGGCGTCGGCGCCGGAGGAGGTCGACAGCCGCTGGTTGATGACGGCCGCGTCCAGGCCGGATCTGACGTCGATCCGGTCCGGGTACGCCTTGCGCTCCTCGTCGTTCTTCTCCGACCAGTGCGGGTTGCGCTCCAGCGTCAGGCGCTCGCCGTCGTTCTCGTTCCTGACGACCTTGTACGGGCCCGAGGACACGGGGTGCTCCTCGTACTTCACCCCGGTGTCCTTGGCCTTCGGCACGGGCGCGAACTGCGTCTGGGTGGCGACGAAGGGGAACTCGCCCTCGGGCTTCTTCAGCTTGAAGACGATCGTCCTCGGGTCGGGCGTGACGATCGACGCCAGCTCCTTGCCCTTCTTCCCGTCGGCGCCGGCCTTGTACGGGCCTTCGTAGGTGTCGCCTCCGATCAGCCAGTCGCGCAGGTACGGGGCTCCGCCGGAGAGTTCGGCGGCGAAGGAGCGCTCGATGCCGTACTTGACGTCGGCCGTGGTGATCGCCGTGCCGTCCTCGTACTTCAGGCCGTCCTTGAGCGTGAACGTCCACTCCGTGGCGTCCTTGTTGGGGCGGCCGGTGTCGGTGGCCAGGTCGGGGACGACCTTGGCCCCCTCCGCCCCGTCCTCGCGGTTGCGGGTGGTGAGCGTGCGGAAGACCAGCGAGGGGACGTTGCCGCCGCCCGAGGTGTAGAGCCGCGCCGGGTCGAAGTCGCTCTGCGCCTCACTGTTGAGGATCGTGAGCGTGCCGCCCTTCTGCGGCTTGCCCGCAGCGCCGGCGGCGCCGCCTCCCCCGGCGCCGGCGCCCTCGGGGCCGCAGGCGACGGCGCCCGAGACGACGACGAGGCTGATGGCGGCCGCGGCCGCGCGGCGCGATATGACGGACGGTTGACGCATGGGAGGAGACCTCTCGGTGTACTGCGATCGGAAGCGGCAGGTGCGGTGGCGAGCTGTTCCGCGAAGGCAGCGACAACGGGAAGACGCGCACCCGAGTGGGTACGCACAGGGAATGCCGCGCCTGCGGGAGAAGCTCGGGAAGGACACCCGGGCGCGGTTCGGATGCCTTCGCACGGGACGACCGGACACCGGTGTGCGGGTGTACGGGGACCGCCGCGGCGAACGGGCCGTCCACGGACGGTCCGTGCGCCGGGGCCGAGGCCGGGCCGACCTCGTGCGGGGCATACGGGCGATGACGGCGGGAAGGTGCCGACGCGCGCTCGGGCAGGCGTCAGCTACAGAGAATGTCGGCCACGGTGTGCCCGGTCACGCCGATGAGCGCCAGCTCTATGGCGGCGCATTCGGAGGCGAGAGGGCGGTGCGACATGCCGAGAAATATCTACGAACGCCCGCCCGATGTCAACGCGGAGGTGACGGCCGGACGGACGCTCCGGCTCAACCGCCGGGAAACACCCAGGGGTTGGGACGGCACTTGATTCCGTCGACCTCCAGCGACTTGGTCTGCTGCTGCATCACCGGCGCCAGCGCGCCCGGCGTGCGGCAGCTCACGTGGTTGTGTCCGAGCCGGTGCCCGACCTCGTGGTTGATGAGCATCTGCCGGTAGGTGTACATCGCCTTGTCGCCGTACGTCTCCGAGCCCTGCGCCCAGCGGTACGCGTTGATCATCACGCGTTCGGTGGCGGCCGAGTCGCACGAGACGTTGTCGACCGTGGTGTCCAGATCGGACTTGGCGCACCAGACGGCCGTCGTGGCCGGACTGGCCAGGGTGATGACGAACTCCGGCTCCCCGCTGGAGATCCGCTCGAACGTCATGGCGCCGCCGTGCGCCCAACTGCGCTCGTCGTTCAGGGTCTTCTGGACGGCTTCGGCGAAGAGCGCGCCGTCGAGGGCGAGCCCCTTCTCGACGTCGACCCGGTAGCGGATCTTGCGGCCCTTGCCGGGCGCCGCGGCGAGTCCGGGTACGGCCTGGAACTCACCGGACCCGCGCAGGGCGGCGTCCAGGGGCACCTGGAGCGACATCCGCTGGTCGTAGGTCAGGGGGGCGGCCGGCTTCGCGGCCTGGGGCGGCGCGACCCGCTCGTCGGAACGGGACGCGGCGTCGTCCTCGCCGTCGCGGTCGGCGGCCTCGCCCGCGGACCGGGCACCGGAGGCGTCCGGTCCGGTGTCCGTGACCTGACCGGCCACGACGACGGCGAGGACGGTGGTGACCGCGGCGGCCGCGATGCCGGTGAAGGTCCGGCCCTTGCCGCCCCTGGCGGCCGGCCCGGGCGCTCCCTCCTCCTCGGGCCCGGGCCCGGGGGCCGCGGCGGGGGCGTCGGCGCCGGGGGGCTTCGGGCCCGCGCCCTGCGGCCGGGGGTCCCGTGTGCCGAGCGAGGAACGCCTCGCGGCCGTGCGGGGTGCGTCGGCCGTGCCGGGTGCGTCGGGGGCGTCGGACCCGTCGGGGGCGTGGGGCGCGGCCTGGTCGAACGCCTCGACGAACTCGCGCCGGGGGCCGGGGATCCGGGCCGCCCGCCCCGCGCCCGGCGCCGGACGGGGAGCCGTCCACACGCCCTGGGCCGAGGCGGTACCCGGGGCGGAGGGGGCGCGGGGCGTCCCGCGCCACTCGCCGTACCGCCCGGCCTCGCCCCAGGCACCGCCCTGCTCCCGCTGTTCCGGGTGGCCGCCGCGCACCTGCGGCCGGGGGGACGACGACGGCTGAGCACCGGCCGACGGCCGGGCGTAGGGCGTGCCGTAGGGAGGGGTCGCGGTCTGCTGGTCGCCGGCCGACCGGTACTGCTCCTGCGCCGTGCCGGCGGACCGGCGGCGTCGTCCGGTGCCGGGCCGGTCACCTCCTGCCGGGCCCTCCCCGAAGGACGTGGCCCCCGGCTCCGGCGGGGAGGCCGGGGCGGGCGGTGCGGCCGGGCGTTCGGCGGCCTGGGGGGCGGGGCCCTTGCGACTATGTCGTCCCACGCGCCGTATCAGCTCCCGCCCTTGTCGTCGATCAGTTCCCTGACGGCCTGCGCGACCGCCTCCGGGTACTCCATCATCGCGACGTGCCCGGCGTCCGGAAGCGTCAGCAGCCGCGAGTCGCGGAACGCCGCGGCCGCCTTGCGGGCCACCCGGAACGAGATGAGCCGGTCCCGGCCCCCGTACACGAGCAGGGTCGGCGCGAGGACCCGCTCCGCCTGACGCCACAGCCCGTGCTGGCCGCCCAGCGTGTAGGAGTCGATGATGCCGCGGGCCGAGCGTGCCATGGCGTCCCAGAAGTACGGAAGGGCCAGCCGCCGCTCCATCTCCTCCACGGCGTTGCGCAGGCCCTCGTCGGTGACCCGCCCGGGGTCTCCGTAACAGAGGGAGATCACGCCCCTGACCCGCTGTTCCGGCGTCCAGTCCCTGGTCAGCCGGGCGAAGAACTGCGCGACGCCGGGGACCGCGAGCAGTCCGGTGGGCCAGGCGCTGCGCTGGGCGCGGATCTCGGGCAGCGCGGGCGCGATGAGCGTCAGCGTGCGCACGAGGTCGGGCCGCACGGCCGCGACCCGGGTGGAGACCGCACCGCCCAGCGAGTTGCCGATGAGGTGGACCGGGCCCCGTCCGGAGGCGTCCAGCAGCCGGATGACCGCGCGCGCGTGTCCGGTCACCGAGTAGTTGCCGTCGTCGGGCGGCGGGGAGTCGCCGAAGCCGGGCAGGTCGACCGCCTCGCCGTCCAGCACGTCCTCCAGCAGCGGCATCAGCGCCGACCAGTTCTGCGACGAGCCGCCGAGTCCGTGCACGTACAGCGCGGGCGCCAGACCGGTGCGCCGCGAGGGCCGGTACCGCATGGTGAGCGTCAGACCGGGTAGTGGCACGGAGCGCAGGCGCTCGCCTTCGGCGACCCGCACGGTGCTGACCCGCGGCACCGCCGCGGCGGCGGTCGGCGATTCCGGCAGCTCGGTCGAAGACATGCGGGCAATGTTACGAGACGATCACGCGCCACTCGCTGTGTTCGCCGTCACAGATCGCATAGCGCCCCGAAGAGGTACCTCCTACGCTCGTACATATGGGCATTTACACGAAAGGCCGCACATGACCGTCGACCCGACCGAACCGGAGACGTTCGAGGAGCTCATGGAGCTCGCGGACGACGTGGAGACCGAGGGGCTGGACGAGGAGACCCCCGAGGCCGACGCCGCCGAACAGCACACGGAGCTGCGACCCCACGAGGACGACCCGCTGCCCCGCATCGATCCGGACACCGCGAACGAGGCGGACGCGCTCGAACAGGCGCGCGTCGTCGCCCTGGACGAGGACGACTACCGCTGATTTGTTCGGTTTAACGTTGAATCTCCTGCTACCACGGGCGTCCGGTACGTGAAATTCTGCGCTCGCACCGCGCACAGCCGGGTTACCCAAAAGTACGATGGCGGGCGGCGCACAGCGCACATGGATCGACTTTGGGAGGCGGCGTGACAGCCATCGAGCAGACCGAGGCGGCGCGCCCTAGGGGTACGCGCCTGCCGCGCCGAGCCCGACGCAATCAGCTTCTGGGCGCTGCCCAGGAAGTCTTCGTGGCCCAGGGCTACCACGCGGCCGCGATGGACGACATCGCGGAGCGTGCGGGAGTCAGCAAGCCCGTGCTCTACCAGCACTTCCCCGGCAAGCTGGAGCTGTACCTGGCCCTGCTCGACCAGCACTGCGAGTCGCTGCTCCTGGCGGTCCGTACGGCGCTGGCCTCCACCAGCGACAACAAGCTGCGCGTGGCGGCGACCATGGACGCCTACTTCGCCTATGTGGAGGACGAGGGCGGCGCGTTCCGCCTGGTCTTCGAGTCGGACCTGACCAACGAGCCCGCGGTGCGCGAGCGGGTCGACCGGGTCTCGCTGCAGTGCGCGGAGGCCATCTCCGACGTGATCGCCGAGGACACCGGGCTGTCCAAGGACGAGTCGATGCTGCTCGCCGTGGGCCTGGGCGGCGTCTCCCAGGTGGTCGCCCGGTACTGGCTCTCCAGCGAGTCGACCATCCCCCGTGAGAAGGCGGTGGAGCTGTTGACGTCCCTCGCCTGGCGCGGCATCGCGGGCTTCCCGCTGCACGGCACGGACGGGCACTGACGAGGCACTGACGAGGCGCTGACGGGGCACCGGCGGGCTTCCGGCCACTCGTCGGGTGCCCGCCGGGCTTCCCCGGACGTTCGCCACGAGGGCTGTTCGCTCATGGCGTGCCCGGGTGGGCCATGACGTGTCCCCTCTCCGGGCTAATGTGTGCTGCGTACGGCGCGGCTGACCGCGCAACGCTGACCGTTCGGAGGGACATAGCCGTGGAGGTCAAGATCGGCGTGCAGCACGCGCCCCGGGAGATCGTTCTGGAGAGCGGGCAGTCCGCCGAGGAGGTCGAGCGCGCGGTGGCCGACGCGCTGGCCGGCAAGGCGCAGCTGCTCAGCCTGACGGACGAGAAGGGCCGCAGGGTCCTGGTGCCGGCCGAGCGGATCGCATACGTGGAGCTCGGTGAGCCCGCGGTGCGCCGGGTGGGCTTCGGAGCGCTCTGAGCCGGAGCTCCGGCACGGACCGGAGCGCGCGCACCGAGCGGTATCGACCGGGAAGGGCCCGGTGGGGGTGTCACCCCCACCGGGCCCTTCGCGTGTCCTGGGTACGTCCTGCGACAGGGGCCGCGACCCGGTTCCCGACGCCGGGCGACGTCAGGTGATCGCGGATGACGGCGGATGGCGGCGGATTGCGGCGCGTGGATGCGTGGGCCGCGGGGGCGACGGATGTCGCTCCCGGGTCCCATGGGCCCCGGGGAGGATTGCCCGCCGCCCGCTTCGGGTAGTACGGCCTACGACCGATTTGCCCGCCCCGCCGTCCGCGAGGTGATCAGTGTTCTGGGAAGCTCTCGGCTCCGTCGCGCTCGGACTCGCCCTGTCCTGGGCCGCGGCCCGGCGCCTGCCCGACCGGCTCCCCTCGCGCCGTGTCGTCGTCGTCACCGGCGTGCTGGGCGCCCTGTTCGGCGCCCTGCTCACCCACGCGGCGCTCGGCCCGGGGCACGCGCCGGGCACCTTGATCGGCGCGGCCGTGGTCGACGCCGTCGTCCTGTCCCTGCTGATCCGCCCGGGCCACCGCCTGCGCCGATCAGCGGCGACGTGATGCACGCCGCCGCTTCTTCTGAACCCTCTGCACCCTCTTCCTGAGCCCTCACCCCCTGGGGAGCGCCCGGAGAGGCCGGCGTCCGCCCGGAGGCGGAGGCCCCGGCGTCCGGTGCGTGCGCTCGCACGGCGGAGGAGGAGCCGAGGGAGTCATGGCGGTGGGGGCGTCTCCCCCCCGTCGGAGGGCTACGGGGGAGGGTGTCCAGGGCGCCGCGGTCCGGGCGAGACCTTCCGCATACGCCCCGGCCCCGTCCCGTGCGGCCCTCGGCCCGCACGGCCGGAGGTGCCCGTCAGGCGGCGAGCCCCAGAGCGGCCATGCGCTTGGTGTGGGCCTTGGTGATCCGGGAGAACATCTCGCCGACCGCGGCGAGGTCGAACCCGTCCGCGACCCCGCCGACCAGCATCGTCGACAGCGCGTCGCGCTCCGCGACCACCCGCTGGGCCTGCGACAGCGCCTCGCCCATCAGCCGGCGCGCCCACAGCGCGAGCCGCCCGCCGACCCTCGGGTCCGCCTCGATCGCGGCGCGCACCTTCTCCACGGCGAAGTTGCCGTGCCCGGTGTCGTCCAGCACGGCCAGGACCAGCGCGCGCGTGTCGGAGTCCAGGCGGGCCGCGACCTCACGGTAGAAGTCGCTGGCGATCGAGTCGCCGACGTACGCCTTGACCAGACCCTCCAGCCAGTCCGACGGCGCCGTCTGGCGGTGGAAGTCGTCCAGCGCCTTGGCGAACGGCTCCATCGCCTGCGTCGGCTCGGTGTCGATCGCCGCCAGCCGGTCCCGCAACCGCTCGAAATGGTGGAATTCGGCGGACGCCATCTTCGCCAGCTCCGCCTTGTCGGCCAGGGTCGGCGCGAGCTTCGCGTCCTCGGCGAGCCGCTCGAAGGCCGCCAGCTCCCCGTAGGCGAGCGCGCCGAGCAGATCCACGACCGCCGCGCGGTACTGGGGCTCGGCGGAGGCCCCGGCCCAGTCCTGGGCGGCGATCCCGGTCGGTTCTTCGGTGGCAGTGGCGTTGTCAGGCGTCTCCATGAAGCGCACAATAGCCCGCGCTACACCCTCAAGAAGGTCCTGGCCAGTCACTGTGACCTCCCCCTCCTTGTGAATCGGCCCAACACGCCTGCGCGATTCCGGGGTACAGTGGTAATGCGCCTGCTGAGTAGTCAGTGTTTCCGTACCGACTCGGCGGGCCATCTCATGAATGAGGATGCCCGGTCGGTGGCCCGATCGGCTCCGACCTGACAGCCCTCCGTGCGCATCGCATGGGGGACCCTCAGCGGTATGACGCTCGAGCGACGGCAGTGGTCCCGCGCCACCCGGCCCGCGGTCTTGACAGGCGGCGGTCGGCAGGACCGGCACGGTAAGACCCCCTTCGTTCGCCTCATGCCGCGTCTCACAGAAGAGGCAGCACCCTGACTACGACTTTCCGAGAGCTCGGGATCCTTCCCGAGACGGCCGAGGCCCTCGAAGCCGTCGGCATCGTTTCCCCCTTCCCCATCCAGGAGATGACCCTTCCGGTCGCGCTCTCCGGCTCCGACGTCATCGGCCAGGCCAAGACCGGCACGGGCAAGACGCTGGGCTTCGGTCTGCCGCTGCTGGAGCGGGTCACCGTCCCGGCCGACGTCGAGGCGGGCCGCGCCGCGCCCGAGAAGCTCACCGACGCCCCGCAGGCACTGGTGGTCGTTCCGACCCGCGAGCTGTGCACCCAGGTCACCAACGACCTGCTCACGGCCGGCAAGGTGCGTAACGTCCGCGTGCTCGCGATCTACGGCGGTCGTGCCTACGAGCCCCAGGTGGAGGCCCTGAAGAAGGGCGTCGACGTGATCGTCGGCACCCCCGGGCGCCTGCTCGACCTGGCAGGCCAGCGGAAGCTCGACCTGTCCCACATCCGCTCCCTCGTGCTCGACGAGGCGGACGAGATGCTCGACCTGGGCTTCCTGCCCGACGTCGAGAAGATCATCAACATGCTTCCGGCGAAGCGCCAGACCATGCTGTTCTCGGCGACCATGCCGGGCGCGGTCATCGGCCTGGCCCGCCGCTACATGTCGCAGCCCACGCACATCCGCGCCACCGCGCCGGACGACGAGGGCGCGACCGTCGCGAACATCACCCAGCGGGTGTACCGCGCGCACTCCATGGACAAGCCCGAGATGGTCTCGCGCATCCTGCAGGCCAACGGCCGCGGGCTCGCGATGATCTTCTGCCGCACCAAGCGCACGGCGGCCGACATCGCCGAGCAGCTGGAGCGGCGCGGCTTCGCCTCCGGCGCCGTCCACGGCGACCTGGGCCAGGGCGCGCGCGAGCAGGCGCTGCGGGCGTTCCGCAACGGCAAGGTCGACGTCCTGGTCTGCACCGACGTCGCCGCGCGCGGCATCGACGTGGACGGCGTGACGCACGTCATCAACTACCAGTCGCCGGAGGACGAGAAGACGTACCTCCACCGGGTGGGCCGCACGGGCCGCGCGGGCAAGACCGGTACGGCGGTGACGCTGGTCGACTGGGACGACATCCCGCGCTGGCAGCTGATCAACAAGGCGCTCGACCTGAAGTTCAACGATCCGGTCGAGACGTACTCCACCTCCCCGCACCTCTACGAGGAGCTGGACATCCCCGCGGGCACCAAGGGCGTCCTGCCCCGTGCCGAGCGGACCCGCGCGGGTCTGTACGCGGAGGTCATGGAGGACCTGGGCGAGACGGGCGGCCGCTCGTCCCGTGGCCGTCGTCCGGAGCGCAACGAGCGCAACGAGCGCACGGAGGAGCGTCCCGAGCGCACCCGTACGCCGCGCCAGCGCCGCCGCACCCGGGGCGGTGCCCCGTCGGCCGAGGGCGCCTCCGCTGCTGCGGCCACGGCCGCGACCACGGCTGCGGTTCCGGCCCAGGAGACCGCCGAGGCGGTGGAGCCGCGCACCCCGCGCCGCCGTCGACGCACCCGTTCGGGCGCTTCCGCAGCGGCCGTGGCCGCGCCGGTGACGCCCGTCGCCCCGGCCGCCGTGCCGGTGACGGTCGAGCAGACCGAGGCAGCCCCGCAGGCCGAGGTGGCGGAGGTCGTCGAGACCAGGCCCCGCCGCCGCACCCGCAAGGCCGCCGGACCGGCGACCGCGCCGGCCGTCGAGACCGCCGCCCCCGAGGCAGTGGTGGAGGCGGTGGTGGAGACCAAGCCCCGCCGCCGCACCCGCAAGACCGCCGAACCGGCGACCGCGCCGGCCGCCGAGACCGCGACCCCCGTCGTGGCGAACGCCGAGGTCGCCCCGCAGGCCGAGACGGCGGAGGTCGTCGAGACCAGGCCCCGCCGCCGCACCCGCAAGGCCGCCGAACCGGCGACCGCGCCGGCCGTCGAGACCGCCGCCCCCGAGGCAGTGGCCGAGACCAAGCCCCGCCGCACCCGCAAGACCGCCGCCGCCAAGACGGCCGCCGCCACGGACAC